>CAYYPQ010000049.1:0-28835 GCA_964473615.1 uncultured Desulfobacteraceae bacterium
TTAGTAAAACTAAATCATTCCCTCTTCCTATCCGCGCACCAGTAGTCGCCCCCCATGCGGGGGCGTGGATTGAAACAACATCTTTTATCGCATCATTGAAGTTATCTATTGTCGCCCCCCATGCGGGGGCGTGGATTGAAACACGAAGATGGCGATTGTTATGGCCGCCGTCGGGGTCGCCCCCCATGCGGGGGCGTGGATTGAAACCCGTCAAGGCAACATCTCCCGCCCTAAATAGCACGTCGCCCCCCATGCGGGGGCGTGGATTGAAACACGCTTAACAGGTCAGTCTTCAACGGATAATCGGTCGCCCCCCATGCGGGGGCGTGGATTGAAACACGACGTGGGCGGCTCTTTACTCCGAAATGCTGTGAATAAATGGGGCCACCCATTAAAGGGCGAGTCAAGAGAAAAAACACCTCTGCATCGCAAAAAACCCTCTTTTCTGCTTGACATTTTGCATTTGAAATGCATAATATCCACCAAGGAGATTAACCATGAGCCCGACTTATATCAAAAGGTCGCTGGAGCCGGTCCTCAAGAAGGCCGCCTCCGAGTTCCCCGTCGTGCTACTGACCGGACCGCGCCAATCCGGCAAAACAACGCTTCTGCAGCATCTTTTCGGAATGCGTTACCGGTACGTTTCTCTGGAGCCGCCGGATGTTCGCGCGTCCGCCATGGAAGACCCGCGTACCTTCCTGGAAATGTACCCGCCTCCCGTGATATTCGATGAGGTACAGTACACTCCCGACCTGCTTCCCTACATTAAAGAGAAGATCGACGCTGACCGGCACAGGAGCGGGCAATTCCTATTGACCGGCTCACAGAACCTTTTGCTCATGGAGAAGGTGACCGAGTCATTGGCAGGTCGTGCTGCGATGCTTCGCCTTTTGCCGCTTTCAAGGCGGGAGGCGGAGGGAATGCCGCGGGTTTCCTTGCCATGGGAGTCCAAGCGCCGGTCGTCTCCGGAAAAACCCTCCGCATTTCGCGAGCTTTGGAAGGGATTCCTGAGAGGCGGCTACCCGGAACTTGTTGCACATCCCAAGCGGGATGCAAACCTGTGGCATGCCAGCTATGTCCAGACATACCTCGAACGGGACGTGCGCACGCTCAGGCAGGTCGGGGACCTGTCCCAGTTCCAGAATTTCCTCCGGGCCCTGGCGGCCAGAAGCGCCCAGCTCTTGAACTTGACCGATGTCGCCCGGGACCTGGGCGTAGCGGTCAACACGACCAAGGCATGGCTATCTGTGCTGGAAGCTACTTACCAGGTGATCGTACTTCGCCCGTACTTCGCCAACGTCGGTAAACGGCTCGTCAAGACACCGAAGATTTATTTCACGGATGTGGGCACACTCTGCTACATTGCGGGTCTGAGGGACCCTGAACATGCGGCTTCCGGTCCCATGGGAGGTGCTATCATGGAAACTGCGGTGCTCTCCGAAATCGTGAAGACCCTTACGCATCGTGGTATCGAGCCGCAAGTCTACTTCTGGCGGACCATCGCAGGGACGGAAGTGGATATCGTGGTAGAGACAGGCGGGAAGCTTGTGCCCATCGAGGTGAAGCTGTCAGCCACTCCACGCCCGGCCATGGCCTCCGCAATCAAAACATTCCAGAAGGACTTGGGAGACAAGGCGATGCCGGGGTACGTGGTGCATCCGGGCGATATAATGCTTCCTCTTGGCCCGGTCGTGACGGCCCTGCCATTCGCGGAGCTGTAATCTCGCACACCCTCGTGTCTGTGCAAATCGTAAGTTGAAGTTTCGATTTGCACGGTCTCTACCGTGAAGCTGAAACGTTGGGGGGCAGTCCTTGACATGGGACATATCCATGGTCGACGAAAATATTCGATTAAAACAAGGCGGCAATTTTCCTGAAGACGTCAAATATTTACTGGCCACTATTTTTCATAAACTACATAGGCAACGCCCTGCCCCAACCTGCTTTTTCTTACCCTACGATTTTCCCAGGTGCTTTTTAATAAACGCCTTGTACCCTTCCCGCTCGTGGGCTAACGCCGCTTCCAGTGTTGCCCGGTCTCGATAATCGATTAAGTCCCTGACCACCGACAGCATATCCTGATTTACAACGCAAATCTCGCCTGCAATCTCCTTTGCACGGGGGAGGAGCGTATCGTGGGTGACGACTTCATTGACAAGGCCCCACTCATACGCCTTTTGCGCATTGATAAAGGCGCAGGTAAAAGACATGTGACGCGCCCTGCGTCGGCCGACGGCCTGCTGGAGAAGCTGCGTCATCCCCCACCCGGGATGGAAACCCACCTTTGTATGGGTGTCTGCAAATGAGGCCTGCTCGGAAGCGATCAGGAAATCACAGTTCAGGGCGAGTTCAAATCCGCCTGTGATGGCGTGGCCGTTGATCGCGCCGATAATAGGTTTTTTACAGGCATTGATCAGGTCGGGCAGGTCTGACCCGTCGCCCCGGGGATCGACCAGGTTTTCGGTTAAAATGATATCAAGGTCAAGACCGGAACAGAATGAGCTGCCGTTTCCCGTGATAATCGCCACCCGGATGTCGTCATCGCGGGTGATCTTTTCAATATAATCATAAAGCATTATCAAGAGTGCCTGGTTTATGGCATTGCGTCTTTCAGGCCGGTTCAAGGTGATAAGGGCAATCCTGTTTTCAACATCAAAAAGCACGGGGTCATCCATTTTCTTCTCCTGTATAGACTTTCAGGTAAATTACGGTTTATAAAAATCATCCCCGCGAGAAACGGGATCTTCGAGAGGCATAAGCCTCATTGGATAATCAGGATCGTGAAAGAGATAATCCTCAACACACCGGTAGTGTTGTTGTTCCTGATGCCTGCGGGTTTGGGAGGCAGGGGATGATCTCTGGTGCAAATTTTTTTAATAATAATTATTGAGAAATAAATGTAAACATCAAATTTGTCAACTTTATTATATTTCAAATCAAATGCATTATTTCTCAATTCATCAGATGTAAAGATTGTTGCTGGGAGGCCTTTGTGATATAAACGGACAGAATTTGATTATATATAAAAAGGAGGCAAACGGTGAAGATCGACGAGGTAAAACAGGTATTGATCATCGGGTCAGGCAACATGGGGCAGCAGATCGGGTTTCAGTGCGCCGTGAGCGGGTATGACGTGATGTTTTATGATGTGAAGGAGGATGTTCTTGATAAAGCCGCAGAACGGATCGGCAAGCTGGCCAAGAATTACACCTCTGCCGGACGGCTGAAAGATGAGGATGTTCCGGCAGTGATGCAGCGGATACAGATGACATCAGATGCGGATAAGGCGGGCAAAAACGCCGATTTTGTCAGTGAATCCGTGCCGGAGGATCCTGAGCTGAAAGGCCGGGTGTTCGGCCGGTTCAACGATATCTGTCCGCCCCGTACCGTTTTCACCACCAATACATCCTCGCTGATTCCATCCATGATCGCAGAGGCCACCGGCCGGCCCGACAGGTTTGCGGCATTTCATTTCCATGATGTCCGCTTCAATAACATCGTTGATATCATGCCCCATCCGGGGACATCTGAAGACACCCTTCAGATGGTGAAAGACTTTGCAGAAAGTATCGGCCAGGTGGCGATCGTGTTGAAAAAGGAAAATTTCGGGTATGTGTTCAACGCCATGCTCATGGAACTGCTCAAGTCCGCCCAGTCCCTTGCCGCCAACAAGGTCGCCGAGGTGGCGGATATCGACCGCGCCTGGATGGGGGTGATGCATACCCTTGTAGGGCCGTTCGGGATTATGGACAGTATCGGCCTGGATACTGTATGGAAGATCACCGATTACTGGGCCAACCAGCTCAAGGATCCACAGGCCATGGCCAATGCGGCATTCCTGAAGCAGTATGTGGACAAGGGGTACCTGGGCGTCAAAACCGGGAAGGGATTTTACACCTATCCCGATCCCGCATTCGAGCGGCCCGGATTTATCGAGGGGAAATTGGGCTGACATCCCGGTTGTCCTACGAAAGGCAAAGGCCGTATGAAAAACAGGGCAGCAATTCTCCTGAAGAAGTGAAACATTTGCTGCCCACTATGTTTCATCAACTAAAGGAAAAGACTATAGCAAGGAAAAATCAAGGCCTGTCAATGGCAAAAGAAAATATATTCCCTCTGCTTGTTCAGCGCCTCGGAGGTGAAAGCAACCTTGCAAAAACCGTTTTTGGACAAGAGTGTGCAAGCTGTTAAAGATATATCTACAAGAAGAATGTTGCGACAATTAGGGCTCCAGGTTTTATGGCAGGTGATCGGCATACTTTTTCTTGGCATTGCCCTTGGGATTGTGGTCAATCAAGTCCGTTCTGACGGGCTCTCTATGGTAGGCGACTGGTCTCCTGAGGCCCAACTCGCCATCGAACCGGGTAAGACCCTGGTAATCGGGTTAGACGAGGCCCAGCAAAGCTTTTATTCCAAGCGCGCCGTGTTCCTAGATGCCCGTTCCCCTGAGTCCTATCAAGAAGGCCATATCCTGGGTGCCCGAAATCTTCCGTTTGAAGAGGCGAATAAATATTTGAACGCGGCCATGTGCAATATACCCAAGGATTCATTGATCATCACATACTGTGATGGGGAAGGGTGCTCTCTGAGCAAGGATTTGGCCCTGGAGTTGTTCTATATGGGTTATGATAATGTACGGGAACTTATAGATGGCTGGAATCTTTGGAAAGAACATGGACTTCCAACTAAAAAGGGCACCAGTCCTGAATGATGTGGTCCACAGGGACAATGCGGCTTGAGAGCATATAAAGTCTTACAGTTTGAGGTATTGTAGATCACGTAAGTAATGTATATTGGAGATTGGAAATGCGCGCAAATAGCCAGCGTGTACTCCTGGTGTTAAGATTCATTCTTGGGGGAATATTTATCTATGCCAGCCTGGATAAAATCCACCACCCTGCTGCCTTTGCGGAGGCGGTCTACAACTACAAGATTCTGCCTGCTTATCTCATAGACTCGACCGCTATAGTCCTGCCATGGTTAGAGCTTGTTATCGGCCTGTGTCTGATCCTTGGGCTCTGGCTGCCGGGTGCCTCTTTTTTGAGTAGTCTGCTTATTGGCATTTTTTTTGTGGCGATTTTGTTCAATGCGGCACGGGGGCTGGATGTGCATTGTGGCTGTTTCAGCACAAGCAATTCCACCACTCATGGTGCCCCTATGGGATGGTATCTTATTCGAGACGGCCTTTTCCTTGTCCTTGCGGGCTACCTGTGCTTCCGTGTCTTACGGGGAAAGAGGAGGGCTTTCTGAAAGGCTTTCTGGTGGTGGGGGTGATTCCGGTGGTCTTCAGTAAAGTGCCACTTGAGCCGGAGAGTCCTGACTGTCTTTGATACGCTGTCATATTCTTGTGCACTCCTGGCAGCATGTCTTTCCACACAAATTAACCAAATAGTTATGTAATGCTGCCTGGAGCGTCTGCTCGGCTAGTTCTGCGCAGTGGAGCTGGTCTCTCGGGAGCCCTCCGATAGACTCTTGGATCAAGTTGGCGTCAATATGGGTTATCTCATCGGGGGTTTTCCCCTTGGCCAGATCTGTTGCGACACAAACAGAGTTCATGCTGTGCAGACAGCCGTCGGTCCAGTAAGACGTCTTAAGAACCCGGTCATTTTTAAATTGTAAAGAGATTTCCATGGTGTCTCCACACGGTCCAGTGATCCGGGCTTTTCCATGAGGGGCCTTCACGTTTGGGCTGAGCCAGTAATAGATTCCAAACCACAGTCCAACAATGATAAGAAGGATACCGCCACCAAGAAGAATCCATAGCAAATCGTGGATCATTTAAACATTTCTCCCGCGGTTTTCCTTGATCTCAAATTCTCCCCGTCCTGATGTCAACTTATTTGACGGAGGGGATGTCCGTTATCCGCGATCTTTGGAAATGTGGCGCAATATAAGAGCGAGAAGCAGGGCGGCTAGTACCATGAGCATACACAGGATCTGACCCATGGTGAGAAAACCAATGATTGTACCAAGCTGTGGGTCCGGCTCTCGAAAGAACTCCAGGAAGAAGCGAAACAGACCATAAAAGAACAGGAAGAATACTACCATCATTCCGTCGCGAAAGGGCCTTTTACGCAGAGACCATAGGAGGACAAGAAGGACTGGGCCTTCGAGAAGCGCCTCGTATAATTGGGAAGGATGCCTGGGCAGCGGACCTCCATCTGAAAAGATCATGGCCCAGGGTACGTGAGAGGGACGACCATAGAGTTCCCCGTTTATGAAATTTCCCAGACGCCCCAAGGCCAGCCCTATGGGGACGGTGACTGCCACGCTATCCGCTGCGGCCCAAAAGGCGATGCCCCTTCGGCGACAGAACCACCATCCCATTGCGAGTGCCCCTATAAGACCTCCATGGAAGGACATGCCCCCGTGCCACGTGGCAATAATCTCAATTGGATGGTGGAGGTAATAAGCATATTCGTGGTACTGGTAGACGAGGAGATACCCCAGGCGCGCGCCCACTACCAGACCTATGGCCAGGTAGAAAATAAGGTCCTGGGCAAGATTTTTGTCCAGCCCGATCTCACGGGAGCGTTCCTGCCTTTGAACGAGCACATAGGCCGCAAGAAAGCCAAGGAGATACATGATTCCATACCAGCGGACATGGATGGGACCAAAGTGGATCAGGTCAGGATTGATTTTCGGATAAGGCAACATGAGAATACCCCTTGGGTGCTATTTGTTTGATATATGTTATAGCCCAATTGAGCGAAGACGCTCAATTGATAGTTGCCGGTTGGCAGTTGTCAGTTGCCGGGAAACGGAATTAATCAGATTTTTACGAGAACAGTATAAGCTATGTATAATTGGGCATCGGCTCAATTAGGGGGCTGTCATGGCTCAGGGATTAGCCTCATGAACTGTTGCAGGGATGTGCCTTTTTGTCAAGCTTAGAGGGCAGGGAATATGAATCAGCATGAATATTTGGTTCTGAGCTTTAGGGAAGATGGGAGGACCTATCACTAATGATCCCTGGATCGTGCTTTAAAGAGAAGGGTCAAGGGCGCGACCAGGGCGGTGAACCAGGCATATAACCAAAATGTGTCGTTGAAGGCCAGCATGCTTGCCTGTCGAAGCACTTCACCATAAATGCCCGCGAGAACAGGGCCTGATTGACCGAGGTACGTTTCTCTTCCTGGAGTAAGTTGAAGCATCTGATGCCAGTGCATTTGAAAAGCAGGATTAAAGCGGGTAATGTGTTCGACCAAAAAGGTCTGATGTACTTGAGAACGCTGAGAAAGGACCGTTGTTGCAATAGCGACCCCGAAACTCCCCGCTATGTTCCGGAGAAGATTAAAGACTCCTGTGGCATTTCCCATTTCTTCTTTGGGTATGTTCACATACGTGGCCGCCGCCACTGGTACAAAGAACAGGCCCAGACCCAGGGCCTGGACCACCCTTGGCCATGCAACGGCGGCGAAACTGGCTTCAAGATTGAAACCGGACATCATCCATAGTGAACAGGCCAAGAGTCCAATCCCAAGTGCGAGGAGTCCTTGCGGCTTGACGCCCTTCTTCATCAAATAGCCGGCAACAGGCATGATGAAGAGACTGGCGATTGCACCAGGACCCAGCACCAGCCCTGCCCAGACCGCTGTATATCCCATGAGATTTTGGAGGTAGAGCGGCAACATGACAATGCTTCCAAAGAGGCAAAAAAATCCGCTAAACATAATCAGGTTGCCTGCGGTAAAGCTTCTGTCACGAAACACACGCAGGTTCACCACGGGATATTTTGCACGAAGCTCCCTGAAAATGAAGAGAATCAGGGCCGCTCCGGCAATTACGCTCATAACAAGAATAAAATGTGAGTCAAACCAATCTTCTCTCTCTCCTTTGTCCAGGACGATCTGTAGACACCCTATCCCCACTGCAATGAGGCCAAGTCCCCAGTAATCAATGCGCTTGGCCTTACGGATATAGGGAGGATCAGAGATAAAAATAACCGCCAGAAGGATGGCCAGGAGCCCTACCGGGACATTTATATAAAATACCCATCGCCAGCTCCAGGTATCTGTGATCCAGCCTCCAAGGACAGGGCCAAGGATTGGCGCAAGAACGACGCCTATCCCAAAAACGGCCATGGCCATTCCATGTTCTTCCACAGGAAATGATTCAAGAAGGATGGCCTGTGAAAGCGGTTGTAGCCCGCCGCCGCCCAGTCCCTGAACAATTCGAGCGATAACGAGGGTGGCGAGAGTTGGAGCCGCACCACACAGTATTGAACTGATGGTAAAAAGTAGAATAGAGGATATTAGATACCGCTTTCGACCGAAGACGCTGGCCAGCCATCCGGTTATAGGAATTATAATGGCGTTTGACACCATGTATGAAGTGAGTACCCAGGTGACTTCGTCCAGACCGGCATTAAGACTTCCCTGGATATGGGGGAGAGACACATTGACTACACTGATGTCCATGATCTCAATGAAGGTCGGCAGGATCACGGTCATGGCCACAAGCCACTTATTAGTCTTACGTGCGGAAGCCTGATCCACAGTCTCGGTCCTATCTGTTTTTTCGGCTTGCAGTGACCAGCCTTGGCCCACTCTTATCAGAGGTATTGATGGTCACATCAAGGGAAAGGCCTACCCTCAAAGGATAGTCCTTGGGCGGGGGGGCATCCAGGCGAATCTTGACCGGAACCCTCTGGACCACTTTGATCCAGTTGCCGGTGGCGTTCTCGGGTGGCAGCAGGGAAAAGGCGGCCCCCGTGCCGGCGCGGATACCCACGAGTTTGCCATGGTAGGTGTAACCCGGATAGATGTTCGCTTTAATAGTGGCCGATTGCCCCAGGCGCATGTCCTTCAACTGGGTTTCCTTGAAATTGGCCTCTACATAGACATCCTCCAAGGGGACAATGGCAAGGATGGGCTGACCCGGCTGGACATGGTCCCCCACCTGGATTCTTTTCTGGGCGATATATCCGGAGATGGGGGCCTTGATAGTACAGTAGGAAAGATTAAGCGCTGCTGCCTTTAGGTTGGCCTCCTTTTCGGAGCGTTCGGCCTTGAGGGCGGCAAGTTTGTACCTTTTGATTTCTACCTTCAGTCGATCCGCCAAACTGGAATCCATCTGGGCATTGGCTCGATCAATCCCCTGGGTGTCCATTTCCAGAGAGGCCTTTGCCATGGCGATTTGAGCATTCGTGGCCTCAAGTTGGGCCCCTGCTTTCTTAAGGGTGGTCTGAGCTCTATCCAGCAATTGCTCTGATCCCGCCCCTTGTTGGAAGAGGTCGCTAATTCGTTTGGAATCCCGTTTGGCCTGATTGAATTCCGCCTGGGCAGCGGCCTTGTTTTGCTTGAGTTCCTCAAGGCGGTGGCGCGCCTCACGTTGTTTGTCCTTGGCTGATTGGGCCGTGGCCTTTGAGACCTGAACCTGGGCATCTGTTTGGGTGTCAGTAAGACGGAGATTGACCTCGGAGATGCTGGTTTCGGATTCAACCCTTGCCAGATCTGCCTTGGCCGCATCCATCTTGGCCTGATAGTCTTGGGGGTACAGCTTTACAAGCACATCCCCCTTATTAACATAATCGTCATTCTCAACATATATACGAGAAAGATTGCCGGGGACCCGGCTGCTGACGGCGGCAATGTCAGCCATGACATAGGCGTCGTCAGTAGAGACACGATTCCGCATGAAGACCCACCAGTAGCTTGTTACCAGGATAATCCCCAGCAGGACAAGTCCCACAAGCCACTCCAACGTTAGCTTCTTTTTTTGTCCACCTTCGGATGGGGTTTGGGTTGGTTGTGTTTCCTCAGTCATCTAGTCTATTTCCTCCGGTGAATCCTAAACATTTCTTAAAGGTTAGTTTGGCTTCCGTTAGGCCTAATAACCGAACATTTGATCGGTGTCAAGAGAGATTTGGGGCCAGGGCTTGACCTTGGACAATGTGTTTGTGTGTTCCCTTACGGAGAAAAGGCAGGATGATAGCGGAGCGGTAGAAAATCAAATATGGCGGCAGGCTTTGGCATCAAAGACATACAATCGCTATGCAGTGACATTAAAAAAGGTGAAAACTTACTGAAGGAGATGAAATGGTCACAGAGCTCCCGTACCATGGCAAGACCTGACCCCATCCATCACTTGAGTTTCAGGGAAGATTTTATGTTATCTGAGGAGAGCTTGGCGCAGGTGGGACAGTACAGGTGATGTTCTTTAACGTCCGTGTGTCTGCTGGTTCGCATGAGGACATGATCAAGGAATTTTTGGGAAGCGAAATATTTGCCACAGATCTCACAGCGCTCTAAGTCATGCACCCCAATAATTTCGTCTCTGATGGAAATAGTCCTCATATCTTCTTTATCTGTCATTTGTATCGCTCCTGTGGGACAGAGACTGGTGCATGTACCGCAGCCAATGCATAGCCCTTCGGTTGGCACCACAAATGACCTGCCATCCCGCTTTTCCATTTTTAGGGCTCCCGCGCCAACTACTTCTTTACAGACGCGAACACATAAGCCACATCGCACACAACCATCCGGTGGTGGACCTAGGTCAACCCCATGAGTGACTGCCAAATTCCTTATCCACTTAGACTCAGGAGCCATGGTTAGTAATTTTCGGAAAGCTGTTGTGCGGGCCCTGGTAACTAGTTTACCATGGGTCTTTATTTCCAGCCCTTCCCTGACTTTGAGAATGCATGAAAGCATAGTCATCTGCCGTCCCGAACGACCTTTCACTTCAACCGCACACAATTTGCAGGATCCTATGGGCTTAAGCGCTTCATGATAGCAAAGGGTAGGGATTTTGATCCCATTTGTCCTAGCGACCTGAAGCACTGTCATTTCTTCATCCGCCTCAAAGACATTGTTATCGATCATGACCTTAATCACTTTACCCTTCTCCATGGTTTGAGCTAGGCACTAGAACTCTCGTTTTGTTTTGTGCCACAGTTGTTTTGGAAACAACTAAATGACTAATTGTGATCCGCCTCATGCAAATCGCTTACGTATTCCTCCAGATAGTGAAGATCAGCGGATAGAGTTCCCACCTGATGCTGTAAAAGGTCACAAATATAGAGCAACGCAATGATTTTCCCGTTCTCAACCACTGGCAAATGCCTGATGTCTACCTGAATCATTAACGAAATAAGGGCCTCAATCTCGTCTTCGGGTTTTGCCACGATCAATTTGTTGGTCATAGCGTTTTTTAATATGATTTTTCCAAAAGGTTTATGGCCGAATTTAACGTAGGTTAGCAGTACGTCACGTTCCGTAAAGATTCCTGCAGTCCGGCCACCTTCTATTACAATCAGGGCCGATGTCTCTTTATCGGTCATCAAATTGATGGCATCTTCCACCGCGAGGCCACAATCGATTTCAAAAACCTTTCGGCCTTCTTGTTCTATAATTTCACCGATACGCATAGCTTGTTTCCATCCATTTCTGGAATGAATTGATATCAAAATTGCCTTGCTAATCTTCAAGGAGACGCAAGCAATCTTGAGGGAATCGATGTGTTCCCCTGCGATCGAGAGTGACCTCGATAAGGGCATCAGGGTCGTTCTTACTTTCATCAGGGTCGGTTACAATGCCATGTAAACCGACATAGTCGTCCATGTATTCCTGCCAGCTCTCATCTCGTGATCTTTTAAATATTTTAACTTTTTGTCCTCTACGAAATGTCATTGTCTTCCTCCGATCACTTTACCCCTGACTGCAACTATGTCCAGAATCTCTTCCTCCCTTAGCTGCAGTACACTGGTTTCAAATTTTAGGAGGTGATATTTCAACATGCTGTCTTGCTCTAACCTTCCTTGCACAGGCGATACATAACGTAGAATCATATACATGGCGGCTTATCCCCTGGACCTTTTTTTTGATATAGTCGTGATATCTTGCAGGTCCGATGGTAGCCCCACATCTGTCGCAGTATTCGACCTTGAGACGATTAAGTATGGTTCCGCACAGATTTAGAACTCTCATATCCCTTTGGTCGTCAATGTGTATGGCCTTGGTTGGGCAGTTGGCTGCGCAGGCTCCACAGAGTATGCACCTTTCAGCGGTAATCCTAAAGTCTGTAGGTTTAGGGTGTTCAGAGTCCAAATACCCCATCTGCAAGGCGTCAAGCCCCAACTCTTTATGGCATATCTCGACACAACGCCCGCAGCGGACGCATAGGTCGCATCTGAGACAGCGCCGGGCCTCTTCCCGAGTATTGTCTTCGGAGTAGCCCAGCTCCGCTTGCTGAAATGTCACACGTCTTCTGTCGTTGCTTAACATAGGCATTTGGGGACGGCTGAGATTCATCTTGGTTGTTGCTGACACTTCCATGCATTCAACGTAACGACGGCGAACTGGCACAGGGGGCATTTTGGGTTGAGGGATCCTTAGCAGATATCGATCTATGGCCTCGGCAGCCCTTTTACCTCCTCCGATGGCTTCAACGACTGTAGCAGGGCCTAAAACCACATCACCAGCCGCAAACATACCTTCCTTCGAAGTTTCCATGCTCGAAGTGGTGATTGCGATAGTGTTACGCTTGGACCATTTCAGGCCGTTCAATGTTGTTAGACCCGCTCGATCAACAGTCTGGCCAATGGCCGTAACAACCGAGTCAATTTCCAGTAGAAAGTCACTCCCCTGGACAGGAACGGGCCTGCGTCTGCCGCTCGTATCTTGCGGTCCCAATTCCGTTCTTAGACAATGAAGAGAGGTAACCTTTCCATCGATTCCCTTTACCTCACAAGGTACAGTTAGAAAAGTAAAGTTAACCCCTTCTTCCTCTGCTTGAAGGACTTCGCTCTCATTAGCGGGCATTTCTGTCCGTGTCCTTCGGTATACAACGGTCACATCTTGACACCCCAACCTTATACAGGTCCGTGCTGCATCTATGGCAACATTTCCTCCGCCTATGATTGCGACCTGTTTGCCGGGCATATGTCTCTCACCCAATGCCACACGACGAAGGAAATAAATAGCATCTATGACTTGTGGAAATTCATCTTCTCCAGGGATATGCATTTTGATAGAAGAATGGGCTCCTACAGCAATAAGGAATGCCTCAAACCCTTCTTTTTTAAGGTCATGAAACGATATGTCTTTCCCGAGGCTGGTGTTAAAACGAAATTTGGCTCCTAGGTTTTCGATCATGGCAATTTCCCGATCGATTACTTCCCTGGGTAGCCGAAACCTTGGAATACCAACCATCATCATTCCGCCGGCCATAGGAAGGGATTCAATAACCGTGACCCTGTAACCTCTTAGCGCGAGATAATAGGCCGCGGATAATCCTGCAGGCCCTGCCCCGATGATGCCTACTTTACGGTGGTTGTCCGGTGCTTTTTCTGGATTTTCGTAAAGGCCAGCTGACATTGCTCTCTCTGCCGCGAAGGCCTTAAGATCCTTAATGGAGATAGGTTTATCGACTCGGCCCCTTACACATACGAGCTCACAAGGGTGGGTGCAGATTAGACCGCAAATCCAGGGGAAGGGATTATCTTTACGGATAAGCTCTATGGCCTCTGCTTCGAGTCCCATGCCTATAAGGGCAACATAGCTTGGAACATCAATCCCTGAGGGACATGCCATTTGACATGGTGCAGGGTTGAGTTTGACACAGTCCGCATATGGGCAGTTGCGGGCCTCTATGTGGCTCAGGAAAACTTCGCGGTGTTTCTTGAATGCTGAGGCCAAAATCCGGCCCGTTTCTTTACAACGCTCGTCTTCACCTTCCTCTATAAGCTTTTGTGCAAGGGATTCTATCGCGGGGAAATGTTCAGGCCCTGCCCTTCCAGAAGCGATATCGTTCATAAGCTTCAATATGTCTTCCGCCCATTGTGTGCACTTTGCTATTGTAAGATATTTTTTCGAGATTATACCAGAAAGAAGCTCTATGGTATTTGCCACAGCACAGCTCTCATTTTGTTCTACTGGCTGGCCCAATTTTCTTCTCCCATTACCTAGGGACTAATATCAATCCAGAGAGGACATCACCCTGGCATAACGCTCACGTCTAATGGAAGGCACTAAATTAGCTTTCCTGAAATGGAGACAATGTGTGGTGCAGATGGTTACACACGCAGGCTCTAATCCGGCGTCCACACGATCCATACAATAATCACATTTAACCACTTTTCCAATTTCCGGGTTCCACTGTGGGGCACCCCATGGACAGGCCGACATGCAGGTTTTGCAGCCCACACAGAGGTCCTGATTAACGAATACGATGCCGTCCCTGCTCCTTTTCTGCATGGCACCCGTCGGGCAGGCGGCAACGCACCAGGCGTCTTCGCAGTGAAAACAAGGCATGAACGTGAAGGCAGCCCTGGGGAGATTGGCAATAAAAGTAGGGCCAGTGGTTACGATTTCGCAAAGTTTAGGGCCTACGGGTAGATTCTTATTCATCTTACAAATAACTTCACAACTATGACACCCGATGCATCTTTTGCTGTCTTGGAAAAGGTAGTACTTACTCATGGTGTCTCCCTTCCTGTTCTCTCGCCGTTTTATCTAGGCCGGTTTTACGGTTACAAATGTATGATGAAGTGCCGGACTCCCTCCAATCATATCGGAGATGTTTTTCATCAAAAGGCCGTCATGGAGACCTTTCTTATAAGAGCGTGTGGCCAATTTGGCCTGATGGCCGAAGCCATGGAGCATAAAGACCGCCTCGGGGTGAATAAGATCCGTAACAAATGCCCCTATCTTACCTGAACCTTGTGGCGATGAGACTTCCACCATCCGCCCATTCTTGACTCCTATGCCTTCTGCCCGCTTCGTGTTGATCCAAAGGACATTTTCAGGAACGATCTCATTGAGGTAGGGGTTATTTTGTGTCGAGATATGAGTATGCAATGCGCAACGTCCAGTAATAAGCCTGAACTGATCTGTAGGTGGCGAAGTCCTGCTCTCATATGTCGGGAATGAGTCGAAGCCTTCGTCCTTCAATAATGAAGAGGTAAACTCTATCTTACCCGACGGCGTTTTAAACTTCAGGCCGTCTTTTCGATCCCAGAAGATCTGTTTGTCCGTATATGATACAAAGCCCTTGGCCTTGAAATCTTCAATAGAGAACCCAGTCTCCTCCAATTGCCAGCAGACCAGTTCTTCTATGCTGTCATAGGGGAAGTATTCTCCGATCCCAATACGTTCACCTATCTGCTTGAGGATTATAGGCCCAGGGCGTGAATCATAACGGGGGCCCACGGCCTGCTGCCTCAAAAACATCTGTGGTTTGAGACCGTTTACCTGCCTTACGCAATCCAGCCTTTCCAGATAGATGGGTTCAGGAAGGATGACATCTGAATACCAGGCCGTATCGCTGAGGTTGATCTCGATCGCAACGATCAACTCCAGCTTGTCCATGGCCTTTTTGACGAGATTAAAGTCCGGTATGGACATAAGAGGATCGAAACGATAGGCAATGAGGGCCCTCAGTGGATAAGGATTTTCATCGAGTATAGCATAAGGCAATATTTGCCCGACACCATGGCTGGGATCAGGCAAGGGAAGATAAGATGTCCCTAACTGGTCAAAGCGGGGGACTTCGATCTTGGGAAATTTCTGTTCTGTCAGTTTCCGGGCTGGTTTGCCTCCAACCTCGCCAGGACCCTTTTTCACAAAGAAACCTCCCTTTGCTTCCACACTACCCATTAGGGTGTTCAGGATCATAATGGAGCGTCGCATATAGATCTCATCTGTGTGGTTGGCCCCTCGGTATCCAAAGTGGAATATGACAGATGGCTTATCTCTGCTTACTTCCCTGGCCAGCGCCACTATCTCGGCGGCAGGAATGCCAGTCTCGGCCTCGGCCCACTCAGGGGTATAGGGCTGGACAAAACTTTGCAGGTCCGAAAATCCCAAGACCCATCGATCGGTGTATCCCCTATCATAGAGGTTTTCTTTAAGAATTATATTAATCAGGGCATAGTTCAGGGCCAGATCCGTTCCCGGTCGGATCATCAGATAACGATGGGCCTTAATGGCGGTGAGAGAAACCCGTGGGTCAATATATGTCAGCTTTGCGCCTTTCTCGATGGCGTCCATCAGGTTGTTGACCGGTTTTACCTCGATAGACTCAAAAAGGTTCCGGCCGTACATTATGATGTGTTTTGTATTTTTGTAGTCCATGCTCATCTGTGCATCCGTGTAGCCAAAAAGGGAGCGGCAAGCCGTATTCACTGATCCTTTACACACAGCATCGTGCGTGAAATGATTGGGGGAGCCAATCGCTCTCATAAAGGTCTTGCTCACATGAGTGCTTATCTGGGTTCGTTCCCCAAGCACTACGCTATGGCCACCGTATTGGGCGATGATATCTTTCAGTTTTTCGGCCACAAAACCTAATGCTTCATCCCAGGAGACCTTTTTCCATTTGCCAGAACCACGAGGCCCAATGCGTATCATGGGCGATTGGAGCCGCTCATGATCCTTAAGCAGTGCGATTCCAGCGGCCCCACGTGGACAAAGGCTTCCTTCCATACCCGGTACATGAGGATTGCCTTCAATCCATTTTACATCGTCGTTTTCCACAATCACTCTTATTGGACAGCGTACAGAACACATGAAACATAGGCTATAGACTTCCTTTTGCATTGAATCTTCTCCTTCAAAATATTCTTTATTCAAATCTGGTAACACCTCAGCTGTTTGGAAAATGGTAGGGTAAGGGATATTTCTCTCCCCGCCGGGGGCGGGCAAGTACGCCAAAAAATCGCCCTAAATCCCCCTTTAAAAAAGGGGGCTTCAATCCAACAAAAACCGTTTTTGAACAATACTGATCCAAAAAGTTTTTTTAATTGGAAAAAGTTAGCTCTTTGCCCTCATACGGTCAAGGGGAATTTGGTTCCTCATAAAGAATATATTTTCCCCTTGACAAGTGGAGGGCCTAAGATTATATTGCCTTTAAAGAATATAGATAGATAGTGCATTTGCTCTCATATGTTTATGTGCTTTGACAATGTAAGTTAAGAACCAAAAATATTATTTGTATAAATAGAGAAAAAGGAATATATATATTTATCAGGTTTGACTCTGACGTTGGAATGGGCAACTTTATTTTTCTGGCGCCACAGCGAAAATCCTTATGGAGGGATTAGAATGGAAAGTTTACAGGAAATATTTGAAACGGGATTGAAATTTCATGGTCACAAGTGCCCTGCTATGCCAATGGGCCTGAGGGCCGGTCTTGCAGCAATGAGGGTGCTTGGGGTAGAACGTGCGAAGGATAAAGAATTGGTGCTTCGATCTGAGACAGGAAAGGGCCATGCTGCGGGATGTTTTTTAGATGGCCTCATGACCGCCACTGGGTGCACGTATGGTAAGTCAAATATCGAGAAACTCTATTACTACAAGCTTGCATTTACATTGATAGACACAGAGGGTGGCCGTGCTGTAAGGGTTTCTATAAAACCAGGGTTTCTCGAGAAGGCCCTTAATTCCCCATTTGTGCAGAAGAGAAAGGCAGGAGTTCCTCCTCAGGATATTGAACCAGAGATTACTGATCCCCTGGTCGATAGGGTTTTGGGGCTTCCTGAGTCAGAATTCTTGGACATCGGAGACGTTTACAGCGTGGAGACAAAAAAGGGCAAGGGGATTTTTGATGCGAAACGCTGCGAAAAATGTGGGGAGCTAACATTTGTCAATAAACTTCGCGTTGGAACGGATGGAAAGATCGTATGTATGGCCTGTTCCGGATACGAGGAATAGGAGTAGGCATATAAAATGCTGTAATTGCCTCTTTTGAGGCATTCGTTCAAGGCATCGGAGGGAAATTTACATGGTCCTGGCTTCAGTGACACTCATCATCCTAGCGCTCGCTTTCGTTTTTTCTATGCTGGGACTCGGCGGCGCAATGCTGTATATACCGGTGTTCCACTGGTTCGGGTTCGATTTCAAATCGGTCGCTATCCCAACAGGTCTTTTACTAAATGGTATTACAGCACTCTCGGCTGCTGTGTTCTACCTCCGAGCGAAAATGGTCGATGTAAAGGGCTCTATACCGCTTATCATATCATCCTTTGTGGGGGCGCCCGTAGGGGCGTATTTTACCCAAAAGGTTCCCACACAAACCCTCATCTTACTGTTCGCAATAGCCATGTTTTTTGCGGGTGCTCGCATGCTGCTTTCATCAGCAGGCCCTGATAAAGAGAGAATGATGTCTCTTCATAAACGTATCATCTTGATGAGCGTGGGAGGGTTTTTTATAGGCTTTATTGCTGGTCTCCTGGGGGTAGGGGGAGGATTCCTTTTCGTCCCAATGATGCTTTCGATGGGTTATGCCACCAAAGCGGCCGCGGCCACCAGCTCTTTTGTTGTTATCTTTTCTTCTTTCTCCGGATTTGCCGGTCACATTGCAGAGGGTCATTTCAACTGGCCCCTAATGGTCGCCACATCCATAGTGGTAATTATCGGGTCTCAGATCGGTGCTAAGGTGATGAAGGAAAAGATGAAGGCCAGTTGGATAAAGCGTATGTTTGCGGTGGTATTATTGGGGGTTGCCGTTAAGTTACTCTGGAAGTTGTTTATGTAATGGGCCAAGTATTATGTCCTTCATTACTTGTTGCTCAGAGACAACAGGGATGCCTTTTAAATTTTATAAGGTTCACCGATACTGAATTCTTTTTTGAAGTCAAGGGAGCAGCAAGTGGCCTGAAAGCGGGGCGATAGCCCAAGAGACTCTGCCTCAGCTATGGCATATTCAGACCATATAGCCATGCGGGTAACACCTGCTCGAATGGCCAACCTTTCCAAATGCCATCCCTTCCTATTTCGAGGCCTTTCACACCCCAAGGAGATGGGCACCTCTGGCATCATCAGCCTCGCCCGGGCAATCAACCGGGCTACCTCAAGGGGATTGGGCGGTAGGATCCCGGCCATGGGCGTGCCTTCGAGCGGAGTCACAACAACTATGACCAGGGACTTTGGCCGATAGTCACTGATGATCTCCAGTGCGTGGTATTCCCCTTGAATCTTCCCGTAATTAAGCCCTGCTACAATATGAGGTACCAGCTCAAGGCCACTCTGATCTAAGGCGTCAAGGGCTGCCTTGACCGGCCTGAGGCCCGGAAGGTGGTAAATTTGGGTGGCAGTGTTTTCGTCTCCCATCACATCTACGAGGGCCTGTTTCACACCGGCACACCTGAGTGAGAGCGCGGTATAAAGGTCCGGGAATCCCGTGTGTGAGGAGAGAAATAGGGGGGCCTCTTCCTTAATTTGCCTTATCGCGTCAAGGTAATTATCCCAGGGCAGTACTCCCTTCTTATTTGATCCGCCCGTCAGGAGGATGCCATGATCTCCGTTCCGTGCAAGTCTCCTGCCTATATCTATCAAATGGTCGGGAGACTTGGCCTTTAACATTGGCTTAAGGAGTTTGCCTTTGCAGTGCTCGCATAAAAGATCACATTGTTCCCCTGTGATAGATATGGCCGGATAACGCCCCCGTTTACTGCTATACCTGATCATCCCGGGCAGGTAAAATGTAAACGTGTCACCGTGGTTTGCCCTGGCGATCTTCCAGGCCCTTTCAAAAAGGTCTCTATCTTCTTTGCAAAGGCCACTTCCAGGAGATAGGGAGCCCGGGGGCCTGGAGTTGTCTGTTAGAATGCTTTTCCTTGACATATGTGATTGTTCAGATAGTTTAAAATTATCCCAAACTATTAACATTCAGTAGCTGTTTGGTCTGGTTTTCTCTTCAAGGCAGCTAGAAGGTATTCAATGGTAACATGTCTGTTAGAAAGGAAAAAGAGGTTTTTTGAGCAATGGTTACCAAGGGCGGCGTATTTTTTATAAGTCTTGGATGTGCCAGAAACCTGGTGGACAGCGAACACATGCTCGGCATTGTAAGATCGAGGGGCTTTGCTCTTGCCTCCAGGATTGAAGACGCCGAGATAGTAGTGATCAACACCTGTGGATTTATACAGTCTGCTGTAAGAGAGGCCATTGATACGATTTTTGAGGTCACACTCCTCAAGAAGCAAGGTAAGCTTGAGAAGGTTGTTGTTGTGGGCTGTCTTGTCCAGCGCTATGGCTATAGACTTCTAAGAGAGATTCCCGAGGTGGATGGCTGGCTGGGTACAGGAGAGATTCAGCGGATAGCAGACCTGTTGGAGATAGATGGCACGGTCCTTCCTGCGCCCTTTTTTATTGGAAGGCCCCTATATCTGGCAGACCATTCTGTCCCCAGGGTTCAGTCAACCCCGTTTTATAGCTCTTATCTCAAGATTGCAGAGGGTTGTTCCCATAGATGCTCTTACTGCATCATTTCCTCTTTAAGAGGACCGTTTCGAAGCCGGACCCCGCAGTCATTGATTGAGGAAGCAGAGGATATGATCGCGAAAGGAGTCAAAGAGATCAACCTGATCGCTCAGGATACCACCATGTATGGCAAGGATCTGGAAGGGGACATATGCCTGGAAGGTTTACTAGAAAATCTAGTCGAGCTCAAGGGGATCATTTGGATACGTCTGTTATATAGTCACCCCTCCAGGATTAGCGATAGGCTTCTTGAGATTATAGAATCCGAAGAGGTCATTTGTCCCTATATAGATATGCCTCAGCAGCACGTTAATGAGAAGATCCTAAGGGCTATGGGCCGAACCCGCCATGAAGAGAGCCCATTGGAGCTGATTGAGAGAATAAGATCAAAGAGACGTAAAATTTGCCTGAGGACGACTCTCATGGTAGGTTTTCCGGGTGAAACAGAAGAAATGTTTGAAGAGGTTTGTAATTTTGTTGAGGTTGCGCGGTTTGACCACCTAGGTGTCTTTGTCTTCAGCCCGGAAGAGGGGACCCAGGCGGCTCGTCTTAAGCCTGCCGTGCCGCATAGCGTGGGCCAACAAAGGAGAGACAAAATCATGGAGATCCAGGGCCGGATCTCGATGGAAAAAAACCAGGAAATGCTGGGGCGGGTTGTACCAGTCCTTATAGAAGGCCCTAGCGCGGAGACCGACCTGTTGCTGACAGGAAGGATCGCAACTATGGCTCCAGAGGTGGATGGACAGGTGTTGATTAATAAGGGAGTAGGTCTGGCCGGTGAAATTATGCCGGTGGTGATAACCGAGGCCCATTCCTATGACCTTGTTGGTGAAATTAGGGTATAATTTTCCCCATTTTTACTTTGACAACATTCCCCCTTTGTTCTTAAATGTTCAAGGCCTTTTTGTTATTATTTGCAGACAATCTTGTCCAAAAACGGTTTTTTTAGAGAGCATTTTTCATCACCATTCGCTTGAAGTAGGCCAAGTTATCATGGAAATGGCCAAATAGTTACTTTAAGAAGGATTAAAAGATTAAGATGGCCTTGGATAGCAAGGGTTTAGGACGGCATAAAAGTCATTTTATCAGGATAAATGAAGAGATAGAGAAGTCCCTCATTTCCAGAGTCCCCCTCATCGAAGATATGGGGAGGCATGTCCTCTTAGGCCATGGCAAGAGGCTTCGTCCCCTATTCTTTGTCCTATCCTGCCAGTTATGTAATTACCAAGGAGATGATGTCTACCATCTCTCCACCATCTTCGAGTATCTCCATACCGCTTCCCTGCTCCATGATGACGTCTTGGACAATGCAGAGATCAGACGGAATAAGGCTTCGGCCAATCACCTCTGGGGTAATCAGGCTGCTGTGTTAGAGGGCGATTTTCTGGCCTCAAAATCTTCGTCTATTGCATTAGGCTCAAATAATATGTCGTTTGTGAAGAGGCTTTTGGAGGTCACTATCCAAATGGCCGAGGGCCAGGTGCTGGAGTTAATACACACGGATGACTGGAACACGACCAAGGATGAGTACATGGAGATAATTAGTGCCAAGACCGCGGGACTAATATCTGCTGCGTGTGTTTGTGGGGCTATTATTTCTGGGGTTGAGACCGAGGCCGAAGAGTCTCTGGCGGGATTTGGTATGAATGTCGGCATTGCCTTTCAGCTTATGGATGATGTGTTGGATTATACCTCATCTCAGGAGGAGTTTGGAAAACCTGTGGGCAAGGATCTGAGAGAGGGGAAGATCACTTTGCCCTTGATATATACCCTGCCCAAGCTTGGAGGTCCAGAAAGGAAACGACTTGAAAATCTATTTAGAAATGACCAGGCCACAGAAGAGGATTATCAGGAGCTGATTGGAGTTGTCAGAAACAACGGGGCCATTGATCTGATCCAGGACGAGGCCAGGTCTTATGTGGATGAGGCGGCGCACTGTATGGATACATTTCCAGAATCGCCCACAAAAACAACTCTTCTGGAATTGAGCCAATACATAATCGAAAGAACCTTCTAACACCTTAACTTTGCTTCTATTCTTTGCCCTCCTGATTCCCATAGCCCAACCTTGATTGTTAATTGGGAAACTCCCGCCATGCGGGACTCAGAGAAATTAGGCTATGCCGTAACAGAAATCAAGGTCATGAAGTGAATCCCGCCAGGCGGGATTAATAAAATTCCTTAACTTTAGGCACTTTTCCTGTCTAATCCGGGTTATGAGTTCATCAAATATGGACGTGGAGTAGGTCTCTGCCCAGTATAAGCTCTCCTCCGAAGGTCTTACGGCATTGGGCCGTAATATCGGTATTCAGACATTCAGGATAGAAATGGATCAGAAGTAACCGGTGGGCTTTGGCAAGGCGGGCGATGCGACCGCACTGTGAGGGCGTAAGGTGTCCTTCCACCCCTTGGCCATCAGGAAAAGAACACTCCAAAATCAAGAGATCCGTCCCTAAGGCAAGCTCAATGACCTCTTCACAGAAATCTGTGTCTCCCGAATACACAAGGGTTTTTCCAGCGGGGTCTTGGACACGGTAGGCAAGACTGCTGGAGGTGTGCTTTGTTGGGAGTGCCGTTATCTTGAAGGTGTTGTAGTCTCTTTGTGGCATTTTCTTGGGGTCAAGCTCTTCGATCGCCATGATCTCAGGCGGGAGTGTCAACCATTGATAGTATGCATCCTGTAAGTGATTTATAAAGCTATTTAGTCCGCTTGCTCCTGTAATAGTAAAAGGCGGCCTCTTTTTCAGGATTGAGGGGTTTTTGGTCGCAAAGAGGAGTTGGATCAGGTCTGCCGTGTGATCCGGATGAAAATGGGTAAGGAATATTTTGCTAATCCGATCGTGCCTTAGACCTGCCTTAGTTAATTGCCGTAAAGTACCAGGCCCCATATCAAAAAGGATAAGAATGCCATTAATCATCAAGGCCAATGAGGGTGAGGCCCTGAAATTTAAAGGAATACCTGTTCCTGATCCCAAGACAACCAATTCCATTTCAAAACCTATCCCAATGGCAACATGTCGGCTATTTGAAGGTGGCCACTCATAAAAGACATTGCCATTCGCCCAGAGTCGATAAAACTATTTTGACAAGGGCTAACCCATTACTATTTCTAACGATTCCTCCATAAATAGCCCTTAACACAGTGGGGGGATCTGCCATAAGAGTGCTCCAGGGAATTAAATAATACTCGATTCTCTGCCCGGGTGCAATGGAGTTAAGACGAGCAATTTTTCTCTTGATTTCCGAAGAGATCAAAATATAATGATTTTTTCTTGACACTTTTGAAAAAATAGATATAAAGAGCTTGTTACAAAATGCACAAAGTGCTAAAAACTAGAAGTTTGTGAGATATTCTAGGCCAGATGGTCAAAAAATTAGAGCCAACAAAAAGGAGGGTCATTTATGTCAGATCTAATTGTACCACATGGTAAAGAAGAAAGGCTAATGCCGTTATTGCTGAAAGGGGATGACCTGAATGCCGAGACGGAAAGGGCAAAGTCCCTCAAGCAGATAAAGATTACATCCAGGGAGACCTCGGACCTCATTATGATGGGTATCGGTGCCTTTACGCCCCTGACCGGCTTTATGACAAAGGCGGATTGGCAGGGCGTTTGTGACAAGTTTCTCATGGCCGACGGCACCTTTTGGCCTATCCCGATTACCCTTTCCACTGATGACGAGGATGTGAAAGAGGGTGATGAGCTGGCCTTGGTAGATGATGATACGGGGACGACCATTGCAACCATTCAGGTGTCTGAAAAATACACGATAGATAAGGACTATGAGTGTAATGCTATATTTAAGACGACCGATACAGAGCACCCGGGCGCACAAAAAGTGATGGCACAGGGGAAGTACAATTTGGCAGGCCCTGTCAAGGTCCTTAGCGAGAGTTATTATCCCGAGCATTTCAAAGGCCTTTATCACAGGCCTGCTGAATCCAGGAAGATATTTGACGAAAAGGGATGGAGAAGGGTCGCTGCCTTGCAGCTTCGAAACCCCATGCATCGTTCCCATGAGTTTCTGGCGAAGATAGCCGTTGAGGTAATGGATGGCGTGTATATTCACCAGCTTGTCGGGAAATTGAAGGCCGGCGATATACCAGCGGATGTCCGTCTCAAAGCAATCCAGGCCCTCGTAGACAATTGGTTTGTCAAAGATACGGTTGTACAGGGCGGTTATCCTATGGAGATGAGGTATGCAGGCCCGAGGGAGGCCCTACTTCATGCCACGTTTCGACAGAACTATGGATGCAGCCACATGATTATTGGGCGTGATCACGCAGGGGTGGGTGATTATTACGGCCCCTTTGATGCCCAGAAGATTTTTGACGAGATCCCAAAGGGTGCCCTCAAGTGTGAGAACCTGAATATCGACTGGACTTTCCACTGCTATAAATGCGGCGGCATGGCCTCTATGAAGACATGCCCTCATGGCAAGGAAGACAGGCTGCTTCTTTCCGGGACAATGGTACGTAAGACCCTTTCCGAGGGCGGTGACCTGCCAGGGGAATTTTCCAGACCAGAGGTAGTGGCAATTTTGAAGGAATATTACGCGGGTATGAAGGAAGGTGAAAAGGTCGAGATAAAGCTTCATGGGGCTGCTACAGGTGATGTAAAAAAGTAGTTATAAAATGTAGGGTGTGAGAATTAATTTGAAGAAAGGAGGTGCAAAAGAAGAAGGGAATTTTTTGAAGATAAGGAATAACTTTAGAGACTAATAATTTGTCAAATTAGGAGGTGTAGTAATGCCAAGTTATGTAATAACCGAAAAGTGCGATGGTTGTAAAGGGCAGGACAAGACGGCCTGTATGTATATTTGCCCTAACGACCTTATGGTGCTGGATATGGAGAAAATGAAGGCATACAACCGCGATCCCTCCATGTGCTGGGAGTGCCAGTGCTGTGTCAAGATCTGCCCACAGCAGGCCATGGACGTTCGTGGATATGCGGATTTTATTCCCCTGGGGGCCAGTTGCGTGCCTCTGCGTGGGTCACAGGATATTATGTGGACTGTCAAGTTCCGTGACGGCAGTCTGAAAAGATTCAAATTCCCCATCAGGACCAATGAGGAAGGCTCGGCCGATCCACTGGGTGGATATCCTACTCATGATGACCTTAACAGCCAGGCCCTGGCAACAGAACCGGCATCACTTGGTCTTGATGCCGTACCCACATTATAACAGAAGAAATGGAGGTATATTAGAATGGCAAATTTTGAAACAGTAGAAGTAAATACCGACCTCCTGATCGTTGGTGGGGGATTTACGGCATGCGGAGCTGCCACTGAGGCAGCTTACTGGGCCAAGAAAAATGGCCTGAAGGTTACCTTGGTGGACAAGGCGGCCCTGGATAGAAGTGGCGCCGTTGCAATGGGCCTTTCGGCCATTAATCAGTATGTAGGCGTCAGGGACGGAGATAATACTGTCGAGGATTACGTACGTTATGTACGTCAGGACCTTATGGGCATTTCCAGAGAGGACCTGGTTTACAATATTGCCCGTCACGTGGACTCCACGGTCCATCTCTTTGAAAAATGGGGCCTCAAGATCTGGACGGATGAAGATGGCAAATATGTGCATGAGGGACGCTGGCAGCTTATGATCAACGGTGAATCCTATAAGATTATCATCGCCGAGGCGGCCAAGAATGCCATCGCCGATGCAGGTGGAGAGATATACGAGAGGATATTTATCACCGAGCCTCTCATGGATGGGAACAGGTGCGTGGGGGCCGTGGGCTTTAGTACGCGTGAAGAAAAATTCTATGTGTTCAAGGCAAAGGCCACGATTGCCGCCGCGGGCGGTGCTGTTCACGTGTTCCGTCCCAGGTCCGTGGGAGAGGGTTTTGGTCGTTCGTGGTACCCGCCTTTTAATACAGGTTCCAGTGCCTATTTCACCATGAAGGCCGGTGCCGAGATGACCTGCCAGGAAGTCCGGTTCATCCCTGTGCGGTTCAAGGATGCGTACGGTCCCGTAGGCGCGTGGTTCCTGCTTTTCAAATCCAGGGCCATAAGCGCCGAGGGTGGCGAGTATATGGCGGTCAGGAAAGACGAGCTCCAGAATTGGGCACCTTATGGCCTGGCCAAGCCCATCCCGGCCAATCTGAGGAACTACCTCGGCATGCTGGACATGGACGAAGGCCTGGGGCCACTCTATATGGAGACCGACGAGGCCATTAACAAAATCGCTGATGCATTCAAGGAGGATCCCAAGGCCTTCAAGAAAAAGATGAAGGAATTGGAGAGTGAGGCATGGGAAGACTTCCTGGATATGACTATCTCCCAGGCACATCTCTGGGCAGCTCAGAATGTCAAACCTGAGGAGAAACACTCAGAGATCGCCGCCTGTGAGCCATATTTTATTGGTTCCCACTCCGGCGCCTCTGGTGCCTGGGTCAGTGGTCCTGAAGATCTGGATACTCCTTACAAATGGGGTTACGCCAATATGTGCACTGTAGACGGGCTTTTTGCGGCAGGTGACGCATCCGGTGCATCCAGCCATAAGTTTTCCTCTGGTTCACATGCCGAAGGCCGTATTGCTGGTAAGGCGGCCATCAAGTATGTAGTTGAGAAGGGTGCGGATCCTAATGTGGATATGGCCAAGGTGGAAGGATTAAAGAAGAAGATCCTGTCCCCTCTGGACCTGTGGCAGGCCCATTGTAATGAGACCACGGACCCGGAGATCAATGCCAATTACATCCTGCCCAGACAATTCATGTTCCGTCTCCAGAAGCTCATGGACGAATATGCAGGTGGTGTGACTTCGGCCTTTAAGACCAGCAAATCCTTGCTTGACAGGGCAATGGAGCTCTTTGTGTTCCTGAAGGAAGACTCTGAGAAACTGGGTGCACGTGACCTCTATGAACTTGAGAGGTGCTGGGAAAACATCCACAGGATGTGGCAGGGCGAGGCCCATGTCCGGACCATGCTCTTCCGCGAGGAAACGAGATGGCCCGGGTACTACTTCAGGTCTGATACACCAAAGATGGATGAGGATAACTGGCACTGCTTTGCCAATTGCCGCTGGGATCCTGCCAGTGGTGAGTGGGAAATGATGAAGCGGGATGTGGTACCCCTTCCCGGTGTATAAACGCTTACCTTAGATGAAAAATGCTCCGGGTGCATTTTTGCAGCGCCTGGAGCATTTCATACCTTTGGTACCCTTCGTTGAGCCCAAAAGTATATTTGGTCAATGGAACTTTTTGAGACAGCTCAGACTGGGGGTCAAAAAAAATGGCTATTGACGAAATACCCTTTTAGTATTAATAGGGCTATCCGAAATATGTTTTGTGTGAGAAATTATAACGTTGGAGGAGACAATGGCAGATGCGCAAGTAACAAACCAGAGTATTTTGGTGGTTGGAGGAGGCATGAGTGGCGTCACGGCCGCGCTTGAAGCGGCAGAGGCGGGTTATGACGTGGTACTGATAGAAAGGAATCCTTACCTCGGTGGCCGAGTTGCCCAGATGTATCATTATTTTCCAAAGCTTTGTCCCCCAACCTGTGGTCTGGAAATCAATTTCAGGCGGATGAAGCAAAACCAGAAGATTCGTTTTTTTACGATGGCTGAGCCTGCCGGCATTTCGGGACAGGAAGGGGATTACGATGTGACAGTCAGGATTTCTCCCCGCTATGTGAATGAGGAGTGCACCTGTTGCGGCAAATGCGCGGAGGTATGTGAGGCAGAGATAGACAATCCCTTTAATTACGGGATGGACAAGATCAAGGCTGCATATCTTCCTCATGAGTTTGCCTTTCCCATGAGATATGTGCTGGACCCTTCCATTGTGGGGACCGAGGTAGGAAAGAAATGCCAGGAAGCCTGCGAATATAATGCCATAGACCTGGAAATGAAAGAGAGTACATTTGACCTGAAGGTGGGTGCCATTGTGTGGGCTGCCGGGTGGGAGCCCTATGATGCCTCTAAGGTCGAGTACTATGGTTTCGGCCAGTACGATAATGTGATCAGCAATGTCATGATGGAACGTCTGGCCGCGCCGAACGGACCGACTGGTGGAAAGATCCTCCGGCCCTCTGATGGTAAGGAAGTGAAAAATGTTGCCTTTATTCAATGTGCTGGCTCCAGGGATGAAAATCATCTGCTTTATTGTTCAGGTATTTGTTGCCTGGCCTCCATGAAGCAGGCAACGTACCTAAGAGAGCAATATCCGGATTGCAACGTGACCATCTTTTTTATTGATATCCGCGCCCTTGACCGTATGGAGGACTTTTATACCAGGGTCAATGAGGATGAAAAGGTTACCTTTATCAAGAGCAAGATTGCCGAAATCACTGAAGACAGTGAAACAGGAGACTTATTGCTACAAGGAGAGAACACCAACACCGGTGAAGGGATCAGGATGAACTTCGATATGGTGGTTCTGGCCACCGGGATGGTTCCTAATAAGATTGAGATCGATGGGGCTCCGGATGTCTCTTATGATGAGTATGGTTTCTTGACCTATGATCCTCAGAAGCTTGGCATATACGGCGCAGGATGTGTCAGGAGACCTACCGATGTTGCGTCGTCTGTTCAGGATGCCACGGCAGCAGCCCTAAAGGCCATTCAATCAATCGCTAGGAGGTAACTCGATGGATAAGAAGACGGCAGTTTATATATGCACCGGTTGCGGC
>CAYYPQ010000050.1:0-25749 GCA_964473615.1 uncultured Desulfobacteraceae bacterium
ATAGTATTTTTCAATGACCTTCATCATATAAATAGACGAATTTTGTTAACGTTTAATGCTCTAAGTGCTTCTTAGGGCTTATTATGGAGTTTGGCTTCAGCCAGAACGGAATGTAAGGGTCTGCGAGCAGTAAGGCAATCAAATATTATAAGGCTTGATCGGCTTTACCTTTTACGGTGGACAAAACAACCTCTGCGGGAAAGCATTAAGAATATCTGACCCAATAGACAAGGATCCTTTTCTATTCTACCCCCAATATCCAAATGAACTGAGGGTTGTATAAATTATTGTTATAAATAGTACAAAAATAGCCAAGAGAGGCAAAACCTTTCCTAATGTCAGTTGTCTCAAGGCAGCCCTTGGATTAGCCAATACAAGTGATGTGTATATTATGAATATATAAATAAATGATATTCGAAATCGTGAGCACATCAGGAAAAGTAACCCTGTAGACAAAAGTAGCAATAGATTTGAGACCGCAAAGACCTTGAACAAGTTGTTCTCATCACAGAAAATGCCGGTCAGTCCAAATACTATAATGCAAATGTACATACCCGATGTAATGTAGGCTAATAGGGCTGCGTGTGGAACATTACTATATTTTTCACCTGAATGAAGGAGCCTAAATATTGGAAAGGAATTTGGAGTCCAAAGATTATATATTTGTCTGGCGAATCTTGCAGGTATTTCTCTGAACAATAACAGCCTGTCCATAAACATCTTTAAGTTGGCTTTTGGTGATTTCCGCCATACAGGTTTGCCGAGATCCGCCTCATTAGAGTTATAGACAAAGGCGTCGGCGATCATCACAGGTCTCCGGGCCAAGATGGAAGCGAATGATGAAAACAGGATAACGGGAGTGAGGAAAATAATTATGGCACGAATAATAATTTGCCTCTTGTTAAGTAATGCGGAGAAAGCAAGGGTAAAAATAATCGATCCGAAATGAATTATCCCGAACTCCTTTACCAACAGAGCCAGACTTGAGATGAAAAAAGATAAATAGAGCAAAATGTGGTCTGTCTTGCGGGCTATTGCTTTGAAAAAAAGGTAGGATGAAAGCAAAGCTAACAAGGAGAGCAGGGTTTCCGGCCACAGGTAATGGGAGAAGCCCAGGATGTTTGGATAAATAGTATAGATAAGGGCGGCAATAATACCGACCTTTTTGCTGAAAACACATTTTGCCAGAAGATATACAAGAGGGACAGAAAAGGAGCTGATAATTGCAGTAAAGATCCTTGCGCAGACATAGTGATCAGATATAGCCGCAGGAATGCTAAGTATGTATGTCCATAGGGGAGGGTGGATGAAATTTCTTAGTATGGTTCCACGAGCTATAATGTGTGCTGATTTCCAGTAGTAGAACTCGTCGCCGCTAAGTTGCAGATTATGAAAATATGGTAAAAGGGATAGTCTTATCGCTAAGGCAAGCCCGAAGAGGAGCAGAGGTTCACGTCCTTTCGGACTTGAACCTCGTTGTGGTATCGCTAAAGACACGAATCTAGTGTACGGCTAGGCTTTTTTATCTGCAATTAGTCTTGCGTACCTGGAAATTGTGAAGGGTTTTACATTGATTAATTTCTTTGACTTTCCACCTTGAGCGCAATATTGCGCAATTTCGTATAATTTACTTCCTTTTTTCCAAAATTCTCCACCGAAAGTCCAAAGGCAAGAGTCTACAGTACTCACAATCCATCCGGGCTTTTTGCTTTTCAGCAATGTTTTTTCGGATTTTCGCAAGTCTGATACATCAGCTACTGTCTCGAATGGAGTCCACCCATCCCACTGACCCGCCGTATAATTTAAAGCAATAAAATTTTCGTCGAAATAGGTTATATGAGGCCGTTCATTGAATTCAGCCTTAGTGAACATATATTGAAGGCCGGAAGATCGGGGGGCCGCCACAATGTCGTGATTAAATTCGCCCGCGCGAAATGATTCGTAAGGGCGATAGGGTTCAAAGTATTTTATCAATCCTGACTTTGATATGGCTATTCTTATGCTATCAGTGATGTTTTCTATAATGGAAGCTGAAGTGCTTTCGGGGGAGAAAGCGGGGCTCTGATCATACTTCTTGTCCTTTGCATGATATCGAAGCTGAATATAAGGATGATATTTCAAGAACCGGAAGGGTTTGGGGCGCTTGGTCAATGGAAGTTTATCAAGGTTTGTGTCCATAGTTGGCCACCATCCCCGGGGCATATAGGTTTCGTTTTTCACCTTTCGAAATATTCTGGATAATGCATCCCTTAATGTATATTGAAGCCTGTTCTTGCTGATATAGGACTCTATTCCGACGCCGATACCGCAACTACCTAAAACAGGCTCAACCAGAGGGTAAACGCCACCCCGTTCTAATGGAATTGTTATCAACTCGAAAGGAGAGTGCATCATATATTCATAACTCTGAGCGGTCAGGACAAGACCGCATTTTAGCATTGTGGTTGCAAAAAGGTCCATGAGGTTATAAAGGTTTGCAATCTCCCTGATCATGCCACTCCAAAACATCAGAGAGATAAGAACTCTTCCTTCTCTGGCAAATTGTATCAGTTCTTTATCAGTGTATTCAGGGGCGAAGAAGCCTTCCTTAGCTTGACTGTCATGCCAGTCATAGTCAGCATATTTTACGGATTGGAAGGGAGGGCGGCAAGGGTCAATGACTTGGAAGCACTGATTCAAGGTTGAAAGCAAGAAGAAATCCCTATCACTATATTGGCGGCCATAGACAACGTCGCCTTTTGATGCGATCAGGTCTCCTGATTGAGATAGAAGTCTTTCCTGAGGGACACTATAAATGGACAGGAGGTTTTCTTCACAGGCTTTGGGTAGCCAGTGAGAAACCAGCGTGGGATCGCCCAGTATCCAGCCTTTTCCTTTGTCGTTCCATCGCCGAGCTATTCGCTGGGTAATACTAAAATAATCATCATGTTCGTCTACCAGATCGACAACTTCAAATTGGTATCCCTTCTGCTCTAACCGGGTGATTGTATCATCATCTACATACAAGCATAAAATTTTGCTTCCGTCCTGATAGAGGACAGCCAGGTTCTCTTCAGTTATGGACTCGGTAACGCCAATAGCTTGGCGATAGTAGATTTCCGGATACAGGTAGGCTTCCAAGCCAGGTAAGTTTCTATTAAAATTAGAGGAAATCATTACGATAGTTTTAGGCAAAGGGACATCAAAATAGCTGAATGTCTTTTTATAAAGAGTACAGATCTTGTTGGAGTGCGCTATTGAAGGGACGTGAAGATTTTTAATTGCAGAATAGAATAGTGATTTAGAATATGAAATTATGGAAACATCAAAGTTTAGAAGCAGAAAATAGAATTCTTCGAAATGCCGATCGGCGGGAACAGTTCCGCCGGTCAACTGGCCGGTGTCCATATTTCGTGGATCCCCACCTCCAAAGTGAATGCCTTTGTGATAGCTGTCGTAGTAATTATCAAAAATATATCCTTTTGACTTTGAAAGCCAGGCTAAGGTGGAGGCAATAGGAATATTTTCAGGACAATTGAGCGCAGAAAGGAATAAAATTAGTCTTTTTCTATCTGTCCCTTCCATTTCAATTTACATCAAGCTTCGTGCCGCGATTTTATCGGTCGAGGGGGCAAATAAATCATATCGTTTTATTAGAAAAAATATTCTAAATTGAGCGTTTGTGATAAAGATACTTGCAAGATCCAATTAAGAACCCAAAGGTGCTGTAAAGATAATAGAGAAGATGACACGGGATAACCTTCAGCGTGAAAAAGAGGCCTTTTTTCTTCAAGAAAAACCTATAGAAATTATGGTTCATAATAAAAAATGTGGCCAGTAAAATTGTGGTCACTCCAAAAAACCATATTGAAAGCGGCGTCATAAAGACAGCAAGGATAGCCAAAATGAGCGTTGCTGCACTAAGCCTGTGCTCATGCCTGAGATTCAGGTCAGCCCTAAATTGCCGATTAGTGAGCATCACCATGGTCCACGGAATAGCTCTGTCAAAAAGATCAGACTTCAATAAAGTAAAAAAAGAGTAGCTCTTGAGGTGTTTTACGTATAAATGTTTATTCAGGAAAATTTGATACCCCATATTATTCAACCGGGATCCCATTTCTATATCCTCAATGCAAGGCCTTGAATACTTGTTTTGATCAAATCCACCAACTTTCCGGAAAGCCTCGGCTCTAACAGCCCCACAGCCTCCCCAGAATGTCGATGCGTCTTCTTTCGAGGTTTGATGAATGTAGTGATGGAATAGATTCTTATACTGTGAGAAAAAGTCAGGGCTCCCGGGTTGGTCGTCGTATGATCCGAAAAGGGCTGAAATACCGGGCTGTGAGACAAAGGTTTTTGCGACTTTAGATAACGTGTCAGGATATATAGTGACATCGGCATCCAAAAAGAGCAAAATGTCACCGCGGGCAAGGTCGGCGCCTCGATTCCGGGCGGCAGCGACTCCTTGCTGCTTTTCTAGGCGGATTGTAGTAGTAGGAAACGACTCGGCCACAGTAAGTGTATCGTCATTTGAATGGTCATCAACAACAATGCACTCAAAATGTGTGTAATATGATTTGAAAACACTTTGTAAGCAACGGGAAATTGTTTCCTCAGCATTGTAGGCTGGGATTATGACTGAGATGAAATAATCAGACATGGGATTATTGTGAGACATTGCACTTTAACATCTTTGTAATTGCCAAGCGAAGCTCATGGATTTGGTAGTGTTCTACGCTCAAAAGGCTAATTCCCTATGGTTGTCTTCAAAACTCTGAATTTTAGCAGGCCAGCTATAGAGCCTCCAAAATGGGCGAATTCGACAAGAATCAGAAGGGGAAGTGTATATAATATCTCTCTAATAGTCTTGTTAAATATGATTTCATCCCGTATGAGGCTGCATGTAAAAACGAGGAAAAGGATCAAAGAAAGATATAAAAATATTTTGGTTAGTACTAAAAATGGAACAAGCAGCAATGCGGTAAGAAGGATGATATGCCTTTTGAACATAAAGAGCTTACTCTGTTTCCTACGGTACCAAATTGAACTTACGCCTCGTAAATATTTCTGTCTTAGTAATGCAAGTAAATTAGTTCGATGTTTATGGTGAACTATGGCCTGAGGTCTATAGTAGATGTTATATCCATCCCTGATTAAATAATCACACAAAAGCGCTTCCTCATATCCGTATTTTAGTTCATCATTAAACATATACTTTTTTAAGACAGCTCTGTCAAAGGACATATTGCAGCCTTGGATATACGAGACATAGGCTTCTTGAGTGCCGACAAAATCATGTCCTTTGGCCAGCAGTTCCCAAATATTGGTAACGGCCTTATCAGATATTTTCCCTCCTACCGCCACTACACCTTTATGGCCATATCCTTTGGTCAATTCGGAAATCCACGCTGGGTCAGCCACGCAATCCGCATCAGTGAAAGCTATTATGTTGCCAGTCGCATGCTGAATCCCAGCGTTCCTTGAGCCAGCAACACCAAGGTTGTTTTCATTAGTGATGATCTTTATATCTATTTGAGTTTGGCGTTGATACTCTCGCAGGAATTTCATTGTGCCGTCTGTCGAAGCGTCGTTGACAACAATAATTTCTTTTTTGTTGTAATCTAGGTTTTCCAAAGATTCCAAGCATTCCCTTAGGTCATCTTTTGCATTGTAAGCACAGACGATTACCGATACCTTTTCTAACGATCTATTTGGGTCCATATTTTGATGACAAAAAACTAATCCTTTGAGGTTTTGTGCTAGGTTGCGTGTAAAGAGATGCTTCCGCGTATCTTGTGTTGTACGTATTGGTCTTTGTCTAGCATTGGGTCATGTATAGGACTAAGAATGGAAATCTTCAGTTGGAGAAATTGAAAATACAGAAACCGATTTTTTGATATAGCCCAGGGGGAACGATTATTGAAGAGATCAGGAAATTCAATATTTCTCTGCAATATCTTTTTGTTTGCAAGGCCTTATTTTAGTTCTTTCTGGTGAGGAAGGCTGAGTAGTAGCCTATTAGGGTGGATACCTGAGAAAGAGTTAGGAGGAAAAATACTATAATCTTTTCTTTGTGGGTTCGGTATCTACCTAATATTGAAAGGTAGAGGCTGGCATAGGCATTTCTAGACAGATGCTTCAGATCCGGGTTTCTGGCGTATATATCATAAGCGGCCTTTCCATAGTTGTAGTGTTTTTTCGCAAACGACTGAAGCGTTAAATCTCGATCATGATATACTAAAATACTTTCAACTAGCCCAAGCTTTCCTCCGGTTTTTGATATCTTTATGTTCAAATCTCTCTCTTCACCGGCTGCTTTCTTAAAACGCTCATCGAAATTGCCAACCTTTGTCAATAATGCCTTCCTATATCCGGCATTGCATGTCGCGAGGAAGGGGGAAATTTTATCGTATGCGTACTGTCGCAAGAACCAATTAAAAAAATCTGAGTTGACCCTGCAATAAATACTATCGGTTGCTTCGCTTAATGTATATCCCCCTATGCCATCAAAATCAGGGAATTTCTCCCAAGCCCTCATCATAGCTTCCAACCAATCAGGTGCTGGCTGACTGTCATCATCAAGAAATAATATTATTTCACCTTTCGCCTTCTTTATGCCTAAATTTCTAGCCGCAGCAGGCCCTTTGTTTTCTTGATAAAAATATCTTATTTGGAGCTGGCCTTCCAGAAAATCCAGAATTTCAGATATATCAGTCTTGCCTCCATCATTTACAACTATGACTTCGATACACTTTTTGTCTGCTGACTGATCACTTAAAGACTTAATGCATTGTCGCAACATATCAGTGGCGTTGTATGTGGGTATGACTATTGAAAATCTAGGTCTATTTGTATTAACTAATTCCAACACAAACCAGGCTGAGCAATAGATCAGTTTCCAATAGTTTGCTTGAACTCGCCTATAGGATCGTGATTCTGCCTTTAAGCAGTGCTTCACGAGTTAGGAGGCAGGCCTGTTTCCCTTCATCAAATTCCAAAAACGGTATATTGCGTAAGCGGCGAAGATCATCAATATCGGGACAACCGGGAACCGATAGCGAAAGTGCGTAAACCATGTCAGATAATAGGGAACAGGTAGCGATAAAATAGCTATGACAAGAAGTTGGACCTGTCTACTCCTGAGGCGGCTCAAAAAGAGGCCTACTATTCCCAGTATGAGGATAAACAGGTAGGAGATTCCGGCTACTTGTTCCTTTATCCAATTTGTCTTTTCTCTATTAAGCCGAAAAAATGGAGTGAGTGTCCAATAGTGGACAAACCGCATGGAGGTACGACGAATTAACCGCATTGGATTGTTTGCTACCGACTCCAAGGCCTTTTTCAGGTAAAAGCTACTTCTTTGTCCTTCATCAAGACCAGCTCTGTATTTACGTTCTGTAGACAAAGATGCATTGTTGCCGTAGTTTCCCATGAATAATTCCCTGCTGAAGTTTGATTTAATAAGGAAAAACCGGCCGAAAACTGAATAGTTTCGTATCTGCCAGGGTGAAATTGTCACGCACATCGCCAAGAATACAAGAGCGACACTCATTATGCGGCTTTTTCCTTCGGCCCGGCCCCTGAGGAACAACCAAACCAGGACAAATGGAAAGAATACACTGATGGTTGGGTCAGTTAAGACTGCAATGCCGAAAGTGACACCTGCCAAAATGCCTTTCTTTAAAGTGGGAGCTTCAGCCAACTTAAGAAATTGAAAGATGGAAAGAAGGAGCAAAACCATAAGTAGATTAGATGAGGAAATTTTTTGAATAGTAAGATGCAAAGCGGATGGATACAGGGCAAGCATCAGAGCTGCTAATAAGCCAACCCATACATTGAACACTTGCCTTCCGATAAGGAATAAGAGCACACAACCCAGAGCCGAAATGATGATCTGGATAATCATCAATGCGACTTTAGAAGCGGTACTGTATATCCCGAAAGCCTTGAAAGCCCCAGCAATAATGAGCGGATAAACAGGTGGTTGCCATGCCGTGGGCTCGGATTGTTTATCTGGATTGTATCTGCTGTTATTAGGCCAGGAGAATCCCTGGCCCGCTGCAAGGGCTGATCCGATTTCCCCATCCCGGAAACCAAAACGTCTGTTCTCATCAGATTCCCAGTTTTGGAGTAAAAGCATGCCCAAGACCCTAATAATAACAGCAATTAGAACAATCCACAGGAGATATTTTCTGGCAGAAATTGGAATGTACTCTTCTTCTTTCATTTTACTCATCACAACAGCCACTTAATTCTGTCTTTTTAACGGTTTCACGGAGCAAATCACGAGTAGAAGGGTTATTCATTATGCAATCGCCCCGGTGGTTGATGTTAAACTCAGAGTAAAAGGACTTAACCAGTTCTTCCAGCTTATTATTTTTAAAATTGCCGAAGGACCATGGAATGAATGGACAGGGAGTGACATTTCCTTCTGGAGAGACATAAAGTGATGCCTTCTTAACAACGCTGCATAGGCCTTTTGATGTTGGTATTTCAACATGAACAAAATTTGCGTCTGCCAAATCCCGCACCTTTTTTCTTTCCTCGTTGTTCAACAATTCATCAAAAGAATCGAACCAGCATCCAGTAGCCATTGGAAAAACGATTGAAACTTCAGTTACATGCAATTTTCGACCTAATTCTATAATTCGCTTCAAACCAGCGGTGACATTTCTCTTAGCAGCATAAGTGACTATCTGGCAAAGGATCCTATGTTTTCTTAATAACAAGATGCCCTCAGTCGCTTTGTGGAATAATCCGGGAACACCGCGCAATTTGTCATGTATTTCAGGATTTGAATCATCGATGGAGACATCACAATGAGTCAAACCAGATTCCTTTAATTTCATAACTACTTTTTCACTCAACGCCAAGCCATTTGTATTAATTCTCGTCATCATACCTTTAGTATTTGCATATCTGATCAACTCAAATATATCTTTTCTCATCAAAGGCTCGCCGCCGAAAAACGTTATTCGAGGGATCCCCATCAGAACTGCCTGGTCAATTAAATCTTTGATTTGCCAGGTTGGCATTTCTTCGTCTCTCAAATTCTGTTCAAGATCAGGCACTCCGGAAGAACAATGAACACAATTGCATTGACAGCTATATGTTACACCAACTGTTATGACTTGTGGAATTGTGACTTTTTTGATTTTGTTGTACCAAAAATATCTGATCAACAGTCTGGCTCTATTGATCGAGAAATCTGAGATACTTGCGACTATTCCTCTACGGAATTTATTTATAACTGCGTTAACTCCTTTATATTGATCGGTTTGCTTCACAATATTAATCCCCATGTTAATCCCCTAAGCCTGAAAACATCAGGAAAGAAATAAGATATAAGCTATAAGATATCGAAGAGACCTTGATAATTGATTTTTTCTTCCTCGCCCCTATTCCGAATCGGCACCGATTCCTCCGCGTGCAATTCCATTATGATGACCATCAATTTCTTAATGAACATTCGAAGCAGTAAACAACGGCTTTGCAAAGTTCTTTCAAAACTTTTTGCAATTTCCATTGGAAGATGGGCTTCGCCCCCTTAGATTACAGCCTAAATAGATTAATAACCTATTAAAATTTCAAGTTTTTTGCTTAGTCCGTCCTGGGCAGATTTATATTCTTTATCCTTAAACCCAGAGAGTGCAAGTAATAATGGGAACGCCCATCGAGATTTCCGGAAAAATTTGAATTAATTCAAAACGTGTGCTCAAATCTTGCAAAAGTGATGCCAGATGTTAATATTCCATTATTACCTTAATTTTTTAAATTTCAACAAGTTGTACTGGGCATTAATCAAAGATGTCGAAGAAAACTAAATCATTAATTGGGAAAAAATCAAATCAGACGAAATAAAATTTGTGTTGTTGGTAAAAGTTTACATACTTTTCATGCCCGAATCGGATATTTCTTTTTTCAGATCTGGGACGTATTGCCCCGAGTTCATAAACCGTACAGTGAGTAATCTAGGTCATCCAGATTGGAATGTACACAATTTAAGGCATTGGTGCTATCCCATTTTTCATTTATACTAAAATATCGAATTAAAGGAACTAAAATATCAGTTATTGGCAAAATTTTACACATCTCCTGCCGCCGAATTAGATATCCTTTTTTTAGCCAAAGTTTATGCCTACAAAAGAATAATTATATGATAGCAGCTAGTTAGCCTTGCAAAAACACGTTTTTTGGCGTATTAGAAAGGCTCGGGGAGCTGAAGACTGAAACTTTATGAATGTTTTTTGGCAAAATTATGGCAAAAGGAGTTGCCAAAAGGGGTAAGTCCTTTAAATAACTGGTGCGCCCAGGGTGATTCGAACACCCGACCTACGGATTCGTAGTCCGTCACTCTATCCAGCTGAGCTATGGGCGCAGATAAAATTTGTAGGTGAGTATATCAAGATTGCCCTAAGCTGGCAACTACGCTTTTCGAAAAAACAGCCGCCAAAAGGCGACGGGGACGGGCGTTCAAGAAAAGAGGGTCAGGATCTCTTGTATAAGGTTCGTTGTTGAGAATCCGGTCACAAAGGGGATCCTCTTGACCACTCCGCCGGCCTCTTTTACTACATCTGCGCCGATAATATCCTGTTCCTCCCAATCTCCACCCTTGACGAGTATATCCGGTAAGAGATGTTGGATAATCTTAAGAGGATCATCGTCGTCAAATATGAAGATGCTATCTACAAAGCTCAGGGCCGCGAGCAGTTCGGCCCTAACTTCTTCAGCGAGGACAGGCCTTTTAGGCCCCTTTATGGCCCTGACAGAGCGATCACTGTTTACCGCAACAACGAGGTAATCTCCCAGTTCTCGCGCAGCGCAGAGATAACGGGTGTGTCCAGGGTGGAGAATATCAAAACAACCATTGGTAAATACAATTCTTTTCCCCAATGTCTTGAGGCGGCCACACTCTTTCTTTGTCTCTTCAAGGTGTCTTATTTTGTATCGGTATTCTTCCATTAGAATCTATCGCGGCCACATGCATGCCGTTTTGGTTGGCCGATCCAGGCTGACATAAACGCCTTCGTTCGCGAAGGACATAGATGGCCTCTCTTCAACGGACAACGGACCACTTACAACCCACAGTTATTAGAGGCCTCCCGCCCTTGCCATAACCAACCCAAGGACCTTATCACTGCCTGATTTTCTCAGTATCCGGGCACATTCGTTAAGTGTATTTCCAGTGGTTGCAACGTCATCAATCAGCAGGACCGTTTTCCCCTTGACGTTTTCGGGGTTATTGAGCTGAAAGGCACCATGGACATTTTTTCGCCTCTCTTCTTTTTTGAGGCCTGTCTGTGGTGACGTATATCTTACCCTTCGCAAGGAAATAAAGTCCAGTTCGGTGTGCAGGCGTTTAGCGACATGCCTTGCCAGAAACAGGCTCTGGTTGAAGCCCCTCTGTCGTAGCCTCTTGGGATGGAGAGGGACCGGCATGGTCAATATATTGCGGGACCCGTGAAGCCATGTTTCAGCGAATCGCGCCAGTAAGGGTCCGAGAGAATCACCGAGGAGGCTCTTGGGGCCGTATTTGAACCGGTGGATGGCGGTCATAATGGAACCCCTATAGTAATAAGGCGCACGTGTGGCCTCATAAAATGGTCTTTTTCTCAGACAATCTTCACACAGATGATCCTCCTGTGTCTCCGAGACAAAGGGTGTGCCGCAAATAGTACACATAGGAGAGTGGATTCTTGAAAAGTCGGCGGAACATGTCTGGCAAAATGTATCATCTCTACGGAGAAATGCCTGGCAGATGGGGCACCTTGGTGGGTAAATAATATGTATGAGGCTCCTAAGAAGGTCCATTTTCTACGCGCATCGCCTGTCTGACAAACTCTTCAAATGAACACGATTGGTTCATGCCGGGGCAGGCATCCTTTGCCATTTCCCAGGTTTCCTTATCGTTGACGATTGCCGGATAAAAGGGCCATGAGGAACAACGTCTTGGTTTGGCAAAATGGATCAGGCATCCCCTATCCCTATCATAGAAGATGCAAAAGTTGTTTGATCCGGTCTTTAGGTAAAGACGACTATTCCTTTTTTCACAAAACCTGGCCGAGAACTCATGGGGGCTGATCCACAGGAAATAGGGTATATTCTTCATTTCGTTCTCTTCAATCAGGATACCGCCCTCACCGTAACAACAATCCCCGCACATACGGCATTCAAATGCCTTCATAACGAATCCCTACGAACCAGTTTCAAAACACGCCACTTTGCCCAATGTCAATGCAATGCCATTCAACCCCTTGGGAATGTCTGTTGATTGTTGCCCGTTGTTCGTGGCAAGGACCAAAACAATACCAACTACACGACCACTGGACTAACTTACCAGCTTTTCCAGGTCCCAGTCCACCAGGAGTCTTACACGCCTATTATCTCGTTTTTCCCTGTAAATTAGATGGCCGTTTTCTAGCCCGTATTGAAATAGGCCCCTTGTGACATTAACGTCCTGCGAGCAATACTTGGTCAATTTTTTAATCTCTCCCTGCCGGAACCATTCCACGGCCTGAAGGCCGTTGGCCGTTTTTCCACGGTTCAAAGTCTCTGTGGCCAGATGGTCTAGACCAAGACGAAAACCGAGGCGTTTATAGATATCCTCCAGGATATCGAAGGTAGGGAGGTCCTTCAGGCCCTTTTCTGTATATGCCCCCAGGACGGTGTAGTCAAATCGTTTGATATTGAATCCAACAACCAGATCGGCTTTGTCAAGATGATCAAAAAGGGACTCGATATTATCTTCGTCAAAGACATGAAATTTCTTGTCGATACTATCAAAAATGACCACAACCGAGACCCTCATCAGGTGAATATTGTGCCAGCCTCCTACATCCTGCGCGGTCTTCTGGGTCTCCAGATCCAGGTAAAGGATTCGGGGCTCTTGGGGCAATTTCTCACCTTCCAGGGGCAAAGGTGCTGGTTCTTGCTCATCTTTGCCCCCAGATATCCTGCTCAGGGGCAGATACCCCAAAAGGACCTCGAGGATTAACAGGGCCGCCTGCTTGTCCAGGGGCTTGTTGCCCGATCCACACTTGGGGGAATGGATGCATGAGGGACACCCCTGCTCACATGGACAACTCTTGACGTGATTCATTGTCTTTTCAAGAAGTTCAAACACGATATCAAAGCCTCGTGAGGCCAGACCCACGCCCCCTGGATATGCGTCGTAGATAAAAATCGCACTCTTGCCGACCTGATCGTGGTAGGGGTAGCATATGCCCCCCACGTCATTTCTGTCACAAAGGGCAAAAAGCGGGAACATGCCTATGGCCGCGTGTTCAATGGCATGGATGCCCCCCATAAAATGAAGGCCCTTTTGCTCAACAAGGTCCTTTAGTTCCGGTTCTATCTCAATCCAGAAACCAGTGGTTTCGAAGATCTGGGGGGGCAGGTCAAGTGGAAAAACCCCCATTAATTCCTGGCCAGGCAAGGCCCTTTTTTCGTAGCCCGTGACCATTTCAGTTACCTTGAGTTCGCCTTCACGAACCAGAAATTGTCCTTTTGGCCTGCTACGATGGACCTTGATTATTTCGGTCTCTTTTTCCCCCCTGGCCCTAGTAAAATACCTCAGATGAGTCGCGTGGACTATGATGTCCTTTTTTTTCAGTATGAGACGGTCCACAAGATATTGACGTGCCCGGTGAAGATAGACCGCGCCCTGATGACATTCCTTGAACGCCCGTATTCCATCGATTGTGCCGATGGCTTGGCCGGTCCCTTTTTCAAAAATCGTGTATGTTTCACCTGCAGAGCGGATATCGACATAGAGTTGAGGGTTTCGTTTTGAAGCGAACCATGTAGGTTTTCCTTCAACGGTTCGATTTAGTATGCCCTGTGTCTCAAGACTTTTGAGGTGTGAAGGGAGGCCCCGGGGCCAGAACACCTCGTCGTCCAACGTGATCGGGGCCTCTGCTGCCGCGCAGGGCAAGTGGGCCTCCACTACATAGGGGTTATTGGGGTCCAGGATAGCGGCCTCAAAGGATCTTTCAAAAAAATCAGCGGGATGTCTCATAAAATACTGGTCCAGGGCGTCCGGTTTTGCAATAAGAATAACCATGGATTCCCTTTCTGAACGGCCAACACGTCCCCCTCTCTGCCAGGTGTTTATAATGGTGCCGGGGTAACCAACAAGCAGACAGATGTCGAGATATCCTATATCAATGCCCATCTCCAGGGCACTCGTTGAGATAACTCCGAGCAGATCTCCACTGGCCAGCCTCTTTTCGACCTCTCTCCTTTCCCCCGGCATGAAGCCTGCCCGGTATGAGCTAATCTTGTCTTTGATCCCGGGGGACAACTGCGAGACCCAGACATGCATAAGCTCGGTTACCTTTCTGGATTGGGTGAAGGCGATGGTCCTAAATCCCTTGGTGATGCAATCTATAAAGAGCTTGGCAGCGGAAAAGTTGGGGCTTGTCTCTGGGTTTAAAAAGAGGAAATGCTGGCCCGCCTTCGGTGCCCCCACCGACTGGACAATTTCGAGTCTTTCCTCCACCAGTGTCTCCCCGAATTCCTTTGGGTTGCATATTGTGGCTGAAAGCAGAATGAATCGGGGCCTGGTGCCGTAAAGGTGGCACAGTCTCTTCAACCTCCTGATCACCTGATTGAGGTGCGATCCGAATATTCCTCGGTAGGTATGCACCTCATCCAAGATGACAAAGGAGAGATTCTTGAGGAGCCTTTCCCAATTTTGATGGTGCGCAAGAATTCCTCGATGGAGCATGTCTGGATTGGTGAATAGGATATGGGGCATCTCCGTTCGGATCTTCTTTCGCCTGTATGGGGTGGTGTCACCGTCATAGATTTCGGCCGATATCTTTTCAGCAGTAAGCCGCCTTAGCCAGAGGGAAAGATTCTTCAATTGGTCCTGTTCGAGCGCCTTCAGGGGAAATAAATACAGGGCCCTGACATGTCTATTTTTTAGGATCTCCTCAAGGACAGTAAGATTATAGATCAGGCTCTTGCCGCTGGCCGTTGGAGTGGCGACCAATACATTTTTTCCATGCCTCAGGTGTTCGATGGCCTCCACCTGGTGTAAGTAAAGCCCGTTAAAGCCAAGATGCCTTATCGTCTCCTGGATATCGGCGTGAAAATCCAGTTGGGGACCATAAAGAGAAGGTCGCGGTGGGAGATACCGGTGGTATACGAATGCATCGCGAAATTCATGATGAGTTTTGATGGCCTTGACATACCCAGAAAGATTCATTTTGCCCTTCTTTGCCCTGGTTATCTGCCTGCAACTGTCACGCAGGCTTTTGTACCATATTTTATAGAATTTTTGTAATGGTTTGGCGAATTGAAACAGGGGATGTTTTGGCCACCTAAGTACATGTATCCTTAAATACGATAACGTATTATAATTGAATAACTTACAATCACCGCAGAGCCGCAAAGGCCGGAGAAAAGTTTGTTCTTCTAAATTGTCGTGAGAGGCGACAATTTAAAGACTACGTCTTATGTAAATGCGCTTAATCTTTGACTGATAATCATAGCGCAAAAAAACACCCTAAGCTTTGCGTTCTTTGCGGCTTGAGTGAGCGTAGCGAACGGGCGGTGAAACAATACAAAAAATACGTCAGCGAAATTATGAATCAGAGCACTAAGGCTGGCACAGCAGGATGAAAAAAGATGGTAGCGAAGCTTCGCTGTCTTTCAAACGATTTTGGGGGAGAAGAATTGGCAAGATCGCTGGCAATGTGGGCCGTCTTGTGTGCAAAAAGGCCCAAAAGAATTGGTGACTTGATAAGAGAAATGATATATATAAACGAACCTGATATCCAAGGGAGAGGTGTGAAGGAATGGTTAATGATAAGATAAATAATAGCCCAACTATTCGTCTTAAATATAAAAAAAGCGATCTGATTATCAAAGAGGGTGACTACGGCATTTCTATATACAAGATCGTAGAAGGCAAGGTGCTTATTTTCAACGAGTCCAAGGACAGAGAGATCCCTTTAGCAACACTAGACCGTGGTGAAGTGGTTGGCGAAATGACCTTTTTGAGCAGGATTACGGAGCGACGCTCCGCGTCTGTCAGGGCACTTGAGGATACAGAAGTGGAGGTGTGGGATCCCTCCAGGCTTTCAAAGGAATATGAGCATATGCCACCCATAATCAGGTATATTGCCGACCAGGCCCTGAAACGCCTTATCCGTATGAACAAACTCCTGATTAAACTTTATACCAAAAAACAGAGAGAAGAGGAGGAACGCGCCCTTGGAGAGCCTTTGGAGTCTAGAAGGATCTATTATAGAAAGGAGGTAGACCTTCATTGTATTTATCGGCCTGTCGGATCGTCTCCCACGGCAGGTCTGACCGGGCGGATTAAAGACATCAGTTTTAGGGGTGTGGGGCTGGAAGTGAGGCCGAAGAGTACATTAAAGTTTTCTCATGAGATTGGTGAAGAATTCCATCTGAAGGCCTTTCTCCCTAATGGTAAAGAAGTGGATTTTAGGGCCAAGGTACTGGCCATTAGGAAGGATCGTAGCCCCGGGAGGCCGTTCTTGGGTATGTCGTTTACTGACACAACAGACGATGCAAAGAAGAATCTCGGATTTTTCCTTATGCCATAGATAAGGGGGTTTTAGATATATGCCTGTTGATCGATTGATGCAGAGTTGCATAGCAAAAGAAGAGACCTTTCCGGATGGGGCAACAATTATTGAGGAAGGAAGTAAAGGCGATTGGGTCTATCTGATCCTGGAGGGACGTGCAAAGGTAAAGAAGAGGACCGCAAAGGGATTTGTGACCCTAGATACCATGGGCAAGGGGGATATTTTTGGGGAGATGGTGTTATTGGAGACGGGCAGGGGGAAGAGGAGCGCCACGATTATCGCGGCGGACGGCCCCCTACATGTAGGAATTTTGGATTCTGAAAGGTTGCTCAAGGATTACGATACACTGTCACCACAGCTCAAAGGCCTGATTAGGTCTTTGACCATAAGACTCAGAGAGGCGACCGAAAAGATATGTGCTATTCTAGTGGAATCGAGATGATAATAGAGAAATTTCTCGTTACACGTTGTCTTTTTCCGAGTTGCCTGCCTTCCCGAACTTTTTCCGAAGGGCTTCCGTGATTTTATCTTGATTCGGTTTAGGGCCGCTGGCCTTTCCTCGGCTGGTTCCTTCGTGCACCCCTTTTATGATATCGATCATGAAGGTATCTTTTCCTGGCTCCAGGCACTCCAGCCATCGATGTCGATATATTCCTTATAAGACGTCCGGTAATAGGGGTCATAGAGCCGAACCCCTTTTTTATCGTGGTACTCGTAACGTACAAATTCGCCATCAAAGCGATCAAAATCTTCGTCTTTGAGGCCCAGTTTTTTTAATAATGCCTTGTGTTGCTCATTTATTTTCATATCAACCTTGACGGCTTCGTAAAAATTAGTTAGCGAGGTAGCTTGGTGAATCATTGTTTGCACGCCCAGGTCCCTTTTTGTGGACTCCAGCTCATCCTGGCCTTGCTCCCATTTCATGAGCAATTCATCCAGCGTATTTTTGATGTCATGGAATTCGTTGAGTAAGGGCACACTCCTGTCCTTATCCCTAAAAACTTTTGGATCCGCAAGTCTCTTTTCCAGGTCCTTTTGTCTTAACTCAAATTGGGCAATCCTTTTTTCCAGATCCTGCACCCTATCCAAGAGGGGTTTGAGGGTGTCATGGATCAAACGGCGTCTTTCCGCCCTTTGCCTTTTCTGGGCCTTACGACTATGGCCTTGCCTGTCAGGGGCCTTCTGAGCCTGGGCTGACGTGTTTCCCTTTTCCTCCCTACTCCCTGCAAGTCTATTGGTTCTAATAAGATGGTCATAGTATTCATCAAGGTTGCCCGGGTATTCCATGATACCACCTTTTCTGATGTCCCAGATCTTTGTGGCCAATCTGTTGATAAATGATTCGTTGTGCGAAACAAACAACAGGGTACCATTGTATCCATCCAGTGCATCGATTAGGGTCTCTGAAGACAAGATATCCAGATGGTTGGTGGGTTCATCAAGCACCATCAGATTACCAGGTTTTACAAGGAGCTTTGCTAATGAGACACGTGCCCTCTCACCACCGGAAATTACACCAATCACCTTGTCTACATCTGCTCCTGAAAAAAGGAATGCTCCACAGACACCCCTTACAAATCCGGTGGTCTCATCAGGGACAACTTGAGAGACCTCCTGGAGAATTGTTTTCCGGGGGTCAAGCATCTCTACATGATGCTGTGCAAAGTATCCCAGGGTGACTTTGTGGCCCAGTGATATCTTCCCCTTATCAGGCTGGATTTCTCCTGCCACCAGTTTGAGCAGCGTAGTCTTACCGGAGCCGTTGGGCCCTATAATTGCGATTCTTTCTCCTCTCATTACGGCGAGGTTGAGGTCCTCGTATAGGGTGGCCCCATTGAATCCTTTTGATACGCCTTCGATTGACACTACTACTCTTCCGCTTCGAGGGACTTCAGGAAAGGCGAAATGAATGGTCTTTTCCTTGCCAGGGCCTTCAACCAACTCAATTTTTTTGACGAGCTTTATCTTGCTCTGCGCCTGCCTTGCCTTTGAGGCCTTGGCGCGGAACCTATTGATAAATTTTCTTGCCTCCTTGATCTTCTGTGCCTGGTTCCGTGCGATGGCCTCCAGGCGCCTTCTTTCATCCCCGCGAACTTTGGAATATGAATCGTAGTCGCCGTTATATGATTTTAGGCCGTCGGGTTCAAAACTGAGGATGCGGTGGATCTGGCGGTTAAGGAAATATCTGTCATGGGATACCAGAATCATGGCACCCTTATATTCTTGTAGGAATAGCTCCAGCCATTTGATAGATGGGATATCAAGATGATTCGTCGGCTCGTCTAAGAGGAGCAGCTCAGGATTTTGATAGAGGAGGCTGGCTAACGCGGCCCTCATCTTCCAGCCGCCGCTCAAAGAAGATACACTCCTCCCAAAATCTGATTCCTTGAAACCAAGGCCTGCCAGAATCTTTTCTGCCTCATACCGCGGGAACCGCACTTCGAGGGTATTTATCTTTTGGTGAATTTCAGCGATTCTTTTGGCATGGCTGGCCTGCTCTTGTTTGTGGTATGCGTCGTTCAGGTTCTGCTCTGCCCTCCTCAGGTCATGCTCGAGCCGTATTCGGCCAGGTATGGAATTGATTACTGAATTGAGGAGTGGGCCAGCAAGTGTTTCATAGACATCTTGAGGCAGATAACCTATCCTAATACCCTTTGAAATTCTTATCTCCCCGCTGTCTGGATTAATCTCCCCTCTTAGTAGTCTAAGAAGGGTTGTTTTTCCTGATCCGTTGGGCCCTACAAGGCCTATGCGAGAGCCTGGTTCCACCAGGAATCCGACCTCACGAAAGATTTGCCTTTCCTGAAATGATAGAGAGACCCTTATTGCTGTCACAAGACTCACGGTTGCAATCCTGTTTTAGAATTATTTTCAAGTAAATGGATGATATCTGTAGGTAGTCAGGTGTGCATTTTTTGGAAAGTTGATACTTACAGCATTCTTTTATGTTCGGCCATGACACATTTATTCATGATTACCTGGACCCCTGCCTTTCTTGCCTTTTGAGCTGATTCATTGTGGACGACGCCCAGTTGCATCCAGATTGCATGGACGCCCATCTCGATCGCCTGATCCACAACCGGTGGGACCCTCTTCGGGTTAAGGAATATATTCACCATATCTACGCGTTGCGGGATATCACTAAGGGTCTTAAAACAGGGTTGCCCAAGTATTTCCATTTGCCCAGGGTTAACGGGGATGATTTTATATCCCTGTTGCATGAGATATCTTGCCACCATGTTGCTGTCTCTGGAGACCTTTGGAGATATCCCAATTATGGCGATATTCCTGCATTCACGGAGGATTTCTATTATCTTTTCTGACGGAGGATTACAGTCAGGCAGTTGGCACATACAAGTCTACTTGATAATCTTATTTATCTTTTCCATTTTTTTCTTGAGCTCAACGGCCTTTTTCACACCTGGCACTTGCTCTACCACCTTTTCCACTACCTTGGCCTCCAGGCTGGGTTCGCTATCCTGATTGTTTTTGGTCGTTTCATCAAGCCTTACCTCTTTTTTTATGTTTTTGAACTCCCTGATAGCTCCACCCAGGCCTTTTCCTATGTCTGGAAGCCTTCTGGCCCCAAATATAAGGAGAAGGATAACGGCAATAAGGATCAATTCTGTGGGACCGAGACCAAACATAGTATGCTCCTTAAGTGTAAATTTTGTGGACTAGACCCATAAACTCATGGGCTGAAAAATTATCATCTGATCCCAAGTCAAATATCCTAATCCCTTTTGACTCAAACAATGCGGCAGTCACGCCCATACCTGTCGCCTTATCACAATAGGGTGTTTGAAGGCCGCAGGAAGGGCTCCTGCTCTTCATAATAGCGATGGATGTCCCCGTCAATTGGGCCAGGTTCAAGGCCTCCATAGCCCCCCTTCTGAATGCATCGGTCACATCCTTTCCCTCGGAGTTGATCACCTTTGCCCTGCCTGAAATGATATCGCTGCCATCGCCATGTCTTATTTCAGCAGGGGGTCTAGGTGTGGGTAGCCCTCCAAGTTGTTCAGGACAGAAAGGTATAACAGGCATGGAAGCAATGAATTCCACTAAACTGGTGCAGAGGGAGTGGTGGCCATCATATCTGCAGTGCAAACCAAGTAGGCAGGCACTGATCCTGAGCGGGATTTTTTCTGGCAGAAAAGGTTTTTCACTTTGTAAACTGAACCGGCTCCTCACCATCATCGTTTGATTCCACTGAGCCTATATGATAAGCTGTTTCTCCCATGGCCTTTAATCTTATTAGTATCTCATTGGTATCTTCCTCACTTACTACTATCACCAGCCCCAGACCATTATTGAAGGTCCTCAACATCTCTCTATCTGAGATACGTCCTGCCTTCTGGAGGTAAGAGAATATGGGCGGAGGAGACCAGCTAGATCTTCTGATAACCGCCATACAAGGCCTTGGAAGCACGCGCGGGAGATTATCTATAAGACCGCCTCCGGTGATGTGTGAGATACCATAAATCCGGAAATCCCGTCGAAGGATGCTTATGGTCCTGGAGTATATTCGGGTGGGCTCCAGTAATTCTTCACCAAGGGTGCGACCGAAGTCCTCAACATAATCATGAACCGACATCTTCAGCCCATCAAAGAATATCTTGCGCACCAGGGAATAACCATTGCTATGGAGCCCGCTGGAGCCGATACCTATAAGCTGATGCCCGACGGCTATCTCAGAGCCATCTAAGAGTTCTTCATTATCAGCCAGCCCGACCACGAAGCCGGCAAGGTCATATTCATCTTCGGCGTAAAACCCTGGCATCTCAGCGGTTTCACCGCCTATCAGAGAGCACTGGGCCTCCTGGCATCCCGCTGCGATGCCTTTAACTATGGCCTTTGTCTTGTCGACATCCAACTTTCCCATGGATATGTAATCCAGGAGGAAAAGAGGCGTTGCTCCAAGTACCATGATGTCATTTACACACATGCCGACCAGGTCGATACCGATAGTATCGTGCTTGTCGGCCATAATTGCAATCTTTAGCTTGGTCCCTACTCCATCGGTGGAACTTGCCAGTACCGGATTCTTGATGTTCTGCAGGTTTAGAGAAAAGAGGCCTGCAAACCCTCCAATGTTTGTAATGACGCCCGACTTGAAGGTCTTTTGTACTATGGGCTTAAGACATTCCACGATCTTCTTTGCTGCGTCTAAATCAACCCCAGCCTCTGCATATCTACTTTTTCCCTGATCATGTTCCATTTGCTTTTATCCTATTGGCCTCCAGTTCGCCTTTTAATATTACCCTTTTTATTATCTAAAGACCTCATTGTCAAATCTTTTCTCTTGTCAGTAAACGGGTGATTTGTTAATGGATTTAAATGATTATGTCCATCACAGCTATTCAAGGCGCATCCATGAGTATTTTAAGCCCGCTTCTTTTAAGTGAAAGGCAGGCTGGGGAAGAGTTATCGGGATCAGAGGATTTGGGCATAATTTTTTTAAAAAAGGTCCCCTGACCCCTGACCCTTGACCGCAACTCATTTTCGGGATTAACGCATTTTTGCGTATAGAAATACGCTTCAGTCGGATCAAGCAGTTATACATAGGAATATTACTTATGAAGTGCACTATCAACTTGACAACCCGCCTAAACGCTCTAAAGGGGATTGGGCCCAAAAGGGCCGAGCTTTTTGCCCAAAAGGGCCTTCACACCGTCCTCGATCTCTTGTTCTTCTTACCCATTCGTTATGAAGACAGGACCCAGGTCCTTCCAATCAATAAGACACGGGAAGGCCAGCCCGCGCTGGTCAGGGGAGATGTTGTCTCTGGTCAGGAGGTGAGGTTTTTCCGAAGTGGCAAGAAGTTGTATAAGATCAAAATTGCTGACGAGACAGGCCATCTGGAGCTTCTGTGGTTTCAGTATAAGAGGACCTATTTCAGAAAGATCGAACTGCCGGGTGAGGAGCTTTTCGCGTTCGGGAGGGTCCATGAGAACAGGGGCGGGAGGCAGATAATTCATCCTGACATTTCATTGGTATCTCAGGCCCAAAGGAGGGGTGTGCCGGGTTTTCTCCCTGTTTATCCAGCCATTAAGGGGCTACCAGTGCAGTTATTGAGATCCGCTATCAGGGAGGCCCTGGATCGATGTCAACATGCATTGACGGATCCAATCCCCACTGACATAACCAGCCACCTTTCCTTGCCGAGTCTTGGCGATGCCGTCAGGTTTGTCCATGTGCCTCCCAAGGGATCATCCATTGACTTGCTCAACCAATTTAAGACCAGATACCACAAGAGGCTTGTGTTCGATCGGTTTTTCCGTGTCATGCTCGGCATATCCTTTAGAAAAAGGTGCCGTGAGAGGGCATCAGGCCCCGCATTCGTAATTCCTGAAGACTTGGTTCACCACATCGAGAATTGTCTTCCATTCACCTTAACCGGTGATCAGGTGAGGACAATCGAAGAGATATTGATGGATCTGGGTAGCGGCAGGCCCATGAACCGGTTAGTCCAGGGAGACGTGGGATGCGGGAAGACAGTGGTGGCTGCGGCGGCCGCATATGCGGCCATTCTCAATGAATGGCAGGTGGCGGTAATGGCCCCAACCCAGGTACTGGCACGGCAACACCACGAATATTTTTCAGGCCTTTCTGTCAAGATGGGCTTTAGGCCCTTTCTCTTGACCGGGGCACTAAAGAGTGGTGATCGTGCCACGGTCTATGAAAAGATCGCCCAGGGTAAGTATAATATAATCCTGGGTACCCACGCCCTGATTTCTGAGGGCCTTTCCTTTGCAAGGCTAGGCCTGGTGGTGATAGATGAACAACATCGATTCGGAGTGAGGCAGAGGGCCTTATTAGGCAGCAAGGGGACAGACCCCCATCTGCTTGTGATGTCGGCCACGCCGATTCCAAGGACACTGGCCATGACGGCCTATGCAGACCTTGATATCTCGACGATCAAGGAATACCCTGCGGGTCACAGACCTGTCAGGACATATCTGGTGAATGAAAATGAAAAGAGGCATATCTTCAATACATTAAGCCAGAAGATATCTAAAGGACAACAGGCAATTATCGTATGCCCGGTCATCGAAAACTCAGAGGATGCCGATCTAAAAGGCGTGTTGGATATGCATGTAAAACTCAGGAAACTTTTTGAGCCACGGTTTCGCGTTGGCCTGGTACACGGACGCTTGTCCCCAGATGAAAAAGATAGCGTTTTGCAGCGCTTCAGAAATGGCCTGATCGATGTCCTGGTGGGCACTACGGTTATTGAGGTGGGGATACACGCTAAAGGCGCCACGGTCATGATAATCGAACACCCTGAACGTTTTGGCCTGGCCCAGATTCATCAGTTGAGGGGCAGGGTGGGCAGGGGCTCCGAAAGGGGGATCTGTTTCCTCATGGCGTCTGGTGCCCTGGCCGATGGAAGTTTGGAGAGGCTAAAGGTCTTGGTTGAAAGTCATGACGGTTTTGAGATAGCCCGTAAGGACCTGGAAATGCGGGGCCAGGGTGAATTGATGGGCATCAGACAGGCCGGGGCAGGAGAACTGGATTTCGGGGAGATCTTTAGAGAGCCCGACCTGTTTATGGCAGCCAAGGAGGAAGCCGACAGACTCCTAAACTCTGATCCAGGGCTTTCAAGCCCAGAAAATCGGTACCTGAGAGATATGGTTGCGCGTAGACAGGTGAACCCCTGAACCGTGAACCTGAATAGTAATACCCCAATTGAGCGAAAACGCTCAATTGATAGTTGCCGGTTGTCAGTTGGCAGGAAACGGAATTGATCCAATTTTTACAACACCCGCTAATCCCTGAATCCTGGCCCCTGACAGCTCCCTAATTGAGCATGGGCTCAATTAGTGTTACACTTAAACTTTGATTTATCGCGCCTCCTGTTGTATAAAAACAGGCTTTGAATTGATTTTTGATGACAAATATCTTTTTGAGGAGATTAAGACCGATGCAAGATTTCAGGAGAATGGATCGTCTGCCTCCTTATGTGTTCGCCACGGTCAATAATATCAAAATGGAGGCAAGGCACAGGGGCGAGGATATCATCGACCTTGGGATGGGCAATCCTGACATCCCTACACCAGGGCACATTGTAGACAAATTGATTGAGTCGGCGCAAAAGGGACATAACCACAGGTATTCTGCCTCTAAGGGTATCACCAAGCTGAGACAGGCCATAACCGACTGGTACAAGAGGCGTTTTGATGTGGAGGTGGATCCTGAGGAAGAGGCGATTGTTACCATTGGCGCCAAGGAAGGGCTCTCCCACCTGGTCCTCGCCACTATCAGCCCGGGGGATGTGGTCTTCGCGCCAAATCCCACATACCCTATTCATCCCTATTCTGTCATTATAGCCGGGGGAGATCTCCGGGGCATACCAATAGGCCCTGGCAGGGACTTCTTTGAGGACCTGCTCAGCGCCACCAAACAGACCTGGCCAAACCCCAAGATGCTCATTATCTCTTATCCTCACAATCCGACAACGGAGGTGGTGGAAAGGAAATTTTTTGAAAAGATTGTGGAGTTTTGTCGGGAGCACGACATAATTGTCGTCCACGATTTTGCCTATGCAGACCTGGTGTTCGATGGCTACAGGCCGCCCAGTTTCTTGCAGGTCCCCGGGGCAAAGGATATCGGAGTGGAATTATTTAGTCTTTCCAAGAGCTATTCCATGCCGGGGTGGCGGGTTGGTTTTTGTGTGGGAAATAGGACGATTGTAGCTGCCCTGCGAAGGATAAAGAGCTATCTGGACTATGGTGTGTTTCAACCTATTCAGATTGCCTCTATCATTGCACTGAATGGGCCTGATGATTGTGTGAAAGAGATAGTCAAAATTTATCAGGAGCGCCGTGACGCTCTGGTGGACGGATTGAACAGAATTGGCTGGGAGATCGAGAAGCCGAAAGGGACCATGTTTGTGTGGGGCAGGATTCCAGAGGGTTTTGAAAAGATGGGTTCCCTCGAATTTTCCAAGATGCTTATTGAGAAGGCCAAGGTTGCTGTTTCTCCGGGGATTGGGTTTGGACAATATGGCGATGACTATGTCCGATTTGCCCTGGTGGAAAACCCGCATCGTATCAGGCAGGCCGTCCGGGGTATCAGGCAGATACTGTAATTGATAGTTCGTTGTTAGTTGGGAAACCACCGCTATGCGGGAGTCAGAGCAATTAGGCTATGCCGTACCAGAAATCAAGGTCATGAAGTGAGTCCCGCCCCGGGCGGGATTAATGTAGAT
>CAYYPQ010000051.1:0-20732 GCA_964473615.1 uncultured Desulfobacteraceae bacterium
AGCCACTCGATAAGCTCTATTCCGACTAGTATTGCGCCACTTGATGGGCATAACGCACAAGGCAAATGCAACCGGTGGCTTACCGCTGTGGCTTCAGATATTATTCATATACCTTCTCTTCATCCTGCTCAGCACCGACCGCATCCTGCTCAGCGTCGCGGATATTCTCTTTCGATATAACCTTTTGGTATTCCTTGTACCATTCATGTTGGATTATCAGTTGCATAATCTCATTTGTGCCCACCCATATCATCGATAATCTGATGTCCCTGATAATTCTCTCAATTGGGTACACATTTGTGTATCCGATGCCGCCCATTACTTGCATACAATTATTTGCAATCTCCCAGCAGCTCTCGGTTACAAATTTTTTCGCTTCGGATACCATCCTTCTTATGCGATTTGGATGAACTTTTCCCGACTCTATTGCAAGCCCCGTTGTATAAACCATTGAACTAGCGGCATCAAATAATGTGATAGAATCAGCCACCTTGAAACCTACTGCCTGAAAGTTCATTATCTGAGTACCAAAGGCCGTTCTTTTCGATGTGTATTTAGTTGCGATTTCAATCGCGGGTCGAACAGAGCCTATTGCCATGTTGGCAGCTCCAATTCTTTCAGGTATCATTTGATTAATAAATACATCAAAGCCTCCACCTATCCCGTTGACGACATAGCGTTCAGGGACACGAACATCATTGAATATAACTCTTCCTGCCCCGCCTCCTCTGGTACCCATGAGACCATATATATACTTCGACTCAACCCCTTTTGTCCTGGGTACCATAAAAGCGGATAGCCTTCGATGTGCAGGGGCATCAGGGTCGGTTAACGCATATACCTGAAACCAATCCGCTCCCTCTGCTCCAACAATGAATCTCTTTTGGCCGTTTATAATCCAGTCAGCGCCATCTTTCCTTGCCGTTGTGGTGGCGCCAAAGAAATCAGAACCGCCCCTGGGCTCGGTCAAACACTCCGCAGCAAACTTTTTGCCCTTGATTATAGGAACAGCAATCTCCTGCTTAAGCTCTTCACTCCCAAAGTTAAGAACTGCGTCGGCAACCAATCCCGCTCCGACGCCCCACAGACAAGCCAGGGAGTGACTAACACTTGCTATTTCCTGGCAAACTATTCCTTCATCAATCCATCCAAGTCCCCTTCCTCCATATTTCTGTGGGTACCTGATCCCAAAAAGGTTCCTTCTTCCCGCCTCCCTAAGAAATTCATGCGGGAATTGAATCCTCTCCGCGTCCATGTCAAGAATCATCTCTTTTGGGACCCATCTTGCGAAATCCCTTGCCTCATCTCTGAGCTTTTTCTGTTCATCGGTAAATACAAAATCGTACATAATGCACCTCCTATTGTTTATTTCCTGATCAAATCAATGTATTGATCAAATAGCGTTTCAAAATTATCCCCAATAAACTCTTTGTCTAAAGAAAGCAGGCTCATCATATTCAAAACAATCCCACCCCCGTTAAAAATAAAGGCTACCAGTCTGGTATCAAGGTCTTTCTTTATTGTGCCCTCCTGAACCCCCTTTTTCAGGATAGAGTCAATATACCCTATATAACTCATGTGATCCCTGCGTAGTTGTTCTGCAATATCTTTATCATCAACCTCAGAAATAGCCTGAAACTGGACCTTCAATTCATCAGGGTGCTTTTTCATTCTTTTATAATATGCCAATCCCATCTTCTTGAGAACATTCAAAAAATCCTGCTGCTTTCCAACTTCCTCCTCCCAAAAGGTAATAATCCTGCCCGACATGTGTTGTAGTATCTTTAAAAAAATCATTTTCTTCGAAGGAAAATACTTATAAACCATCGCCTCTGAAATACCTGCCTCATTTGCAATGTCGGCCATCTTTGCAGATCGATAGTTGGATTTTGCAAACACCTTGACGGCACACTTGAGTATTTGCTTTCTTCGTTCCTCAGCCGGAATCCTTTTTTTATATTTTTGCATTATGGCATCTCTTTGTTAGTGAGTTCTCACTTATTTTAGCATACGCCTAACCTTTGTCAAGTTTTTTCGTAAATGCCAGCTTTTCAACAAAAATGGTCCTTCCTGACGGGCGGACAATTCTGTTTAAATGTAAAGGCTCAATAATTGGGGGCAACTATGATAGGAGAATGACAGGGCTGGCAGTGGGGCCTTTTTTCGGCCTCAAAAAGGTCCCACAGCCGGCCCTGCCCTATTCAACCTCTGGGGATTAACCCCCATTTGTTGAGAAGTTACGTTTAAATTGTTCAATGCTCCCCTTAAATATGGTATACGGAGCGAAGCGACACCTTAACTTTAGTCACTTCGGGCCCTGGCCCAGACCTAGTTTATTGCTCCCTTTGTGTAAGACTTCCTGACGTAGTATTCCGCAGGATCGTGTCTAGAATGCTCATCAGGGGGCACCAGGGCAGGCTTTAGTTCAATTTAGGCACCTTTCCGGGTTATCCTGGTTGGGGGTTTAAGAGACAGCGGCCTGTGACGGAAAGGGGTCCTTTCGCCACGGAAGATAAGACGGGGATGTGGCTGACGTTTGTTTGAACCTCTGACCTGTAATTTTACTCGCCCAAGGCCTTGACCAGCCATCTATGAATCGGGGACATGTTCTCGAAATGTGAAAATGTGAAATCGATAATGGCAGAGGAAAACAGCTCTCTTGGAATATCCATCACGGTTTTAGCGGTCAACCCGTTATGCAACAAAAAATCCGCCCGCTCATGCGAAGGGTCATATCCACGTGGCACCCTCTTGTAACGTATTCGCCGATGAGATATCCCGCACTTTTTATCTGATTAACAACTTTTTTTAGTTGGTTTCCAAGTTTTTTATCAATAACGGCTTCTCTGTAAACATCCATTAGTTCTTTAGAAAAACGGTACATGCCCGCTCCCAACATGAATGTATCTTTCTCCACATGAAAGTAGAACCCGGAACTCTCCATGCGCTTTCGGTTGCCTTCCCAAAACAGAATACCCAGGTTGGTCTTATACGGGCGTTTATTCTCACTGAAACGCACGTCTCTGTTCAGCCTGAACAAGCTCTGATTGACTTTCGGAATCGCATAAATCTTTGGTGAAATCTCTTTGAGTCGTTCGCCCATGGCGACAACAAAATCTTGAGAGGGATGCCTCACAAAAACTTCATAATCTTTTTTGTGCTTCTCAAACCACTCTTTTGAATTGTTTTTCCCCAATAAAACAAGAAATTCGATTGCTTCTTTTGGAAATCCCTGGAAACGAGACATGACATCCTCCATAATGCTCATATCGCTGAACCAATAGATATCCATGCACGAATGGGTTCTTGGGCCTACGCCCCCGCCTGACCGGCCTTTAGTGTGCCCCCCAATTCGATTGACCTTTTGTGCGCCGCTTCGACGGCTTCACGTACCATACGGTCAAGGCCCATCTCATCAAACACTGCCAGGCCCGCTGCCGTAGTCCCACCAGGAGAAGTTACCATCTCTCTCAATCCTGCCAGGGAATGTTCTGACTCATTTGCAAGGTGTGCTGTGCCCAAAAATGTCTGAATGACCAGGGTCAGGGCCGTATCACGTTCCAGGCCCACAGAAACTCCTGCCTCTACCATACATTCCATAATTCTGAAGATATACCCCGGCCCGCTGCCGGACAGGGCGGTTACGGCATCTAGCGCCCTTTCTTCCACCTCAACAGTATCTCCAACGGCCCCGAAGATCCTTTTTGCTATAGCCATATGTCCAGTGGTTACGCGTTCTGAACCGGCCAATGCGCTCATGCCCTTCTGGACAAGCGCCGGGGTATTCGGCATTACCCTTATAAGTGGAATATCGCGATCAATAATCGTGCGGATCATTTTTAACGGTATTCCCGCGGCAATCGAGATCATCAAATGATCGTCTCTGATCTCCCCTTTCAACCCCTCTAAGACCTCCCTCATATTCTGTGGCTTAACAGAAAGTATCACCGTCGCACTTCCCCTTACCAGGTCGGCATTGGAGGAATGACATTTCACGCCGAATTTGGAAGAAATTCTTTTCAATGCCTCCCCATTGTTATCAGATGCCAACAACTGGTCCTGTTGATAAGTGCGACTTTGAATCAATCCCTTAATCAAGGCCGTTGCCATATTTCCTGCCCCGATAAAACCTGTCTTTTGATTTTCTGCCATTTTATGAAATCCCTCCTTCGTAGCTGTTTAGCCCCTGGATAACAGTTTTGCAATTGATGCCCGCATTTCACCCAAAGGCTATTAACGTAAGGAACTTCAAAATCTGAACCGGATTCGGTCCCTTTCAAAATAACTTGTTAGACTCCGGGCGTTGGCACAATCGGCCATGATTACCTGAATACGCCCATGGTCCTCTGCCAATTTTCGATAGATATATCACCACCCATAACATGTTCAAATAAAAAAGCGAATAACACCCCAAATCCATGTGCATTTTTTAACATGATAAGTGTTGACTCTCAATCTTTTTTATGGTAGGCAGGGACTTTCCTAATAGATGCCACGGTTGAAAACCGGCGGCTGAAACGTGGCCAAGCTGAGGACGGTGTACTAAACCGGCAAAAAATCATATTAAAGGAGGATTGGATACATGGCATACAATGCAGTAGAAATGGCTGACTGGCAGATTTCTGAAGCAGCAGAAGAAAACATGCCTACGCCAGAAGATTGGAGGGAAAAACTGGCCCTGGAAAAGGATGAGATTCTGCCCATGGGAAGACTGTGTAAATTGGACTTCCTGAAAATCATTGAGCGACTTAAGGACAGGCCTGACGGCAAGTATATTGAAGTGACGGCAATCACACCAACCCCGTTAGGTGAAGGAAAGACCACCACAAGCATGGGCCTGATGGAAGGTCTGGGTAAGCGGGGCAAGAACATTGGCGGCTGTATTCGTCAACCCTCTGGTGGCCCTACCATGAATATCAAGGGAAGCGCCGGGGGCGGAGGTAATTCCACAATTATTCCGCTTACCGAATTCTCCACGGGCCTTACAGGCGACATCAATGACATTATGAATGCCCATAACCTGGCCATGGTGGCCTTAACAGCCCGTATGCAACATGAGCGAAATTATAACGACGAACAACTCCAGAGACTGACCGGGATGCGACGCCTTAATGTAGATCCCACACGCGTGGAAATGGGCTGGATCATGGACCTTTGTGCGCAGTCTTTGCGAAACATTGTCATTGGCCTGGGCGGCCGCATGGATGGATTTACCATGCAGTCCAGGTTCGGTATCGCCGTGGGTTCCGAACTTATGGCCATACTTTCTATTGTCAGGGACCTCGCGGATCTGCGGAAGAGGCTGGATGAAATCACCGTGGCATTTGACAAATCGGGCAAGTCTGTGACTACAGGTGATCTTGAATGCGGTGGTGCAATGACCGCCTGGATGCGTAACACGGTCAATCCCACACTGTGCTGCACAGCAGAGTATCAGCCCTGTATGATCCATGCCGGTCCTTTCGCAAACATCGCGGTGGGACAGTCGTCCATCATTGCTGATCGTATTGGTCTCAAGATGTTTGATTATCATGTAACTGAGAGTGGTTTCGGTTGCGATATCGGTTTTGAGAAATTCTGGAACGTGAAGTGCCGATACAGCGGATTAAAGCCTCACGTCTCCGTCTTGACTTCCACCATTCGGGCCCTCAAGATGCATGGTGGTGGACCAAGAGTTGTTGCGGGCATCGCACTTGATGATGCCTACACCAAGGAAAACCTTAAACTCCTGGAAAAAGGCCTACCAAACATGATACACAACATTAACATCGTTAAACGGTCCGGCATAAACCCGGTGGTCTGCATCAACCGCTTCCATACGGATACGGATGCTGAAGTAGCAATGGTGAGGAAGGCGGCGGAGGGGGCCGGTGCGCGCTGTGCCGAATCCAATCACTGGGCGAAAGGCGGCGATGGTGCTCTAGAGCTTGCTGACGCTGTCGTCGAAGCCTGTGAAGAAAAATCGGAATTCCATTTCCTGTATCCTCTTGAAACGAAACTTCGCGATCGCGTAGAAAAGATCGCAAAAGAGGTGTACGGCGCCGACGGAGTTTCTTGGACCCCTGCTGCAGAGGCCAAGGCCAAGATGCTTGAGGGTGACTCCAAGTATGATGACTTCGCCACCATGATGGTGAAAACACACCTCAGTCTCAGCCACGATGTGACGCTCAAAGGCGTGCCCAAAGGCTGGACCCTGCCCATCCAGGACGTGCTGATCTATTCGGGCGCGAAGTTCCTGTGTCCCTGCGCAGGGACCATCAGCCTGATGCCTGGCACAAGTTCCAACCCGGCATTCAGGAGAGTAGATGTGGATGTCAATACGGGCAAAGTGACTGGACTTTTCTAGCCACATTTTTTTGAACAAAAAAAGGAGGGCTGTTTCAGCCCTCCTTTTTTATTGTGCCCGGCCTCATAGATTGGGTTTACTGCGGGATCTAGCCACTGTGAGAAAAAAGGTCCCGTCAGGTTCCCTTATGACCTTCAATCCAAACATGGTGATGGTTTCGAGTAGAGGGCGACCAAAAAGGAAATCCGTCTCATTAATGTCAACACCCATCTTCTCTGGGACAAAGCGCCTCAGGTGGTAATCGAATTTCAGTAATTCCAGGATTTGTCCTATCGCCTCTTCGCCCACCTGCTCAATCTCTTTGACCAATTCTTCAAGCCTTCCATAGCTACATCTCTTTTCATGCTCTCTTATAAGGCCCAAGAGGACATTGTCCTCGACTATCTCCTCCCTCTCAGCCTGAGGCCCCGCAAAGACCTCCATGAATTTACTGTGATCCCAGCAGGCCATTGCCACGCACTGAATGGGCCTGTGTTCATAAATTCCGCATGCCTTTTCTTCATCAAGGTAAAAGATGCAACCCCTATTACCTCCCTTTTCCCTCACCTTTACTAATTCACTATCAGCGACCTTAATCTCCTTATGGACATTATCGTGCACCAGCTCACCGGCCCTGATGGTATAAAGCCTGTGCCTCTCAATAAACCCATCTTTTACAAGAGAGACGTCTTCAATCTGTAAGGAGGGACTGGAACCGAGACAACATTCCCCGCACCTGATACACCCATTATGTCGTGCTTCCATTCCCTGTCATTTCGCAATCATGGTCCTCATGCGATCAGAGGCATTCTCGGCGTGATCCGCAATGTTGCCCACAATCTCTACCAGTCTCACCATATGGAAGACCACAAGGGCATCCCCGGCCGTCTCAAAGATCTTTAATTTAAGCTCACGCTCCCAGAGATCGGCCTCATTTTCATCCTGCCTTACGTCGTTAATAAGGCTCTTCATCTTTGTCCTTTGGTTCTGGGACCGATTCTTAAAAAACGTCGTGGCCATGGACACTAGTTCAGGCAGTTTCTCAATAGTTCGGGTTACGGATTCCACCAGATGCAGAAAATCCCCTCCCACCTCCTTGGGTATGCCCCTTGGCCTGAAAGAAAGCCAGAAAAGGGCCTCTTCCACCTCATCCAGGACCTTGTCCTGTTCTCTCAGATATTGAAGAAATTGAAATTTGTGCACAGGCATCAGGATCCCTCTGGGCAGGTGATTCCTGATATTCCTCTTTATGGCATCGGCCTCGCTCTCCAGCCTCGCCACCTGATCTGTAAGGAGATCAAACTCCTTGCGCTGATCGCCAAGATGACAGATAGCCGCCTCCTTGAAAAGCGAGGCACACGCCTTGACCTTATCAGCGTGCTTCTGAAGATTCTCAAAAGGAGACCGGTAAAATATCGAACTTAGTATAAGACGCATTTCTTCCCCCCACGATTATCGATTATACCAAAAAGAGTATGAAAAGTTTATATAAAAATATTGAAAGAATGATCGTAAAAGGCAATGTCACAATCCAGGAAAGGGCTATATTTTTAAGAACTCGTAGATCTAGGGTCCCCATACCGCGCATGATGCCTACTCCTACTACCGCGCCCACTAGTACGTGTGTAGTTGAGATCGGGAAACCAAGACGAGAGCAAATCAAAATTGTGGTAGCGGAACCGAACTCGGCGCAAAATCCCCGGACAGGGGTGATCTCTGTTATATTCTTGCCAATGGTCTTCATAACGCGTGTGCCAAAGGCCATGAGCCCACCCCCAACGGCAACACCGCCTGCCAAAAGCATCCAAACAGGGACCTGCACATGCAGGGCCACATTCTTGGTCTTTATCACTGAAAAAATAGCGGCCAAAGGCCCAACGGCATTGGCCACATCATTGGCACCATGGGCAAAGGCAACATAAGAGGCCGTTAATATCTGGAGTTGGGCAAACAGGCCCTCCACAGGTGTAAAAGGCACCTGTTCCGGATGGATTTCACACCTTCGCACATGCCATTTGACCCATTTTCGTGCAAATACCCCTGCAAGACCGGCCAAGGGAACGGCCAGCAACAGGGCGTTTAAAAAGTTAACTTGCAGGTGTAGGTTTTTCAGTCCCTTAAAAATAACTGAAAGGATGATCACCACTGAGACAGAGAATACCAGAAACGGCGCATGGTGTTCAGCTGATCGGTAAGGGTTTTTGACGGATAATATTCTCCTTTCAATAAAATAGTACATAGATCCCGCAATTATACCGCCCATTGCCGGAGATATGATCCAGCTTATGACAATGGAAATGACCTTTCCCCAGCTTATGGCAGTGTAACCCACACTTAGGAGACCAAAACCTACTACCGCTCCGACTATGGCATGGGTGGTGGAAATAGGCAGGCCGAAAAAGGTGGCGAGATTCACACAAATTCCTGCAGAGATCAATGCGGCAAACATGCCCAGCATGAATCTCTCAGGCTGACCGGCCAACAGACCTGGATCTATGATACCTTTACTGATAGTATCAGTTACATATCCACCCGCAACTACTGCGCCAAGGGCGTTGGCTATAATCGATATCAGGACGGCCTGTTTGAGGGTAATGGCACACGACCCCACCGAGGTTCCCATGGCGTTTGCAAGGTCGTTGGAGCCGATATTGACAGCCATATAAAGACCAATCAGCGTTGCGAAACACAAAATAACAATATCCATATCCAGACCTTTTGTTTGTACTTTTCAATAGATTATCTCTCGTTCTCACATTTAACGCTTATGACTTAGAATGTATAGGAATACCGGCAACCCATGAATCCTTCGAAAAATCCTTCAGCCTATCTTCAATACAAGGCCCGCAGCCGTATCTCCTGCCGCGCAGCCCCCCCAGAGTAAATATCCTCCCCCCAGCACTGCCACCTCTTCAATCCCCTCCATTATGCAACGCCCGGCCGTAGGTCCCTGGGGATGCCCAAAAATCAATGAACATCCATAGTTATTGAAGCCCATAACATCAATGCCCATCTGCCGGGCGAGATATAGATCATTAACCGCGAAAGGATTGTGCGTCTTTATTGTCTTCACGTCTCTGATCGTGATGCCCGCATTTTCAAGCGCCATCTTGACTGCCGGAACAACGGCCATGGCCATATAGCCCTTTTTGGTCCTGGAATACCCATAAGAGACTACCTGGATTTCAATCGCCGGATCAGCGCTCAATTCCCTCGCCTTTTCTCTGGTGGTGACTACCGCAGCGCAGTTACCATCGGCGGGATGGGTCTGCGATCCAAAGGTATGTACCCCATCTGGCAGGACCGCCCTCAGCCCGGCGAGACCCTCTTTTGTGCTCGGCATTATCCCCTCGTCCTCTTCCACGGAAATGGTCTTCTTCTTTGATACCCTTACCTCTGCAGAAAACATGTACCGTTTCTGGAATTCCCTGTCATGATCAAGGGACATCTTGTATTGCTCATATCGTCTTAGGGCAACCTCATCGCACTCCTCTCTCGTAATAGCGGCCTCCTTGGCAACATTCTCGGCGGTCTGGATCATCGCCCCCTTGGCCCAGGGATCACGGTTAAAGTTGTCCATCATCCAATTCTCTGATAGGACTTCTCCACCAGGGCCATTCGGATTGGGCCACACACTATGGGGGCCATTGGAACAGCGATCCGTCATGAGGATATAGGCATTTTCGTAGAGGCCAGTTTCCACACCCATGCCCGCCTGATATATACAGGTCGTGCCAGTGGTGCATGCCTGGCTGACAGTCATGCCAGGGGTCCCTGTGGCGCCCATGAGCGCTGCCGCCCACGGGCTTCCATAAAACCACTGTGGCTGACCAATGGTTATCCCCAGAAAAAGAAAATCAAAGACCTTGGGATCCCAACCCTTTTCCGAAAGCCATCTCTTGGAGGTATTCGCCCCTAGAACAATAGAATGCTCGTTGGCCATGGTCCCCTGCCAGCGGGAAAATGGGGTGGAGTAATAGCCCTTGTATGGTATAAATGCCTTTGTCAACATGTCACTTCTCCCTTCAATAGATTATATTGTTATATTGCAGTCTGAAATTTCTTAGCACATATATCGTTCCAAAAATCAGGTTGTCATCTTTATTCACCGCCCGTTCGCTCCACTCACTCAAGCCGCAAATTGCCTTACACATCACTCCACTTGCCATATCTCTCCCTCAAAATGCGATGAAGTATCTTGCCTGTCGGCGTCCTAGGCATCTCTTCATCCCTGATAAAATCCACCGCCTTTGGCCGCTTGAAACCTGCAAGTTTTCCACGCGAAAAGTCAATGATCTCTCTGGCGAGATCATCCCCAGCCTCATGGCCGTCATGAAGAACAACGACGGCCTTGACCGCCTCCCCCCATTTTTCATCAGGCACCCCGATCACTGCAATATCCTTTATGGCATCATGGGCACCGACTACATTTTCAACTTCAGAGGGGTAGACGTTTTCTCCGCCAGTGATAATCATATTGGCCTTTCGATCGACAAGCACATAATATCCGTCCTCGTCCCTCCTGACCATGTCCCCTGCAGAGGACCATTCACCCTCAAAGGCATCCTTGGTCTTTTCGGGCTCCTTCAGATATTCCGTGAAAAGCATCGGGGTCCTGTAGAACAGTTCTCCTACCTCACCATCCGGGACCTCAATCCTTTTTTCATCAAGCACCCTGATCCTATCTGTCCCGAATATCTCTCTACCAATTGAACCGAGTTTCTTGAATTGATCCTCCGGCCTGAGCAGGGTCACAAGACCGCCCTCTGTGCTCCCATATGCCTCCCACAATTCGGTATTCTTGAAATAATCCATAATGGCAAGCTTCAGGTCCTTCCTGGCAGGTGCGGAGGAGATAAGCAACTGGCGCACAGAAGATACGTCGATATTGTTCTTGATGTCGTCGGAAAGGGCCAGCATCATGATGTAATGGGTTGGGACCAATGAGGTGAATGTGATTCGGTATTTCTCAACGGTCTTCAGCAGGTCTTCAGGATCAAAACTGACCATATTATAAACAAAGACCGGTGCGGTTACCAGGGTATAGGCAAAGGAGTAAAATATAGAATTTACATGGCACATAGGCATGACAAGCATAACCTTGTCCGTGGGTCGAACGCCCATATTTATATCATTCAGATAGTATTGGGCCATATTGCTCTCATGCGTTCTCACCACTCCTTTAGGCCGTCCTGTCGTCCCCGAGGTATACATGATGGTCCATGTATCGCTGCCGTCCACCATAATATCCGGCTCATGAGATGGAGACCCTGCAAGCAAATCTTCATAACCGATATACCCGTCAGGAACGTCCCCATCCCCCAGATAGATATAGGCATCATTGGGGATGGCCAGCCTTTCTCTAAAGCTGTTAATAAAGTCTACAAAAGCGGCTTCCACGATAAAACCTTTACACCCTGAGTGCGTGACAATGTATTCAACCTCATTGGCCGCCAATCTGAACATCACTGGAACCGCAATCTGCCCGCCCTTGGCACAGGCAGTATATATGTCCATCCACTCACCCCGATTAAAGGCAATAACGGCAAATGTATCCTTGTATCCTATTCCTATGTCCCTCAGGCCATTGGCCAAACGACAGGACCGCTCGTTCCATTCCTTGAACGTAAATTCGTTGTGTTTATCCTGCCATCCCAGCTTTTCAGGGTAATTTGTGGCATTCATTTTCAATACCGTGCCAACGTGCATCCATTTGCTTGTCATCATCGTGAATCACTCCTTTTTGGTACTTACTTAATCTTTCCCTTCCCCTTCTTCCATAGCAAAAAGGGCTGCACCCACGGCACCGGTTAATTGGGGAAATTCAGGGACCATAATCTCAGATTGGGTAATCTCCTGGAGCATGTCTACTAGATACGGATTATGTGCGACCACACCACCCGACATCACGACGCTGTCCGTAATGAGATCCATCTCCAGGATCCTCTTTATCACCGAAAAAAAGAGGCCCTTCACAATGTCAGGGACCTTCGCCCCCTCCCTGATTTTTCCCAGCACCTCTGTCGCTGAAAATACTGTGCAATAACTCCCCAGCTCTACCATATTCTCCGATGCCCGGGCCAAGGAATCCATATCTTCTAGAGGGATCTCAAGCCTCGTTGCCATCTCTTCAAGAAAGGCACCGGTTCCTGCAGCACATTTCCGATTCATCTTGAAGCTCAGACGTCGGCCCTGATTATCCAGCTTGATAATCTTGTTATCCTGGCCGCCTACATCAATTATCGTCATTGCCACTGGATAGAAGTGATAACAGCCCCTGGCATGGCACCCTATCTCAGTCTTTGTCTGGTGGCTAAAGGGTACGTTTCTTCTTCCGTAGCCCGTTGACACACATCTGGCCATGTCCCCTTTATGATATCCGGCCATATTCACAGCAGATTCCAGGCAGATTTCTGCTGCCCGCGCGAAATCGGTTCCCGACTTACCAACCGCATAACCCGTCAGGTCCTTTTTGGCGTTAAGAACAGCCACCTTGGTACGTGATGCCCCCACGTCCACACCTACAAAAAAAGACTTATCGCCATTCCTCATAGCCAATTGTCGATTTCATCCTTGCAGCTTGTGCCGCAGGTAACTTCTCAATAAACAGGGGCTAATCACCAGAAGGTAACTTGGCCAGGGCTGGCAGTGGGACCTTTTTGAGGCCAAAAACCAAGGCATACGTATCATTACTGCCCGCTGTCATCACTATCATCGCGCGGCGATATGAGCTTAGAATTCTCTTTAAACAAAGTCTAAATTGGAACTACGCTACGAGCCTCAACTCACACCCTCTGACGCCGCCCCTGTAAATGCCCAGTCAGAATAGAAGGCCGAAAAAAGGCCCCACTGCCGGCCATGGCCTTCTCCTACCATAGTTACCGCAATTATTGAGCTCTTAATGCCTCAGTCTCTTGCCCCTATATCTTTACTGTCTCTCTTCCAACTGCTCAATGAATGCCTCAATATTGGTCTTTGTCTGCTCCTCGGAATAACACCTGAGATCATTCAGGTCCCCATTGACCGTAAGCACAGGAATACCCAGATTTCGGCTCAACCTCTCAGGCATACCATAACGATTATTTGAGTTATTTGGGCATGTCTTGGCATCATGAAAGATAATGCCCTTGAACCCAAACAATTCATGGCACCTTTGAATATACTGCTCCTTATAACCTTCGTCCCTGACAATAAATAGTTCAGTATACGCCATTCCCATACTCCCAAAGGGTTTATCCGGATCAAGTTGATCAAATATCCAGCTATTACAATAGGTAGACGCTACCACACACGCCCTTAGAGAGGCGAACTGCTCAGATAGGGCCTTCAGCTTGCCCCAGATGGGCATGCCCTCCCAGTAGAGACGATGCCTTTCTCTGTCTACCGCGCCTACCCCTTCTTTGACCCTTTGTCTCAATTCCTTGAGGAGAAGTCCATAGTAATCGACTCCCTCTCTCGTTCCGCGAGCCACTACTGCCGGTCCCATGTGAATGGTTGCGTCAAAAAAGGTCCATGGGGAAGGCATGGCAGATGCCGATTCAAGGCAGGCCCTCCACATTTCCGAGGTGCGCCTTGAATAAGAAATTGCTTCCTTAAAGCGATCAATATCAAACCGTTCACCGCTCACTTTTTCCAATTCAGGCACCAGGTCTTTGATCTGCTTTGCAATATCCTTTACCTGATAATCCCGGATTCCGCCTATATCTCTGTGGGTATGCACACCCAAGAGCGGCACCCCAAGTTCCCGTGAATACCAGGCGAACCAGTCCTGCACATCCCGACACTGGTTTGTATTAAAAACGAGCACATCGGGCCTGGGGACCGTCTCGATCTGGTAGGCCCTTGTAAGGGGTGTCTTTTTTTGGAGATAAGACCCTATATCACTCGTGAGATACGAGCATATATCAGGGGAATAGCCTATTGCATTGGCATAGGGTATCAGGTCTGTGGCCATCCGGGTCGCGCCCAGCATTGCCCCATGGTTCTCTGGAAAATAGACCAAAAAACCCATGCCCCTTAAGAGTTCGGCAGGACCGACGCTTGTACACCACGCGATCTTCCTGGAGCCGGTCTTGGCCGCTTCGTCCAGCTCGTAAAAATGATCGGCCATCACCTTCTTCAAGGTGCTGGTTGCCTCAATCTCTTTTCTGTGGGAGTTCACAGGTTTAGAGTTGCCCGTTTAGGGTTACCTTTCTTTTGGTGACCTCATTCAATGGCCTTTGCCACGATCTCAGTAATGTCCATAAACTTTATCTTCCCTCTCTCTTCCTTTGGTATTGCCTTGGCCCCCTTTCGCAAATTGTCCTTACACGCAGCGCAACCGGATACGATGATCTCTGCGCCCACGGCCAGGGCATCTCGAACCCTCTCTGCGGCCATTTTTATAGCCATTTCAGGATCACTGGCCTGGACACCCCCACCACCGCCGCAGCAACGCGCCTGGGTCCTATTCCTGGCCATCTCAACAAATTCAAGACCGGGGATCTTTCCAAGGATATTCCTCGGCTCTTCAAATATCTTGAATGCCCTTCCCAGGTCGCAGGGGTCATGGTATGTTACCTTTTTTGGCAGGTCCTTGTTAAAGACTATTCTTTCCTCAGAGATCAGGTTCTCTAAATAGTGTACAGAGTGATAGACCTCCACTCCGAGATCTCCTATCCCGGGATAGAGTTTCTTGAAGGCCTTGTAACAGCCGGCGCAGGGAGTCACCAGCTCATGAGCCCCTGTGGCCCTGATCTTTTCAATAAGATTCTCAGCATGCCTCTCAAACTCATCCGAACCCATGAGGAACAATGGGTAGCCACAACAGGACTCTTCAACACCCAGTGTGGTGTAATCCACTTTAGCCGCATCCAGCGGCCTAATCAGGCTGGGAACCATCTTCATATCCAGATAACTGGGTACACACCCCATAAACAGCAGGGTGCCGGCCTTGGATTTGAGCCTCCCCTTTTTGACGATTTCTTTTAGAGTGGGGGGATAAATATCGATCCTCTCCTCCCTGGCGCTGGCATAGATATTCCCAGACCTCAGGATATTATCCCTCACACCAAGCACCTCGGCAGGAGCAAGGCCATCCTGATACAGCTTCTTCCGCACCCCCTCTACAATCTCATCCACCTTTATCTGCGCGGGGCAGAAATAAGTACATGCCTGACAGGCAGTACAGCTATAGAATGCCTCCGCCAGTTCCCTGGAGGGTTCCACCTCGCCATTCATGAGATAAAATGCCAGGGCGTTTCTGCCCCGGGCATTTCTCGATTCTCTTTGTGTGGCTATGAATGTGGGACATCCAAGACGACAAAAGCCACAATAGATACATGCAAGGATCTCGTTATCGATCTCTTCGCCATAAGAAAAGGCCCCCTCAGGATTATCAAGCAAGGCCTGAAATGCAAAATAATCATAGATATCCGCTGCCTTTTCTTCCCTATCAAGGGACATTTTCCCCGGGTTCAAAATATTGTTGGGATCCATGGCGTGCTTGATTTTCCTCATAACATCCAGTGCGGGGCCCAATTGTCTCTCGATATGGGGGGCACGGGCCAACCCCGTGCCATGTTCAGCGCTCAGGGTCCCCTTCAATTCTATGGCGGTCTCTACCAGTTCCTCCGTGGCATGCCTCATCCGTTCCCATTCATCTCTGCTCCTCACGTCGGTGACAAAGGTGGTATGGACATTGCCGTCCCCCACATGCCCAAAAGTTCCAATCAAGAGACCATATTTCTTTGATATGGCCTGGGCCCTGCGAATCGTTTCCGGGATCTTGGTGGAAGGGACACCGAGGTCTTCCGCAATGGGGATCAGGCGGTTTCCTGGCCTGATGCGCGAAAGCGTTGGCACCAGCCGACCCCTCGCCCTCATCATCTCTTCCCTTCGTTTTGGATCATCTGACCATTCAAACTCTTGCACACTATATTTCGTACAGATCCCCTCTATCCTGTTCATATCACGCAACACCACTTCCCTTGGACCATCCGCTTCCATAATCAGGAGGGCCTCTATCTGACTCGCGTCCCTCCCAAGGGACCCTTCAACAACCTTGAGGCTAATCTTGTCCATTATCTCACATCCCGCAAGCCTTATCCCGGACGTGGTCACCTCGGTCACTGCGTCCCCGGCAGCGCCGAGATCAACAAAAGTAGCCACAGCAAGGGCAGTATATTCAGGTCTTGGTTCAATTCTAACTATGATCTCCGTAATAATTCCCAGGGTCCCTTCGGCGGCACAAAAGAGGTGAGTGAGGTCATAGCCGAGGGATGACTTCGGGGCGATCGTTCCGGTCTTAATTATGGATCCATCCGCCAAGACCACCTTGAGACCCTTTATGTAGTCCTGGGTGGTGCCATATTTGACCGCCCTGTGACCGCTTGCGTTTGTGGAGACCATGCCGCCAATAGTGGCAATCGCCTCACTGCCCGGATTGGGCGGAAACATTAAGTTATCCCTGGCCAGCACGTTGTTCAGTTGCATGCATATAACCCCTGGCTCCACACGGGCGTAAGAATTCTTCTTATCAATCTCAACGATCTTGTTCATAAGATGGAGGTCCAACAACAGCCCTCCCCTCACAGGCAAGACCGCCCCTGTAACGCTTGTCCCCGTACCCCGTGCCGTCACAGGGATTTTTTCCCTGTCAGCGAGCTTCATGATGGCCGATATCTGCTCGGTCGTCCTTGGAAAGATCACCGCATCCGGGATACCCTGGTGGACCGACATATCCCTTGAATAGCAAAGGCATTCAACACGATCATGAAATACGTTTTCCTGGCCCACTATTTGGATTATTTCTGGTATGAAATCCATAGACTGGCCTCCTGTAATAATGGGGCCCAACGGTCCAACTGACGGGCATGCGCATACAATATGGCTATTTTTTAGCTAAAAAGTAACCATAATTAATGCCGAAATGAATTGTCAAGGGTAAACCCAGATTCGTGAAAAGCCTGCCTGAGCAATCTCTTACCCGAATGATAATGTCTCAAGCTCCCTTTTTTCGAGTTCCCTTATTCGGTCCCTCAGGACTGCCGCCTCCTCAAATTCAAGCCTCTTCGCCGCACCTTTCATCTTTTCCGTCAAATCACTTACCATCTTATCAAGCCGTTCCGCCGTCATATATTCCACCACTTCTTCGGCCACGGCAGGGACAGTCACATAATCGGACTCATAGACAGAACCCAGGATATCGTCAACCGCCTTTACAATGGACGCGGGTGTAATATTATGGGCAATATTATACTCCAACTGTATACTGCGGCGTCTGTTGCTTTCGTCTATGGCCCTCTGGATGGAACCGGTTATTTCATCCGCATAAAACACAACAGTTCCATTGATATTCCTGGCGGCCCTACCGCAGGTCTGGATCAAAGACCTCTCCGATCTAAGAAAGCCCTCCTTGTCTGCATCTAGTATAGCGACAAGAGAAACCTCGGGCAGGTCAAGCCCCTCCCTCAACAGATTGATGCCCACCAGGACGTCAAAGAGGCCAAGGCGAAGGTCCCTGATGATAGACATCCTCTCAATGGTCTTTATGTCTGAATGCATATACTGGACCCTGACCCCCAGATCTGAATAATATTCAGTAAGGTCCTCGGCCATACGCTTTGTCAGGGTCGTCACAAGGACTCGCTCGCCTTGTTCCACCCTATCCCTAATCCAGCCAAGCAGGTCATCCACCTGATTTGTGGCCGGCCGGACCACAATCTCCGGGTCTGTCAACCCTGTGGGTCTAATAATCTGTTCCGCAATCGTCTGAGCGTTTTGTAACTCATAAGGTCCGGGCGTGGCTGAGACATATATAACCTGTTTGGCCTTTGACTCGAACTCCTCAAAGCGGAGGGGCCTGTTATCAAGCGCCGAAGTAAGACGGAACCCAAAAGACACTAAGGTCTCTTTTCTGGATCTATCACCCCGATACATCCCGTTCAATTGGGGAATGGTTATGTGGCTCTCATCAATGATAACCAGATAGTCCTTTGGGAAGTAATCCAGAAGTGTTGGTGGAGGCTCACCCGGGGATCTGCCCGTCAGGTGCCTCGAATAGTTCTCAATTCCATGACAATAACCCATCTCCATCATCATCTCCAGATCGAACCGAACGCGCTCTTCAATTCTCTGGGCCTCTAATAGCTTGTTTTGTTCATGGAAATACTGGATGCGCTCTGCAAGCTCGTCCCTTATATACCGGATCGCCTTTTCCCTTATTTCCACGGTGGTGACATAATGAGTAGCCGGATAAATCGTTATGCGACTAAGCCCCTTTATTAGTTTACCCGTCAATGGATCGATCTCTTGAATAGATTCCACCACATCGCCGAAGAACATGATACGAATCGCCCTATCCTCTTCATGAACAGGATAGATATCCAAGACATCGCCCCTGGCACGAAAACGGCCCCTGTAAAAATCAATGTCACCCCTCTCATACTGGATCTCTACCAACTTCTTGATGGCATCTTCCCTGGATAGGGGGCTATCCTTTTCAACATAAAGAAGCATATTGTAGTATGCCTCCGGGGAGCCCAGCCCATAGATACAAGATACGCTCGCCACAATAATCACGTCATTCCTGTCCAGAAGAGATCTGGTGGCGGCATGACGCATCTTGTCAATATTTTCGTTTATGTGGGCATCCTTCTGTATATATGTATCTGTCTGGGGTAGATAGGCCTCAGGCTGGTAATAGTCGTAATAGCTGACAAAATATTCCACGGCATTATGGGGAAACAGCTTTTTGAATTCGCCATATAGCTGAGCGGCCAGGGTCTTATTAGGGGCGATGACCAGAGTGGGCTTTTGTACTTTCGCGATTATATGGGCCATCGTGAAGGTCTTCCCAGACCCGGTAACGCCAAGCAAAACCTGATGAGCGAGCCCTTTATCAACTCCATTCGAAAGGGCCTCAATGGCCTCGGGCTGGTCTCCGCAGGGTAAAAGGTCGGTTACGATCTCAAACATCAAATCTCCAGGTAGTCCCTTGGGAGCCATCTTCAAGCACAACTCCCATACCTTTCAAGCGCTCGCGGACCTCATCGGCCCTTGACCAGTCCCTATTGGCCCTGGCAACGGCCCTTTCCTCAATCATCCTTTCTATTTCGGCCGGATCGATGTGCTCTGAGGTCTGGGCAACCTTATTGAAAAACTCTCCGGGCGTGTCCTGCATCAGGCCCAGGACACGGCCTGCCAGAAACATTTGGCGGCGGTCACGTTCCAGACGACTGCCGGTGGCCTTGTCAACAGGACCACCATCTGAATCCAAGAGCCTGTTAATCTCTCTGATCTTCTCAAAAATCAGGCCTATGGCCCCTGCTGTATTCAGGTCTTCATCCATCACATCTATGAACTCTCCCATAAATTGATCGCGTACGGGATATCCGCCGGGGGATGACATATCCACATCGATTGTTTCTTCCTGATAGGGACCGATCACCCGCTCAAGCCTCTGGAGTGTCCTGTATATTCGAACGAGCCCGGATTGTAGACCAAGGACAGCGCTCTTGGAAAAATCCAGGGGGCTTCTGTAATGCTTGGAGAGGAGGAAAAGACGGAGGACTTCAGCAGGATAGGCCTTTAAGATATCACGTATGGTCAAAAAATTTCCCAGCGACTTGGACATCTTTTCCGATTCAACCGTGACAAATCCATTATGTACCCAGTAGTTTGCAAACCTGCCGCCATTTGCACCAATAGACTGGGCCCTCTCATTTTCGTGGTGGGGAAAAAGAAGGTCCTTGCCTCCTCCGTGGATGTCAAAGGAGGCCCCAAGAAAATGATTGCTCATTACAGAACATTCTATATGCCAGCCGGGCCTCCCTGTCCCCCAGGGGCTCGGCCATTGGGGTTCACCAGGCTTTGCACCCTTCCACAGGGCAAAATCCATCGGGTGCCTCTTTCTCTCATCCACAGCGACCCTGCTGCCTGCCTGCATATCATCCAGTTTTCTCCCTGAAAGCCGTCCATATCCCTTGAAACTTCCCACAGAGAAAAAAACATCGCTTCCTTCGGCGTAGGCATGGCCTCGGTCTAACAGGGCACTGATCATATCTATCATACCCTCGATATGCTCGGTAGCCCGGGGCTCCACATCGGCCTTTAAGACTCCCAGCCTGCCCATGTCCTCATAGAAGGCATCAATATATTCCTGGGCAATGGCACCAGGATCCTTTCCCAAGTCACGAGCCCTATTAATAATCTTATCGTCCACATCGGTAAAATTCCGCACATAGGTGACGTCAAAGCCCTTCGCCCTGAGATACCTCACCAAGACGTCAAACACAATGGCTGAGCGCGCATGGCCTATATGACAAAGATCATAAACGGTCACCCCACAGACATAAATCCCGACCTTTCCTGAAACCAGGGGACTAAATATCTCTTTTTTCCGGGTCGCAGTATTATACAATCTCAA
>CAYYPQ010000051.1:20832-23955 GCA_964473615.1 uncultured Desulfobacteraceae bacterium
AAATTATTCAACCGAAGTTCATCGCGCCTGACCCATTTCATTACCTTTCCCAGCATCAATAGACTGGAAACATCCTTATTGACAGGATCAGTATCTGGAAAATGCTGACCTATGTCCCCCATCCCAAGTGCGCCGATGACCGCATCGATTATGGCGTGGGTCAGGACATCCGCATCAGAATGTCCTTCCAGCCCGGCCTTTTCAGGGATCTCAACACCCCCAAGAATTAAGGGGAGGCCCTTTACCAGGTGATGTACATCATATCCAAAACCGATCCGGAACAAAACTCCCCCTAAAGAGCCAAGCTCATCTTACCTGGAATTTGGTTGAGTGGTTGAGTTGTTGAATGGTTTAGTAATTCGCAGAATCAAATATTCTCAATGGCAACTGCTACAATTGGCACTGGAACAGGAATTACATCCTGATGATCCCGAAGAGGGCGTAAAATTCCCGCTACTCTTAAAACCACATGCCGACATGAGACGTTCCAGATCATGTCCCTGGCAATGCGGGCAGACCACTTCATCATCTTTACCAAACACGATGCTCTCAAAGTCCTCGTTACACTTCAGACATCTGTACTCATAAATGGGCATTTCTCTTATTTCTCCTTCAGTCCCTCGATTATTCCTGCGGCCAGCAAAGGGAACATGATTTCGTGATGACCCACGAGATTATAACCCTTTCCACCATCAAGGGTCGGCCTGTGGACAACATTTGTCATCGGCCGATACTGCCGAATGAAGTCCATATTAAGTGCAGTAAAGTCTCTCACGTCGTATCCGAGATTCCTTACAAGACTCAGGGCCTTTAAAAATACCTCCGGCATAATGACCGCAGACCCCAGATTGATAAAGACTCCTTCCTTCAATGTCGAAACGAGTCTGGAAAAAACACGGAAGTCCCGAAGAGAGGCCTTTCCGATAGCTGATCCATCCACATTGGGGTGAAAATGGATGATGTCGGTCCCGATTGCCACGTGGACCGTTACAGGAATATTAAGCTCATGGGCCCTGGCCAAAAGGCTAAACCTGTTGTAAGGGAATTGTTCTCGAATAAGCATTGAACCAACGGCCTCACCAAGCCCCAGGTCCTGTTTTGCGCCTTCTACAATGGCCCGATTAAGAAATTCTCCTGTTTCACGGGCCATGCCGAATCTTCCCTTCCCTATTTCAGCGGCCACGTCTTCTGAAGTCCCGCCCACCATGGCCAGTTCCGCATCATGAATGATGCATGCCCCATTTAAGGCCAGCCCTGTAATTACACCACGCTCCAGCAGGTCTAAAATGACGGGATTTAGCCCAACCTTTATGGCATGGGCCCCCATTGCAAGGATGACGGTCCTGCGAGAGGTCGCGGCCCGCACCACAGAGGCAACTATCTCCCTGAAATCATTTCCAGCTAGGATCCTGGGCAGAGATCTCAACCACTGGCTAACAGGACCCCCGGCCTTCCAGGCCTCACCGAAATCCTCTGTCCCTACCTTATTTATTCTGTCCTTTAGAGGATAGGATTGTACCTTGTCCAAGGATATTGGCTTCCATTCATCCATGGTGCCTCTCGCATCTCCGTCAGCCCCTTCACACGTCCGACCAGCCCCTATTTACCCTCGACCAAGTGCCTCTGAAAGAGGATATAATCAACCAAATGGCACAGGATGTGTCCGGCAAGGATATGCGCCTCCTGAATCCTGGGTGTCAGTGGGCTCTTTACCACAAGGGGCAAATCGACCACATTTGCAAGACTTCCCCCGTCGACGCCCGTTAGCCCGGCCGTGTACATGCCCTGCCTGCGGGCATCCTTAACGGCTAATAAGACATTTTCGGACTCTCCGCTGGTGCTGATTGCCAGAAGGACATCACCCTCGACCCCGAGGGCCTTTACCTGCTTTGAAAAAATCTCATTAAAGGAATAATCATTTCCTATGCTGGTAATCACAGATGTGTCGGTCGTCAGGGCCATTGCAGGCAGAGGGGGTCGCTCAAGGCTGTACCGATTGACAAACTCTGCAGCAATGTGCTGGGCATCAGCGGCGCTTCCGCCATTCCCACACAATAGGAGTTTGCGATCGCTGGTAAATGCCATTGCCACCTTCTCGGCCAGGAGGACGAGGTTTGAGGCATTTTCCAGGATGAACGCCTCCTTAACCCTCAGGCTATCAGATAGAACTTTTTTAATAATTTCTTCCAATTAAAACCTCTCATCCCAAAATGTCTTAGGCATGATATCTCCTTTAAAGGTATAGTCTTAAACAAGATTTGTCAACTTACGCTTTCTTTCAAGGAGCGTAACACTTTTGGTGTTTGAAAAATTTGCGGTCTGAGGGGCGTTTTTCGACCAAAATTATTTTCATTTCGTGCATATTTTTTTATTGAAAGCATATATACTATATGTTAATTATGGGCTGCTTTCCTATTGATTCTCCCAAGTCTGTGTTTTCAAAAAAGGCCTATGCCATGTTTCTTGCCGTTCAACAGTGTCTATCTACAAGCCCCTCTTCCCCTGGGAGAGGTCAGTGAAAAAATTTCGGGAATTTCTAATATCCACCAAAAGCACATTAATTTCAAAATGAAAGGGGGGATTTAAAAAAGGCTGAGGGCTTTCCAGGATAAATGTATCTTTTTACAAAACCTAACATTCAAAGGGGGGAGATCATGACCAAATCTGAATTAGTAGCAGAGATAGCCAAAAAGAGTAAATTGACCAAGGCCGACGCAGAAAGGGCCCTTAATTCTTTTGTTGATGTAACAAAAAAGATCCTGAAAAAGGAAGGAAGGCTGGCCCTGGCAGGACTAGGTTCATTTGTGGTCACAAAAAGGAAAGCCAGAAAAGGCAGAAATCCCCAGACCGGAGATATCATCAATATCAAGGCCGGTAAGGCGGTAAGATTTCGGGCAGGCAAGGCCCTAAAAGAAAGTCTTTAGTATTCTTCAACAAACGGGCGGGGTCCTGTCAAATGGGTCCCGCCCTTTACTCCTTATTGTCTAGGGCCCCCAAATCTTTGATAGCCTGGGCCACCGTTCTCATCTCTTTCTCCTGTATGGTCCTCACATCAAGGAGAATCCTATCCTTTTCCAGCCTTGTAATCACCGGTGGATCACAGGCCCTAAGCCATGCCTCCAT
>CAYYPQ010000052.1:0-23687 GCA_964473615.1 uncultured Desulfobacteraceae bacterium
CCTGATCCTGGCCCCCACACGGGAACTCGCGCTGCAAATAGAAAAAGACGCCCGGGCCATCGGAAAATACACGGGTATCCACATCCAGTCCGTTTTTGGGGGGATGGGCTACGATAGGCAAAAGCGTGCCCTGGCGGAAAAAATCGTTGATATCATCGTGGCCACCCCGGGACGACTGCTCGATTTCCAGAGGCAGAACCTGGTGCGGCTTTATAAACTTGAAATCCTCGTCATAGATGAAGCCGACCGTATGCTCGACATGGGATTTATCCCCGATGTCCGCAGGATCGTCTGCAGCACACCCGGCAAAGATAAGCGCCAGACCATGTTTTTCGGCGCCACGTTGACGCCAGAGGTGGAACGGCTGGCCGAGCAGTGGACCCGGGACCCCGTTCACGTGGAGATCGAACGAACCCATGTGGCGGCGGAATCCGTCAGACAACTGGTCTATCTTGTCACCACCGAAGAAAAGTTCGTCGTCCTGCTGAATCTGATTATCGGGCAGAATCTGGAAAAGGTCCTCGTATTTACCAACCGACGGGATCAGACCGGCCGTCTGGCAGACCGGCTGAGGCAACATGGGATCAACTGCGCTGTCCTTTCCGGAGACATACCCCAGAACAGGCGTATCAGGACCCTCGAGAATTTTCGTAGCGGAAAGATCCACGTCCTGGTAGCCACGGACGTGGCAGCACGCGGTCTCCATGTGAAGGACATCAGTCACGTCATCAACTTCACCATGCCACGGGATCCCGAGGATTATGTGCACCGCATCGGGCGAACCGGACGTGCAGGTGCAACAGGAATTTCCGTAAGTTTTGCCAGTGAGGAAGATTCCTTTTACATTCCCCCCATCGAGGAATACCTGGGCACCTCCCTGGCCTGCGTGTATCCCGATGAATCGCTGCTGGAGCCGCCGCCTCCTGAGATCAAGGCGCCCCCGATGAAAAAAACGGCCCGGCCCAGGTCAGGGCGGCAGCCTTCTAAGGGAAGATCCCGGGCCCGGTCACCGCAAAAAATTAAAAGGGGCAAGTCGAAAGCGCCTGTAAAAGCCGGCAAATGAATGAAAAGGGGTCACCCATTAAAGAGCGCCCTTTAATGGGCGACCCCTTCTATGGAGGATAAAATGGCAGATGATATTTTCAGGGAATTACAGAAACGGCTGGTTGACCAGGGCTGCGACAAACCGCTCGAGGTGTGTTTTATGTTCGGGTCCATGGGTCGGTACTATCTGGACCGGGATATGGGGCGTGAGGTAGAGGCGGATGAGGCGATATGGATACTGACCGAGGCCCAGGAGGCAGGCCTGGTTACACAGCAGGCTACGGCCCGGAATCCGGGAGGGATGTGTAACTGCTGCGGTGACTGCTGCGGCGTCCTGAGTTCGCTGAACAGGCACCCGAAACCTGAACCTCTACGCCGCACGCCCCCGGCAAATTCCGCAGGGCAAATGACATTCATGGCCGAAACAAGGGGCATTCTTTGAAATCAATAAATCATAAGCTGCCCTCTGCCTGTCGGAGCGTAGTGCAGATTTATCCGTCTATGGAGGATCCCGCTATCGGGGGCGTGCGAATCTTTAGGAATCACCGAGAAAGAGCGGCATCTTCGAGAGGGGTATATGGAAGTATGCTGCAATGACTAAAGATGAATCCCGGCATGCCGAGACTCAGATGGACTTCCAACGAAGCCGTCAAAGCTAGCTGCCTCCATTAAAAGATAGGATCAATGCAAAAAGGTGAGTCTCATTGGTGAAATAGAGGAGATGAGCACAGAAGAGGGATAGGAAAATGAGAACAGGATCGGCCATAATCTAGGAAGTGGAGGATAAATAAGGCTATCGACTTCATTGTTATGTTTTTATGACCAACATTATCATCTCCTTGTTGAAACGCCAATGGCAATATTAGTAAAGCAATGCATTACATAAGTGGTGCTTAAACAAAGAACAGGTAAAAAGTATTTCCAATCTATTCGTTATTCTCGGCATCAAATGTATCTTCAGTAACCCCCAGGGCCTTCAGTTCGTTTTTCTTTACTCTAAAGGTTTCAGTCCTTGGAAAATCCTCGACAAATCGGATGTAACGAGGAATGGCAAACTTGGCTAACTTATCCTGTAGAAAACCCCAAATCTCATCGGGCTCCATCTGTTCGCCTTCCACCGGTCGGATGCACGCCATGATCTCATCCTCGGTCAATTCCGACGGAACGCCGTAGACTGCACACTCAAGGACCCCCGGATGCTTTAAAATCTCCTTTTCCACTTCAAATGCAGAGACATTTTCCCCGCGCCTTCTCATGGAATCGGTCTTCCGGCCCACAAAAAAGAGATGGCCGTCTTGGTCTTGATAAACCAGGTCGCCGGTGTGTTCCCATTCTCCCTTTGTTTTCTCTGCAGAAGCCTTTGGGTTTTTATAGTACTCAATAGTGTTCTTCTTTTCCGGAGAAACCTTGAAGAGAAGCTCTCCTGGCTGTCCGGCTGGGACTTCACTCCCGTTATCGTCCACCACTTTCAGAATCGTATCATGGGGCTTGCCGATTGATCCTTTGGGTGCGGTACCGAAGTTCAAAATGATCCCGGAACCGTCAACTGCACCATAAACCTCCCAGATCTCCACATTGAACCTTTTTTCAAAAGGCTCCCACAAATCGGCCGGGCATCCGCCTGAAAGTACACGCGTGACCTGGTGAGTCTTTTCATTGGGCCGCTCTGGTTGTTTCATCAATATGGGTATAACAGCGCCAAGGGTGTTGAAAATGGTGGTGTTGGAACGATTGATGTCATCCCAAAACCGGGTCGCACTGAACTTCTTAGCAAGGGCAACAGAGCAGCCTGCGGACAAACAAATCGTTACGGTGATATAGAGGGCATTCCCATGAAAGAGTGGAAAAGCAGTATAATAAACCGAATCAGGGGTGACCAAAATACCTGAAAACTGTTTGACCCTGTCCACAATATTCTTATTGTATCGCGATACAACTCCCTTGGGTAATCCAGTGGTTCCGGAGGTGTATAGGATCACAAGGATCGAGTTGTCATCAAAATCCAAGGCGGGGTTTGTGGACGGTATATCTGCTCCATATGCCTCTTTCATATCAGTCATATCCCCTGGAATGACAAAATTTTTTGGCGCCTCAAGTGTATTGACAATAATGGATTTTACCTTCGGCAGCCTATGCTGAACACTCCTATATCTATCGATCAGGTCATAATCTATGACCAGGACTTCTACATCGCTGTTTTCGATAGTAAAGGCAAGTCCATCACCTTTCAGCTCTGTATTCACAGGGGTAATATACATCCCGATCTTCTGTATTCCAAAAAACAGTTCAAGGAATTGCGGAGAGTTTCCCATTAATGTTCCCACGCCGACACCAGGCCCTCCTTTCAATCCGAGAAGATAATGGGCAATCCGATTTGCATTTTCATTCATTTCTCTATAGCTAATATAACGGTCCTGATAGAGCACGTGCAAAAAAGGTTTCTCACCGATTTTCTCTGCCTGCTCTTCAAGCAAAACCGACCAGTTTGATGATGTGGTAGTCATAATAGGCCTCCATCAGTTACTGTTATTCGTGAACATCTCATTTTAGTGGACAAGCTATAAGCGAGGTGGTTGAGGTTCCCCATGACCGATGGTCTTGTAAAGCCCGGTGTATCTGTATGGTGATTTCAGGCGGATAGCACCCTCCGGGCAGATAGCTACGCAACAACCGCAGAATATGCACTCATTCCGACCCGGCGGCAGCATCACGGGTCTTTTTGCCTGCATTACTATTGCGCTTACGACACATGCCTGCACGCAGATTGAACATCCGCTACATTTGTCAACGTCAACTTCTATTTCTCCCGGTTTGATCTCATCAGGATCATTATATTTGGGGATATGTCTTTTTTCAAAAAAACCGAAATTGCCCATATCTCACCCCTCTAAGTCCCGCTGTTTTAGAAATTTGGCAATACAGCCTTCAGTATATGACTCTCTTCTCTCCACCTTCAAACCAATCAACCGCGTGTGTCTGTCTTTCAACCATGCCCTCCGGCTCACCCCTCGGCCATCCAATCGCCAGGCTGCTGACAATTTTGTAAGGATAGCCAATGTCAAGACGCTTTTTCCATTTATTTGTGTACTGAAAAGCGGGCTTGCAAAAACTGACCCAGCATGTCCCCAGACCCATACTGTGTGCGGCTATCACCATGTTTTGTCCTGCAATCCCGCAGTCAAGCCGAGGAGTTCCCACACCACGTACATCCATAAAAATTAGAATCACCGTTGATGCACCATGCCATACCGTAAACTTCCTTTCGGCCAGCATGGTAATCGCGCCAAAGGGAACAGGGTGTAAATCGTTGCGGTTTCGCCGGATAAAGAGATTGGCTATCGGTCTAAGCCAAAAAAATCCGGGCCTTCGGTAATCAACAATCGCCTTAAATATCTTGCATATCTTAACGACCGTTTCCGAAATTGCCTCAATGAGTTCGGGGTCACGCAGTACTACAAACTTCCAGGCCTGGCAATTGCCGCCGGTCGGGGCAAACCGTCCAGCTTCTAGAATTCGCTTCACCATAAACTCAGGTACTGCTTCTTTGGTGTAAAGACGGACACTTCTACGGTTCAGTATAACCTTTTCAGTTTCAGTAAAATCCATTCTGAGCCGCTCAATCCGGTTTGCTCTTTCCTTCTTCAGACTTGCCATAGGTGTCCCCTATCCTGCCAGCTATTTAACCTTTTCCAAGATATGTATCGCCATGGCGGCTTCACCCAGACCAAGGATACCACCCCCGTTTTCGGCCAATGCAATCCTCGCACCTTCCACCTGCCTGCCTTTTACCTCTCCGCGTAGATGGGCAACAAGCTCATAAATCTGCGCGAGGCCGGAGGCCCCGAGAGGATGCCCCCGGGCGATAAGCCCGCCACTGGGATTAATGGGGATTCTACCCCCAAGGGAGGTTGCCCCGCTTTCCGCAAAAGGACCGCCCTCACCGACTTTACAAAACCCCAACTGCTCCGTCTGGACAAGTTCACCGAAGGCGCTTGCGTCGTGGACTTCAGCCACATCAATATCCTCAGGGGACAACCCTGCCATTTCAAATGCCTTTTGTGCCGCACGTCTGCCCACATCACATTCTTTCTCCATGACTGTCGGCCCAGAAGATTTCGTAACCAACGCGACGACATCACTTTCTCCTGAACGGGACCCTCCCTCAAGAACAGATGCGCGGATACGAACTGCGCGGATGCGACCAATTTTTTTAAGGAACCGTTCACTGCATAGAATTGCGGCAGCAGCACCATCCCCTACCGGTGCACACATGGATCGTGTCAACGGGTAAGTGATCTCTCTATCGGCCAGAACTTCATCCACCGTCATGGGGAACGTGTATTGTGCTAAAGGATTCAGAACAGAGTTGTTATGGGCCTTTGAGGCGATGACGGCCAATTGGTGTTGAGTTGTCCCATATTTCTCCATATGACTTCGAGCGCCCAAGGCATAGAGATCCATTGCCGCCGAATGCCCTCCGGATTTCTCCTCACCCGCTCCGGTTTCCTTCTCTTTGGGTTCCCTTGCTTTACGTTTTTTCTCTTCCTCCTGAAATTTTGCGATCATATCCATAGTGACATCCACATCCGTCCCCGTTATAAAACTCATCATGACCTTGGCACGATCATTATCATAAAGTTTCTCAGCCCCTATCGCCAACACACAATCATAAAGCCCTGCCTTTACACCCGTCCATGCAGCATGAAGAGCAGTTGAACCACTGGCACACGCATTTTCAACATTGGTCACTGGAATACCATCTAGTCCATTGGCAGAAAGTGCGACCTGCCCGCGTATCAAATGTTGAAAGGTATAATAGCCCATAAGCGAGTTTGAAAACCAGGCTGCCTCAATATCGCTCCGAATCAGACCACAATCAGTCAAAACAAGCTCAAGGGCTTCGCCGGTCAGGGCTTTAATTCCTTTTTCCAGATATTTACCGAACTTTATCATACCCGTTCCAATTATGTATACATTCCCGCTCACTTCTCTCTCCTTCATCCCAGTATCATCATCGGCCCTTCTTTATCCTCTGACCTATGAAAGGCAGACGCTTGCTTTAGCAGCTATCCCGCATTAATGAAACGCTCCTAACCGGAGTGACCGCCAATGACTAGAACTCATCTCCTCTTCTAGGGTAAGTTTCTGCTATGATCTGCCCCCCCCTTGCTTGCAGGACCTCGTTGATACCATCTTCTATAAGGATGGCCCTGGCATCTCTAAAAAGCTTTTCAGTCAAGTATTCCTGGGTCAAACCGTTTCCGCCCAGTATTTGAATCGCGTCATGGGTGACTTCAAAACATAGCTCCGTACACCGTGTTTTTGATATGAGCGAATATTCTTCGAGAGGGGGTGAAATATTAAAGTTAAAATTAATTACGGCCCGTGACAGTGCCCTGCAAGTTTCCACTTTGCTAAACATGTCAAAAAGGCGTTGTCTGATGCCCCGATGTTCAATGATGGGTTTACCACCCTGGACCCTTTCCTTGGCATAAGTGAAGGCCTCTTCAAAGGCTGCCCTTGCGCATCCCGTGGATAGTACTCCCATGGTGGCATTGGCAGCGCCCAGGATCATATCCATCATTTCCGAATAGAAATCGGGCTCACAGATCATGTAGTGTTTGGGGATCCTTACATCGTCAAAGAAAATTTCTCCCTGGTTCAGATCTCTTTGCCCCATCTTCCGCAACGGTTTTCCCCTGGAAACCCCCTTAATGTTAAGCGGACATAAGAAAATGCCGCTTCCGGCAATTCCCAGTGATGGATCTACTTGACAATAAAGCATGGCATGCGTTGCAATACTCCCTCCCGAAACCCATGCCGCCTTTTGCCCATTGATTACCCATTCGTCACCATCAAGATGTGCTTGAACATTGAGTTTAATATTGGGATCTGTATAATAATCTTCTGGGCATAGATAGTCAGATCCTCTATCTGGTTCCATACAGGCCCAGCATCCCCTGATACTGCCATCATTGCATTCACAAAACGGTATCACAAATTCTTCGATTAGATCGTCATCAAGTGTAAGGCAGGCCATGTAAAACGGAAATGAAACCACCCCCAGCAACACAGCCAGACCAAAACTCCCCCAGCCAAGTTCTTCAAATACAAGATGCAGCTGAAGCGGGCTGAGCTCCAGCCCGCCATATGCTTCAGGAATCAAAATCTTGTGGTAACCCAGTTCATATGCTTGACGTAAAAGATCCCATAACGGAGAGTCGTCAGCGATCACTTCATCTGCCGTCATCTGATCTAGTTCCTTTGCAACGGGCCGAATAACCTCCTTGGCAAACTTGTGTGCTGCCTCCCTTAACGCAATATCTTCATCATTTAACTGAAAACTGATGTCCAAATAGTCCATAAAGATTTCCCCTTTCGTTTAGTATTATTGCTATCATTTAAGATTGACGGCTTCGTGAAAAGTCCATCTGTCCCGTGGCGGGATTGCGAAAAGCTCAACATGCATCTGGGGCTTTTTACTGTGCCGTCTGATTGATGATTTTTTACGAGTTCATCAAAATTGGTGACGGAAGTTTTTAGATATCCGTCGGAAGATTATACTTCTCACAGTATTTTCGGTACATTTCATAACCGGGTTTAATCAACGGAAGAAGTTTCATCACCTTTGGAACAGGTCCTCTTGACCTGATCTGTCTAGTTACCAATGCCTTCGAGACATTCAATTTCTTGAGCCAGAACTTATGTGCGATATCGCCGGACAAATAAAACTTTATAACAGCATCTTGGTTTTTTGCTTCATCACCGAATTTTGTACCGTGACCATCCACATACATGAAAAAATCCGGATCTTTGACTACGTACAGGATAGAAAGGTTGTCTTTCCTCATTTTGGGGCCAAATTCGGTCTTCTCAATCAATTCGGTCCATAACTCAACAAACAGTTCCTTGACCGTTGCCAGATCCTTGTAAACTGCCATCTCGTCCTCCTCGTTTTTTGGTTTTTAGTCCTATAATTAATCTCATTAAACCACCAGCTCTGCTGGTGCAAACCTAGTAGGCTGTGCCGATAAAGCGTGATATTATTTCCTTCCCCAGGGCCACGAGGTGTAGGTTGGGAAGGAGAAAACAATGAGGGATTGGGAAAGCTTATCACACGTGAAATGGGAGTGCAAATATCACATTGTTTGGGTTCCTAAATATCGTCGGAAAGTATTATACGGCAAGGTCCGAAAGAGATGCGGAGAAATTATCCGAGAACTGTGTTTGCAACGGGATTTTGAAATCATAGAGGGGCATGTTATGCCTGACCATATCCATGCATGCATAAGTATTCCGCCTAAGTATGGTGTGGCAAATGCGATTGGATTTTTGACAGGAAGAAGTCCCATTCGATTACACCGTGAATTTGGAGCGGTTGGCATGGGCAAGCATTTCTGGATCCGAGGCTACAATGTCAGCACAGTGGGATTGAATGAAGCACAAATTCGGAAATACATCCGTGAGCAAGAGAATTTTGACAAGCAACAACTTGAATTAGAATTGAGATAGACTTATGGCCTCTTTTAGGGGCCCTCCTCAAACCTCCACCTCTTGTGGATGTTTATGACTTTTGACTGACGACACCCTCCTCTCCGAGGCGTAGGCTCTCCGAGCCGGAGGCCGACAGTCATTCATAAAAGACATCACCATTCGCTTGAAGTCGACCAAATTATTTTGAAGAGGGCTAGACTGATACGACAACGCCTATCTTCATAAGTTGGCAAAGATTCTGGGGGTTGACGTTCTTCTAAGAAAGGCGTAAAAATATTTAAGATAGGTCCAGCATTATTGAAAAGCGGCGGACGTCCCTTAAACCACTTTTTTTGAGAAAAAGTTATGAGCGACGATTTTGATTGTTTTGTTAAGGAGTTGCAGGATCAAATTTTTGAGGAAACCAGGGTATCCTATGGCGATGTCGCGTTTCAAAGGTGGCTTAAGCCCCTGTATGTGGGCACCATGGATAACCCCGACGGATATGGTAGTATCAGCGGCACATGCGGTGATACGATGGAGATCTTTTTGAGGTTTGAAAAGGGCAGGGTCAAAGAGGCCTCGTTTCAAACCGATGGGTGCGGATCAAGTACGGTGTGTGGGTCCTTTGCTGCGGAACTGGCCTTTGGCAAGGCCCCCGATGAGCTGGTGGAAATTACGGACGAGACCATACTTGAAGTTCTCGGTGGGTTACCAAAAGAGGATCAACACTGTGCATTTCTTGCTGCAGATGCGCTTCAAGCGGCCCTCGATGACTATATGGTAAAGTCAAACAGAGAGGCCCATGGCCAAATAAATGTCAGATGAGTCGATGAAACCGTCCTGGAGGACCCTTTTGATGAAGCCGAAGAGAAAAGATGAAATTAGAGAAAGGGTTGATGACCCTGTTTCTGCCTCGGGCACAGGCTTCTCTCAAAAAAAATCCGAGAAGCCGGGCTTGCTGAGGAGGTTCTTAGACTGGATAGCCAAGGGAGCTGATGGGGCAGGTGCAGGCGGGCAATCATGTCCAAGCTGACGAATCAAGCGTTAGCAGCCCTCCAGTTAGGCAGGGTTATTGTTTAGGGATTGTATCTTGTGCGGCGCCTTGAGGCCAGGACTTTACACGGGACTACTCCTTTTGTGTTAAAGGGGTTGCAGCCCTCCTGTCCCGGGTCAAGACCTGACTGCGGCTATGTGCTAGGCACGAATTGAGCTGTTCGCTTTGGGGGAAGTACCGGAGGCCCTCTGAGAGGATCCGGATGGATTCATCATAATCCTTCATCTTTTGCATGAGGATCCCAAGGCCCAGATATGCACGATGGTCTGGATGATATGCAAGGGCCTTTTGATACAATTTCTCCGCTATTTGATCCTTGTCATGGATGGTATCAACCAGGGCATAGTCTCCATGGGTAAAGGTCATGGCCAGTCTTGAATAGAAGTCGGCGTGAAGGGCGTAAAGATCCTTTCGGTCTAACAGTTCGATGGCGTCTGCAAATTTCGGGAGAGAGCTGTAAAAGGAACTTCTCAGCTTTTTGCCAAAGCCCAAGATATCTTCCCTGCTGAGGCTGGGGTCTGTCTCAAAGTACATGATATCTTCTATCCGTTCCAACCAGATATCGTCTGTAGCCCCCGTCATCCTTTTGTAGCCTTCATATAGGGCAGTCCCAGGGAAGATGTCCAGGATGTAGAAAATGGCACTCAACGGTTTTATCTTCATCATCAAATCAATTGTTTCCTGAATGGTCTCCCATGTTTCCTGGGGGCTTCCATAGATAAAATAGGCCCTGGCCATGATTCCCATTCTGAGGGAGCTGGAAAATGCCTCTAAGATTTGGGCGGTACTTATATCTTTGTTGAAAAAATGGCGGATCTTTTCAGAGCCGCTTTCAACGCCGTAACTGATCTGTACACACCCGGCCTTTCTCATCCAATACAAGACCTCTTCGTCCACATCATTTACCCTACAGATAGCCGCCCACGTGATATGAAGGTCTCTATCAAGAATCGTCTTGCATATCTCTATTGTCCTGCCTTTTTTCATGGTGAAGGTGTCGTCCGACACGTAAAAGAAAGAAACCCCTTTCCTGTAAAGCATTTCGATCTGTGACACGAAATAGCCGACTGAATGAAAGCGGACCCGGCGTCCCCAGAATGCGGGAGAACCGCAAAAAACGCACTGCCACGGGCACCCCCTTGAGGAACAGACATGTTGAAAGGTAAAGTACTTCGCAGGATTGGGAAGTTCATCCAAGTTTTGAACATGCACAGATGGTTCGTTACGGCGGATTTCTCCCTTGCTGCGATAGGCAATGCCGCGTATTGCTCCCAGGTCTCTTTCTTTTCCTCCTGTTTCCATCCACTCCACCAGGTTAAGGAAGGGGCGTTCTCCTTCTCCTATGACAACGAAATCGACATCAGTAAAGTGCCCTAAAAAGTGTTCCCAGAGAAAAGAGGGGCCCACACCGCCGAAGACAATCTTTATCTCCGGGTTCAATTTCTTGGCAAGACGCGCTATGTCGATTGCCCCCCACCGGTTGGCCTGCAGGACGGAAAAACCGATCACCTCAGGGTCCTTCTCTCTGAGGGTCTTTTCAATCTTTTCAGGCGTCTCGTTTATTTCATGCCAGTTGAGGATCTCCACGTCATGGCCATGTTCCTTCAGGAGCGCACCTACATAATAGATGCCGATAGGCGGCGCAATGATGTCTTCTTTATGTATGCGTTTTTCGAGAAAATGGGGGTAGACAAGAAGGATTTTCATAGAGACACCAGGACTCGTTATCAATGCCGAAAGTATTTCCTTACCGCCGGCGAATTGCCCATGGAAGTTATTTTTCGGAGATGAGATATTGCCATCTTAAACAGGAATTGAGAGATGGACAACATAAAATGCAAAATAAAGAAGGGGGCTGACCTTGTTTTCTAATGTCCCCGCCCATTTTCATTGACACTGGACCTTATCAGTCCATAAAATGGTATCTGGCAGTGAATTTGATTTTTTCCAACTCAGGGAGGTTTTTTGAGATGGCTGATGATAATCACCCAAGACCGAAAAAAGGGCGGGGGAGCCGTTAAGTGAGCCATGGTGGAACTGGGTCCAATCATTGATCAGGTGAGCCGAAACTGCTACATATCTGATTCTCGTTATGCGGGCATCTACTCTGTATGTGGCCTTGCCTTGCGGCTGCGCAATCTGTACAAGTGGGACAAGGGCCTGGATCCGTGGGTGGAAGACGATTCGGATAAGGTTCTGGAATGGATTGGGGACAAAGAAGAAACATGGGAAAAAATGGCCGAAGAAGAATTTGTCGATATAATGATCGCAGACCGCACATATGACCCCTTCGATGCAGAGCGGATTAATCTGGTACTGGAGCCCCATGGTCTTTTCTATGGGGCAGGATATGTGTACGACCTGAAGCCCTCGTTTTTTCTTGCCCGTATCGAAGAAACAAGAAAGGTCAACGGGCACAGGATATACATCCTTGGTCGTGAGCTTGCCAGGGACCTATTGATCATCCCTGCACTAACCCAGGCAAATCTCATTATCATCAAGAAGGAGTCGGCAAGGTTCTTCCTGTGGGACCAGATATTTTATGTGAGAAAATCGGGACGCCCGGCCCTTGAATTTGCCTTGAAACATCATGGACTCGAAGGAAAACAACCTAAGACAGTGCAGCGGCACCTCGAAAGAATATCGGAGGCAGAGGTGGAGACTTACATCTACCATGAGATTGGCGAAATACTTGATGATACCTTTGATCGCGACACATGGCGTGAGGTGATTTCAGCATTCCACAACACACCCATTGAGCTGCTGGCACGAAGTGTTAAGGATCTCCTTGCAGATACGAACCAATATGGCCGGCTTCAATACGTAACGAGGGAACAGAAGACGGCTTCGCTGGCCTTTTATGTGGCTTTTCTTGGAGGTTTGACCAAAGATCTGTTCCCTGAGATCATGGATGCCTTCCAGAAATTTACCATGACAAATGACTGGGACATTATCCAAGAGGCAGTAACCAAGGGTCACGATACCGCTAAAAGGCACGCAGAAGAGATCTGCCGTATATTTCAAAAGGGGAAGGAAATGAAAAACGAAAAGTGGGCGGCAAGCGAAATAACGAGGACGCTCCTGGCGCCCCTGGGAGTGTAAAAGCCACTATCCCCCTTGTCCTAGGGAAAACATGTGATCCCAGATGTGGAATTCAGGATAAAGGGGAAAGAATCCACCGGCCCCCAGTTGACTGCCTTGTTTTCCAACGTTTGTCGCCACGTTTGTTGAATGGCCTTGGCTTCTAGGCATGCCCCGGAGAAGGGACATGCCATGGCACCAAGGGTATGGAGGGCTATCGGTCTAAGCGTCCAGGAGCGGTAAATGGTTATCTAAAACATCCATGAGATGCCCAAGGGAGGATTTGCCGTGCGAGTGGAGTTCCTTATAATCCTCATTAATTCGACGCATGTAGCTAATGGCAATAAACGGAAAACCTTCCTCATGCTTTGTCAGGATAACATTGAAGGGGTTTTTGGTCTCTATATGGCTATAGCCTTCAAATAAATCATCTTTGTATTTGTCATAAAAACGTTTGGTGCACATTACAAAAAAGGACTGACTGGTCTCCAGGGTAGGGAATCTGTCTCGATCAAGCTTTAGGGTCATAAAGAACTGATCAAGCATTGTCTTTACATAGTCATACACCTTTGGATCATGGCAGAAGAGCTCATCAACAATTCGCGTTAATTGATTAAAGTCAGGCCGTATGATTCCCAAAAGCCTTTCGAGATATTCTTTTTCCTCAAACCCTTCACTGGGCGGCATGAAATTTTTTAGTTTTTCTATTACCTCCTGGGTCGAGATTAGTTCAAGTCTTGAATAAATTTGTTCGGTCAGATGTTCTGTCAGCTCATCAAATTTAGGCTTGTTGTAGGTAAAGGCGCTCCTTCCGATACGTTTTATCCTGTCCATCTCACGATCTATCTGCGAAATGATCCTGTTATATCTGAATAGCGCGCTTTTCAATGTCTCGTGCTGTTCTAAGAGAAACTTGAACAAAGAGTTGTAGACGTGTTGTAGTAGAAGCTGGTTGTATTTCTCTATCCTTTGCTGCTGTATTTTGGATTCAAGCTCAATGATTTGATTTACCAGAGAAACGACTGGTGATTGGCCCAAATGTACAACAAGATCACCAATTCCGCTTTTTTTCTTTGTGACGGATTCGAGTTTTTCTAAAAGGTTATTCAGGGCCTTTTGATTCGATCCCTCGATAAGTTCTTTTTCCACCTTTGAAATTCCATTGGCTACATCCTTTATTTTTTCATCCAGTAGGGAGGTCAGTTTCTCATAATATAAGAGCCCTCCTTTCAGATAGTAACCGTTTTTCAGCATTATTTCATCTGCTGTTTCTGAAAAAGTCCTGGCCGCTCCCTCTATAAATCGCATCACGTCATCAAGTTTCTTCTTTTTTTCAAATTCTGTTGCCGCCTTCTCATGAGTGTCGTGGATATTTTCCCTCAAAAAACCATAAACATTTTCCTGCGACACATTCGCCTTGTTTATGGTCTCGGGATCGAGGGCCGGAATTTGGATTTTAAATTTTTCCAGTATCTCATCTTCATTTAAACTGTTTTCCAGGAATGAAGAGATGGCCCTCCCTTTTATCGTTTCTTCATTTCCATTAGAAACCGGGCCTATCAGGTCCTCCAAAAAACGTTTCACAGTGTGAAAATGGAATATCTGAGGGAGACAATCTCCTTTTAGACCGGCGACATTCATAGTCATAAGCGCGGTTGGGTGCGGTTTCCCGTTTTTTCCTTGCCATTCTCGTTCAAGTATGTGAGCCGAGTAATTGACCCTGTCACCATCCAGGTAACTCCCAAGCTTTGTTATTTCGAGGGTCTCTATGCATTGGGCGACAGTTGCGGCTATTGCCTGATACTTCAAAGATGTCTCGGCAGACCCGCCGGAGAAGACATATATCCTGTGTGCTATTCTTCCATCAAACATCCTTTTATCTCTAAAACCATTCTTGCCTGGGTAAACTAGCCCATTCCTGCCTGCGATTGCATATTCCCACAGCATGGCAGATGCTACGCAATTTCTTTCCACACTGCTTTCCTGAACGTTCTGCAAACCAAGATAGCCCTCTGAGGATGCAAGGAAGACCTCTATCCGAATCTTTTTCTCCCTTAACCTGTTTCTTATTCGATATAGGAAAGGGATGGTCATGCCGTTACTGACAGATCCACCCATTCCAGAAATGACTATCAGCTTGATCTTTTTCCCTGGATTTTTTGCCCTTACATCATCTATCAGGCGAAGGGCCTCCTTTGTAATAAGGAGGTCATCATATTTGTGGAAGGCAACAAAACCTACGGCAGGGACTCCCTTGCAGCCGCCTTCAATGTCACGTAATAGGTTTTTTGGGATGTGGCTCACCGCCTTTTCAAGTTCTTCATTTTCTTTGTTTTCAATATACACATCCCCATCAAATTCGTCCAGATGTGTGAAATACTGGGTTTCACGCTCAAGGTCCAGGCGATCCCTGTGGGGTTTTTCTGTATCAAAGGCCAAGAATGAAACCTTGTCTTCGGGAATTCCAAGCCTGTCAAACTCTTCATGCAGGAGTGAGAGTACATATCTGCCAAATCCTCCAAAGGTCATAAAGATAATAGCCTGATCCTCGTAAAACCTGTTGGTCGCTGATATAAGATTTTCTAACATCTTTTATGTCTCCTTTCTTTCTGCTAAACTTTGGCATTAAACCCTTATGGGCATCTTTCTTTTTATCTTGCCTGTCAAATAGAATAAGATGAGGAAACCCACAAGAGACATAACTAATATCCTCCATATATAATAAGACATGAGGCCTGCTTTTTTGAATTCCAAATCAAGATGAGAGGGCTCGATTTTGAGTGCTCCAAAATTCGTTTGAGATGGCAATAGCTCTAACTCGCCTTTATAGGTCCCGGGTTTAATTTTATTAGATCCTTTCAGCTTGAAATTCAGAACCATTTTATCCGCTGTGCTTTTGATATCCAATATGTGCCCCTCCTTAAGTTCTGAAGGATTGTCGGGATCGAAATTGATGCGCCCAACAATGGAGGGGGCCTGGTTCATCTCGTCTGTTTGTATATTCCAAGATATAGTCTTTTCATAAGGCATGCCACTTTTAAACGGGATGGTTCCAAAATCTACTTCCTTTACGTCGGCAACTCTAATCGTGGATCTCACTGACTGAGCGAAATCGTTGAGTGCTTTTTCCAGTGACAGCCGGCTGAAATCCGTTAGATCAACAAGATGGCCATTCCTGCCCATTTTCTTTACAAAGGATTTTGCGTCATTGAATGCCTCCCACTTCAGGACTCCTACCCAAACATTTAGTCCTTGATCTTTCTCCAGCAGTGAAATCTTTTCAAAATTCTCTTTATCTCTTAGCTTGGCTGCGTGTATCCTAGCTTTCGGCCATTTGGGAGAATATGGTTCGGATTTTCCATCTGTAAACACATACAATGCATTCGTATGAAAGAATTGCCTGTACTTGTTTGCTAGATTAATAGCCTGAACAATCGCTTCAGAGATAAAGGTCAAGCCTCCATTCCTTTTGTTAATCTGTTTTAGCCTTTCTCTGATGGGGAGGATATCATTTTCAGCCTGGTAGAGGGCAGTGACTTCAAGTCTTACCTCTTGATCAAATGAGAAGATCGTAATCCTATCACCTGCTTTGATTATATTTTTCTTGGTGTCTATAAATTCACTTGTTATCTTCTGTGTAATTAATTTCAGCAGATCACGATGTCCCTTTGCCTTCATGCTCCCACTGGTGTCTATACAGAATACCCAATGGACATTCGGTGAGTATGCCTCACTCCAGCAATCATCAGCCACAACGCCAGATACCAAGATAAACATGGCAATGAAGAAGGCTACCATAGAATATTTGATCTTTCGCATCTTGGTTCCTCCCTGCTTTCTCAACAACTTATCGGTTTACGGCTACCTTTTCCTTTCTTTGTAGGAAAGGGCACTTTTTGTTGTAGTCTACTCACGCCGACATCAAATGCCTTTCTGTAGGATAAGGTTTCTCTCGAGGTCAAAAAGTAATGGGATATCGTTGATAGGCATAAAATATGCCAAGCGGAAAACGCTTGCGGCCGGTGCCTAAATTGTCTTTGTTTTATGGGAAGTTAGGCGCAGACTGTCGCTGGGAGGTCAGTGAGGAAGGAAGTTATGAGGGGCTTACGCCTGATGTCAATATGATATATCGGTATATCGTTTTTTCAGATGGATAGTTAGAGAGTTCAATAACATAGGCTCCACCTGTCAGAATGACGCCGTGCTGCCATTCTGGCGTGTCGAAGAATCCCTCGCAGCACGGGACTTATCCCACCTTGTGAATACGTCCCGCGCTCTGTCGCGCTTCAAAGCGCTTCGATTTCATAGGAGGTCGTGAGAAAGTCCTCCCCCTCTTTGCCGATACCAGCGGATAGATGTCCAAATGTTTTCGTGTTGATCTGATCATACAGGAGATTAAACTCCTCTGGAGGAATTGAATAGTGGTGGCACATTTTTTTCAGATAAGGATAAAGGGCACTTAATGGAAGATTGGCCTTATACAGATTTATGTCGAAGGATCTCCTGGGATTATTTTCTTCGCTGGCCTCAAGATAGATAAACATCTCATTAACCGCCCTGCTTGAAGCGAGCTCGATAACACCCTTGGCGATTTCAAAGGGTGTCCTTTCCTCAAGGGCATCATAGATGGTTGATATCCTTTTCAGGATGTTTTTGATGGAAAGCAAGGGAAAGGCAGTGTACCTGGCAACGGCCCTCTTCGTGTTATCAAGGGCATCCCACTTAAAACCCAAATGCAAAAGTACTGGTTCGGTTTTATCCACTTTGTAATAGACTTCTTTCTTAATTTTATCCCAGAACTCAAGATAGATTTTGTAGACACAGCCCCTTTCATTTTTCTCGAAACCAAAACCAACGGTATTTGTATCAGAAAGATTTTCCTTAAAAGTCTCGAAAAAATTTTCAGGCATATCCATTTGTTCGCATATGGCCAGGATTCTCTCTTGCTGAGTGTCTTTCTTGTTTACGGCTAACAGGAAGCGATTCCCAAGCAGTTTTTTTGGTGCCATTTTGAAAGATTTTTCAAAACCATATCCCACATGGAGGTCTTCTATGAGCTGAAAGAGAAATCGGCCCTTTTCCGGTTTTTTTTCTGTCCTGGAAGATGCAGGCATCTTTTTGTCTGATTTAACATGAGTGACTTTGACCGGGGAAAAGGAGTTGATAATATGGTTCAGTGCCAATGCCAGCCGCTTAAAAGTGAAAGGACTCATGACGATGTGCCTTTTGAGCATGGCGCTGATCTCGTCCCGGCGCGGGGATTGCGTAAGGCTTTTGCCAAATAGTAGAGCGATTTCCTCCCGTGTAAGCGTTACTTCAAATGCGTCAGCGGACACACTCCGCATTAGAGAATCATCAAAAGTGATTTTTGTCTTGCGGTCATTCTCAGTCATGTCTGCACCTCGACGCCTGTTCGTACTCCTTCCAGAAAAGACCTGTGCCCTGATTTTAAGGTTTGGAACTATTATACTCCTTCTTGGCCGATTTTCAACGAAACTTACATTGGTATTCGAATTTTGACAAATGAGAGAGGAACCTTGTAGCGCCTCATTTTAGTGCCTTCGCTTATACACCCTGTTCTACTGGTAGCCGCTGATTGTAGTTTATCTTGACTGATATAGATTTTGTCGGTATTAACTATGCTGTTTGGTGTTAATAACGTTTTCTGCAATCATTTAGTGGCAGAAGCTTGCTGGTCTCTAAAATCTCAGTTAGTCCAGAGCCCTTTTCATAAAAGGAGGTAATCGCTATGATGATCAATATCGGAGATTTCTTGACTAGACGTTCTATCCTAAGCCCTGACAGAGAAGGGCTGGTCTGTGAGGGTGTGCGTCGCACGTATAAGGAGCTTAATTCACGCGCCAATCGTTTGGCCAATGCAATGAAGGCACTGGGAGTGGGCTATGGAGACAGGGTAAGCATGTTGGCCTTAAATGAACCGGAATATTACGACATGTACTTTGGACTGGGGAAAATCGGTGCTATCCTGGTGCCGGTCAACTACCGTCTCGCAGGCCCTGAGATACAGTATGTCCTTTCAGACTGCGAAACAAAAGTATTCGTCTTTGGCAAGGAGTATATGGAAACAGTGGATTCCATTCGTAATGACATCCCAGCAAAGGAGTTGATTGCCATTTCAGATGACCCGCCACAATGGACGAAATCCTATGAGTCCATGATCGGCAATGCGTCCGATGAAGAGCCTGAGATTATGGGTGGTGATGAGGACACCCTTACTATCCTTTATACATCAGGGACAACCGGGCGACCTAAAGGGGCTGAACTGACCCATTCTTACTATCTTTGGAGCTCCGTGAACTTACAGTCGACGCTTGGCCCAAACGTTGGCGATACAACCCTGATTGCCCTGCCTCTTTTTCATATCGGAGCCCTGGCAGGCCTGCCTTATTTCGTCCATGGTGGGGGGAAGGCGATTTTTCTTAGGAGTTTAGACCCGCAGCGCTTCCTTGAACTATTGCAGGAAGAAAAGGTCAGCGGATTCGGATCTGTTCCCGCGCTCTTAGATTTTCTTAAGCTTGTGCCCAACTTTGACAAATATGACTGGAGCTCGGTCAAGGTCATACTGGTATACGCCGCACCCGTACCGGTGACTCTAATCAAGGAATACGAGGCCGCCGGGATCGAGGTTCGCCAGCTATATGGCCTGACAGAATGTAACACGGGCACTGTGCTTGATTCCGAAAATGCACTTTCCCGGGCTGGTTCCTGTGGCAAACCATTTTTCCACACGGAAGTTCGTGTGGTCGATGATAACGGCCAAGATGTTGGACCGGAGGAAAACGGCGAGGTATTACTGCGTGCGCCTAACGTGATGAAAGGTTATTGGAATAGGCCTGATGACACGGCCGCAGCCTTTAAAGACGGATGGCTTTGTACTGGTGATATCGCGAAGATAGACAAGGACGGCTTCCTCTATATCATGGACCGCAAAAAGGACATGATCATCTCCGGCGGGGAAAATATTTACCCCGCGGAGATTGAAGATTCCCTCCTGAACAACCCCAAGGTCGCCGATGTGGCCGTCATTGGGTACCAACATGAAAAATGGGGCGAGGCTGTCGAGGCCATTGTTGTGGTAAAGGAAGGGGAGGAGCTTACCGAAGGAGAACTCATCGAATGGTGCCAGGGAAAGATCGGGAGATTCAAAATTCCCAAGAAGGTGGTTTTTTCGGATTCAATCCCCAGAACGCCGACCGGGAAGATATTGAAACGAATACTTAGGGAGAAGTTTGGCTAAAATATGGGGAAAGAGGGCCCCTAGCATATGCACGGGACGCCGACCCTGCCCGCACCATGTAGAGAGTGCTTTATGAGAGATAACCTCAGACCGGAATTGGCCGCCCTCAAGGAAAGATTGTCACGCACGGTGGATGAATCCCGAGCGGAAGCCGCAGAAAAGCGCCATGCCATGGGCTATCGCACGGCTCGCGAAAATCTAGCGGATCTCGTGGATCCTAATTCTTTTGTGGAATACGGGCAGCTCGCCGTGGCGGCCCAGCGTAGCCGTCGCGATTATGGGGAATTGCAGACACGAACCGCTGCCGATGGTGTTATCACAGGCATTGCCACCGTGAACGGCGACCGCTTCGGCAAAGACAGGAGTCGGACCGCCGTGGTGGTCTACGACTACTCGGTCCTGGCAGGCACCCAAGGATACTATCATCACAGAAAACTGGACCGCATCTTCGAATTGGCAGACGAGTGGCAACTCCCGGTAGTCATATACACCGAGGGCGGCGGCGGGCGCCCCGGGGATACGGATGTCACCACATATATCGCCGGCCTGAACATCAAATCCTTTTATACCTGGGCTGAGCTCAGCGGCAGGGTCCCGCGCATTGCCATCAACAACGGTTATTGCTTTGCCGGAAACGCGGTCCTGTTCGGGTGCGCCGACATCACCATCGCCACCCGCAATTCCTGGATCGGGATGGCCGGTCCCCCAATGATCGAAGGGGGCGGCCTGGGGATCTTCAAGCCCACGGAAATAGGCCCCATCGAAGTGCAGGAGAAAAACGGTGTAGTGGATGTGGTTGCTGAAGACGAGGCACATGCCACGGAGATTGCCAGAAAATTGCTCGGATATTTCCAGGGTTGCCTGGAAGGCTGGTCCTGCGCAGATCAGACATTACTGAGGGACCTCGTGCCGGAGAACCGTCGAAGGGCCTACCCGGTGAGGCGTGTGATTGAGATCCTGGCCGATGATGATTCCTTCGTGGAACTGCGCCGTGCTTACGGGCCCACCGTGCTTACGGGCTTTATTCGACTCGAAGGAAGGCCCGTGGGCCTGATCGCAAATGACGGGATGCATCTGGGTGGAGCTGTTGACGCAGCAGGTGCCGAAAAGGCGGCGCGTTTCCTGCAGCTTTGCGACGCCTTTGAACTGCCGATCCTCTCCCTGGCAGACACCCCTGGTTTCATGGTGGGGCCAGAGAGCGAAAAGGAGGCTGCGGTGCGCCGCATGTCCAGTCTTTTTGTATCCGGCGCCAGCGTCACGGTCCCCGTTGTGGCCATAATCCTTCGCAAGGGTTACGGCCTGGGTGCCATGGCGATGACGGGCGGCAGCTTTGCAGTTCCCGTCTATTGCGCTTCCTGGCCGACCGGCGAATTTGGGGCAATGGGCCTCGAAGGTGCCGTGCGCCTGGGCTTTAAAAGGGAATTGGAGGCGGTTGAGGACAAAGCAAAGCGCGAGAAACTATCCCGAGACCTCGTGGCCATTGCCTACGAGCTTGGCAAGGCCACTGAGGCTGCCACTCACCTGGAAATCGATGCCGTGATCGATCCCGCCGACACGCGCAAAGTGATCTTAACAGCGCTATCGTCCGCGCCCAAGCCAAAACACACCCACGGAAAACGCCGCGCCTTTGTGGACACCTGGTAGTCTCACAGCACCTCTGTTTTGTCCCATGTCAAGACCAGGCCCCTAGTGTTGCCTTTTATGATATCTAAAACTGCCTTATTTACCGCAGCATTTTTTATACTTATTTCCACTTCCACATGGGCACGGTTCGTTGCGCCCAATTTTCTTTTCGGCTGCGATTGGTTTCGGCCAATTCAATAATATTTCTAAATCGGTAATATCTTCTGTTTTTTTCGGGTCTAATTCAATTGTATATTTCCAGCCGTTTTTTTTGAAAATCGATGTAACTTCTTTCATTCTTTTTTTTGTCTTTACATTAACAACGGCTGGATTCTTTTGAGTGCCCAATTTTGTCGTCTTTTTACCATCAAAAATTTTTTCCATCTTTTCACCCATAAGATGTTACAGAATTCATCAACTTCAAACCCTAAACCCTAAACCCCAACTAAAGAACGACATTCATTATGATTTTCCCTTTTTATAATTTGGTATATTGCGTTGCCACTTAACCGCCCATGCTCACAGGTGAGGACCCCATTTCACATTCATCATGAAATTCTCCTTGCTGTTCTTATTTAATTCTATATCTCTCTATGTTCCAATTTTCTTCGTATGTCACGGAACCGATCACCTGAGTTCCACCACCCTCCATTGTATGAATGCCATCCCCGCCTTTTATGTCTGTGGAAGTGCCGAAAGTTTCGCCCGGAAGTCTCGAATTTATCTCATCATGAAAAAGGAACCAAAAAGCAAAATGCGGGACTTCTATCTCTTTTGCTTTTCCTGTCTTGGAATTGAAAGTTATACTCAGCGACGGTGTTCCTGAATCATCTTTTTCTGCCTGATTCGTCTCCCACCTTAAGTTGTTTTCATAATCTATTTTCGCAGCACTGAGGTCGGACAACTCCCATGACTGCACATCGTAGTACTCGGTGAATGTTCCTTCATCCTCATCAGAAAGAGTGTCTTTATATTTAAGCACGGCATGCTCCGTCGCATTCCAGGAAATCTCAGCTCCCTCTAATTTCTGGACTGCCTTTTGAGTAATTGTCATCACAGCATCAGCATGAATTAATTTAATTCTTTTCTCGGCTATCTTATCTTTGATTCCTGTCTTTGGCATAGGATATTCATCTTTTCTCAGGATATCACAAGAATTATATACAATGATCTTATCCACTGTAGCTTGTGAATTTTTTTCATGAGGCGCTGCGTAGGTAAAGGTGATATCTTCTTTTCCCACCTGAAATGCCTTTAGGTCGGGATCGGATAAGAGGGGTGTTCCATCAATGATTTGTCCTTTATCTGCCTGGACAACAATCCTGTTGAATTCTCTTGATTTTCGTCCTTCAAAATCAGCAATATTCGATATTTTTACTTTGGTTTCCTGACCGGGAAAAAGTTCTTCTTTATCAGGATGAATGTCGCATTTATCAGGCTGTTTTTCAAAGTCCTTGAGAAGTGTAATATCCAGTGGTACCCACTTTCTAAACAATGCAGACGGGTTTATAAACATATTATTAAGATGCCAATGAAAGGTAACGGTTGGTCGATCTGATTCTGTTTTCCACTGATGAATTAATTCTCCGTCCTCAAAGTAAAGGCTGATGGTCAGTCTTGACTTGATTCGTCCTTCCAGATATGACTTATAGGTGGCATTGAAATAATATTCAGGGGGTTTCCATTTAGATCCGCCGCCAAATTTCTTTACAGTAGCCAGGTTCTGAAGATGAAAACAGGGGCTTGTAGAATGTTCGACCAGGTGTGACGTAAAACTATCTCTTTCAAGACCTGTAATCTCTTTGAGTACTGCAGTTCTGTCACACCCGTAACAGCGGTCATCGGAAGATGAAAATGTTGTGGAAGACACGCTGAGCAACATAAGAAAAATTAGAACTGAAAGAAATAACTTATTTTTATTCATAAAAGCTTCCTTTATCTCAGACTACTCTTTCACCAACTCTACCCTGCGGTTCAAAGCGCGGCCTTCATCTGTTTCGTTGGAAGCCACAGGAGCCAACGGTCCTACTCCATAGGAGCTAAGACGGTTCGGAGCCACCCCATATTTTGTTATCAGGGCTTTCACAACAGCCTTTGCCCTTGCGTTGGATAGCTGCATGTTATAGTCAATTTTCCCAACACTATCGGTAT
>CAYYPQ010000053.1:0-22510 GCA_964473615.1 uncultured Desulfobacteraceae bacterium
GGTGTGCGGGGCTAAAACCCTCGCAGGTGGGTTCGATTCCCATGCACTTCCGCCAGTAATATCAAAAAGTGATGGAAAGGTCCTGAGGACTTAATGCTTCTTCATCTTTTTTTTGGCTGCCAGTGCCATTTCAAGGGCCTTACGTGTCTCAGGGTCGCCCGGCCTTATCCTCAGGGCCTCTCGAAAATGGACAATGGCATCTTCGATTTTTCCCTCACGAGCCAGAGCAGCCCCCAAATTGTAATGTGCATTGGCATATTCTGGGTCTATCCGCAACGCCTCCATATAATGCCGGATGGCCTCAGCTATTTTCCCCTCCCTTACTAACGCATTGCCCAGGTTGTTATGTGCGCCAGGGGAATCTGGATTTTTCCGCAAGGCCTCAGAATAATGCCAGATAGCCTCTGTTATTCTCCCCTGCTTTGCCAGAATATTTCCCAGATTGCTATGCGCTCCTGCGTTATCGGGATCTATCCTCAAGGCCTCCATATAATGCCTGATGGCGTCGGCATGTCTGCCTTGGAACTCAAGGAGATTCCCCAGATTTATGTGTGCGTTCGCATGGTATGGATCTATCCGGACCGTCTCAGAATAGTGATGTATGGCCTCATCTACCTCGCCTCTTTCATCCAAGGCATAGGCCAGATTATAGTGCGCCAGTGAGTTACCTGTAGTAACATCAAGTGCATGTTCAAAAAGCGCGATAGAGTTCCTCCAATATCGTACCTGTATCCATGTGGTTGCCATCAGCCCCACAAGTAGTGCCGCCGCGATTGTGGTCAGCACTATCTTTCTCTTCTGTCTAATGGAGACAAGCTCGGGAATTCCCCAGGCAATCATGATAAAAATACCGATGAGGGGTACATATGCGTATCGGTCTGCCATGGCCTGCGCACCAATCTGAACCAGACCAATCACAGGGACAAGGGTCCCAATATACCACAGCCACCCTACAATAAAATAGGGTTTACGCCTGGTATACCTGATGGCCAGCAGGGATATGGAAGCGAACAACAGACAAGCACCCGCCACCTGCCACCATGGTAATATCTTACGATAGGGATAGTAGACAGAAAGATTCATGGGCCATATCATCTTTCCGATGTAACCTACGTAAGAAATCAAGGTATTGCCAATCCTGGATTGAAGAGACAGCATTTGTAGAGAGCTGACACCGCCCCCCTCTTGGTGACCGATAAAGGTCACTACACACGATGCTGCAGTGAGTGCAAAGAGAGGGACCTTTTCCCATATTAGATGAAATGCGGACGAGGCCTTTTTAAAACGGCCTAGAGGCCAGTAATCCAGCAGGAGCAACACAAAAGGCATGGTTATAACCATCATCTTGGACATAAGGCCCAAAATGAAGAACAGAGAAACCAACAGATATCTATAAAGCCCCGGGCGATCAACGTAATAGAAATAACTCAACATCGTTAATATCCAGAAAAAGGTGCTCAAAACATTCTTCCTGTCCGCCACCCAGGCAACCGATTCTACATTAAGGGGATGCAATGCGAACATAGCCGCAACAAAGGCACTCCTCCAGAATGCGCCTGTCATCCGGCTCAAAACCAAAAATAATAATACCGTATTTGCTATGTGAAAGAGCAGGCTTGTCAAATGGTGCAAGCCCGGATCCAACCCAAAAAACTGGCAGTCCAACATGTGTGACAAAAGCGCCAATTTACAAAGCGTGGGCCCAATATTCGTGAAAACATAGGTGATGCCATCCCAGGACAAACCGGCCTGAACATGAGGGTTCTCGGAGACAAACATGGGGTCATCGTAGTTAACAAATTCATGGTTTCGTACCTGCCAGTAGCAGGCAAGCGTTGTAATGATAAGAAACAGATATATCAATACATCACGACGTATGTTCAGAAAGGTATCCTTATGGCTAACTTCCATTATCATTGCCAAACCACATAATTCTGATAGGCTTCGCTATCCTGTTTTTCCTAAAAGTTCTGGCCGCTGTAAAAAGATTATTTCTCTCACCTCAAATATGCGCGGGACTCAGCCCACTGTTGGAAACACATGTTTCAAAACACTAAGGTATTATACTTAGCTACCTGCGTGACAAATCAGAACACTCCTGAGTAATGAATCAAATCAGTCAAATTTCCAGACGCCCAGATAATATCTTTTAAAAAAAACTTTATTTTCATATACAGGGTCTCCCAGATAAAATTTCAGTATTTGGGGGGTAATTGCCCAAAAATGCTCCTTCTCCCAGATGAAGAAGCGACAAAGCGTAAAAAAAGGTTCATATGGAACTGAAATTATAAGCTGTTTTATGGCAACCCTTTTCAATTCGGATATTGCCTTCACTGGATTGAGAACATGTTCCAATACCTGTTGGCATAATACAATATCAAACGATTTGTCTGCAAAACTTAGCTCTTGAACATCTTCCTTTTTAACCAAATGGTTTCGGGGAGCGGAATCAGCAAGAGTGATTCTATATTTGCCCTTTAATTTCTCATAAAAGAACAATTCCTGACAGCCGATATCCAATAAAGTCTTACTATTATCATCCAAAAGTCTACTTACAACTTCCCATCTATAAGATCTGATAAGATTATAGATCTTCACTTTCAGCATTCTCACAAACTTGCTTCCCAATATATCAGACAATTTACATACCTCGGCTATTCAGTTGTCCTATTATGCCTCGTTCGTTTAATCCCGGCCAGGAGACACAGGCCTATCAAACCCGGCAAAATCAGGACGAAAAATCGGTAGAGTAATGCACTCGCCAAGATCTCTTCCATGGACGCACCGGCCTGCTGGAAGAAGTAACACAACGCCGCTTCATCTGATCCGATCCCGCTTAGAGTCAGGGGAAATAATCTTATTAGGGTAAGGAGTGGGGCAACCGCGAATACGTAAGGCAGGGACATATCCACATTTATTGACCGGAAACAGAGATACATCTGGAAATAGGTTAATGCCCACCCCAAAACAGAAATAGCCAGGGCATAGATCACCTTTTCTTTTCGCACACTAATTTCATCGACAACGCTTAAAAAATCCAGTTTCCTTCTTAGTATATTGGTTGCCGCCTGAAAAAGCCTCCGGAATACAGATACGTTTTTACTTAGCCAAGGCAGCGCAAGCAAGATTGTCCCCGGCAATAAGACCAGTGTGGATAAATACCCGTATAATAAGTTCCCCTGGTAAAGGGCAATGGGAATTCCCAGTATGGCTATGGAAGCCAGCGCGATAACTTTATCCAGAAGGCTTATGGAAAGCATGCGTTCTTTGACGCCAAACCATCTATACCCGAAATAGCTTTTTATGATATCTCCCGAAGTAGCAGGCAGGGCAAGATTAAAGGCAACTCCAACCAATAACAGGATTAGAGACTCATGTAATTTGATCCTATGAACGTGATCGTTAAACAGGAATTTCCATCGATAGGCGCGTACAAGGAGGGACGGAAGAAGAAAGATAAGGATTACTCCCAATACTGGTAAGGATATCCTGGAAAGATGCCTGATAAAATCCCTTATGTCCAGATGTAGGACAAGGATAATGGCAATGACCAAAGAAATGAGTATTTGGAAAAGATACTTTAGTCTCTGTTTTTTTTGCATGAAGATGTAGGAACTATTCGTTATAAATCAGAGCCGCCTTAGGAGTGCTGTTAATTATCGCCGGCCTGTCTATAAAGTCTGTGCCGCAACTTGAATATTTCCTCTTTCAGATCCCTGATTTGATATGAAAGAAAACAGAATAAAGACGTCGAAAATCCTGCAAGAATCAAAAATATTGTGGTCAGAATCAAGGCTACCCTGTCACCTATTACCTCTTCCCTAATAAAGTATAGGTAACAGAGATAGAGGCCCAAAATGAATCCAAGCAGCAAGGCAGCACCCCCCATTGTGCCAAACAGCAGGATCGGTGACTCATGGAAGCCAAACAATAAATGGCTGCGGATCAATTTGCCGGCCCTGAACTTGGACTTCCTTTTTGGAGCACCTTTTTGCGGCAGTTGCCATTTTAGGATAGCGGGTATCTCGCTAAACCTATATCCCAGCATACTGGCCTTTGATACGATTTCGAGATGAATCTCTTTCCCGTCTTCTTCCAGAGGCAGATTGCGGATCACATCGCCTTTATATGCCCTTGTCATACCACTGAGCATGGTAATATTTAATGGAACGCTCACCCTCAGCAGCTTATTGCCCAGCCGACTCAATAAGGCCCTCTTGAGTGGGACATTCTCCAGTCTACCCCCCTTTGTATATGGTGATGCAATAACCACGTCCGCATCTTCATTTAACAATTCTTCATAGAGACTTAAGATGATATCCTCGCCCCAAGTGAGGTCTGATTCGATTGTCACAACGTACTTCCCGACACAATTCCTAAAGCCCATGCGCAAAGCGTAACCCCTGCCCCTATTATTCTTGTATGAAACAACCTTGATACGATTATCGCCCCTGGCGACTTCGGACATGATATCTAGCGTATTGTCTGTACTGCCATCATTGACGAGCACCAGTTCCCAGGTTTCTGGAAATTTATCCAATGCCTGGACTAGCTTGCGAACAGATTCCTTGATGACCGATTCTTCATTGTAAGAAGGAGTGATCACGGAAAGCTGTACATTACTGCCAGAATTATCTATCATATCATAAACTCTTCGATACCGATGATGCCGGTGCACAAAACTGCTTTAATATGATATCTTAACATTCCGCGCAGAGCGAAGCAAGTGCCCAAAATCTGACATTGTGCAAGCCGGCCAAAAATTATGGCGTTATTTAATTGACTGAAATGTTGCCCTTTTATGAAAAAACCCTTTGATTATCCCATGGTTCATCACTATTATAACAGAAAATCATCACTGTCTTGAGGCCCGGATAATGGAAAAGCATGGTTCCAAGGTATTTATAATACTCTTTCTTTGTTTTCTGGCACTCCTCCTGCGGCTCTTCTGGACATATGTATCTGCGATTGTCCTGGCACTCCTTATCACAAGTGTGCTCTATCCTATGTACTCCTGGCTCAAAAAGACCTTAAGAGGCCATGAGAACCTATCGTCTATGCTCATGCTCCTTCTGATTCTGCTCTTACTTGTCATTCCACTAAGCTGGTTTGTCGGAACCCTCTCCAATGAGGCCTTTGACTTCTACAATCATACCAGCAGCGAGGTCTCCCTGAGGCAGATAGAACAATACATAGAAAGCGATGATGTATGGGCCCAACGAATAAGGAAGGTAGGAAAGATGACGGGTGTAGAATTTGCCCCGGAAAAATTAGAAAAACTTATGACCTCTATCGGCAAGAAAATCGGGCTCTTCCTGTATAAACAGATCAGCTCTATGGCCTCAAATCTGTTGAATTTTCTGATCCATTTCTTCCTGATGACGTTGATCATCTATTACCTCTTCCGAGACGGCGAACGTCTTAAGGACTACCTTACTGAACTTATACCTGTTCCAAAAAAACAACTGGACAAGGTCATAGGGAAATTTCGTGAGGTTGGAAAGGCCATTATTGTCGGCAATGGCCTTTCCGGAATCATACAGGGAATTCTGGGAGGCCTAGGTTTCTTCTTTTTCGGCCTCAGTTCTCCATTTCTTTGGGGGACTATTATCGCTTTCATGGCCTTTTTACCTATCATCGGGGCCTCGATAGTCTTTTTGCCGGCCACCCTGTTCCTGATATTCCGGGGGGAGGTAGGCCTGGGCATTGCATTTCTGATTTATAACCTGTTTTATAGCTCGGCCATGGAGTATCTGATCAAACCCAGGTTGATCGGTAAAGGGATGCAAATGAACTCCCTTCTGGTGTTCATCGGGGTCATCGGAGGGATGAATCTTTTTGGCATCCTGGGCATTGTCTATGGGCCACTAATCATAACGATCTTTCTTACTCTTGCAGAGATATACAGAGTCGAATACAAGGAACAACTCCCTTAAGACCTGGCAATGCATAGGTCTTGTCTAAAAATGGTTTTTATTGGACAGCATTTTGCGTTCGGGTTGCCTTAAAAGATTCGGTAATTCTTTAGATGTTTGAAAAATGTCGTTCACCCCAAACTCTTTAATTATACAACAACATATATAAAGTTACTTAGGGGGTTAGAAAGGAGAACGGGTTATGAAAAGACATGGCGTGGGAACTACGATTACAGAACATATCCTGAGAGAAGAACGTGAAAACCCAGAAGCCACGGGGGCCTTCACCACCCTGCTCAACGAGCTGATTGTCGCGGCCAAGGTAGTCTCCAGGGAGGTCAATAAGGCCGGTCTCGTGGATATCTTGGGATCCACGGGCAGGATTAACGTGCAAGACGAAAACGTGCAGAAGCTGGATGCCTTTGCCAACCAGGTCCTCATAGAACGAATGCAGCATATCGGTCAGCTATGCTGCATGGGCTCGGAGGAAAATGCAGACTTGATCGATATTCCTCCAGACTATCCAAAGGGCAACTATATCCTATTATTCGATCCTCTCGATGGATCTTCAAACATAGATGTTAACGTGAGCATCGGGACCATCTTCGGCATCTTTAAGAAAAACTCCGAGGAAACCAACATAGACATCCTCTTGACTGACGTCTTGCAGCCCGGCATAAAACAGGTGGCCGCCGGTTACTTTATTTATGGATCAAGCACTATTATGGTATACACGACAGGAAAGGGTACAGGCGTCCACGGCTTCACCCTCTATCCAAGCCTTGGTGAGTTTCTCCTTTCCCATAAGAACATACAAGTCCCGGAAAAGGGCAAAATATACAGCGTAAACGAGGGTAACTACTCTCACTGGGATGAAAAAACCAGGGCATTAATAGACTATTTTAAGACAGATGACAAGGAGACCGGTCGACCTTACACCTCCAGATATGTGGGGAGCCTGGTGGCCGATTTTCACCGCAATCTTCTTAAAGGCGGCATCTTCATGTATCCTGCCGACAAAAAAGACCCAAAAAAACCAACAGGGAAATTACGTCTGATGGTGGAGGCCAACCCTCTCGCCATGGTAGTCAAGGAGGCAGGAGGATATGCCAGTGACGGACACGGGCCTATCCTTGAAATCGACCCCTCTGAATTGCACCAGAGGACCCCTCTTTACATAGGAAGCAAAAAGGACGTTGAATTGGCGGAGGCCTTTATCAGCGGCAAATACACTGGTGAGACAAGTTGATTCAAATCCCATCTCGCAACATCTCAACAAATGTCTCGATGCGGAATGCCGTTCTGCTGTCAACCTGTCCAGGCCTGTCTCCCTCAAGCGTAAGAACAGGTACAGGCAGGCATTCCCTGATTACGATATCGTAGATCTGCCTGTAGCAAAACGTCTGAGTGTAATGGATTAGGCCATCAATCTGGCGTTCATAAACTGCCTGTTCAATATCTCTGAGCCTACCATCGATATCATAGGGGTAGGTATATTCGAGGTATTGATCAATAAGGTTTTCCCTGCCATACGGCATACTGAATTGCCTCTGCACCTCATTAAAGACCACCCTTGCCCCCAGGGACTCTATTAACTCGTAAAAACCCTTGAATATGGGTGGCACACCCAGGTAACCGAGACGAACTCCCGCTTTTTTTGGGCCTCTTTTCAGGGCTGTGGTCAAAAAACTATCCAGATTCTTGTCAAATTCTTCCGGGTCCCCACCAAAATCAGAACTGCCTACCAGAAAAAGATGGTTCTCCAGGCCGGTAACCCTATTTTCACGGAAGGTGAGTTCATCCAACCTTTTCAGTCTGGCCCTAATCCCGGCCAGTCTCGATTTCACCAGAGCTATTTCAGACCATGTGGCATCCAGGATCTTCCTCAGCTTTTCTATCTGGGATGCCAGGGCCTCTCTGTCGCGGTTCAAGGGGTACTCGAAAGGGATCACTCTCACACCCCTACGAGCAAGCAACTCCCCCAAGGCGATGGTGTTGCTGCAATCCCCACCTGTTACGGCAATAACATCCATAATACCTTTATTGATAATCGTTGAATAGATGCCCTTGATCCAGGAACAAATGCCGTGCGAAAAACCCGCAGACTCTGCCTGGGCAACAAGTTTCTCAGGGTGATCCGATGAAATAAAGGCGTTATTGAGGTCCACGGGCCTGAGGTGTGCGGCAAAGATTATCTCAACCGGAATGGTGGCAGTGATTCCAACCAAATGTTCACACCTCCACGGAATGGAATACGACTTTAGGGAGTTCTAGGCAGGTCAACTTATTTCCGTAGCCGGCCCCGGTATCCAGGCCAATCTTGTTCCACATGACCAAGGGTTCATTAAATGGGGTATGACCGAAAATGACCTTTTTTCCAAAATCATAATCAGTGTAGATAAAGGGGTCACGAATCCAAATCATATCCTGCAATGACTGCTTTTTCACATCCACCTCCGGCCTGAAGCCGGCATGTACCACGTAATAATCGTCAAGTTCGATAAACGTAATCAGGGATTTGTAAAATGCCATATGGTCTGAAGGTATAAGAAAATCGCCCGTCCATGCATTATCAGACATATAGCTCTCTACGGTGGACCACCCACCGTTTGCGAGAAAGATACCACGATCCCCGCCCTTCAGGTAGTCGAGGAAAAGGGCCTCATGGTTCCCGATAAGGCATTCAACGTGAGATGAACTTTCGATGAGGGAAAGTATGAAATCGACCACCCCTTTGGGGTTTTTGCCCCTGTCGATGTAATCACCTAAAAATATCACTCGGTCAGACTTGGGTCGCCAGTTTATCTTGTCCATAAGCCGCTTCAGGGCGTCAAGACAACCGTGTACGTCCCCTATAATTATTACCCTATCGTTTTTCATCAAAATCCAAGAATCAGGCGAAACCGCTCCCTGGGATCAAGGCGCGTCAGGCCGGCATTTTTGGTGGCATCCATGGCCTCCCGGTATTCTTCTGCCGATAGCCTCCGATTAATCAGACCATCCTGATCAGCAGTACCGCATGGCCTGTATTGATCCATCACGTTTACGTATGTATTTGGAGAGATCTCTTTTGCAATAAACCCCATAATTCCTTCAGTGCCGGCGACGTGATTCGGCATGACCAGATGCCTCACCAGCAGGCCCCTTATTGCAACACCCTCATCAATTACCAGGTCACCCACCTGACGATGCATTTCCTTGATCGCCTCCGTTGTGACATCTCTATAATCAGGTGCATTACAAAATCGCTCGGCCCATTTACTATCCCAGAATTTGAAATCCGGCATATATATATCAAAAATCCCATCCAAAATTTCCAGGGTTTCCCAGCGGTCATATCCACCAGAATTATATACCAGCGGGACATTTAGTCCCTTCTCAATCGCCACGATAAGGCCTTCAATAATTTGTGGGATTACATGAGTGGGGGTAACAAAATTAATGTTGTGGCACCCCCTTTCCGATAGCTCTATCATCATGGCGGCCAGTTCTTCAGGCCCCGCTTCGACCCCTTCCATGATATGGCTGATATCGAAATTCTGACAAAAGCCACAAAGCAGGTTGCATGAGCTGAAGAATATCGTCCCTGAGCCACACCTCCCGACCAGCGGGGCCTCTTCTCCAAAGTGGGCATTATAACTGGCCACCCTTGCCATACGCCCGGTCCTACAAAGGCCGGTTTCTCCTTTAAGACGATTCACGTGGCACTTGCGTGGACAGAGTTCACAGGCCTCAATTATATCCAAGGCCCGCTTCAGCCGTATTGAGAGCTCACCCTGTCGGTGGAGTCTTATATAGGAAGGTTCCATGATTAATAGAGTCCATGGCCCTAAAAATAATATCCCCCTGACAAGCCCTTGGCGTTATCAGGGGGATGAACAAATTTCTCCCCTCCCCTATTCTCTGCTTTGCCCAAATATCCTGAGAAGCATTAAGAATAGATTAATAAAATCCAGATAAAGGGAAAGGGCGCCCAGGATTGCCCCCTTTCTAACCACTGACCCATCAAGGCCTGCAGGTTGTGCAACTGCCATGTTTTTTATCTTCTGGGTGTCATAGGCGGTCAGGCCCACAAATACAAACACTCCGATATAGCTTATCAGCATACTCATGCCGCTACTTCGGACAAACATATTTACCAGCGAGGCGATGATAATGCCAATAAGCCCCATCATCAAAAATCCCCCCCAAGAGGTCAAATCCCTTTTGGTCGCCCAGCCGTAGATGCTGCACCCAATAAACGTCGCAGCGCAGATAAAAAAGGTGCTCACAATGGAGGAACGAGTGTAGGCGATGAAGATGAAGGAAAGGGTGACTCCATTCAATGCGGAATAGAGAACAAAAAGAGAAGTCGCTGTCCCAGCACTTATCCTATTGACCATCCCGCTGATTGAAAAGACGAGGCCCAGTTCGGCCAGGATGAGGACAAGAAAAAGGATTGGGTTGCCGAAAATGAGCCGGGTCATGCTTGGACTGCCGGAGACATAAAGGGCCACAAACCCGGTCAACGCCAGCCCTATACCCATCCAGTTATACACACTTCTGACAAAATCATTGACCAGGGCCTCAGTCCTCGGTCTTGCCTCGTAAATCTGTGCCATGATTTTTTCCTCCCTGAAATTTCGCAATAAAGATGTGCGTTCTCTGATAACTCAGCTTTATGTTCATTATAAGTGCTTCGAAAAAAACTTCAAGTATTATGGATCACATTGCACATCTCTCATCTTTTCACCCACCTGGCCCTGCACCACTTGTCTCCGGAATTGAGGCATATCATTGGATTCAAGGCGCCTGATTCTTTCAAGCAATGGGGGATGTGAATAGTTAAAGCAGACGTATACAGGATGAGGCCGAAGATTACTGAGGTTGTCCTTGGCCATCTTTTTTAGGACAGTTATCAGGGGCTTACCACCATCCATGATGCGGGCGGCATAATGATCCGCTTCCAGCTCAAATTTCCTGGAAATAGCCATCCAGAAAGGGGCAAGAAAAAAAACGGCAGGTTCCCATAAGACACCCACTAAAAATAGACCCACATAAAGGGGCATGACAGAGAACCCAAAGCCCTGGAACATTGCTTCCCATGTAATCATCTTAGACGCCAGATAAAAAAGGGCGGCAGAAATCACACATACGATTGCGAACTCTTTTTTTATGTGGTTTTTCTTAAGATGCCCTATCTCGTGAGACATCACCGCCATAATCTCCTCCATATCGTGAGACTGAATCAAGGAATCAAATAACACGATCCTCTTTGTCTTCCCTAAACCAGAAAAATATGCATTGGTGTGCCTGCTTCTCTTGGTTGCGTCCATCTGGTAAATGCCTCGTAAGCTCAGGCCCTCCCTTTCTGCCAATTCCTTTATCTTAACTGCAAGCTCCTGATCTTCCAATGGCGTAAACTTGTTAAAAAATGGGGCGATGACAGTGGGGTGTAGGATCGTGAGAATCAATTGGAAACCGATATAGATCGCCCATGCCCAGATCCACCATAACTCACCCGTGTATCTTACCATGACGAGCAGTGAAGACAGGAGAATACTTCCAAGAACGACGCTGAGCAGCAGTGTCTTTATCAGGTCTGAAAACCAAGTCTTGACGGTCTTGGTGTTGAAGCCATACCTTTCCTCGATAACAAAGCTGTGATAATAATCAAAGGGAATGCCCATTATTGCCATGACCAGTCCAGGGACACCAAAAAAGATAAGTCCGGCCAAAATAAAATTGACACCGGATAAGACATTAGAAAGCCACGGCAAAACCCCCGAAAGAATAACAAAGAGAAAAAGGATGTTACTAGTACCTTTCTGGATAAGCGTAAAATGTGTATTATCGCATGTATATCGGTTAATCTTTTGTAGCTCCTTCTCGTCAATTGCCCCTTTGAAGGCCTGTGGTACCTTATCTCCACATTCTTTTAGATATGCCCTATTGGCTTCATCTATAATCATATCCATGGCCACACTCACCAGATAGATGGCGAGGTAGACAATTAACAATGGGTTTAAAGGTATCATGGCAATCATTGATTTTGGTGTTCTCTATATCTGATTACTATATTACCATACCCACATAATGCCAAGGTCTAAACCCAAGAAGCGCCCAAAAATACCCGGGCCTGAAATAGGTGTTTACCTTGATATTCGTGCCTGGTATTTTGGGCGCTATCTGGCACTCAAATATAGTCATTCATTGCAGTTGTCGTGATTGTTAATTATCATGAAAGGGTCCTCTCCAAAAGAGTTGGTGATATCTTAAGGGTTCTAGGGGTCAAGGATTCAAGGATTCGAGTGAAGTGCTTAAGAATTACAAAGAGCTGAAGGTCTGGCAAAAGTCATATCAGCATAACCACCCAGGTATTTAGGTTGAAGACAGCTTCCCTTTCAGCTAACTCAAATTTTCCTTCAGCCTTCTACCTTCAGTTTATCCACCTGAGCAGTTACTCTTTGGAAAACAAACGCTTAAACCCTTGAATCCTCGAATCCTTTACCACTTTCTCCCAATGAATTTTGAGAAGAACCCTTTAAAATAACATTTAGTTAAATTATTTAGTTAAATTTTCGCATTAGGATAAATCATCATGGGAAATGGAAAACTCTTCATCGTAATGGTCGGTCTGCCTGCAAGGGGAAAATCCACTATAGCGGCCAAACTGAGAGAAAACCTGGTCAAAGACGCTATCAAGACCCGCATTTTCAATAATGGCGACCTGAGAAGGAGACTCACTGGAGAGGAGACCTCCTCACCGGAGTTTTACCATCCTCAAAACAGGGAAGGCGTGGCGCTCAGAGAAAGAATTGCCCTTTTGAACATTCAGTGGGCCAAGAATTATCTTGGCAAAGACGGGCAGGTCGCTATCCTAGATGCCACAAACGTTAGCCTCAAGAGGAGAAAAAAGATCATTACCCAACTTGATGAACATTCAATCCTTTTTATTGAATGTATCAATAATGACAGAGAAATCCTTGAGGCCAGCATTTTGACAAAAATTACCCTTCCCGAATTTAGCAACATGGAAAAGGACGCGGCAATTCAAAGCTTTAAACAGCGAATTCGATATTACAGCACCATCTACCGCCCCGTTAGACAAGAAAAAAATTTCATCAAGCTGGACTCTCTAAACAATCAGATCATGCAGGAAGAGATTTCAGATGATATTCCATATTACGACAGGATAAGAGATTTTCTGGTGACTGATACCGTCAAGAACCTATTTTTGATCAGGCACGGAGAGACCTATTTCAATCTGGAAAACAGGATTGGCGGGGACTCGGGCTTGACCGAAAATGGTATGGTCCAGGCCAGGGCACTGGCCGAATATTTTAGGAAAAAGAAGATGCCTGTTATCTTCACGAGCAAGAAAAAACGTACTGTCCAGACCGCAGAACCTATCAAAAGATCACAAAAACAATCAATTATCATCCCCCTAGATGAATTCAATGAGATAGACAGCGGCGTGTGTGAGTGTATGAGCTATGAAGAAATCCGGGAAACCATGCCTCACGTATACTCCGCAAGAAAAAAGGATAAATATAACTATGTCTATCCTGAAGGAGAGGGCTACATCTCTATGAAGGAGAGGATAGACAGGGGTATCAAAAAGGCCCTTTACCTGAGCAGCAATTCCGGAAATATAATGATCATCGGACATCGGGCAGTGAACAGGATGATTCTATCCCATTTCCTATATCGCAGGCCAGAGGACGTGCCTTTTATTTACATTCCTCAAGACAAATTCTACCACATCGTAGCTACCCAGAATAAGAAGCTTTTCCAACTTAAAGAATATAGGCTTTAGATGTGCTGTCTGCCATTGCTCTCCAAAATAAATTCAAATCTGCCGTAACTAATCAGGTTGTCTGGTTCACCCTACCACTTTTCAAACATCTAAATTGTTGCCGAAAATGCTGTCCAACAAAAACCGTTTTTGGACAAGGCTGATTGTCTGCAACTTCTCAAGAAGTTGATATTCGGTTTTGTATTTATGAGCATGCGACTTAATTGCAAGCTTGACCTAATTATAGCAAGTATTATATAATGGGCTTAAGTCCAAAATAAGGAGGCTATATGCCGAGGCCGAGAAAACGCAGATTTGTCCAGGGTCCGCCCATTGCGGACGGTTTTTTGCCCAACAGGACACCTCCATGGGGATTGGCAGAGGTTGTTCTTTCCATCGAGGGTTTGGAATCACTTCGGTTGAGTGATTTTGAAGGCCTTGACCAAGAAACAGCCGCCCTTAGGATGAATGTGTCCCGCCAGACATTTGGGAGGATCTTGGCTGAGGCGAGGAGTGTTGTGGCCGAGGCACTTGTGCTCGGAAAAATACTGCGTATCGAAGGCGGAGATTTTGTGATGCCCCCGAGGGGTAGAATGAGACGTCGACACGGTTGGGGAAAGCAATTCTAAAAGGCGGTGTTAATTTATTGTCCGGACCAGCTCAAACCATTCCTTTGGGAGAGAGACACGGGACAATCACCGGATTTCCAATCACTTCAATAATCATTATTGACAATTCCACAAACAGGACCCATCTTTAGACAGTCTCCTCTATCAATTTCATCTCAATCAGGAGAGTCAAATGACACCCGGACAGGGCACTCGAACACAGATTATCCTCGACAGCATTGCTGATGGTGTCTTTACTGTGGACTCAGAATGGAAAATCACATCCTTTAACCGTGCGGCAGAAGAGATAACAGGCATAATAAAGGATGAGGCCATCGGTCGCCATTGCTGGGATGTCTTCAGGGCCAGTATCTGTGAAAGCCGCTGCTCACTCCGTAATACCATTGAGACGGGGAGTCCAATTGTAGACCAGGCGATCTTTATCGTTAACGCCAAAGGGGAACGCATCCCTGTTAGTATATCCACGGCACTCCTAAGACAAGGGGACGGGCGTGTCATCGGAGGAGTAGAAAGCTTTCGTGATTTAAGCGTGGTGGAAGAGCTCCGCAAGGCCCTTAAAGATCGTCATTCTTTTTTAGACATTATCAGCAAAAACGATGAAATGCACCGGCTCTTTGGGATCCTCGAACAGGTGGCGGAAAGCAATACCACGGTGCTCCTGGTCGGTGAAAGCGGCACAGGCAAAGAACTGTTTGCAAAGGCTATTCATTCGCTAAGCCCCAGGAAAAATGGCCCAATGGTAACCATCAACTGCGGCGCCCTACCCGATACTCTGTTAGAATCGGAACTTTTCGGGTATAAGTCAGGCGCATTTACTGATGCCAAAAGAGACAAACCGGGTCGCCTGGCCCTGGCCGATGGAGGGACTCTCTTTCTGGATGAGATCGGAGATATTTCACCTGCCCTGCAGGTGAGATTGTTAAGAGTGCTTCAGGATCGCGTCTATCAACCGCTTGGAAGCGCCCACCCTCGAAAGGCCGATGTACGAATTGTGGCCGCCACCTATCGAGATCTTGAAGACCTTGTCGCCAAAGGAATGTTTCGGGAGGATCTGTACTACCGCATTAATGTCGTCAAACTAACTCTGCCCCCCTTAAGGGATCGCAAAGAGGATATTCCCTTGCTGGCCGAACATTTCATAGGCAAATTTAACCGGCTCAACAACAGGGACATCAAGGGGCTTTCACCGGGAGTCATGGCGACATTAATGGCCCATGATTTCCCGGGCAATATCCGGGAACTGGAGAATATCCTCGAATATGCCTCTGTCGTATGCAAGAACAGCTTTATCGGCCCCGAGCACCTCCCTGAGTATATTGGCCCCAAAGTCCGTAATCAAGGAAAATCTCCTCCCAATGCACATATTGGATCATCATGGGATGAGCTGGAGAAGAATTTTATATTGGAGGCCCTCAAAAGGCACGATTGGAACCGATCTGCCACGGCACGCGACCTTAAGATTCACCCCACCACTTTGTGGCGCAAGATGAGGAGACTTAATCTTAATCCTTCCTAGGTCACCTGCTCTACACTAGCCCTAGGAGTTACATCACTCTTGTCCAAAAACGATTTTGCAAGGTTGTAAATTTCACCGCAGAGGCACTGAGCACGCAGAGAAGTTTGTTCTTTTAAATTGTCGTGAGAGGCGACATTTTAAAGACTACTCCGTCTTATGTAAATGCACTACATCCTCGACTGATAATCATAGCGCGTTTCAAAACACCCTAAGCTTTGCGTTCTTTGCGCCTGGTGAGCGTAGCGAACGGGCGGTGAATAAAGATGACAACCTGATTTTTGAAACGATATATGTGTTAAGGAGTTTCAGACACTTACCCAAGAAAATATTGCAATTTGAATTTATTTTGGACAGCAGTGGAGTTACATGAGTAGTAATAGCCCAAAAACTGACGAAGACCATGTTATTAGAAGGTAAGGCCGGCAATGGGGCCTTTTTTCAGGAGAACTGTCTATTGCAAAATTGCAGTTGTATGTCATCCATTAATTGCATATTTGCTATATATGTGGTTGCCTATTTGCTATGTCTTGGCCCTCCATATTGAATAAACCATATTTTTACAAATAGTTAGTGCAATTATCACATGGCTGGAATTCCTGGCATAAATTGTGCTGTGTGTCTCTGAAAGGCTGTTGCGGAGTACCTTCGCATATTGATATGGAGCCCACGATTCAGACAATCAAAGGGCAAAAAAGGAGGAAAATTGAAATGAAAATAGCGGTAAGTGCCAGCGGTGAAGGTCTGGATGCATCTATTGATCCGCGTTTTGGTCGATGTGCCTATTTTATTGTGTTGGATCTCGAGAATATGAACTTTGAGGCCTTTTCCAACGAGAATATAGCACTGGGTGGCGGCGCGGGGATTCAATCGGCACAATTTATTGCCTCCAAGGGGGCAGAGATCGTAATCACTGGAAATTGCGGCCCTAACGCCGTGAAGACCCTTAATGCGGCGGGTGTGAAAATCATAGTCGGCCAGTCAGGGACGGTTAGAGAAGCCGTTGAAAAATTCAAGAGCGGGGCCTTAAACCCAACAACGGATGCAAATGTAACAGATCACTACGGTGTGGAAAATTCAGGCCCTGGTGGAAAGGGTTCTTCGGGCCGCGGCAACAGCATGGGATCCGTTGGCGGCATGGGCCTTGGCCGTGGGATGGGCCGAGGTGGCGGCATGGGCCGGGGTATGGGCTGTGGAAAAGGTATGGGAGGTCAATGGGCCGGTTCCGGGTCACCCCCACCGAATCCAGCACCGACTTTGCCGCTGGATAAGGAACAAGAGATCTCACAGCTCAGAGATCTGACGAGGAATCTCCGCAAGCAGATTGAGGATATCGAAACCAGGATAGAGAATCTTCAAAAACCATAAGCAACGAGGGATAGTCCTCCATGAAGATCGCAATTCCCTATTGGGAGGGAAAGATTTCACCGGTCATGGATACCGCATCGAGATTGTTGATCCTCCAAGTGGAGAATCAAAGTGAGACCTCGAGACAGGAGGTCCTCTTTGCTGAAGGCGATTTGAACAGCAGATGCAACCGCATTCGGGATCTGGGCATAGAGTTGCTTATCTGTGGCGCTATTTCTGGACCATTTTATAGGATGCTGAAGGCCTCCGGCATTAAGATAATTTCATGGATTTCAGGACAGGTGAATGAGGTCCTTGCCGCGTACCTGAGTGGGAGCTTGAATCTCGAAAGATTCCTTATGCCAGGATGCCAAAATGTCTCTAAGGGCATGGGCAAGGCTGGCAAGAAAAGCTAATGGGAGGAAGATAACCCCTACGATTCCTCCAAGACATAAATCAGTAAATAACAGGAGGTCGTAAATTAATGGGAAATGAAACTCAGAGTTGCGGATTCGGCGGCCAGCAGGATCAGCATAAAAAGCAGGATGCAGAGATTAAGGAAAGATTGGCAAACATCAAGAACAAAATCCTTGTCATGAGCGGAAAGGGCGGTGTGGGCAAGAGTAGTATTGCCGCGTATTTGTCTGTGGCCCTGTCCAAGAGAGGGTTCAAGGTCGGACTGATGGATGTGGATTTACATGGTCCCAGTATCCCTCGTTTGCTGGGCCTGGAGGGAAATATCCTCCCCGGCAGTGAGGATGGGAAGGCACGGCCCATCCCCTATTTGCCCAATATGGAGGTAATTTCCATTGAGCCATTAATGGGAGATAATAAGGACCAGGCCACAATCTGGAGAGGTCCTCTCAAAATTGGTGTCATCAGGCAGTTTATCTCCGATATAGAGTGGAGTGATCTTGACTATCTGATTGTGGATTCCCCACCCGGGACCGGGGATGAGCCCTTGACAGTTGCCCAGACCGTGCCCGACGCAAAGGCACTCATTGTCACCACGCCACAGGAAATATCCCTGGCTGATGTACGAAAATCTATCAACTTCTGCCGTCATGTCAACATGGACATACTCGGGCTAGTGGAAAATATGAGTGGTCTTGTCTGCCCCCATTGTGGAAAAGTAATCGAACTCTTTAAGACCGGCGGAGGTCTGCGTACTGCAAGACAGGAAAACGTGCGTCTCCTGGGTACCCTGCCCCTGGAACCCATTGTGGTCAAAAATGGGGACGTAGGCAACATGGCCCTTTTGGACAATGATCAACTCGAGTTTACCAGGGCCTTTAACGACTTTATTGATCAGATCGTCAAACTTGGAAAGGCCAAGACAGAGGTATCCGATGTAAAAAATGGGGTCGTGACGCCGAAAAAAAACCGCAGCAACGGCGGAAAGGTGCTCGTAATTCCGGTATCTGACGGCAAGCTCTCTTCACATTTTGGCCACTGCGACCAGTTCGCCTTCATTGAGATAGAAAACGGGAAAATCAAAAGTCAGCAAATGCTAACTCCTCCGGCTCACGAACCAGGGGTCCTTCCCAAGTGGTTACACGACCAGGGTGCTCATGTGATTATCGCAGGAGGTATGGGAGATAGGGCACAGCAACTCCTGAACGAAAACGGCATTCAGGTAATAACAGGAGCGCCAATGGATTCACCGGAATCCTTGGCACATCAATACCTGTCGAATAGTTTGATTACAGGTGACAATGTCTGTGACCATTAGAAAGTGTCGGATGTCTTACAAAATGCATGTATTGCTAACCCATGATCTTGGAAAGGAGAATATGATATGGTACCCGGAGGACAAGGCTCAGGCGGAGGCCGCGGTCAAGGCGGCTCCGGCCGTGGACAAGGTATGGGTGGAGGCAGCGGCCTCGGCCCAGGAGGAGAATGTGTTTGCCCCAATTGCGGAGAGAAGCAGACCCACGAGAGGGGGGTTCCTTGCTTCGAGATCAAATGTCCCAAATGTGGAACCACTATGACCCGGGCCTCTTAGTGAAAGAGGGCGTAAGGATTTCAGATTATGATCATTAGTGTCGCGAGCGGAAAGGGGGGCACTGGCAAGACCACTGTGTCTACCAACCTCGCCTTATCCGTAAAAAGGAATGTGCAATTACTTGACTGTGATGTAGAGGAGCCAAACTGCCACCTCTTTATCCGCCCCACCATTGAAACCGTGGAAACGGCTACTACTCCCGTGCCCGTGGTGGATGAAGAAAAATGCACCCTCTGCGGCAAGTGTGGTGAAATTTGCCAGTTTAAGGCCATCGTGGTTATCGGAGAAACCGTGCTCCCCTTCCACGAGCTATGCCATAGCTGTGGTGGGTGCATGGAGGTCTGTCCGGAAAAGGCTATCAGTGAGGTGAGCCGTGAACTGGGAGTACTTGAAATAGGGCATCGGGACGGTCTCTCCTTTGTGCACGCGCGAATGAGGGTAGGCGAGGCCATGTCACCACCGCTAATAAAAAAAGTGCGATCCCTCAGTCAATCCGGAAGATTGATTATAATCGACGCACCACCAGGAACATCATGTCCGGTTATTGCCGCCATGAAAGGAGCGGATTTTGTTCTTTTGGTCACAGAGCCAACCCCCTTTGGCCTTCATGATTTGAAACTGGCAGTTGGGGCAGTTCGTGTTCTGGGCATTCCATGCGGTCTGGTCATAAATTGTTCCGATCTTGGGGATGACCGGGTCAAGGAATATGCAAAGGCTGAAGGCCTCCCGGTCTTAATGGAAATCCCCTTTGATAGAAAGATCGCGGAGGCCTATTCTTGTGGAAAACTTGTTGTTGAGGTGATGCCTGAGTGGGGAAGAAAATTTGAAGAACTGTATTACCGCATCGAGGAGCTTGTGGGATTGTCTGGGAGTAATACTACATGAAAGAAATTGTTGTCATCAGCGGAAAAGGCGGAACCGGTAAGACCAGTATTGTCTCAGCGTTTGCCACCCTGGCCACAGACAAGGTCCTCTGTGACGCAGACGTGGATGCCGCGGACCTTCATCTGATCATGGCACCAAAGATCAGGGAAAGGCATGATTTCACTGGTGGTCATACGGCGATAATAAATAAGGAGAGATGTAGTCAATGCGGCCTTTGCCGGGAGCTATGCCGGTGGGACGCTATTAGCGAAGACTTTGTGGTAGATCCCATAGAATGCGAAGGTTGCGGGGTCTGTTACTATTTCTGTCCTGAAGAAACCATAGATTTCCCGGAAAAAAAGTGTGGGGAGTGGTTCATATCAGATACTCGCTTTGGCCCCATGGTCCATGCCAGGCTGGGCATCGCTGAAGAGAACTCTGGAAAGCTCGTGACGCTCGCCAGGCAGGAAGCCAAAAAGGTGGCCGAGGCACGGGCCCTCAATCTGATCCTGACAGATGGGCCCCCTGGGATAGGATGTCCGGTGATTGCGTCCATAGGAGGCGCGACCGCGCTTTTGATCGTGGCGGAACCCTCTGTTTCAGGGCGGCACGATATGGAGCGGGTGGCCCAACTGGCCGCCCATTTCAAGGTTCCTGCCATGGTCTGTATCAACAAATACGACTTGAATATCGAAGAAACTAAGGCGATAGAGGATTTCGCAAACGAGAATAATATAAAGGTACTTGGAAGGGTACCCTTTGACCCGATCTTTACCCATTCCATGGTCCAGGGGCAGACCCTTTTTGAATACGACAGCAAATCAGAGGCTGCCCAGGCGGTTGAGTTCATTTGGGAGAAGATCGCTGGCGCCCTTTAGCCGTGCAAGATACGGGTCAGGTCTTGAAATTGGACAAAAGAGCTGCCTTATATCAAGACCCGGCCCCTAAATTTGCAACAGGGAAATTAATGGGGATTCTGATGACCTCATTTAAGGTAGCAATTAGTTCATTATTTTCACCTGCGGTATGAGGATTGATAAATTCCCAAACTATTTCCTTTTCTTTTGTTACCTCAAACGCCCTGCCCGCTACTGATTCGGTAATTAAGGTGTTACCGTTAGGAAGACGCTGGGCACTTCCCAATACGAAAGAATAAAAAGGAAAATTCTTTTCACCTCTATATTCCCAAACAACTTTTTTAGAAAAAGGATTTATCTCTATGACCCTAGAGAATGCACTCCCTTTAACCGTATCTGGTAAGGATTTATAGTCTTTTAAAAAGTATTTAAAATTTCTTATTGCCTTAATATCCTCTAAAGTAGGGTTATTATCAAAAACGAGCATATTTCCATTTTCAAGAATAGTAGGTTGATGCTGATATTTCCATAAATCCGTTAAAGCCCAAACGACTTTCCCCAATTCTAAATCCACTATACAAACCGTATTTAAATTTCGAATGGAGATTAGCACGTTGCCTTTTTTAAAGGCCGGAGATTTCTTGGCCAATCGACCATCTAATACTTCAATGGTATTCGTATGTAATATATCACCATATTCTTGTTTTATCCTATCTAATAGAAAGCCATAGCTGGAATGTTCGATGCAACTTAAGATGGATATACATCTGAGTTCATAACCTGCTGGGCTAAGGATACAAATAAAATCATCGTAAACCGGTTTTTTAGGATCATATTTGGGAATAACCCTTGCTTTTATCTTCAGGACATATATGTTGCCGTCTTTATCTACAAAAAGATCATGATGAGGGTTCCCCCGATAGACCCACTTTATATTTGAATCTTTATCTAATTTCACCAGAACAGAGTTTTCAATAATTACCAATAGATCTCCATTTTTATAAAGATAGGCTCGCCTCCAATTTGTGTCCATTAGTTCTTTATCGAGAAGCGGATGCCAGCTATGTAATATATTTCCTTCCATATCAATCAAAAAAACTTGCTTGCTATGGACAGAAAAAGGGTTGCATCCAGAAAGATATAAATTATACCCTTTGCAGGCCTTATCTTTGTTATAAACTGTAACACCCTCTCTATTGGGTTTTCTTTGATATCCAGAAAGATAGCCAAGGGTCTGAAGTTTAGCCATCTCTTTCTTTTCTTTATCACTAAGTGCTTTATGCGGCATGGTCCTGTTTCGAATATCTTTTCTGACTTTGTTCCAAAAATTGCGATTGACAAGCACTTTATTATACGAAATCTGATGTGATTTTTTTGGGGGATAAGAAAGATGGAAAAAATGGTAAATGAAGATAACCCCTACGGCCAAAACAAACAGGATAAAAAAAATAATTTTTATTCTTTTGCTAATCAATGTTTAGACCACCTGCCTTTCTTCGATCGGCTTCTTGTATTTGAACCCTCGAACCCTGAACCGCTGCGGATAAAAAAGTCGGACTGAAGTCTTCGCCTCAGGGCGAGAGTTTTTCTCGCATTCCCCGAG
>CAYYPQ010000054.1:0-21665 GCA_964473615.1 uncultured Desulfobacteraceae bacterium
CTAAAGTGACCTAAAATGTCTAAAGTGACTAAAGTTAAGGAGTTTTATGTCCTTTTGCTGAATAGAAGAGCGAAGCTCTGCATTAACTTTAGCTCACTTTAGTTCACTTCGAACTTTAGTTCACTTCATGACCTTGATTTCTGGTACACCATAGCCTAATTTCTCTGACTCCCGCGTAGCGGGATCTTTGACGGTCCCTGAGGAAAAGGTTTCCCAATTAACAATCAATTCAATATGAGAAAAAGTCGAAGTCTTCGGACAGCTTGTCGGGTGAAGGCATGGCCTCCCCCAATGCCATCCTGCACAGGTCACCCAGCAGTATCGGTATCATCCCCCTCTTGGTCACCAAGTCCAACAGTGTCATCAGGCAGAACTGGCAATTGAATATGCACACCTCGGCCCCTGCCGCCTGCATGTCGTCAAGATTTTTCTTCTGAAGTTCATCTGCCAATTCATCACGGCCCTGCATCTTCAGTATTCCCGCACAGCACAGAGCATTTTCCCGGTCGTATTTCCTCTTCACCCGTTCTACTCCAATCATCTCACATATCTCATCAACCAAACTGTCCGTCTCGGGACACAGGCGATTGGAGCATGGACGTTGGTAGGCGGCCTTCATGTCAAACGAGGTAATCTCATCTTTGTGTTCTCGCAATTTAGCCAGAATAAACTCAAAAAAGTGCACCGGCTTGAACGGCACCTCAATGCCATAGGCAGGTGCAAAGGAGGTATAAGTCCCGATGCATTCATCGTGGAAGCAAACAAGCTCTTTTATATTATTGTTGTTCAGACAATATTTCCAGATGTTCTCAATTACCAGTGGCAGCCTTTCCCTAATGACAGAGCTCTTGGCAAAATGGAGATACATCAGGTTGCAAAACAGGTCGTTGCCTCCAACACGTGACACGTCCTCGAAAAATTTTCCCTGGATGGAGAGACCTTCAAAAGGCGAAAACGCACAGAGGTTTATAACTGGCGCCGACAAATCCTTATAATCAATCTCGCCTCTGGGGGCCATCATCTGGAGTTGGAGCTTTTCGACCGGCAGGGGGGCTGGATGCATCCCCTTTGCCTCCTGCAGGTCTACAATCTGATAGAAAGGATGATTACCGTAAGGGCAATATTCCTCGCAGGCATAGCATGTGGCGCATTCGGTGAGGACTCGTGAATCTTCCCCCCTGATAATTTTCCATCTCTCTTCTTTGGCCTCTTCCAGGGTGAGGCTGATATATTGGCATCTTGTCAGACAATCGTATGTCTCACATGCCTCGCAAAGGCCTTCATCAAATTTTAACTGGAACACGGTGATCCTCCCTTCAAAAAGATTTTGAGTTAACCCGTTTCAGGCGGTACTCCAGATTGAGGTTTTATTTTTTTGTTCAGTTTTTACCGATTTTTATATACGCTCTTTCTGTTAAATTGGCAACTGCCAAAATAAAGAAATAAAAATTTTCTGAAAGGAGGCAAAAACTCATGAGTATCCAAAAGGTGTTTATTGTAGGGTCGGGATTAATGGGGAGCGGGATTGCCCAGGTCTGCGCACAGGCGGGTATCGATGCCCTTCTCTATGACATTAACCCCGATGCCTTTGCAAAGGCACTCAAGAACATCGAATGGTCAGTAAAGAAGTTGGTTGAAAAGGGCAAACTCAAAGAAGACACAGATACCATTATGGGACGGATCAAGACCGTTACAGAGTTTCGGAACGCGAAGACGGCCGACCTCATAATCGAGGCCGTGTTTGAAAGGCTGGACCTCAAAAAAGAGATCTTCCGAAAATTAGACGAAGCGGCCGAACCTGAAGCACTTATTGCGAGTAACACCTCAGCGATTCCCATCACCGAATTGGCCGCGGTGACCAGGGTGCCCGCACGGGTTCTGGGGCTCCATTTTTTTAGTCCAGTGCCGATGATGCAGGCGGTCGAAGTCATCAAAGGGCTCTCCACACCAGAAGAAACAGCCCAAAAAGGAAAGGAATTTGTGATCCGGATCGGCAAGGAACCAATTATGGTAAACCGTGATGTGCCGGGCTTTGTTATCAATCGCATCAATTTTCCATCCACCATCGAGGCCATGCATTTGGTAGAACAGGGAGTATGCACGCCAGAGGACGTGGATAAGGGCCTGAGGTTGGCCTCCGGCAGGAGAATGGGAATCTTTGAGACCGGAGATATGGTCGGTCTTGACGTGACATACGGAGCCATGATGGCTATCTATCAGGAGACAGGTGATCCCAGGTGGTACCCTCCTCTCCTCCTGAGGCGGAAGGTCAAGGCGGGGCACCTGGGCCGCAAGACCGGCAAAGGCTGGTATGAATACAATGAAGACGGAAGCCGAAAGGAGACAAAGGGCTAACAACGGGATAAGTGGGCTTCATGGACACCCCAGGGCCGGAACAGGTCCTACTTACCACAGGCACAAAAGCGGTCCCATCCCATGAGGTAGGCGGCACCCGCGACGGTGGTCCCATAAAAGAGGACAGGCCTTTGTCCAAGGAAGTCATTGACAGTTCCGTTTACAACGGTGGTCCCGGTTACCAGCAAGAGATCGGCCCAGTGGATCGCATCTTCTGTGGCCCCTCGACCTTCAATCCTGACATGAAATTTTTCGGCCCCGATATTGTCCGGATCCATATCCAATACTCTAAGTGAAAATGCTTGAGCCAAAGACTCTACCATCCGCGGTTGGAAACCGAACTGGACTATTTTCACATCCCCGTATTGCCCCTTCAGGTACCTGACCAGTTCTGCAGCGCACTGGCCGGGCTCCTGGTCACGACAATGAACCGTTTTCTCTATCTGATTCAGGTGCCGCAACATGGCATTCACGGATGCCACGAAAATGGCCCGCCTGTAATTATTCTCCAGGGCCATTTGTAAGACCTCCTCAAGGGTGCCTTCAAAATCTCCATACCGGTCAGTGAAGGCCTGCCCAAACGATCCTCGAAAGTCTGCCTGCATGAGCCTTTCTTTGCCCTTTTGCAGAGGAAAATCATCTGCCTCGGGATTCCCGATTGCCTCTTCAGTACTCAGGGCACGAGCCCGTATCGTCACACGTTCCGTAAGCAGGTCCTGATTCTTACAAATCTGGGCCGCCCTTTTTTTCAGTTCATGGTATATATCGCTCATTACTATTCTCCTTATTCAGTTGATCATTCCTCATTCTATGCTGAAATACTCAACCCCCAAACTTACTACTAGCTGTCCAGGATTTGTGTCTTCTATAATAACCAGTTATATCTCTTGTCAAGACCCTGCAGGATATCCCCCTTTCCCAATCGTAACACTTTGGATGTTTGAAAAATGCCAAACGATTCCATCATTCCAATATTACATGTGTGAGGCAGAAACACCAGACATCAATAACACTCTCATTTAGTTTTAGGAATTCCGGTCAATTATTGATGGCATTGTTTTTTTCAATTTATTTTGCTAACGCGGCATGATAGGATATCATGTTATCAGTGTCCTCTCCAAAAGAGTTGGTGATAACCTAAGGGTTCCAGGGGTCCAGGATTCAAGGACTCGAGTGAACTACTTAAGAATTACAAAGAACTGAAGGTTTGGCAGCGCTTGAACCCTTGAATCCTCGAATCCTTGACCTCTTTTTCCCAATTAACAATGAACTTCAGCAGTGACTGGGGTAGGATAATGAGACTCAGATTAGGCACACTCTTTTTGGTATTGTTTTTCATTGGAGTTAACCCTCCTCTACGTTTGCAGGCACAAGATACTGGAGGGACCACACCCGTTACAGCCTCCAAAGAATTGACGCTGGTCAAGGCAGCCATGTGTGAAGGGATCAAGAACAGCTCCCCTCAAAATCAGGCGATCATCTTTTCCGCTGCCATTGGGGAAGTCTTCTGTTTTACATCATTCGACCCTGTGCCTGAAAAAAGCTTCATTTACCACAATTGGTTCAACAGGGACAGGCTTAGCACAAGAATAAGGCTGGCCATAAATCCCCCTCGCTGGTCAACCTACAGCAGCACCACTTTCCGAGAGGCGGATAAAGGTCCATGGCGCGTAGAGGTCACTGACCAGGATGGACATATCCTCAATATTCTGAGATTCAGCATTACGGATTGATGGACTATGGATAAAATATTTGCCTCCCTCTTGAGTATTCGATGGCAGGATGTCTTTGACATTACCCTAAACAGCTACATCCTTTTTCGCCTCTATGTCCTTTTTAGAAGAACGAACGTGTTTCGGGTGTTAATTGGGATCGCATTCCTATGGTTCTTTCAGAGGATAGCCGTTTTTTTGGGGCTTATTCTGACCAGTTGGGTAATTGGAGGAATTACAGCGGCCGCCGCCCTTATTATCATTGTCGTCTTCAGAAATGAAATCCGTTCATATCTTCAGGCCGAAAAAATATGGGCCATCCTCTGGGGTTTCCCCCGCAAGGCAGTTGATACTCCCGTACAGGTCATAGCGGAGAGTGTCTTTGAAATGGCTCGAAGACATACCGGGGCATTGATCGTTGTCCCTGGAAAGGATGACCTAGAAGAGGTGATACAAACCGGGGTGACCTGGGATGGGGCGATATCAAAAGAAATGCTCATAAGTATATTCTGGCCTGATAATCCCGTCCATGACGGCGCGGCTATTGTTCGGGGGACCCGCATTACCAAGGTTGGAGTCTTGCTTCCTCTGTCACGCCGAAACGACCTGCCTTCCAAATATGGAACACGTCACAGGGCCGCGCTCGGTCTAACTGAAACCACAGACGCCCTCGCCGTTGTTGTATCTGAGGAAAGAGGCCAGGTAATCGTGTCCAAGGGATCACAAATTCATCTCATCAATAACAAGGACGAACTTTCAAGCATCTTGCAGGACCATCTGGGAATAGCTGAAGAAAACCTGGGGCGCCTAAAGAGAGAGAAGGTGGAACTGGCAGCCGCGGCCCTGGCCTCTCTCGTTTTGATTACGGGTATCTGGTTCAGCTTTACTCGGGGCTTTGAAAGTCTGGTAGCGCTCGAAGTACCTATAGAATATATGAATCGCAGGTCTGAAATTGAGATTGTGGACACCTCAGTAAATGCGATACATGTGTACCTAAGCGGCTCGGGCGCCCTTATCAGATCCATCCAGCCCTCACAAATACACGTCAGATTAGACCTGGCCAACGGGGTGGTGGGGCACAATACCTTCACTATCACGCCTGAGGACATTACCCTCCCCCCCGGAATCATCCTTACAAAGGTCAAGCCCAGGATGGTTGAGGTCAAATTAGACGTACTAACAGAAAGGTCACTGCCTGTTCAGGTCGACTGGACCGGGAGACTACCAAGGAATCTGGTCATGACGCAATTGGTTATAACACCTGAAACTGTAAGGATTATAGGGGGGAGGCAAGTTCTCAATAGCGTTTCAACTGTCTACACAGAAAAACTGCGCCTCGACACCATTAACAAATCAGGTACGCTAACGGCCAAACTGGCCCTAAATCCTACCTCTATCCGATTTGTCTCCGGATACAATGAAAATGTCAAAGTAGATTATGTGATAAAGAAAAGATTTTAGGGGCAAAGGTTATTTTGGTTTAATTTTATCAATCTTTTCGCGGATAAATTTGAAGCCAGGTGTCAGGTTTTCATCCAAGTCCATCGGGAGGATGGACCTCATTGGAAACCCTATATTCATCTCTCCACCCGTCTTGAACAGGTTCTCAATCACATAAAATAACAGAAACGCGGGTAGCCCTATTCCCAATTCATGCTCTGAGATGCCTGCAAATGATCGATCTCCGGCGCCAGGTATAACGACTTGAGGGGTCTGCGTTACGAATGGGATGAAACCTCCCTTAATGCATGATTCTCCAAAGCCTTCAAAAGAAGAAATCGGGACATATTTATATTCATAACTCAGGGCGTGTATGAGATGGGTTAATTGTGTTCCATCACAGTATATGAGTACCGAATCCGGGGAGATGAGTGTCTCTGGCAAGGGTGAACAAACAAGACCGCAATATTCCGCAGATCTTTCCAGTTGTTCGCCTCCCAAGAGGCGTAATCCCCCCTCGATTCTTTTCTTCTCTGCCTCAATATCTTTATGCCATCCCTGACGAACCTGGCTCTCAATCAAGTCCTCTGTGGATATGTCTTCCCACCTGTGTATAGCCGTTGAGGGCGTGCAAAAATTGTCGTCTGATGTCATGGCAATACTCATGCCCCAGCGACGGGCCTGAGTAAAGGCCTGGCACAAAGCCATTTTCTTTCCAAGGGCTGAGGGCCTCATCACCCCTTCAGGAATCTCTTTCACGTCTTTTATATATGCTATTCCGATGGGATAGGTGGAAAGATGTAGTTTATGGTATAATTCTTGCCCAGCTTTTCGGTAGTCTTCTAATGTCTTCATGATGCCCTCCTCTATCAAACAATTCTTGTAACTACCTAGGTGTTTAGGTTGAAGACTGAAGTATTTTCAATGAATACACCCAGACTGCTTCCTTTTCAGCTAACTCGAATGGTGGAAGATTGGGCTTGAAATGATTTTGCATCATTTTTTCTTTCAGACTTCTACCTTCAGTCTATCCACCTGAGTAGTTACCAATTCTTAACACCTTGGCGCCACGTATCTTTCGTTCTTTAAGCTCCAAGAGTGCCTGATTTGCTTCCTCTAAAGGAAACTCTTGATACTCCGGTTTGATGGGTATTTCTGCCGCCAACTCCAGGAACTCACTAACATCCCTCCTGGAGACATTGGCCACGCTCTTGATCTCCTTTTCAAGCCAGAGATGGGTTGGGTAGTCGAGATTCAATAGATAATCCTTGTCAACGGCCTCCTTGCGTATGGCGTTGATTACCAGCCTGCCCCCGCTCTCCAAGTTTTTCATCGCCTCGACGATCGGCTTCCAGACCGGCGTTGTATCGATAATGGCATCCAGTCCCTGGGGTGCCTTGTCTTCCGTGCCCCCGGCCCAGACAGCGCCAAGCTCCCTTGCGAATTCTTGTTCCCTCTCACTCCGGGCGAACACAAAAATGTCAGTATTCGGGAACCTATGTCTTACCATCTTCAACACCAGGTGAGCCGAGGCGCCAAAGCCTGTCAACCCCAGGGTCTCGCCATCTCTGAGGCCAGTCAATCTCAGGGACCTATGCCCAATTGCGCCTGCGCACAACAATGGCGCCGCCTCTGGATCAGAAAAAACGTCAGGGATCTTATATGCAAAATCCTCCTGTATCGTCATATGGGTGGCATAGCCACCGTGCGCATCCCTGCCCGTGGCCTTGAACTGGGTGCAGAGATTCTCAAGATCTGCCTGACAAAACTTGCAGCTCCCACACGCGGAATAGATCCATCCCACCCCTACCCTGTCTCCCAGACCAAACTTTCTGGCATTCGGCCCTTTCTCCTGCACCGTGCCTACCACTTGATGACCAAGTATTATCGGGAAGGCCGGAGGAGGTGTTCTTCCCTCTATCTCGTCCAGTTCGGTGTGGCATACCCCACAAGCAGATACCCTGATCAAAATCTCCCTTTCCCCTGGGATCGGATCGGGCACGGAGGCCATCCTGAGGGGTTCCCTGTTATTATCAAGACGAAGGATTCCTTCAAGTACCAAAGCCTTCATAGTTCTTCACCCGCCATTTGAATGATATCTTCTACCATTGCTGTCCAAAATAAATTCAAATTGCGATATTTTCTTAGGTAAGTGTCTGAAACTCCTTAAGACATATATCATTTCAAAAATTAGGTTGTCATCTTTATTCACCGCCCGTTCGCTACGCTCACTCAAGGCGCAAAGAACGCAAAGTTGGGGGTGTTTTTTTCCGTTGAGAGGACGGAAAACAAAAAGAGACGCGCTATGATTATCAGTCGAAGATATAGTGCATTTACATAAGACGCAGTTAACTACCCAGCTATTTAGGTCGAAGGCTGAAGCTTGAAGTATTCTCAGCCATCTCGTGCAATAATCTGTCTGCGCCACACTTACGGCAAGCAAGCGCATAGGCAGATGATTTACCCCTATTAGCCTTCTACCTTCAGTCTATCTACCTGAATAGTTATAGACGGAGTAGTCTTTAAATTGTCGCCTCTCACGACAATTTAAGAGAATAAACTTCTCGGCGTGCTCAGCGCCTCTGCGGTGAAAGCAACCTTGCAAGAACCATTGACCTTATTCGGCTTTTGGGCTATAGTTATACCACTTCGTAACTCACCGAGGCAAGGTTTATCCCGGCGGCAGGAAGCCATGGGTTTGGCCGTGGGGCTCCACTGTAATATGTGGGATGGGTGCCCATTGCCAATTGTGGGTCCCTGGCCCCCAAAAAACCGCCTGAATCACTCGCGAAAGATTCACCGTCCATGCGGCGTTTTTTGAATTTGCACCTTGCCTTGTCTTGGATTTAATGATACCCTTGAAATAAGAAATTTTCAATTCTGAAGGAAATGCTGTGCTCCTTGAAAATAAACATGGTTCGACACATTGTTGAAGTATTGCTTTAAATAAACATTCGGGAAGATAGGGGTGGATGGCAGTCTGAGCCAATAACCATAAGTAGGTGGGGATAGCATAGTGACCAAGGGGACATCTGACTGTTGATGACCCACTCATGAAGAATGCAAAAATCTAAAGGAGGTCCAGGTATGGCAAAAGTTTATTTCATGAACGATCGATCCACATCGATTCAGACAAGCCTTGTGGCCAAGATGCTGACCTTGTTCGATGCAGCGGGCTTTGGCGACATGATCAAGCCCGGTGATGTGGTGGCCATCAAGCTCCACATGGGAGAATTCAATAATACCGCCTACTTGCGGCCCGTGTATGTCCGGGCCTTGGTAGAAAAAATCAGGAGCCTTGGAGGCGATCCCATGGTGGTGGACACCACCACCCTTCCTTACTGGCCGTTCACTTCCAGGTCCACATCCTTGGATTACCTCAATACGGCCGCCAGGAACGGTTTCACCAATGAGGCACTAGGCTGTCCCATAGTGATTGCGGATGGATACATCGGAACGGATGATGTAAAAATTGATCTGCCCGAGGGCTTCATCCTCAAAGAACAGTATATCGGCACTGGAATCGCACTTGCGGATGCCATGATCATGTTGACCCACTTCAAAGGTCACCCCATGGGCACGTATGGAGGTGCCCTCAAGAATATGGGTGTGGGATGTGCATCGAAGCGAGGCAAATTGAACCTTCATCTGGGGCAGCATCCCAAATATGGACTAAATAGCAGGCACTGGATGCCAGAGCGGTGCATGAAAAAAGAGTGCCCGGATTACGAGGTCTGCGTCAATCTCTGTCCCACTGGCGCCATCCACCATACCAAGACCTCTGTTGAGTTTCACAGGGAAAAGTGCATTGGGTGTCTGGCCTGTTTAGGTGTTGTTACCATGTGCGGCGTTGGCTTCATTCCTGACGATTTTTTTGATGTCACTGCCGCTGCTATTACGGACTCGGCCCTGGCCGCGACGAAAGCCGTGGGTGCCGAAAAGATAGGTTATATCAATATGGCCCTGGATATTTCCCCATGGTGTGACTGTGTGAACTTCAGCGATCGCCCCATTATCCCTAATCTGGGCCTTTTTGCCTCCACAGACCCGGTGGCGATTGATTCGGCGTGCATCCAGAAGTCCAAGGAATCGGCCGGGATGCCGGATTCACTGGCCATGGCCAAAGGAGTTATGGACCCCGGTATGCCCAAGTTTGCCGCATGCGGGTCTTTTCTGGGGGTCAGTGAGGAAATCCAGCCCAACGTGGGGCAAAAGATCGGTATGGGGACCCGTGAATTCGAATTGATAGAGGTCCAGCCGGCAGATGATGCCACTCCCTTTCTTTGTAACACAGTACCCGCAGGGAAAAAGCTGGGCAAGCTCTTTGCCAAGAAAGGAGATGTCTATCCCCCTGGTGGGTTCGAGAGGAAAGAGGAAGTGGATATTGAAGAAATGAGACTGCCGTAGGAGGTGACGATATGTTTGGATATATGGGAAAGATTCTTCGTGTAAATCTCTCTTCCGGGAAGATCACCACGGAAGAGATCGACCCGCAAGTTGCCCAGAACTACATCGGTGGGGCTGGGTTTGCTACCAAAATCCTGTATGACGAGGTACCCGCAAATGCTGATCCCCTGGGAGAAGAAAATCGTCTGGTCTTCATGACCGGGCCGGTCACGGGCACCCGTTTTCCGACCTCTGGTCGTTTTGTGGTAGCCACCAAATCGCCGCTAACCGGTATCATGACCACCTCAGCCTCTTCGGGTTACTGGGGTGTGGAACTCAAGAAGACCGGTCATGATGGGATCATCTTCGAGGGTAAAGCCAAAAAACCGGTATATCTTGAAATCATTGATGACCAGGTTACCTTGAAGGATGCCTCAGATCTATGGGGAAAAGAGACCTATGAGACGCAGAATGCACTGAAGGAACTGCTTGGAAAAAAGCGTGCCCGTGTTGCCTGTATCGGCCCTGCAGGAGAAAAGGAGGCCCCCATAGCCTGTATCATGAACGATGACGGCCGGGCAGCCGGACGCGGTGGTGTGGGAGGAGTCATGGGGTCAAAGAACCTCAAGGCAATTGTGGCACTTGGAAAAAACAAGATTACACCTGCCGCAGATGAATTTCTTAAAGCAATGGTGGAGGAAATTCTTAAGGCGGTCGCAGAGGACCCCTTTGCCGGATTTTTTACAAAATGGGGAACCGCCTTCAGTATGGACATGGGCTGGGCCGTCGGTGATGTTCCCACAAAGAATTGGAGTCAGGGCGTTTGGGAAGGTGGGTATACAAAAATTGGGGGCGCTCGGATGGCAAATACCATTCTAAAACCCCATTCTCCAGCCTGCTTCAATTGCCCCATCCGCTGTGCCCGGTGGGTGGAAATTCCAAAAGGCCGCTTCAAATACGAAGGGCCTGGTCCTGAATACGAAACCCTTGGTTCTTTCGGGTCCATGCTCCTTATTGATGACCTGGAGGCCGTGGCCTGGATTGGGGAAATGTGCAACAAATACGGGATTGACACCATCTCCGCGGGCAGTGCCGTTGCGTGGGCCATGGAGGCTTACGAAAAAGGGGCATTGAGCAAGGATGATACCGGTGGGATTGAACTTACCTGGGGCAATGTAGATGCAGTGCTTGAGGTGGTCGAGCAGATGGGGCATGCAGAGGGCTTTGGCGCCCTGCTGGACCAGGGGACCCGCAAGGCATCGGAAAAGGTCGGCAAGGGCTCCGAGGAATATGCCATCCATGTCAAAGGGATGGAGGTTCCTATGCACGATCCCAGATGCTATTTCAGCCTTGCCGTTAACTATGCCACCGGCACGCGTGGTGCCTGTCATGTTCAGGGTGGCTCTTACACGGTGGAGATGGCCATTATCTCGCCCGAAGCTGGGCTCAATTACAAGCAAGGCCGCCATGACAAGAAAAACAAGGGGCTGGCAGCCAAGGTCGCACAAGACATGAGCGCCGTGCACAACTCCCTGTCTATTTGTCTATTCGCTGGATTGGGGCTTCAACCCTCTCATATTGGACTGCTCCTGGGCATTGTGGCAGGCCAGGCCCACAACACGCAAACCGTGTTGCAGGCTGGGGAACGCATTATCAATCTACAGAGGGCCTTCGCCTGTCGTGAGGGGATTACGAAAAAAGACGACATCCTTCCAAAAAGACTTGTAACCCCCCTGCCGGACGGAGGCTCAGCAGGAAAGGCCGCAGACCTTGAATATCAACTAAATGAATACTATCAACTAAGGGGCTGGGACGAAAATGGCATCCCAACACGGGAGAGACTTCAATTCTTAGGCCTGGGTGAGGTCGCGAACGATTTGCATTCATAAGGCCAAAGCGGGGGAATTTACTTAGTTACTCCTCCCGTGCCTGGAAAATATAGAAACAATATAAGAGAGGTGTTTTGTGAACGGAAAAGATTATGTAACAGGTGCTATAGAGTTGGTGGAACGCCTGGTCCCGGATATCAAGTCCTCTGGCATGCTGGATGGAGACCCTCTGGTAGGGGGCACGCTGAAGGCCTGTGCCGATTTGGCCCAGGTCAAAAACAAGGCCACTCTCCGAACCAAAAACGGAACGAATATGGCCTTTCCGGTCTACGATGCCGCGCAAAACCTGGATGAGGCATGGGAGGAGGCCCGGGAAGAAAATGACCCGGATGAATTGAAGGAGCAAATGGAAGAATTTGTGCGCTCCGCGGAGGCCCTGGGAGCGAGCCTAAAAGAGCGTACGGTAATCATGACTTGATTATTCAACTGAACCTGTACCTGTGGGGGAGCATATACACAACATGAAGGTCACGGTGACGTTCTTTGGGCCTTTGGGAGAACAGGCGGGACAAGAGAGGGTCCAATTTGATCTCCCCCAGGGCAGTACGTACGGGGATCTATTGGATGATATAGGCCGCCGCTTTGGCGATCGATTCCACGAGCGCATCTGGGATTCTAAGGAGAATCTTTTTAAGCCAGGTATCCTAACGGTGGGAACCGGGAGGGACCTGCGTTTTCGCTATACCACCCTAAAAGAAGACGAAGAAATCAAGGTGGTACCTTTAGTTGCCGGGGGATAGCAGGCACCCAAAGAGCTATGGATGGGCACCAGATAAGGGGAATATAACAAAGGAGGACCAAATGGCGGAGGTCCTGATTACCGGAGGAGCGGGAAATTTCGGGCGGACGTTGACCCATGCACTTCAAAACCAGGGGCACAACCTCCGAATCTTTGATTTACCATCCTGCGATTTTGCGTGTTTTGAGGGACAGGAGGACACCTGTGTGTTTTCGGGGGATATACTTGACTCCAGTACCCTCAAAGATGTCCTCGATGGCGTGGACCTGATCTTCCACCTGGCGGCCATTCTTCCACCGGCGAGCGAAGTCGACCGTGAAAGGACCTTCTGCGTCAATGTGGATGGCACTCGAAGCCTCTTAGATTCATGCGCCTCGTCTGGCAAAAGACCAAGAGTTATCTTCGCGTCCTCTATCTCAGTCTATGGAGATACCAGCGGTGAGGAAGGTCTCATTGGGCCCGATCATCCCGTCAATCCCAATGACTGGTACGCAGAGAGCAAGGCGCAGGCAGAAAAAATCCTGATTGATTCAGGCCTGCCCTATGTCAATCTCCGCATCTCAGGGATCGCGATCCCTGAATTCCTGGATCCTCCTGAGCCCTGGCCCTTTACTCGTGATCAACGCATAGAATTATTGGCCCTGGCCGATCTTGTGGATGCCATGGGAAGTCTTGTGACCCAGCAAAACGTATCCGATCGCACGCTTCTCTTGGCCGGAGGTCCCAGTTGGCAGGTTTCCGGTGAAGAATATGTGCGGCGCTGGGGAGATGTCATGGAGATACCCTTGGAAGAGATGGGGTTCATGGATCGGCCAGGATGGCTGAACTGGTATGACACCGGTGAGTCTCAATCACTCCTTAACTATCAAAAGACGTCCCTGGATGCCTTCTTCAAGCAACTTCAAGGCGCCGTTGAAGAGGCCTTGGCATAGGCATTTCATCCCAAGTTTGTCCTGAATCCCGTTCCTCCTGGGGGCCAGGAGAATTCTATCGCATCATCCTCACAAACATACCAGCAGGCACCGCATTCCATACATTTCTCTAAGGTCTTAATCCTGGCCTTCTTTTTCACTATCTCATAGCAGCCCGCCAGGCACACCTTTATGCAATTGGCACAACCGGTGCATTTCTCGCTGTCTACTTTTATGAAATCCCCCGCGTTTTCCACCCACTCCACGCCTGGAAACTCATCAAAAGTCTTCACCATTTTATAATTCCTTTCTGCTGGACGGTGTCTCAAATATGGCAGGGTCTGCCCTAATCACAAAATCAATCATCTTCTTACCCAGGGGCCTGGATATCGGCGCCAGTATTTTGACCAATGCCAGATATATGGGCTCTATTATGGGAAACAATAACTTCATCAAGGGGCTGGCTACCACCGATAATGGGATCATTATGGCGGCAAATACCTTTAATAGGGGACCAAATACCTTAATAAAGGAATCCATGAGCCACATGGTGAGGCGAAAAGTTGCCTCGCACACCTTTACTCCTCTTGCAGCCCTACCCTGCCCTCCTTTGTTACCAGGCGTATCATAGCGCTCATGGTGCCAGTTGTAGTAATACCTGAAGTACATTCGGATCCATTTTATTATAATATGGGGATCTTTTCTTATAAATGAAAAAATAATCTTTGCAAGAGGGGAACTCAGATGTATAAGGCTTCCCAGCCCCCAGGCATTATGTATAAATTTTTTCAGTATCTTCTCGTCATGATTTTCTTGGGCAATACGCAGATTATATCTGTTGGTCCCGGAGATGGACCATTGAATTATGGGATGCGCCTTTATCCTCTCATTGTAGGTCTTCAGAAACCCCTTTGATGTATCATTCGCGTTAATGGCGTCGATTGCCACATCGGCAGCAATATCAGCAGAAAACCAGGCACTGGGGACGCCGTCACAAAGCTCCGTGCTCTCAAGACCCGCGGCATCTCCAATCAAGAGCATTCCATCGGTGTAATTAGGCATGCTACGTAATTTGTCTTTCAGTCCCACGTATATCTCAAAACCCTCCCACATCCTTGCCCTCAGCGTAACATGAGGGGCAACGTCTTCTGTCCACCAGGGTAGCTTTGTGGTGAGGTTATGATGATATTCCTCCAATAGCCTTTTCAGGTTTGGTACCGCCTTTTGATCGATCCTCAGGCACTGATCCTGAATAAAATGGAGGCTATTTCTGTAGGGCCAGAGCATCAGACCGTTTCCATGCCCCAATGGAGGAGCGATCTTCTGCTCGTCCCATCCCCAGCAAAACCTCAGGGTATGTCCAAAGATCCTGTCGATATCCTCCTTTGGCATCTCGTAATCATAGGTATCGCCCAACGAAATGACCTCCGGAGGATATTTTTCCCTCACACCCGCCCTTATGGCCAACAGTCCCTGGGAACCTTCTGCATCTATAACAATCTTTGACTTCAATCTCTCCCCACCCTCGGTTACAATCCCCTTGATGTGACCATCTTCTCTTATGACATCTGTAACGGTGGTGGACGTTCTCAACTCAGCCCCTGCCTCAACGGCCTTTTGGGCCTCCCACGCGCATAATGCCTCACAATATGCGTTATAGCCAAAGGCGAAAATTGGGGAAAAGGGACTTGGGACCCTCATGGAGTCATCAATATCGATGTCCCCCTTTTCTATGTCCTTAATAATATAATTGATTATGCCGTCTACCGGCCTTTCTACAGGGGGATTCCCGTCCCGTATAAATTCCGGGCCGAATAAAAAGCCATAAAATGGTATGGTAAGGCCTGATATAACCTTTTCACCGGCATTCCTCGCCCTCTCAATCATCAAGGTCCTGAGACCTGCGTCCGCACATTTTTTTGCCGCCACAGGCCCACCAAAACCGGCACCAACAACGATTACGTCATATTCTGTCTTCATAATCACCCGATTCTGGATGCTGGTTTCTGGATACTGGTCGGAAATTCCGACATTGGCGGGGATGAGTAAGGAGTTTTTTCATTACCGAGTAATATTTCCACGGGCAGTGTACTCTGACGGCCGTAATTCTCTCTCGGGACCATTGATCTTGCCTTTCCCGCGCATGTGCTGACGCAGAGGCCACAGCCCAAACATTTATCATAATCTACTTTTACTATATCACCGTCCACAAGATTTGCATCAAAAATACATCTCTTAATACAAAGGCCGCATTTTTCGACACCTATACACAGGTTTGGATCATAGCGCACGATCTCAGGACCTGGATAGAGCATCTTACCTGTTGCAAAGTAGACACGGGTTGGGACACAGATCTCCCTATCGCAGTTACATATGCAAAATATCCACTTGTTCGACTGCATACAAAAATATACCTGGGGCACCAATCCTGCCTTATGGCATTCTCTTAGCAGTTTTTTTGCCTCATCAACGGTGCTTATCCTAAATCCGATCTTCATATTGAAAAATATCTCTGATGTATACAAGAATTGGATGTCTTTACAAGATGGTTCCTCCCAGCGGTTTAATGCCCTTTGACACAGGCATGGACCAATGACAAGATGAAGTCCGTTTGGCCCTTCAGTTTCCGTGACAAAATCTATCATTCTCTCTGCGGCGTCCGTAGTAATAACCACACTGTGTGGTAAAAGGGCGCTTGACTGTGCGATTAAGCGAGAAATCCAGAGACCTATCTTGGTATGTGCAAAAAAATGTTTGGAGAGTATACGGTCTGACAACCGTAAAATCGAAGGCTCAATGCGGACAAATGTCTTATGCAATACATATTGAATCCACCCAACGTTCCTGATCCCCTTTGTAGAAAAGCCCAGATGGCCTACAAAAAGGAATGGCAGGCTAAATGATAAAAACTCCATATTCGCTCCCTTGAAACAGCAATGCGCAGGACGCAACAACCGGTTTCATTGTTAATTGGGAAACATGGTCTTCAAGGACCGTCAAAGATCCCGCTACGCGGGAGTCAGAGAAATTAGGCTATGCCGTACCAGAAATCAAGGTCATAAAGTGAACTAAAGTTGGAAGTGAACTAAAGTGAGCTAAAGTTAATGCAGAGCTTCGCTCTTCTATTCAGTAAAATGACATAAAATTCCTTAACTTTAGGCACTTTAGACACTTTAGATCACTTTAGTCACTCAGCTTCCTCTGGCCCCGGATTCTTTACTTACATGTTTATCGACTCCACCTCTTTGATAAAATCCTCTCCGTCTTTAAAACTGGTTATCGTTCGTATCTCCATCTGTTGAAAAAGACTCACGTCAGCACATGCAATGCTGCATCCATTTACTGTCAATATAATATCAACATCTCTATCTGCCGGTAAAACAAGTTCTGCTTTGCCCTGTAAGCGCACTTCCAGATGCCTTACCAAGGCAACCCGGTCGTATTCAGGGTTGCAGCCGCCACAATACTTCAGGCCTATTCTCAATTATTATGACCCCGACGCCTGTGAACTGTTACCTTTGTTATTTGATGCCGCAAAGTTTTTTTGCGGCTATCTGTTTCTGTTGCAGGTTTACACGACGAGAGATCATGATTCTCTGTGCCTGCGGTGACCCCGCTCCATGCATGGACTCGGTCAGATATCCTACTGCCGCGGTCCCCAGGGTAATGTTTTCGATTAACCTCAGGATGCGCATGCGATCTTCCGTGGGGACATCAGGATTTGCCTTGAAGTATTTCTCAAGCCACTTACCGGCCTCTGGCGACCTGAAATCCTTTTCAGAGGGCATTGTTACCATTAATCCCCCGGCTATATCCTGGGCCAGCCGCGAAATCTCGTAGGGGAAACGGGTCACGTTTTGTTTGTGTACATTGGCAAGCAGGGTATTGACAGAATATGTCCCGCTGGGCTCCTTGTGTCCCTCTGATGCGCAGGCGATACAGCCACAGTAAAGTGTCTCGTTCAGTTGATTCATCTCAATGATCTTGTCTCTTATGTGAGAAGCCCTCTCGGTGCCGTTATACTCTGCCGCCGTTTGGGCAGCACCAATTAAGACATCTCCCACCCCTACCTTGCAGGAGTAACTTTGCCGGTGATAAGATGCGAATGTCTCCACAAGTTGTCCAACAAAGTCATATTCTTTGTACATGAAAACACGGTCCCAGGGCACAAAGACGTTATCAAGGACTACCAGGGCCTCATGTCCCCCAAACATTATGTTGCCCTGATCCATAGACCCACCCTCTAATTTCCGCGTATCACATGACTGACGTCCCATAATATAGATGATCCCTTGAGAATCACTTGGAAGCGCAAATGAGATGGCATAATCTCTGTCCTCTTCTCTCATGGAGATTGTAGGCATGATTATAATTTCATGGGAATTCAAGGCACCTGTCTGATGGGCCTTTGCACCCCTTACCACAATGCCATCCTTCCTTTCTTCTACCACATGAAGAAACTGATCCGGATCAGGCTGTTGGTGGGGAGGCAACCTCCTGTCACCCTTTGGATCTGTCATGGCCCCGTCACAGGTCAAGTCATTTTCCTGGACATATTCAAGATATCTTAAGAATCTCTTGTAATACCCTGTGCCGTACTTTGCATCTATATTAAAAGTAACAATGGACAAGGCATTCAGGGCATCCATCCCCACACATCTCTGAAAACAGCATCCTGTCTCTCGTCCCAGCAGTCTTCCCATCTTGCTTTTCTTTACCAGATCATTAGTACTCTGGTGAATATGGGTAAAACGATTGATCTTTTTCCCGGTAATATGGGAAGTGGCGGCCATAATGTCCTCGTGCTCCGGACGTTGTGCCAGCTCATATGTCCTGGCGACCGCATTCATAGACGGTCTAATTATGGGATTATCCACCACGTCTTTGACGCGTTCACCAAACATGTAGACCACCAGGTTCAAGCGCCTCAGGCTATCCTCATATTGTTCAGCCGTCATTATAGGCATCCTCAAATACCTCTCCTAGCAATTTTATTGATTCACCACAGTCGCAAAAAAATCTTACCTTCCCTGCGTTCTCCCCTCAGCTTTTTCATGTGCCTGAGGGCCGCAATCTCTCTTTCGAGATCAGACGGCTTTATCGAAATGCCTTCTTTTTGAAGACCTTCAAATAGGGCTATCCGATCTGCACCTCCACTCGCCTTTAATATCTCCAGTATCTTTGCCTGAGTCTCAGTAACTTCACTATCAGAGCCACCTTCCTCTGAAAAAGACTTGGCACTGTATTCCGCCCACGGATCACACATCCGCGAAGGCGAGATAGAGTCCATATAGCAATCCTCGCATAGCTCTCGCCCATACAACTCTCTTTCTTCTCCCTCTTCTATAGGCCCTCCACATCTATCACATTTCATTCTCTCATCCCCTTCTGGTACCTTATGACTAAATTTATGTTCAAAATGTGCAGAAAATTTTGTTTAAATTGTCACTGCTTCCTATGACAGGGATACGGAGCGAAGCGACACCTTAACTTTAGTCACTTCGAACTTTAGTTCAATTTAGGCACTTTTCCGGTTCATCCGGGTTAAGCCTTACCACACCCTTCATTGAATGTCGAGGCACGCACCACTGCCTTGCCCCTTGACCCCTGACCCTTGCATCTTGACCCCTGCCCCCTGACCCTTGTATCTTGACCCTTGCCCCTTGCCCCTTGACCCTATCCTATTCTGGGTACAAGTGTCCACTTAATCACCCATGAGACACCGCCGGCATCTTTGTCCAAACATACTATCCCACCATTTTGGAATCTAAAAACTGTATTATCAGCCGATCCCGTTACCAGGTATGAAGTCAACCTCTCCATAAACGGCAGATGACCGACAAGCATGACATTGTCACCGCTATCCACCCGGTCGGCGATCGTTACAACATCATCCAACGGATTTAATCCCTTGCTCTCCTCAACCCCATACCTTGGACTCAGGGCAGATGCAAATATCTCCGCGCTCTGTCTTGCCCTCTTCTTTCCACTGTGTTTAATGGTGAATACCATAACATTGTGCCCCTTGGCCACCTTTGCGATGCGCTTCACCTCCGATATTCCTTCTTCGGAAAGACCCTTTTCAGGATCCACATCTTTTGGCAGACTCTTGCCATGCTGTACCAGATAAAGTGCCATGATGTTTTCCCTCCCTCATTTTCTTTACCACAGAGTCGCGGAGGACACTGAGATACTTCTTATTTTGCCCATCGCCGTCTCCCGATGGGCAAAAAAGCAAAATCCTCTGTGCTCTCCGTGGCTCTGTGGTGAACAAATCGTAGACGGAACATGTCACCGTAATTATGAATAACACTACTTGGTACGTTATAAGTAGATGCTCACGGGCTTCCGCCCGTCACTCGCCACCCGTCAGCATTTAATCTTCAGTGCCTTCGGTAGAATGGTGAAGGTAAACGCATCCGATTCCCATGCCCTGTTGCCGTCAACTTGTAATGTCAACGACCGTTCCAGTTTCACCGCCAGGCGCTGGGCGGTATGATACTCGCCTACTCGATTACCAATAGTAAATGCCGTTGCCACACCAATGATTGACTTTAACAGCCCTGAATTAATCCACAGGATATGTAATTTATGATCATCAAATCGGGCCCCGGGCACCACATTCATTCTATAGCCATAGTATGGCTGCTTGACCACCAACAGGCTCAACAGGTCCTGTCCTCGAAATGTCTTATCATCGAATGTAATCGTAGCGAGGGATCGTTTATATTCTCTGAAATAGGCACAGATAGCGGCCCTTAAATACGTCCTAAAACCCCTGGAACCCTGGGCCAGATATTTTTCTCTGAGCCGGAGAATCGTCCCCTCGATCCCCATGGACACCATAAGAGCACTTCTTTTCCCATCGCAGCCTATCAGGTCGTATTCATGGATATCGCCCTCTCTGATACGCATTGCAATTTCAGACAGCCCTCCCCTGTACCGAAGGGCGTATCGCATTCCATTACCACTTCCCAGAGGCAGGTAGGCAACTGGCACATGAGCCGTATCAATGGAATTGATAATATCGGAAAAGGTCCCGTCACCTCCTGCTATGACGACTATATCGCATCGAGAAACAATCTCACGAGCGCATTGGGCAAGTCCTTGCGGTGTGTTTGTGTCAAGCCCATGGACTTCAGCGTCCAAAACTGCCGCGGCTCCAGCAAGTGCGGCGCGCTTCTCATCGATCGTCATCTTCCCGGAAACGGGATTGGTGACTATCGCATACCGCATGGTTTGGCCTCAGGACCCCATTTGCACTTTGTTGGCTTGGGTGGGGACATAGCCGAAAACGGTTTTGATCCACGCCCCCTCCTGCCTCATTGCCTGCAAATTATCCAATGGGCTTAGAACTGCCGTGAGATCCTTAGACCTCACGCGCTTGATCCACTAACTGCATTTCAAGGTCGGGTCTGAATGTTCGTGTGCTTTCAATGACATAAGGCTATATACTAAAATTATAGCTAATTTATAGCGCTTTTTTCCACATCTAAGGCAAGTTATAGAAATAGATGGAACTTTTAACATGATATAAAGGCAATAGCAAGTACTCATTTCCATTTATTAGTAATGTTCGGTATCTACAGACAACCGCACTTTTTGAATTGACATAGAGAACCACAATGTTTCTTTCCCGCATGGATGGAAACCATAACCATCTTATCCAGTGCCGGTTAAACCTCTTTTAAGCTTGACAGTTGACCTGTTTATGGACTATATTAAGTCATGTCGAAAAGGGGGTATCCTCATGAAACTGTCAAATCAGATTAAACCCATCAGCTACCTGAAGGCGCATGCCTCTGAAATCGTAAGAAACCTTTCGAAACATCAAGAGCCGCTTGTTATCACCCAGAATGGCGAAGCCAAAGTGGTCATACAAGACATCGAAAGCTACGAGCAAACCCAGCAAACCATTGCTCTCCTGAAAATTCTGTCACTCGGAATACGTCAGATTGAGGAAGGCAAGGTTTTACCCGCTGAGGATGTGATAAAGCGTCTTCGCGAACGACGGGAGGATCGGTGATGCCGTTCGCGGTTTTGCTGACCAACGACGCAGCACGTGATCTCAACGAGCTTTATAATTACATATCTGTACATGATTCTCCTCTAAAAGCGGACTATGTTTTAGAACAGATTGAAAAAACATTCTCTGCCTTATCAAAATTCCCCGAGCGGGGTGTCTATCCAAAAGAACTGCTGAAGATAGGTATTCGGGAATACCGCGAAACTT
>CAYYPQ010000055.1:0-21597 GCA_964473615.1 uncultured Desulfobacteraceae bacterium
CGAGGTTGGGACGAGGAGGGCAGGCCGCGCCCCGAGACCTTGAAGGCATTGGAGCTAGAGGGGTAGGCATGGCACGGATAAAGATAGACCATAGCAAGTGCACTGGTTGCAGGCACTGTGAGACTGCCTGTTCACTAAACCATGTAGCAGGAGTTGCCAACCCCAGAAGGGCCCGAATCAGGGTATTTACGGATGGCAACACCTGTTTCCCTACCATTGCCGGTCCTTTTGTGGATGCTGCATGCACATCCAAAAATGAGCTTGTCATCTCCGGGCAAATTTATGACATGTGCCTGATCTGCCGCGCCTCCTGTCCTGAGAAACCTTTTTTTATGGAGGCCGAAACCGGGTTTCCCTTGAAGTGTGATTTTTGTGGTATTCCGCCGAGCCCCTCCTGCGTCAGGTGGTGCAACAGTGGAGCTCTTGAATTGGTAGAAGACGAATAAATCTCTATATTATCTGATCCCCTTTTCATAAGTTGGAAGCGACGACCTATGAATCATAATGATAATAGCCAAAGTGCCATCGGAGCCGTGATGGTCGTTGGTGGTGGAATTGCTGGTATTCAGGCATCTCTGGATTTGGCGGATTCGGGTTATTACGTCTATCTGGTAGAGAAGGCCGCATCGGTGGGCGGCGTTATGGCGCAACTGGACAAGACGTTTCCAACAAACGATTGTGCTATCTGAATCCTGGCCCCCAAGCTGGTAGAGGCCGGTCGGTCTCCTAACATCGAAATCATTACAAAGGCGGAACTGTTGTCCGTTGACGGCGAATTGGGCAATTTTACCGCAAAGATTCGCCGTTTTCCCCGTTATGTGAACGAGCATCTATGTACAGCCTGTGGTACTTGTACCGATTACTGTCCTGCCCCCATCAGGGATTCTTATAATGAAGGACTTTGCTCAACAAAGGCCCTGCACATAGATTATCAGCAGGCCATACCAGCTGCCTTCCATGTCAATGAGAAGGCCTGTCTGTTTTTGACCAGAAAAGAATGTAAACAATGCGAGAGGGTTTGCCTGGCCGGGGCTGTCGATTTTAATCAGCAAGCGACAGAAATAGATATCAATGTTGGTGCAGTAATTATGGCTCCAGGGTTCGGACGAATTAATGAAAGGGTTCTGTCAAGATACGGGTATCGCAGATCACCCAATGTGATAACTGGGATGGAATTCGAGCGTTTGACATCGGCCTCTGGTCCCACAATGGGAAAAATTGTTAGACCTTCCGACGGAGAACATCCAAAAAAGATAGCCTTTCTTCAATGCATTGGAAGCCGGGATATACCTAGCGGCAATGGGTATTGCTCTTCGGTCTGCTGCATGTATGCCATCAAAGAGGCGCTAGTAGCAAAAGACCATGATCCTGATCTGGATATAGCGATTTTTTACATGGACATGCGTACTCATGGAAAGGAGTTCGATTATTCCAGAATACGGGCCAAACAAATGGGAATACGTTTTATAAGGAGCCGGGTTGGAGGTATCCAAACAAGGGGGAAGGACCTTGATGTTAAATACATCGATGAAGATGGAAAACATTGTAGAGAAGCTTTTGGGATGGTTGTGCTTCCAGAGGGGCTTGAATCACCGAAAGACGCCAATTTTCTGGCCAAGGCGGTCAGAATTGATCTGAACCAATATGATTTTTGCAAGACCCGTATGTCCTCGCCTCTTGAGACCTCCCGTCAGGGTATCTTTGTGGCGGGTGCTTTTCAGGGCCCAAAGGATGTGCCTGAAAGTGTCACAGATGCGAGCGGCGCAGCGGCATTAGCCGCTGAAGTCTTGTCACAAGTCCGAAACACCAAAGTAGAGGTTAAATCCTACCCAGATGAAATAGAGATAGAAGGGGAGCCTCGTATAGGAGTGTTTGTATGCTTTTGCGGGAGTAATATTGGAGGAGTTGTAGATGTCCCTCATGTGGCCAGTTATGCTGCGACACTGGATAATGTAGTCTTCACTGATACAAATCTTTATAGCTGTGCACAAAATACCCAGGAGCTCATTAGCAAAAAGATTAAGGAAAATCGACTAAATCGTGTTGTTGTAGCTGCCTGTACTCCCAGGACCCATGAGCCATTGTTTCAGGAAACTCTAAAGAATGCGGGATTGAACAGGTCCCTTTTTGAGATGGCTAATATCCGAGATCACTGCTCTTGGGTTCATTCCCATCAACCCAAAGAAGCGACGGAAAAGGCCAAGGACCAGGTGAAAATGTCTGTGGCCAAGGCCCGTTTGCTTCGGCCTCTCCCTGAACAGACCCTTCCGGTTAACCCAAGGGCTCTAATCATTGGTGGAGGCGTCTCAGGGATGACGGCCGCTTTGAGCGTTGCTGGTCAGGGATTTGAGTGCTTTTTAGTGGAAAAATCGTCAGATCTCGGAGGTAACTTGAGGGAGGTACAGTTTACGCTCGATGGTAACGATCCGCGCCAACTTTTGAAGAGCACGAAGGAGAGGGTGATGTCCCATGACCTTGTCCACGTGTATACTGATACCTCTGTGGAAGAGATATCAGGCTATGTGGGCAACTTTACTACCACACTCCGCACAAAAGAAGCCCTCGAAAATGTGCAACATGGGGTGATTGTTGTTGCAACAGGTGGTATGCCATATCGACCGAAGCAGTATTTGTATGGTAAATCGAAACAAGTCGTTACTCAACTTGAACTGGAAAGGATTCTAAGGGGGTCTAATCGGGTCAAAAATATAAATGACATTGTGATGATACAGTGTGTGGGGTCCAGGGGAGAAGACCTGTCATATTGCAGCAGGGTGTGCTGTGGTCAGGCGGTTAAGAATGCCTTAAAGGTCCTTGAACACAACCCTGCGGCAAACATAACAATTCTCTATAGAGATATGCGTACTTATGGATTCATGGAGGACGCTTATAGACTGGCTCGAGAAAAGGGCATAAATTTCATTCGGTTTGAAAACAGCCACGCCCCGGATGTGATGGAAGAAGATGGAATGCTCAGGGTTGGATTTCTTGACAGGCTTTTGGGGGAAAAGATTATCCTTGATCCGGACCTCCTTGTTTTGAGTGTAGGGATCGTACCCGCTAAAGCTGAAGGACTGGCGAAGATTCTCAAAATCCCACTTACTAACGATGGCTTTTTTCTAGAGGCCCATCCTAAGCTTAGGCCGGTTGAGTTTTCAGTAGATGGAATCTATCTTTGCGGCCTTGCGCATTCGCCAAAGCATATTTCGGAATCGATTTCACAGGCTAAGGCCGCCGCAGGTAAGGCATGCATCCAGTTGGCAAAGGGATATGTCTCGGTTGAACCGATTGTATCTTTTGTAGTACAGGAGGACTGTATCGGATGTGGAATATGCGAGGACCTTTGTCCCTATGCAGCTATTCGGATAATAAGAGTGGGCAAAAGGAAAAAGGCGGAGACTATTTCGGCCTCTTGCAAGGGATGTGGCATATGTGCCTCCCACTGTCCTGCCATGGCGATATATATGGGGGGCTTCAGTAACGGCCAGATCATGGCTCAAATCAAGGCGTTCGCTGAAATTTGACAATCTCCAATCATTGCTCATTAGTAATCGATATTTAACTTCAAAGATTGATGAGATGATGAGTCAACAACCATTTGAACCAAGAATATTGGCGTTTCTTTGTAATTGGTGTTGTTATGCGGCAGCCGATTCCGCAGGAGTTTCGCGTTTTCAATACCCACCTAATATTAGGGTAATAAGGATCATGTGTACCGGTAGAATAGATCCGCTGTTCATGGTCGACGCCTTCCATAAAGGGGTTGATGGTCTATTTGTGGGCGGCTGACAGCTTGGGGAATGCCATTACCAGGCTGGTAATTATGACGCTATTGTCACAGCACATTTTGGCCGGAGACTTTTAAGAGTGGCAGGTGTTAATGAGAATAGGTTTGCCCTTGCTTGGGCTTCAGCGGCTGAGGCCCCTCTATATGTGGAATTGATAACCAAATTTACAAAAAAGATTAAGACATTGGGCCCACTGGGAAAGGCTGAAGGTATATCCTTGGAAGAGCTCAAGTCAAGGTTGGGCGTTGTTCGAGCTGCTGCAGTAAGTGTTAAGCTCCGGATGCGCTTTGCAAGACTCGCCCAGGAACTGAGAAATGAAAGTGACTATTCCCTCCAAGCGATCGAAGCCAGGATGTCCGAAGATCTGGATGAATTTATCCTGCGCGAGATAAGAAAACAGTAAAAATATATCTCGTTCACGTCTCATGACCAATCGCTTTGTGCAGCCGGTGATTGACTTTACTTTATCGCATTGAATAGTCAGGCATGATCGAAAAAGGAGAACCCCGTGACCTTAACAAGGCGTGATTTTCGGCCACAATTTAAGTCTGAGGTGGCAGCTATGCCGGGTGGTGAGCTGGCTAACCTGTGCTTCGATTGCGGGACATGTGCCAGTGTATGTCCAGTGAGTGAATTAGGGACGGGTTTTGATCCTAGAAAAATTCTTCACATGATCAAATTAGGGCTCAAAGACCAACTCTTGAGTTCCCCAACCATTTGGCACTGTACCCATTGTGATACTTGCGCATTTGTATGTCCTCAGGATATGCGGTTCAGCCTTATTGTGGATGTGCTTCGAGAAATGGCCATCAGCCAGGGGTATTCTGATGTGAAGGGAATTGAAATGTGGGGGACTGCTCCGTGCAAGGCGACTTGTCCGGCACACATCAGTATCCAGGGCTTTGTGGGTGCTATCGTGGAGGAAAGATATGAAGAGGGCTTGAAACTGATCAAAGAAGACATGCCTTTCCCAGGCGTTTGTGGTCGCATATGCCCCCATCCTTGTGAAGCACGGTGTAACAGGGGCAGAATGGACGCGCCTATAGCAATTGAGTCCCTGAAACGGTTCACCGCGGATATTGGCCTTTGCTCGGGGTCACCCGATATTCCCAAAAAAAAGGGGAGCAAAAGGGAGAGAATCGCTGTCATCGGTGCGGGACCTGCAGGGCTTACTGTAGGCAATTATCTGGCTATCGAAGGTTATCCTGTTACGATTTTTGAAAAACTTCCCGTGCCTGGTGGAATGATGGCTGTAGGAATTCCAGAGTTTCGTTTGCCACGAAACATTCTCCAGGCAGAAATTGACCTTATTAAATGTTTAGGCATAGATATCAGGCTTAATTTTGAGGTAGGAAAAGACGTCAGCTTCGCGGAGCTACAAGAGGATTATGAAGCGATTTTTTTGGGTACAGGATGTCATAGGGCCCTGAGGCTCGGTCTCCCAGGTGAAAGTGAATTGACTGGCATTATCGACGGCCTCACTTTTTTGAGAGACATAAACCTGGCAAATTTTCGTGTCTCCAAGGGCAGGCTGGTCGTTGTAGGCGGCGGAAACACCGCTGTAGATTGCGCGCGAGTTGCGCAACGCTTGGGGTATAAGAGGGTGTGTGTTTTATACAGAAGAACCCGTGATGAGATGCCAGCCAACACCTGGGAGATTGACGATGCCATCGAGGAAGGAATTGAAATTCAGTTCTTGACCGCACCAGTAAGAATTTTGGCGAAAAATGGCAAGGTGTGCGGACTGGAGTGCATACGCATGAATTTGGGAGAACCCGATGAATCAGGGCGCCGCAGGCCAAATCCAGTGAAAGGGTCTGAATTCAAAATCAATACGGATATGATCGTGTCAGCTATCGGCCAGGCGCCCGATTTGAGTTATTTGCCTGATAGATGCGGAATAGGTATTTCAAAAAGCGGCCTCATACTGGCCGATTCTTTGACCGCATTTACTCATATCACGGGGATTTTCGCAGGGGGTGATGTTGTCTCAGGGCCAAGGACTGTCGTGGAAGCGGTTGCCTTTGGAAAGCAGGCGGCAATAGCTATAGATCAATATCTAAAAGGTGAGGGCATCCATAACAGACACACGGGCAATTGGAAGGGCATTGAGTTTGTACCCAAAGATTTTGATCTTAGGGAAAGGGAACCAATGCCTTGCATTCATCTAAAAGAGCGCATGCGAACCTTCAAAGAGATAGAATTGGGGTTCAGTGAAGCACAGGCCAGACGTGAGGCTGAACGTTGTTTCAGAATATGTGGAATGCAGAAAGCTAATGCATTTTAGGGTCTAAACTTGACGTAACTGTCATCCTATCTCCCTGTCTCCAATCCATTTGGAATTACTTGACCTTGATCCAAAGAAGCTTGGCCAATGCGGGCCCAGGGTTATTCCACTGGGAAGGAATTTCAGAAGTCAGGTAGATAACATCTCCGGCATACGCGGTATATGTAACGTTTTCTAGTTTGAATTCCAATTTTCCTGACAACACGTATCCGATCTCTTCCCCTTTATGGACAAAAAAATGGGATGCCAGTATATTGTTTGCCGGAATTTCAATAAGATAGGGCTCGGCCTTTGGTTTGAGATCCATAGGGGTTAGCAGCTTAGTAAAGACATTCCCTTCAGATAGAGCGTGAAGTTTGATATCCACGGCCTCTGAGCCCGAGAAAACAACTCGGCTTGGGTCATCACCTGACCCCTGAAAAAATGAACTCACCTCGACCGTAAGGATTTCCGCCATTTTGATAAGCGCTGGCAAAGAGGGATATATCTGATTGCTTTCTACCTGGGAGATTGTACTAGGAGTTACCCCGACAAGTTTAGCCAGCTCCGTCTGGGATAGGCCCCTTTTGGAACGAAGTTCCTTCAAGTGTCTACCTAAATCGATTCGACTTGTGGTTCGCTTTTCAGAATCAAATTTGACATCAACGCCCTTGTTCCAGTAATAAAAAGGCTCATTGAGAATGCGTATATCCCGCTTGTCAGCTTTCACCACTGTCAAAGAAGTCTTACCCCTTTTCAATGATAGGTCAATGGCGACCTGAGTAATCTTATTGATATGGGCCTTGAAACGTTGAGAATGTGCCCCTTTTTCAACGATCCAGTAAGCGATGGTATTCAGTTCGTACAACCGCGGGCAGGAGTGTGAATAAAATTTAATGATGTGATCTTCCCCGCCCCATAGCTCCTGCATCCCGGTGAGACTATCAAAAACAAATCGGACATCTCCTTTCATGGTCTTATGGAGTCCGTAAAAGGCGCCTTTTACGTGATCAGGGTTGTGGGGTTCATCCACCCTGATGATTTGGCATGATCTACCCGAGACGTTTTCGTCATAGAATTTGAGAAATATTTCAGCACCTTCTCCCTTGCCGTAAGCAAAACAATCGAGAATGGTTAATAGGGGGTTTTCAGCCAAGGCCCCCAGCTGCTCTAATAGACTTTTTATAGAACGGTCAAAGCTGAGGTAAATAAGTGATTTTTTCTGTGCCTGAGATGCCTTAATAAAATTTAGGCAGAAAACTGGAGCGAGACTACCCACATCATCATACCAGATGACATTATCTCCAATAAAAATGCCTCCTCCCAGAATCTGGTCAAGTTCTCTTATACCTGAAGAAACCCTAGTTTTCTGGTCAGCCATTGGCTTTTTGCCTAGTCGTTATATTTCTTGATATTCATAGAGTTCTTTTGAATAACTTTCAGGGTAAAAAAAATCCCGGTTTGTGTCAAGAGCAGTCGGGAGAGATCTAATGAATTATTGGTAAAAGCCCTTTAGTTAAAATTAAACTGCTAGCAAAACCATTATTTACAATTAACTGCCTTTTTTCTTTCTGCTTTCTCACGCTTTTTCCTTGACAAGTGACCGAAATATACCTAGATAACACAGGAAAACTTGTAAGCGCTTTTGTTCAAAGGAGCACAAAAGCGTGAATAAAGTGCAGGGAAAGACAAAGACGTTTATATCCCTATCTTAAAGGGGTGGGCGTCTTTTTTTATTTCTCTCGTGATTATGCCGGCGGTGTTTAAGAATGCCTCTGCGGGCAATCACTTGGGGGCCAGCGGCCTCTACAGAACCCTTGTAAAGGATTTTCTTTCACAATGACCAACAAACGAGAGACTACCCTGGGGCTTTTTTATTGCCAAAACGTTCCAGTTAGCAGCGAGCAGGAAAGACAGAACCTGGAGTTGAAATATGGTCAGCGCATACGACTTTTTCCTATCCCTTGCAGTGGAAGGTTAGAACCCCTTCATCTCCTGCGGGCCCTTGAGGAATTCGCTGATATGGCCTATGTCATAACCTGCCCAGAAGGGGCCTGCCGTTATTTTGAGGGGAATTACAGGGCAAGAAAGCGCGTGCAGAGGACTCAGGCCATTATTTCTTCGATCGGCTTGGAGGTCGATCGAGTCGGGATTATTGTAGGTTCAAAAGATGCGCCCAAGGCGCTGGGAGAATTAGTCGATGATATACTTAAAAGGACTTCGGGACTAGGCCCATCCCCGGTTCACAAAAAGGTATAGACCCAAGGGTTTAGAGGAGAATGAAGCCATGATTACTGCAGTTCAAAAGCCCATTGACGAGATTAGGGAGATGATAGCCCCTTATAAAAAGATCTTGGTCCTGGGCTGTGCCTCCTGCGTGGCCGAATGTGCGGCAGGAGGAGAAAAGGAGACAGCCATGTTGGCATCCACGCTTCGCATGGCCGCAAAGATGAACGGAGAGGAGGTAGGGTTCACTGAGATGACCTTGGACCGTCAGTGCGTAAAGGAATTCTATATCCGGCTGGATGATGTTATTGATCAATACGATGCGGTGCTTTCATTGGCCTGCGGGGCCGGTGTCCAGGCAGTTGCCGATATGTTTCAGGATGTCCCGATAATTCCGGCACTAAATACAGAGTTCCTCGGTGAGACAAAGGACCAGGGCTTGTGGGTGGAAAACTGCCTGGGTTGTGGCGATTGCATGCTATATTATTTTGGCGGGGTATGCCCCTTGGCGCGATGTTCTAAGCAGCTTCTAAATGGGCCGTGCGGCGGCTCCATGGACGGTAAATGCGAGGTCAACCCCGAGATTGACTGCGCCTGGCAACTGATTATTGACCGCTTATCAAAAATTGGGGCCTTAGAAAGGCTTGAAAAGATCTACCCGCCAAAAGATTGGTCTAAGAAGCAGGGCGGAGGACCAAGAAAGATCGTCAGGGAGGACCAGCAAAAGTGAGCGATATAAGCCAGCTAAAAAAGGTGCTTGAGAAAGGGGAATTTGCGGTTACTGCTGAGTGCGGGCCTCCTAAGGGAGCTGACGCAGAGGCCGTACTCAAAAAGGCGGAAACCCTGCGTGGAAAAGTAGATGCCCTTAATGTAACAGACAACCAGACCGCTATCGTCCGTATGTCTAGCCTTGCGGCGTGTAGCCTGATCAATACGGCGGGTCTGGATCCGGTCTTACAGGTGGTGGTGAGAGATCGCAACCGAATAGCCCTTCAGTCTGATATCTTAGGCGCGTCAGCCCTTGGTATAAGGAATGTCTTGTGTTTATCGGGCGATCACCAGAGCTTCGGAAATCAGCCCCAGGCAGCAGGTGTTTTTGACCTTGACTCTATACAGTTGGTCCAGGTCGTAAGGGGTATGAGAGACCAGGGTACTATCCTCGGGGGGGAGACACTTGATAGCCCACCAGATTTGTTTATCGGCGCTGCGGCCAATCCTTTTGCTGACCCACCGGCGTTCAGGGTCGTGCGTCTAGCAAAGAAGATTGGGGCAGGGGCCAACTTCATTCAGACCCAATGCATTTATAACCTGCAACGTTTTGGGACTTGGCTGGAGATGGCCAGAGACAGGGGGCTTACGGAAAAGGCCTTTATCCTGGGGGGGGTTACTCCGTTGAAATCTTCCGGTATGGCCAAATATATGAAGAATAGGGTCTCGGGGATGGATATCCCTGATGAGATCATAGGCAGAATGGAGGGGGTGGCCAAAGAGAAGCAACGAGAGGAGGGCATCAGGATTTGTGTTGAAACGATTCAAAGACTCAAAGAGATGCCGGGGGTCAAGGGCATTCACGTTATGGCCATCGAATGGGAAGAGGCTGTGGGAGAAATAGTGGAAAGGGCAGGGCTACTTCCGAGGCCTATAGTAGTGAGTTAATGAGGGGTGTAAGGATGCCGGCAAAATACGTGATACAGACGAGGCCTGTGCCTCACCGTTTTGAACCAATCACTCGATCCGGAATTATAGCCTGGGAGGAAGGCTGCCTTAAATGTGCAGTTTGCGTTAAGACGAGGTGTGTTTATGGGGTATACGAGCACCGGGGGCTCAAGCCTCATCAAATGATTGATTCCATAGATAACCAGTGCATGAATTGCTTTCGATGTGTCCAAAGTTGCCCTAAGGAACTCATCCATAAGTCTCTTAATCCACAATTCAAGGCATTAGGAGACGCCTATTGGAGCCCGGAGATCATTGCCCGTCTGTGGTATCAGGCGGAAACAGGCAAAATACCTGTTTCCGGGGCTGGTTATCCTGGACCTTTTAGTGGTCCTGGATTCGATTCCATGTGGACCGACATGTCAGAGATCGTCAGGCCCACAAGGGACGGGATTCACGGCCGTGAATATATCAGCACGGCAATAGATCTGGGGAAAACCCACGACCATCTGATGTTTAATGAAAATGGGGACCTAGTTGGAGGCTCCCCGTCCATTTTGGATATTCCGCTTCCAATCTTGGTGAAGGTTCCCCCTTTTGGTGCGGTAAGCTCAGATACGATTAAGGGTTGGTCCATGGCTGCCAGGCGTCTGGGGACCCTGTTGGCCCTTCCCCAGGAAAGATTCCATGAACTGCCAGATGATTTTTCACCGTGGTTGACTCCTCTGTTTTCCGCTGAAGGTTTTGATCCCAGCGCTATTCCCGATGGTGTCAGGCTTGTAGAGATCCCCTGGATGGAAGACTGGCAGAGAATGGTCGAGAGTTTGAAGGGTGCTCGTCCTGACCTGCTGATATCAATTTCCGTCCCTGCCGCTGAGGGCATGGAGGAAAAGGCCCTTTCTTTGGCCAAGACTGGAGTAATCATCCATGTGGAAGGGAGTCAGGATGCCCGGCTTGTGGATGATCGAACCAGGACATTGAAAGACGCAATCAGATCAGTACATCTGAAGCTCGTTGAGGAACATATCAGAGACGAGGTGACCCTGCTCGCTAGTGGCGGCATTTCCATGGCAGAACACGTTGCCAAGGCCTTAATCTGTGGTGCAGACGCGGTTTTCATCGATTTTCCTGTGCTTATTGCACTGGAGTGTCGGATGTGCAAGAGATGCACGAAGGGTCTTTCGTGCCCGGTGGAGATAGACAACGCCACTCCCTCATGGGTGGCCTTGCGAACCATGAATCTGCTTGGCGCTTGGCATAACCAGCTCCTGGAGGTGATGGGGGCAATGGGAATGAGAGATGCCAGGCGGCTTCGCGGAGAGGCAGGCCGAGCCATGTTTTTTGAGGATTTAGATAGAAGTACATTTGGATCCCTGGGAGAGGTGGAGGAGGGATGTGAAATTGAGTAGCCATAAGGCATTTAGACTTCCGGAGGTAGTCAGGACGCCATCGCGGTTCAGGAACCCGATTGGCAAATACCGTTTGTACCGGACAAGCGACTGTATTGCCTGCGGAAAATGTGTTGAAATCTGCCCTTACGGCGTTCATGTTATTAGAAAGGGACAGGTGTTTGTCGAAAACCATTACCTATGTATAGGACCCGATTGCCCTGAACCGTGCCATAAGGCCTGCCCGGTTCAAGCCCTTTCAGTCAAGAGAAATCCCGATTTTGATGCCCTGGGTGACTTTCGGTGGACCCCGGACCTCCTTGTCAGCTCGTGGTATATGGCAGAATTTGGCGACACCCCTCCTGCAGGTCTTGAGTATAAGACCGGGGCGTCAGGTGGAGGCTTCGACAAACTACGCATTATCATAAGAGGTGGCAAGTCCGGATCGGAAGATCCAGAGAATGATGAGTTAGATGTGGGTCTTGAGCTGAACAGAAGAAATGATAACGCCCATAGGATAAGGATTCAGGTCCCCTTTTACGGCGGGGGTATGTCCTATGGATCGGTGAGTATTACTACCATGCTCAGCCGGATGAGGGCCGCGAAGGCCCTTGGCACTTTTTGTTGTACCGGTGAGGGAGGATATCCCGATGAACTCAAACCATACGACGACAATGTGATTACCCAGGTGGCTACCGGGCTATTTGGGGTCAGTGAGGAGACGATCCAGAGGGTCAAGATTGTCGAGTTCAAATATGCCCAGGGCGCAAAGCCGGGGCTGGGAGGACATCTGTTGGGGGATAAGGTAACTCCTGGTGTGGCCCGTATGCGTGAGGCTGTCGTTGGCTATCCCTTGTTTTCGCCTTTTCCCTTTCACAGTGTCTACTCTGTTGAGGATCACAAGAAGCATGTGGACTGGATTAAGGCCGTGAACCCCAAGGCGCTGGTATCTGTCAAGGTTTCGACCCCCACGGACGTGGATATGGTTGCCGTGGGAAGTTATTATGCGGGGGCCCATATTATACACCTCGACGGGAGTTACGGGGGCACGGGTGCTGCGCCCGATATTGCCAAAAAGAATATCGCCATGCCCATAGAATATGCCATACCGAAAGTACATAGTTTTTTACAGGAAGAGGGTGTGAGAGATAAGATGACAGTGATTGCCAGCGGAGGGATCAGGACACCACATGACGTGGCAAAAATTATCGCGCTGGGCGCAGATGGGGTGTGTACAGGAACCGCCGACCTGGTGGCCCTGGGGTGTCTCCGCTGCCATAATTGTGAAAGCGGTAGAGGTTGTGCCAGGGGGATTGCCACCACAGACCCGGAATTGATGGATTTGATTGAACTCGACTGGGGTGCCCAGCGAATCACAAATTTCTTCCTTGCCTGGCGCAAGGAGCTCATTCGGATCTTGAAAAAATTGGGAATGACCAGCATACAAGAGCTTGTGGGTAGGACCGATTGTCTGGTCCACCTTGATTATATGAGAAGTAGAGTGTAATGCAATGCAGGTGCTTATAGGTTTTTTATCATGTTACGAAGTCAAATAATCAACAATATCATTCGATCTAGGGAACCACTGGTGCGGGATCTTCCCCTCAGGTCCTATCGTGAAACCGAGGCCGAAGGTGGGTGTGGCGTAACCGGGTTTGCATGCAGTGTCCCTGTCAGGGGAAAGCATATCTTCGAGCCTTCAAGGCAGATGCACAATAGAGGTAACGGCCGTGGGGGTGGTATCGCCGCAATGGGTTTCGATCACGAGATGTTGGGGGTCTCCAAAGATATCCTAGAGGAAGATTATATCCTTCAGGTAGCAGTGCTTGATGAGGACCTTATTGATGACTTGGAAAAGCGCTTTATTAAGCCGTGGTTCAGGGTAGATTTTTCTGAATGCATACCCCATGTAAATGATTATAGGGACATCCCTGGTCTGTGGGTGCGGCCTCCCGATGTGTGGCGTTATTTCGTGCGGGTGAAGGATGAGGTTCTCAGTTCGTTTATAGCCAACAACGGGATGGAAGTGGTTAGCGAGAGGCAGGCGGAGGATGAGTTTGTCTACCACAACAGCTTTCAGATCAACAAGACCTATTATGATGCCTTCGGGAAGCAACAGGCCTTTGTGTTATCCCATGGCCGAGATTTATTTATTCTTAAGATAGTGGGCTATGCGGAGCAGGTAGTACAATACTATAAGCTTGATAACTTTATGGCCCATATCTGGATTGCCCACCAGCGCTATCCCACCAAAGGGAGGGTATGGCACCCGGCTGGGGCCCATCCTTTCATTGGCCTAAACGAGGCCCTCGTCCACAACGGGGATTTTGCCAACTATCATTCTGTGGCTGAGTACCTTAGCCAACGAAATATCTATCCACTTTTCCTCACAGATACCGAGGTGTCTGTTCTACTTTTTGACCTTTACAGTCGGGTGTACAGGTACCCGCTTGAATATGTGATCGAAGCCCTTGCACCAACCATGGAAAGGGACTTTGATCAATTGCCTGCGGATAAGCAGAGGATTTACAGGGCGATTCAGGCCACCCACATCCATGGATCCCCTGACGGCCCATGGTTTTTTATCATTGCGCGCAATGACACCGAAAATAAGCGATTTCAGCTCGTGGGAATCACGGACACGGCCATGCTAAGGCCCCAGGTATTCGCGCTGCACGATGGTCAGGTTCAGCTAGGCCTGATTTGTTCTGAGAAGCAGGCCATTGACGCTACACTGAAGAGCATTTCCGAGGAAGATCCCCGGGTGGGGACAGCGGCTGATCGGTACTGGAATGCGCGGGGAGGAAGCTATACTGATGGAGGGGCGTTCATCTTCAACCTCGATAAAAAGGAAGGTCAGACCCTTGAGCTGGAGTTGACTTGCGTTGACAAGTTTGGGCGAGAGATCAAGGCACCTGAGGGCCAGATCGCATACCTTCCGGGACGTATCAACTATTTTTTAGAAGATGAAAACAGAGACCGCTTTGACTTATCTGGCCTTTTTAATCTTCAGCGCTCAGACCTTCTATATGAATATGTGAGAAATGGTATCCGTGACTGGTCTTATGGGGACTTCATGGAGTGCCTGAAACAGATAAAGACGTGGGCATTAAAAGGGGACGCATATTTTGAAGTAGCCTTGGTCGCACTGACTCAATTGATTGATCGACGCTACCCCACCTATGATAAAAAGCGTCGCTCCGTTCTTCAGGTGATCAACCAGGCCCTTGAAGCCGTCTTCCACCATTTTCCATCCCTTGAAAAGGAAGAAGAAAGGTCGACCTACCGGCTGGTGGACTGGGAAACCAGGCAATTTTTCAGGGGGCCTACTTATAACGAAAAGGTGCTAATCATTGATGCTTCTCTGTTCCCTCCTGAAGGAGACCACTGTGACAGCCGTTTACTTGCTGAAGCCTTTTACAGGGGGTGGCGGCGTTTTATTGTATTCGGGCTCAAAGGGCAGAGGTTCCATGGATGTGGTCTGGGCCCTAACACAGGGGGTGTACGGATTGATGTCTATGGCAGCTCTGGTGACTACCTGGGTTCAGGTATTGACGGCCTTTCCATCTATGTCCACGGCAATGCCCAGGACCAGTTAGGACAGATCATGAAATCAGGGAAAATGGTGATTTATGGAGACATCGGCCAGACATTCATGTACGGGGCCAAAGGTGGGGAGGTCTTCGTCATGGGGAATGCGGCGGGTCGTCCACTTATCAATGCAGTGGGCAAGCCCCGGGTTGTTATCAACGGGACATGCCTGGATTATCTGGCCGAGTCCTTCATGGCCGGGGACCCCTTAAATGGAGGTGGCTTTGTGGTCCTAAACGGTGTGGAGTTTGACGATTACGGAAATGTTTGTCCCCAGGCCGATCCATATCCTGGATCAAATCTCTTCTCCCTCGCCTCGGGAGGTGCAATATATGTGAGAGATCCGCATGAATCAGTGGATGAACAGCAATTGAATGGCGGAGAAGTCGTGCCCATGGATGAGAAAGATTGGGATTTAATACTGCCCATGCTCAAGGAAAATGAGCGCCTGTTTGGAATTTCTATTGAAAAGGACCTTTTAGTGGTTGAGAGAGAACAAAGGAAACCCCTTGAGGTCTACCGCAAGGTGAGACCAAAGGAAAAGGCACATGTTGAGAAGGATGGCCTCCAAGAGTGGGGGGATTGAAGCATGTGCTGTCAAAGGACAGTCAGCATGCCCTGCTTTATTTTATCTATCTGACGCTTGTCGTGGATTTTTTGGCCAAACTGGTCCCTGACATAGAAATCACCGGTAATCTTTTCTTTGTCCCTATTGAATCTGGCGAATCTGACGTCCAAATCAGAAGACAAGATCTGTTTGGCAAGTTTATAAAGTAGCCCCACTTTTCCCGCTGAACTGACTTCTATGACTGTAAAAAAGTCAGAGACGTCATTGGTGATTTGAATCTTTTTGACGTGCTGGCCCTGATATCTGTCCCAGTCAAGACGCATTCTTTCCTTTCTGGTGATTAACTCATCAATTGGCAGGCGATCTTCCAGTGCCAAGCCAAATTCTTTATGGATTTTGTCCCACTTCTCTTCTTCACGGTATGGATCCTGTGGATTGATTACCTCATAGGTGTCAAATACCATGCCGTTCTTTAGGGTAAAAATACGGACTGAGAGGACCTCGATGTTGTTGAGGGCAAAAATCCCTGCCATTTTGCTGAATAGGCCCGGCATATCGAATGAACAGAGGAGCATACGGGTAATTGGCGCATCTGTCAGCTTTTTCAATTTCCATAAAAACTTTTCCCCCCTCATGGTCAGTGCCAACTGAAAATGGCATATTATATCTTCAATGGCAGTGTTTAAAAAGTATCTGGATGATACTTGATCTGCCAGCTCAAGGATACTGTTTTCCGGAAAGTGAGGAGCCAGGTCATCCAGTACAAGCCTCTTATTGTCCTCGATTCTTTTAGTAGCATGCGGCGATGCCAACCCACCTTTCTCCAAGATGCGCTTAACCTTAACGAATAGCTCCACAATCAGCAAGATCTTCCAGTCACTACGGGCTATGGGGCCGGTTGAAAAACTGTCAGCTACCGTTAGCAGAAATAGCATCTGTAGAAGATCTTTGTCTCGGATGGTTTGTGCCACTTGCACAGCGGTTTTTTCATCGGTTAGGTCTCTGCGCTGGGAAACACGCGTAAGCAACAGGTGATGTGTGACAAGAAAAGGGATAACCTCAAATGCCTTTCCTTTTATACCAAGCCTTTTCAGTATTTTCGGGATAAGTTTGGCACCTTTCTCGGAATGATTTACGCCGTAGCCCTTTCCGATATCATGAAGAAAAGCTGCCAGGGAAAGCCAATCGGGATGTTCCAGTGTTGTGAAGATTTCTTTGAATAGAGGCCATCTTGCATCATAGGTCCCTTTAGAGATCTCACTGATTATCTCAATCGCCCTCAGACAGTGCAGATCCACGGTCTCCACGTGATAAAGACCGGATTCTGGCAAATTCCTGATCTTTTTGAATTCAGGAATAAAGGTGGTGACTAGACCGATCTCAAGCGCTAGCCGAATGACCTTAAGGTTTCTTGATTGTAGAATGATCTCCAGAAATAAATCTCGTGCTGCCGACGAAGCAAGAAGACCTTTTCTCTTTGCAATGACAATTTTTTTTGCTTCCCAGATAAACTCTGAACCTAGAAAAAGCCCCAGTCGGCTGGCCTCCTTGAGCGCCCTGAGTATCACAATAGGTTCTTTTTCTGAAATGCTTCCTTGCTTCAAAACCAAGTTTCCCTTCATCACCCGAAATTCAGGGGGCAACCGTTTCGGAGAGGTCTCCGAGGGTACAGGATCAATAATATCCAGCGCCTTTGCCAGGAATTCCTCATATGCAAATCGAATTCGGTTAAGATGAAGGTAAAGGTGCCTCATAAACTTTTCAGAGGCCGTGATATGCGAGGCATCTCTGTACAGGAGGTTGTGGGATAATTCTTTTCTGTAGGAAAGCAGGAGATGGTCTTCTTTTCGGCGGCTAAGGACATGCAAATGGTTCCTTACCTTCAAAAGGAAGTTTGCGGACTGGCTTAACTTTTCAAAGCCAAAATGTGAAAACACAGAGAAACGTCTGAGTTGTCCGAGGCGTTTGCATTTGAAATATATCCTGGCCACCCATGCCATAAAATGTATGTCCCGAAGCCCACCAATTCCCTCTTTAATGTCGGGCTCCAAAAAATATCCTTCGCTGCCATACTTTTCTATCCTATTCTGTTGGTAAAGGAAAAACTGTTTAAGTAGGGATTTTTTTTCTCGATAGATCCTTGACCAGAATGCTTCCTCGAATAGGTTACAGAAGGTCAGGGAGCCCAGAAGAAATCGACCATCCATTACAGAAGTCAGGACCCTGAAATCATTTATTGCCGAGCGGATACATTCCTGAACCGAAAATACGGAATACCCTACCTCCAGTTTGGCATCCCAAAGGGGATATATAGCGCCGGTGATAATCTCATTCATCTCAGGAGGAAGTCTGCCCTGGTGGATTACCATCAGATCGACATCGGATTCAAAGCAGAATTCACGCCTGCCATAGCTCCCTAACGCCATAATTGCTAGGCCATTATCCCCGGTGCCTTTGATTTTTTTTGTGAATCCTGCTGAAAGAAACAAGGAGCGAATAAACTGATCCATAAGATCAGCGTATTTGTGGGATATGCGGAGACCCGATTTCTGTTTCAGGAACTCCAGAATCAGGTCTCTTTTGGATTGAAGAAAACTGTGAATGAGTTCTTGCGACCCGTCCAAAGTCTTAGAGCACGTCCTCGTCCTCTTCCCCGGTTCGTATACGGATGGCCTTTTCTAAGGGAAGAACAAATATTTTTCCGTCTCCAATTTCGCCTGTATAGGCATTTTTTTTGATACTTTCAATTAACCTTGGAACGAGGCCATCACTTGCGGCTACCTCTATTTTGATTTTGGGCAGGAAATCAACAACATACTCCGCACCCCTGTAAATTTCCGTGTGCCCTTTCTGCCTGCCAAAACCCTTGACTTCAGTAATAGTCATGCCGCTGACGCCAAGTTTCAGCACGGCCTCCTTAACCTCTTCCAGCTTGAAAGGCTTAATGATTGCTTCAATCTTCTTCATCTCGATTTTCTCTCCAAAATGTCTGAAAGATGGATTTGCCTCAAAAGATCACTAAAAACAGAGGGTTTCCGCAAGGCAGACCGCCTTGTATCGAATCTTTCTAAAGGTGACAGCGCCAAACCTCTTGAAAGCAGGTTTCCCCCGTGCTAGAATTCTTGATGATTTGATCTCTGATGGCACAACGTGGCTCGATGGATGCCTCTCTTGAAAACTAAGGTATTAACGATGCCCCCCTGTTGTCAATCAAAAACCATATCCTAAGGGCTAAAACCCTGCCAGAAAAAAACGTAGCAAGGGTTTTTCCAACCCTTGCCTTGAATTATGGCGTTATTAGCCAAAAGGTAATCCATTAAGATGAGACAACAATGATTGCTATTATTGATTATAAGGCAGGAAACCTGAAGAGTGTTGAACTGGCACTTAATAAATTGGGTTTCCCATGCCGCATAACTCACGATTTTGAAGAAGTCCTGAATTCTGACAGGATTATCTTCCCCGGTGTTGGGGCCGCTGGAAAGGCAATGGAGGATTTGCGGCGCCTGGGCCTGGATGATGTCTTAGGCCGGGCCTTCAATATCGGGAAACCCATCCTGGGTATTTGTCTGGGAGCGCAGATCATCCTTAATAAGAGCGAGGAAGATGATACACGGTGTCTGGGTCTGGTTGGCGGTGAGGTAAGGCGATTTCCCCACAATCTTTTTTCTAAGGAAAAGGAGCGGCTCAAGGTACCGCATATGGGTTGGAACGGGATTCATGTCATCAAGGACCATCCCGTATTAGAAGGCGTCATGCCCGCCGATGAATTCTACTTTGTGCATTCCTATTACCCTTCTCCGGCCTCGGACGATTGCATCATCGCTACGACCGACCACGGTATAGTGTTTGCGTCTGTTATTGCATCCGGGAGTTTGATAGCAATGCAGTTTCATCCCGAAAAAAGTGGTGTGCCGGGACTGAGGATCCTGGAAAACTTCTGCAATTGGGACGGCCTTTATGCTGAGTAAGAGAATTATACCCTGTCTCGATGTCCGGGACGGCAAGACCACTAAGGGTATAAAATTCAAGGGAAACGTGGATATCGGCGATCCCGTCGAAATGGCCCGTTTTTATTATGAAGAAGGCGCTGACGAGATCGTCTTTTATGATATTACTGCCTCAAGTGATCGGCGGGATATTATGATAGATGTCGTTCGCCGGGTTGCCGAGGAAATTTTTATTCCTTTTTCCGTGGGCGGTGGTATAAGGACCGTGGAAGATATGCGGAGCGTGCTCTTGGCTGGAGCGGAGAAGGTGAGCGTGAACACCGCGGCGATTGACGACCCGGAGATCATTTCCTCAGGGGCCAGGGCCTTTGGTAGCCAGTGCATTGTGCTCGGTATGGATGTGAAAAAGGTGGAGCCGTCTGGGAAGACTCCCTCTGGTTATGAGATGGTTATCCAAGGGGGAAGGACCTATACTGGAATTGACGCCCTTTGGTGGGCCAAAAAGGCCGAAGGCCTTGGCGCGGGCGAGATCTGTCTGAATTCCATTGACGCGGATGGCACTCAGCAGGGCTATGAGCTGGAGCTGACCGCGCTCATATCCGAAAATGTGAACATCCCGGTCATCGCCTCCGGGGGAGCAGGGAATATTGTTCATATGTATGATGTTCTTACAAAAGGCAAGGCCGATGCAGCGCTTGTGGCGTCGGTGGTCCACTATGGCACCTATACTATCAAGGAGATCAAGGAGAGGCTTGACGCCCGGGGAGTGAAGGTTCGAAAGAAGTGGTCTTAAGATTAAGTAAAGATTTTTCTTGAGGGTGTATGAAGGCCCTATTAGCTTTAGAGGATGGTACTATATTCACCGGCCGCTCCTTTACCGGCCCTTGTGAGGCAGTGGGTGAGGTGGTCTTTAATACCAGTATGTCTGGGTATCAGGAGATATTGACCGATCCATCCTATTGCGGCCAAATGGTCACGATGACCTATCCCTTGATTGGCAATTATGGCATTAATGACCAGGATGTAGAATCGCAGAGGGTGCAGGTAAGGGCCCTTCTTGTAAAGGAATACCAGGAATACCCAAGCAACTGGCGATCGCAGATGAGCCTGGCAGAGTATCTTGAATCTTACGGCGTGCCAGGAATGGAGGGTTTAGACACACGGGCACTTGCCAGACATATCAGGCTGGCAGGTGCTATGAAGGCTGCCCTATCAACTCTAGACCTTGATCAGGACTCCCTGGTGGAAAAGGCAAGACAGGCGCCTGACATGATTGGCAGGGATCTGGTCAAGGAGGTGACTTGTCAGCAACCCTCATTATGGCAAAATGGCCAGGCAGTGAAATTGGTTGAGGGCCTGGATCAATTCCAATGGCCTGATAGGCCAGGTAAATTTCGTGTGGTGGCAATTGATTATGGTATCAAATCAAATATACTTCGATCCCTGGAAAAAAGGGGGTGCACGATCCTTACAGTGCCTGCGTATGTGGATTCCACCTCAATAGACAGCCTTGATCCTGATGGGCTTTTTCTTAGTAATGGTCCCGGGGATCCTGCCCCTATTACCTATGCGGTTGAGACCATTAGAGATCAAATAGGCAGGAGGCCAATCTTTGGGATATGCCTTGGTCACCAGTTGATTGGATTGGCCCTTGGAGGTAAGACCTTCAAGCTAAAGTTTGGGCACCGTGGAGGAAATCAACCGGTCAAAGACCTCTCAACCGGAAAGGTAGAAATAACGTCCCAGAATCACGGTTTTTGTGTGGATATAGAATCCTTGAGAGATCCTGATATAGAGTTAAGCCACATCAATCTAAATGACAGCACCCTGGAGGGAATTATTCATAAGAAGGTCCCTCTTTTTTCGGTCCAATACCATCCTGAGGCCTCTCCAGGTCCTCATGACGCCGCCTATCTGTTTGACCGATTTATAGGGATGATGGAAAGAAATCGCAAACTCTAAAAAAGCGAGTTATTCGTAATGCCCTTTTCGAACATCGGCTTTGAATATGATTTGATAGCTGCAACACATGACTCGTAGTTTATTGTTAATTGGAAAACTCCCGCCATGTGGGACTCAGAGAGATTAGGCTATGCCGTATCAGGAATTAAGGTCATGAAGTGAGTCCCGCCCCGGGCGGGATTAATGTAGAGCTTCGCTCTTC
>CAYYPQ010000056.1:0-20405 GCA_964473615.1 uncultured Desulfobacteraceae bacterium
AAAGGGTCAACCCTCCGGGTGAGTTAAAGAATGAAACGTTTTATCACGGCTTTCGGGTGTGTAAAGTTGACAAGAAGGCCGATTTTCTTTCCAGTTGCCTTAAGATAGTTTAAAAGTTGTGCCTCATGGATCTTCTGTAAGGTTTCAATGGCTTTGAGTTCCAAAATAATCTGATTCTCAACAACGAGATCTGCGTAATACTCGCCGACTTCTTCACCCTTATAACTAACCTTGATGGGGACCTGCCTTTCCGCTTTGAGGCCTCGCTTCGATAGCTCAAGAAGCAAGGCATTTTCATATACCTTTTCAAGAAATCCCGAACCTAGGACACGATTGACCTCGAAAATGGCGCCGTTAATCCTGAATGTTATTTCATTGAGATCCATAGAAGTACATCAGCCACAGACACTCAAGGACCCCCCATTATTTCAATTCCTTTTGTTTGCCTTCTACCGTGAAGCGGTAACTGTTTATTCCCTGCGGTGTCCGCAGCGAATAAGTCCGTGTGGGTCTGTGTGGGTCTGTGGCCATTCTAAATCTTTTTTTCAAGATATCTCGCTACATTATCGATGGAATCCAGGTTTTCGGGCTCCAATTCATCGTCTTCCACGGTAATGGAAAACTCTTCCTCCAAAAAACTGACCAGTTCAAGAATCCCGGTCGAATCTATGATACCATCCTCCAGAAAGGACGAATCATCCTTTAGGCCGTCACCTTCCCCAAACAGAAAATTCTCCAATATGAATGCCCGAATTTTTTCTCTGTGCTCACTCATAGGCCCAATCTCTCTCTTGCATATTCTACCATCTTTTGGTCTTGTTCGGTGTATATCTTCTGTATTCCCTCATCGCGACGCATCACACCCTGCCTCACCATGCCGGCGATCTCCCATACATACGGGTGAAATCCATGCCGTTCTAAGTGGCAGTGGTTCGCAAAGGCATTTAATAGGCAGTTTGTGGAATTGGTGTCTGTATCCGTAGGGGCCAGCCAGCCCAGATTATCCAACTGTCGCTTAATCTCATCTTCATCATAATCAAAGAATGCCAGGGGGTGGATATTGTGGGGGAAGCGGTCTTTATATCTCTCATAGTATGTATCCGGAATGAGATACCTCTCTATTTCCTGACTGGTATCGAATGAAAAGGCCTTTCTAAAAACAGACTGGTTTTTGAGTGTTAAGGCCGCATTCGTCTTCATAATAGCTGATTGGATAGGGGCCTGGCCGGGAGACCAACCAAAGGCAACCAGCGGAATCGACATTTCAAGCGCCGTCTTTAACACAAGGCTTTTCACAATACCGATGCAGGCCGTGCAGATGGCACTTGCACGAAGCAAGGTGGGAGCCGGAAAAATATCCGACCTTGCGGTCTTGCAGAAAAGCACCTTAATGACTTGCCAGGGGGGGCTGAATCGGATGTGATCAGTCTGTAACGCATCTGTGACCTTTCTTATGTTTTGCCATGCAGCAGGAGAAACAAAATGGTTATCCAGAGTAAAGGCCACCAGGCGAAGACCATAGAGATCCGTGAGGAGCTTCAGTGTGTAGCTCGAATCTTTTCCGCCGCTGTATGCGATAATTGCATCATATAGGGGGGCCGCACCCTTGACACTGCCGATGAGCTTTTCGAATCTTGTACGGTATTTCGCCTTTATTCCAGGTGAACCACTGGGCCCTGATTCCTCTTTTTGGCAATACCTGCATAAGCCACGCTCATCAAGAACAATTCCTGGAAAGGTCTCAGGGAGAACACATCTCTGGCAAATCCGAGTCGGAGAATCTTTCGCGTTCGATGTCATATTGCGCATGCTCCGCCCCTTCGGTTACACGTCCAGGAAAAGGATAACCTCTTGATATTACATTCCATATTTTGTTGCAAATCAAAATTATCATTCGCGACATCATGGCCGCTGAGATTTTTACTCTTATTTATAATATTTCTTATAGTACTTCTGATAGTATCTGGAGCTCTCGTTATAGCCATTAAAGACAATGCCGACGATCCTTTTCCTACCCAGATTTTCAATATTTTTCTGTATCGTCGCCCTGGGTGATTTCCCGGCCATTACCACAAAAATAATACCATCCACATAATTGGCCAAGACACTGGTCTCGGCAGTGACATGGCTGGGAGGTGCATCAAGGATAATATAGCGGTCTTGATAGCGCTCTCTCACGTCCACCAAGAAATCCTTCATCATGTTTGATGACAGGATCTCTGCCGGCTTTGCAGATGTGCTCCCTGCCGTCAGCAGAGAGAGTTTTTCGACCCTTGTCCGAATAAGCAAATCAGGCAGATTGCTCTTTCCCATCAAATATTCATTCAGTCCCTCCTTATTTGAATAGCCCAACATATTGTGCAGGGTAGGACGTCGAAAATCGCAGTCAATCAAGAGGACATGCTCGTTGATGCCAGTGGCAATGCTTACGGCCAGGTTTGAGGCCACATAGGTCTTTCCCTCACCCGGAAAAGCGCTGGTTACCATAATAGACCTGGGTCTCGTACCATTTTTTGGAAAAAGGATCTGGGCCCTAAGAATCTTAAAGTTTTCTGCGTCCAGGGAATCGGGGGCTGAATGGGCGACCAGTTTGGGATTGAGAACGCTCTTAATACTCAATCCATGGTCAATGCGTGAATCGGAAAGGCCTCCTCTAAGGGGAAGCCTCTCAGCATTTATTGCCGTTTCCTTCTTGTGCCTTTCCAGTGCATCGAAAACCTTTCCCATAACAAGACCTCAAATTCACAGTTTAGAACACTTTAGTCACTCTGGAGATACGCGACCAAACAAGCCCCCTCTGGACCCGGACTCTTTACTTTGTAGCGTGTGAAGCCAAAACCTTCACTCTATCTTCACTTTAATCATCTTTGCGTAGTCTGAGATACCCATCTCCTTAATCTTGGAGGCATAATCCTGGGCCTTCAAAGGATCTTTAAAATTTCCTACAGTCACACGGAAAATCTTCCCCTTCACCGGATCATACACCGGCAGGATATAGACCTCATATCCATCTTTCATTAGCCTCTGAAATAGAATCCTGGCACTTTCAAAAGGCCCAAAAGAGGCCACGCGTACTGTATATGTCGGTTCCCTGTCCGAATCAGACAAGGGGGGGAAAACCAGCCTATCCCCCACCTGAATCTGGTCGATATTCTTCATCTCTGGGTTGTTCTCCTTAACCAGGTCAAATATGCCCTGATCCACCCAGCCATAAATCCTTGTTGCCAGAGCCGAAACAGTATCCCCCTTTTTCACTGTGATAGTCGTCCAGGAGGACCCCTCTTCAAGAGGCACAAGATCCGCCGAGTCGCCGGACATTTCCTCCTCCGGCATGGTGGATTTTTCCTCGGGTTCTACAGCGTTATAAATGGCGTCAGGCCTTTCTTCGGGCCCTTTAGCTCCTCTTGTATTCTCTGGGTCTTCTGGTTCTTCCTGACCTGCCTGGATGGTAGGATCTCCTCGGTCCTCCTTATCCTCTTTTTGTGCCGCCTCACCGCCCAGCACCTTTTTGTCGGAAATGGTCTGCCGGTGGGGCACTTGCCCAGGGGCCTCCCCAGAGATTGTGGGAATAAGTAAACCTATACGTGCTATAATATCGTGGCCCTTTTTTGTATTCATAAAGACCGCAATAAGGACGGCGAGCAAAACAGCAACCCACTTCCAATATACAGCACGTGAGACCTTTGGTACATGCTTCTCTTCAGATGGCTCTTCGACCGCAAGGGCCTTCCCTGATAGGCCACCCTGGGGCTGTAAGTCCTGATAGCATTCCTTAATCATTACAGGGGTGATCGTCCTCTTTCCCCGTGAATAGCCCAGTAAAAGGGCGTTATCTGCCAATATGTTAATCATCCTGGGATATCCTTGAGAGTACTGATAAATGGCCTTGGACACGCCCCTGGGAATAATCCTGTCGCTGTCCTTTGCCCCTGCTATTTTAAGCCGCCTTGCGATATATTCCCTGGTACCTTCCAGGTCCAGAGGTTTCATATAATAGCGGATACTGATTCGCTGCAGTAATGGCCTACATCTAGGCTGATTTAGTTTTTCATTCAGCTCGGGTTGACCAGCGAGGAAGATATTGATTAATTTCTTCTCAGCGGTCTCCATATTGGAAAGGAGCCGAATCTCCTCTAAGAGCTCAAAGGACAACTTTTGGGCCTCGTCAATAATCAAGATCAGATTCTCCTGATGCCTCAAGAGTCCCTTTAAAAAGGACTCAAACTCCAGCAGGAATTCGGCCTTTGACCTAACGTATGCCTTTTTCTTGAACGCCTTAAAGGCCAGATAATTCATGAAATCTTTTGGGGAAAACAGGGGATTTGAAAGATAGATATACTGGATGCTGGTATCCAGATTATTCAGAAGGGCCTGAATAATAGTTGTCTTGCCGGTTCCCACCTCACCGGTCAAAAGGATGAACCCCTTTCTCTCCAAAACACCATAGGTTAAGAGGGCGAGGGCCTCCTTATGCACCTCGCCAAGATATAAGAAGCGCGGTGATGGGGTGAGATTAAAGGGTTGTTGGTCCAGGTTATAGAAATCTGTATACATCCGAGTCAGTCCGCTTCATTTCTCTCCCAACAGCGGGAGAAGGTTTGGGTGGCGCCTATAAATTCATACCCCTATGAAAATATTTTCTATAAAGTTCGCCATAGAATCCATACCCTTGGTGGCAAGAACAATCACGAAGGCGGCAACGAAAAATCCTACCGTCACTGATGCCATGGCCAGGATCCCCTTTATCTTCATATTTCTTAATTCCCCTTGCGTATACCTAAAAGGCATGCTCACCAGGATGGGTAACTGTAGCTCCTTTTCCACTTCATCAGGGCTCTTGTATGAGGTATCCATACTCTCCAGCAAATAGGCCAGCCCGCACCCTATACCCAGTCCTAAAACCAGGGTCAATAAAAAGATTTTACGGAAATCAGGCTCCACAGGGCGCTGGGGGACCTTTGCGGGGTCAACCACTAGAAACTGCTCGCCCTTTTGCTTGCTCTCCATACTCACGGCGATCTGGGCCTCCAATTTCCTGTTCAAGAGAGAGTTATATAGCTCCTTGAGGTTTTTATAGTCACGATTCAAGGACAGCAACTCCTGCTCCCTCTTTGGTGTCTCTTCTACCTTTTCTTGATAAGCTTCTATTTGAGAATGCGCCTTTATAATTTCGCCCTTAAGGTTATTTATCTCAAGCCCAATATCCTGAAGTTGATGCCTCAGCGTTTGATCCACGCTGGAAACAGGAGGCCCTTCCCCATTTTGGCCGGATTTTTTACCTTCTAACTCGGCTATCATCTTCTTCAGCCGAATTACATCCGGATGATTTTGTGTATACCTTGATTCAAGCGAAGCAAGTTCACCCTTGAGTGAAACAAGATCCCTCGGGCCTTGTGCCCGTGAAGACTGACGAGATAATATCCCCACCCCTCCTCCATTTTCTTGTTCTGCAATCTGTCCTTGGACAAGGATTTTCCGGTTCTCTGCATCTCTTAGATTATTTTGTAATTGCGTTAATTGACCCTGGAGCCTTTCCAGGATACTGAGATTGGTCTGGAGCTGTTCAGGCAGCCCCCCCATATAGCGCTCGCGGTATTCCTTAAGCACCTCTTCCTTTTTCATCAACTTCTTTTCGACCGAATCGAGTTCATCGGCCAAAAAGGAGGAGGTCCCCATGGCCTGAGACTCCCTGATCTTGAGATTCTGTGTTATAAAATTAGATGCCAGGGCATTTGTCACCTCCATGGCCTTTCTCGGGTCTTTATCGCGAAAACTTATGGTGAACGCATTTGTCTCGCTGCCACCCCTTCTGCTATGCCCACCACTTACGTTGATATTGATCAATGTCCTTAATAACGCAACTTTGTCGTCGAGCAGCATGTTATTATTGGGTGAATCGAATGGCTTGTATTCTTTAATTATCTTTTCCAGGTTCGTCCGGCTCGTGACCTGCTGTGAGATAGTCCTGAGCCTGTCTTCAGCGGTGGTAGAGACAATGGACCGGACAAAATCCTCCGGGACCTTTTGGGGCTGCACCAGGATCAGGGTCTGCGCCCTGTAGATCTCGGGTGTCACCATGGCGTAGGTCAATCCCGCCAGGACAACCAGCAAGAACGGGATAATAACCCACCACTTTCGCCTGGCCGCCATATCAAGGTATTGTCTAACATAAAGAGAATCCATAGGCGCCTCGTTTCAGTAAAGAATCCGGTCCTAGATAACCCGGCTTTGACTTGCCCCCAGAACGGGCTTGTTTACTCTCGTATCTCCAGAGTGACAAAAGTGATCTAAAGTGCCTAAAGTTAAGAAATTTTATGCCACAACTTTAGATCACTTTAGATCACTTCGAACTTTAGTTCACTTAATGACATTGATTTATGGTAAGGCATAGCCTAATTTCTTTGACTTCCGCGTAGTAGGAGTTCCCCGACTAACAATAAAATATCAGCCCCCTGTTTACCACCGATATAGCTTGTTCGCTGTCAAGACCAACATCACGCGATTGACGGTATAATCTTCAGTATCCACGTCATCATCCCTTTTAGAATAGGAATACTCAAGGGAGAATGAGAGCCAGCTTAGACATATCCATTTTAGTCCGCAATTTTCATTCACTGTTTCCCAGACACGGCCTGTATCGTCTCTGTCGTGTCTATAGGACGTGCCCCCATAGCTATTTAGGGACGCCAGTATCTGATACAAGAAGTTTGCCTTCGCGCTCCAGTATCGGCTAAAGCCCCTGTTTTCCGCCTCAAGATAGGACTCATTCCACCCACCCTGCCCTCCTAGATCAAGAGAGCCGCGGGCAAAACGTCTAACAAGGGATATATTGTACTTGTATCCACTCTGGTTACTCGACCGCTTCTTATCCTGGGTAAAAGAACCTCCTTCCACTGAAACAGATGAATGGGAAGAAAAGAATTTGTCAAGTCCGATCGATCCTTCATGGATCCTGTAATCTTCAGTGGAGCCGTCAAAGTCGCGGTCAGTGAAATGGTAGCTGATAAAGCCCCTGGTGTGGGGTGAAAACCGGTGAATATAACGCAACCCCGTACCGTGCCCGGCATAATCATCCTCAGGCCTGGAACCATTGTCACGCGTGAAGATCGCGGAGGTAAAGTCGTAGTCCAGCTCCAGGCCATTTCGTATGCTGAACCAGTGTGTTATTCCACCGAAAGGGTTTTGTATTGTCCCGTCATCTACACTCGGATCTTTATTCATTAACAGAGAATGTCTATACCCAAATATAATTGCATTTTCTGGGCCAAGAAGATATTGAAAACCGGCCTCACCCCTATTTCTCTGATAGGTATTCCTGGTCCTCCTGACGCCCTGAATAGTTTCACTTTCCTCAATAGGCTCTTCTGATTTGAGGTAGGTATCACTGAGATCAAATCTGAGATGTTGCGTCAACCCCCGTGCGAACTTTAGTGTCCCTGAGTGTCTTATCGTGTCATTCTCAGAATACCTGCCGTACCAGACGAATGTGGGTGCATACCGAAAGTCAAGCGTGCTTTTTTGTGACAAAAACCTGAGGCTGAGGCTGGGAGAGACCCCGGTAATGTAGTCCGATTTCTCTTCCGTGCTGTCCAGATAGATATTATCGTCATAGACCTCTCTCACAGAGAGACCAGGCGTTGATTCAAAATGATATTGGGCTGAAGCGAGCTTGGGAAAAATAAATGGGAAAACAACCGAAAGGATAACTAGCGTCCTTCTAATAGAGAATTTCATAACCAAAGCCCTTTGATAACGAGCTCAAAATGTCAGTGTTTCTTTAATGGAATAGCGCCCCCTATTAGGTATTTTCTCATTTTGCTGGGTCTTTTTTGACCCTCACCACTTCTGTCAAAGGGCCACACCACCCAAGTGGAAAAAAGTGCCTGGCGGAGAGGGCATACATAATGATGGGGCATCCTCACGCATACATCCTATCGGCACTATTTGTAAATATCTTTAGAAAATTACCAATATTTTCAGGAAAATTTTGTGACCCAACCTGGCTCATGGTACCACGATCGTATCATTTGGTTTCAGAATAATATCCTGAGCCTCTCTATTTCCGGAAATGAACCCATTATAATTAAACCGCAGCTTAATCTCTTTTCCTCCCTCCCTCCGAATGATCAAGATACTTTTGGTGTCTGCCCATTCTGTAAACCCGCCAGCCGTAGAAAGTGCTTGAAGGACCGTCATGTCGGGCTGTAGTGGAAAGGGTCCGGGCTGCTTTAGCTTCCCGATTGTATAGATGCGCCTGCTCCTACTCTCTTTAAGAATCACCGTTATCTCAGGGGCAGCCAGATAGTTTTCTAGCCTTTTGGTGATGACCTCCTTAAGCCCTGTCACCGTCTGACCTTTGGCCATAATTTCCCCGATCAGAGGAAAACTTATCCTCCCATCAGACATAACCACCACATCCTGCGTCAAATCAGGTTCCTTCCACACATAAATATTTAGGATATCGCTGGGCCCAATCTGATAAGGTGGCGAATCAGATTCCGCCATGGAGGTCCTGCTTTGAAGACTCACGGCCAACAAGAAACCCAAGAACACGGACCAGAATACGAATTTTCTCTTGTTTCCATCTCTCATGGGGTCATACCTTTACCTGTAAAACTCTAGATATTTGAAAAATGCCAGGGTGAAGGACATTTTTCTCGAAAAACATCGCTCACCCCACCTTAGAAATACGTCTGTTTCAAAAGGCTATAGTGTTACCTTTCTCTTTATTCCCGCATTGGCCATCTTATAAAAGAGCGCCTTGTAGCTAATCTTAAGCACCTTTGCGGCCTCTCTCTTATTCCAGCCCGTCATCTCAAGGGCATGCATTATGGCCTTTCTTTCGATATATCTGCTGGCCTCCGCCTTCACAACCTTAAGAGGCCTCAATTCGTTCTCAAGGACACCCCCCCCTTTTGGCCCTGGCGTCTCTTCCCTTAGTGACGCGGGAATGATCTCCGGTGGTGGAGATATACCGTCTGCCTCCATATTATTCAATAATTCAAATCTGACTCGCTCGGGATCATCCCCTACCATAAGGCTTAAAATTGTGCTACTGAGCTCTCTCACATTCCCGGGCCAGTGATAAAGTTGAAACAGTTTCTCCATGTCCCCGTTCAATCTAAAGGGTTCATCTTGCCTTAGATCATTCTGATATTTCTGAATAAAATGCTCGGTCAACATAGGGACGTCCTGCCTTCTTTCCCGCAGAGGAGGGGTTTCAATCTTGATGATATTCAGGCGGTAGTAGAGATCCTCCCTGAAGAGGCCAGATTTCATGTCCGCCTCAAGATCGTGATTTGTGGCCGCGATGACCCACGAATTCACATTAACATCTTTTGTCCCCCCAAGCCGGGTAAATTCCCCGCTCTGGAGTACCTGCAAAAGCTTGACCTGCAAGACCATCGGCATATCACCGATTTCATCTAAAAAGATAACTCCATCTGATGCCAACTCAAATTTGCCCGGCTTGAACTTGAAGGCGCCTGTAAAGGCCCCCTTCTCATAACCGAAAAGCTCGCTTTCAAGCAGAGTCAGTGGCAGCGCAGCACAGTTCACCTTTACGAACACCTTTCCGCTCCTGTTGGAGGCCAGGTGGAGTAACCGGGCAACTACCTCCTTGCCCGTGCCAGTCTCTCCCATTATCAGGACATTGAAGGCGGTATCCGAGACCATAGAGATTAGTTCCCGGATCTTCTGAATCGCGGGATGATCACCAATCAAGGGATATTCCATAATGTGGAAAATTTTTACATAGACTGGGCGCTTTGTCAATAATAAAAAAGTAACAATTTAAGTTCGGGGTTCAAGGTTCAGGGTCAGACTGAAGCTAGAAGGCGGAGTAGTTACAAAAAAAACAGGGCCGGTGAAATCAAACACCAGCCCTGCATCTGCAAATTAGGTAATAGTTATCTAATCACGCAAGAGAGACCCTTCGTTCTCTCCCGCACCTGCGGTCCTCCACACCCCTCAATTCAGACGTGTGTCTTCGATCATCGCCGTTTCTTCGGTCCTTTGCACTCCTTCTGTCTTGACCGCAGCGTCTTTCAGGAATGTGACCGGCATAAGAAAATTCCCTTCGATCAATTCCTGAACGCCTACCTCCATTGTCGTTAGGAAAAAAAGTCATCTTTGAGAGGGCTACATCTGTAAACCCTTCCCTTCTGAAAATATTTCGAATCATTCATGTTTTCCTAATGAATGAGGGGCATTTTTTCCGCTCTCTTGAGCCTGTGTGTGTAAATACCCCCTCCCCTTTTCTTGTTCATCCTCTTATCAGAAAGTATCTCTTGAATATCAGGCGCTCGTAAACTCGGCAAAGAAACGCAGCCGGGCCCTTTCCAATGCCCAGATCTCTGAGCCTGCAATAGACATGAAGAGGATTCATATAATGTTTTAAGACCGCGCCCATTAATTAAGTGCCTCAGTTCTTGATTATCTTCCCGTTTCTTTTGGGCCTTCTAATGAACCTAATCCGCCCAATGGCAGCCATTCCTACCAAACCCCAGCCCACGAGTAACATAGTTGCAGGTTCGGGCACGGGAATAGTGGCTTTGCCCATAAGGTTGTCGTTTCCGCACTCCATGGTGGAATGGGAGATAAATTCAGTTCCAGGTGTAAGGAAACCTAAGTCAACGGATACAGCGTTGTGATTAACACCAGCAAACCCCGTTACCGCATCAGTTAGTGTTCCAAAATCCGTATAAACAAGGCTTTGGTCTGTAAGGATTTCCGCGCCTCCACTATTATATTTACATGGGCTCGATTGGTAGCTATTGTAACCAAAAACATCCGCGAGTGATGCACCATCATCGATATGATAAACGGCATACTTAAAAGTGGAAAAATCCAAATCAATCACATAGTCATAGCCGTTTCGTAAGCTCGAGCCACTATCCCCATATGTTGCATCTCCGGTGGTATCGACAAAAATGTCGCCGGAAGACATTCCTTCGTTTCCGTTCACAAAGTCAAAACCACCCACCATGGTCAGAGTCGTCCCTTTCAGAAAAAATCCTTCCATGTCCCATGATTGGTTATTAATCATCCCTGGTTCAGTCTCTCCGTCCTCCATTGGGTTCCCTATGGATCCTACACCTCTATTATCCCAAATAGTAATATTTGTACCAAATGGGCCCGCAACGGCATTGGCGACAAAAAACAACACAAAAACACTTACTATTAATAAAATGAATTTCAACTGCTTCATTTCTCCCTCCTATTTTTTCATTAGATCGTTCAACACCCGAACAATTAATCCTCTGAAATTTCCAATACATGCCAGCCTTATTTCTTGCTGGGACGAGAAATTATTAAGCAATTCGTATGCCACAACTAGCGACAACCAAAAAAGACGAGAAAACGGTTTTTATTTGCTGTAAAATCAACCTGTTAAGCGCCATGGTTTTTCTAATGAAATTGGTCACGTTGCGGTAAACAATAGCCTTATGTAACATATTGCCATATTTGATGTGTAATTTGTTGCCAATGGATGGAAAAAGATTTCACTTAATTATTGTAGTATGGATATTCCATAGAATAATTACGTTCCCTGAATGTTCATTTTACAGGACGGCTGACCACCCAGCGTGGTAATGGTATTTTATCCCTAGTTTTGTAAGAACGAGTAAGCATGGCCCAAGACAACCAAGTTCTAATCGTTGTAAACACCTGAGATAGCCTTATGCTGTGACAGCAAATTCTAACTTTGTCAGAGTAATAACCTCAAACAAAAACCCTAAGAGGGAAAGTTTCAGCTTATACAGCTCAATAGGAATCTAGTCAACAAAAAAAATGAATAAAGACAAAAAAAAATAAAGGTTGGGTAAATTTTCAAGAATAAAAACACATTCTCATTTCTCATCTGAACTACAGTAAACCTGTGGTCGTTTTTTACCCGAATCTTAAAGGATAGGATAAACTGACTGAGTAAATCTAAGGCAGGATAAAAAATGAAATTTTTTTTGAGGTGAGAGTGGGCAAGGAAAAAATCTCATCCCACAGGGTCAACTTCTTACGGCTTCAGATCAAATTCGAGGATGCGGTTTAAAAGGGTCTTGTAACTGACCTTGAGCAGTTGGGCCGCTTTTTTTCTGTTCCATTGGGTCTGCCTTAGGGCCTTCAAGATCGCATGACGTTCTGCTTCTGACACATATGCATTACATAGTTTTTTTAAGGTAAAGTCCCTTTCTTTAAAAAACTTCTTTACCTTGTCATTATGCCAATCCGAAAAGACTGATGGCGTCCCTAATGCGGCCCCATGTTCCACATCCTGGTCAGTCGGCACCTGATTTAGATCGTCAAAAATAAAACCCCAGTTCTTGAGAGCTATTGCACGCCGCACCACATTCTCGAGTTCCCTCACATTCCCCGGCCAGTGATAGGACAAGAAAAAATCAACGATCTTATCAGACATATCAGGATATCCTTTCTTGAACTCAAAGCAGTATTTATTTAGAAAATAATGGATCAGCAAGAGAATATCATCTTTTCTGCCCCTTAGGGGAGGGGCTTCAATGTGCACGACATTCAAACGATAAAAGATATCCTTTCTGAAAGTGCCCTTCCGAACCTCTTTCCATAGGTCAACGTTTGTAGCAGCAATCACGCGGGTATCTACAACTTTGTCCTGGGTCGCACCGAGCCTCGAAAACGCTTTATCTTCAAGGACCTGAAGAAACTTGACCTGTAAAGAGAGTGAGAGATCTCCTATTTCATCGATAAAAACCGTCCCCCCATCCGCCATCTCAAGACGCCCAGGTTTGTCTCTGTGGGCGCCGGTGAACGCACCCTTCTGAAAACCGAAGACTTCACTCTCCAGCAATTCATCGGGGAGGGCGCCACAGTTTATCTTCACAAGCGGCCCTTTATTTCGCTTGGAATGGTAGTGTATCGACCTGGCTATTAATTCCTTGCCGGTCCCTGTATCTCCAGTAACTAATACCGTAATATCCTTATCACACACCTTTTGGATCTTACGTTTAATGGTCCTGATATCTTCGCTCTGGCCGACAATCAGCGGCAAATCGGATTGCACTCCGTAGCCTGTCTTTAGTGTTAATGCCCCATGCAAGGCCTCTGAAATCTCCTCTATATCAGGATCATGGCTAAGGTCATAAACACCTTCAAAAGGCTCCCTGGCAACCTTTCCGGGCCTCATGTCATTGTCGAAGCAAGTCAAGATGGGCATGGCAGGGTCAATTATTTTTAATTTATTGATACACCTGAAAGTAGCCCCAATGTCCAAGGCCGGACCCAGAACGGCCATGTCAGGACCCAGACTCTTCAGTTCATCAATAGGCTGATCAGGAGTGAGTGTGCAACGAGATCTGAACCCCAAATGGTTCAGCCTCTCCTCCAGTCCTGACACCAGCGAGGTGTTGACCCCAATGATAAGAATATTTATCTCTTCTTTCATCATTGCTCCTAAAGACTTGAGATTTTCCGGCTGACTCTAAACTCTGATGAGCCAGGCAGGCCTTTGTCAACCGACCTATTCCGGCTTTTCCTCAAGAACTCCGGACAGCATCCGGCTCAAGTCTTCCTTCCCACATGGTTTGGTGAGATAGCCCTTTATCAGGCCCTTAACATCTTCATCAATCCCGTCGGGCCCTGATTCTTCGTAGCCGGAAACAACCACTATCCTGGCCTTTGGATCAATTTTCATGATCCTTCTTATAGAGGTAACCCCATCTAGCTCTGGCATACTTCTGTCCATAAGCACGATCGCGGGATTCCATTTACTGTAATTCTTCAATGCCTCAACAGGCCGATCAACAGGGATGACATCATAGCCCAGACTTCTTGTCAGATTGGCCAGGGCCTCCAATGTGGGGTGCTCATCATCGATAATGAGAACTTTTTCTCCCTTTCCAAGAATAATCTCCTTTTCAGGATTTGGTTTTTTCAAATCCCTTGTTTTCACGAATGGTAAGTGGATCTTGAAGGTGGTGCCCCGGCCCGGAGTTGACGATACAGAGATAGACCCTTTGTGCTGTTCAACAATGCCGTGGGTCGTAGAAAGGCCCAGGCCCGTGCCCATGCCCACATCTTTGAGCGTAAAAAAAGGATCAAATATCTTTTCCAGGGTATCCTTATCCATGCCATGCCCCGTATCTGAAATTGTGGCAATGACCTCATCTTCGATCTTCTTGGCCTCAATGATCAAACTTCCTCCATTGGGCATGGCATCCCTTGCATTGGTAAACAGATTCATGAACACCTGACTTAGAAGTGATTGGTTGCCCCTAACGAACAGATCTTTTTCCAAATCCAGCTTGATCTCTATGTTTTTATTTACAACCCGATCAATGATTTCATAAGTCTTAATGATCACATCCGCCAGATCGAGTTCGACTAGTTGATATTCCCCGCCTCTACTGGAAAAGTGTAACAAGTTATTAATCAAATCCACGCCCTTTTCTACTGAGTCATAAATACTCTTTGCCACATCTTGGACTTCCGGCTGATCACCATATAACATTTCAATATATTCGATATTTCCTGATATCGCCTGTAATATATTCCTGAAATTGTGGGCCGTTCCACCTGCAAAGGCACCAATGGATTCCATCTTCTGGGACACCAGTAATTGCTTTTGTAACGCCTTCTGTTCCTTCTCTGCCTTTTTCTTGTCTGTAACATCATCATAGATCGTTACAATTTCTCCAGAGGACAACCGGTACACATAGTATTCTCTCCAGCAGCTTATTTTTCCGCCATCTTTCAGAGTAACTGAAAGTCGTTCAGGCCTGCCAGTCCGTACTATTCTCTTGAACGCCGCTAATAGACCAGTCTCTTTTAACTCCGGGAATATGTCCTGGACCCTATTACCTAGTACGTCTTGCTTTTTGGCCTTTTGAATCTTTAGCGCGGCCCTGTTCAGGTCCAAAATTATAAAATCCTCCCCGTCATTGACAACGCTGTAAACAATCACGCCACTACTCATGTTATTAAATATGGCCTTGAAGCGCGTATCACTTTCCCTGAGCTTTTCTTCAGTCTTTCTCAGGCTCTTTGTCCTATGCTCGACCAACCTCTCTAAGTTCGAATAAAGCAATGCATTTTCTATGGCCACAGCAGAGGGGCTGCTGAGTGCAGTCAACAAAAAAAGGTCCTCCTCTCGAAACCCGTACGGCTTTATTATGGAGTCCACATAGATAGCACCCCGGATTTGGGACCTACTAATCAACGGGACACACATTACAGACTTGATCTGAAGCATGCTATCTGAAAAATTATCCGTATCTTCTTTTGCCATGTCCGGCATCATCAGGGCTTCGCCATTTTTAATGACCTTGTTCACAACGGCCCGACTGTAATTCAAGGCCGTCTTTCCGTTTTCATGCTTTGATCTGGCTATAATCTGTTCGAGTTTACCTGTCTTACTGTCGAGCAAAAAGATCGCACCTCTGTCTATTCTCTTTAGAAGATCAAAGATGTAATCCAGTATCCTCTCCAAGATTTCATCAATGTTCAACGACTGCATTAAGACATTGGAGACCTTGTAAATTAACTCCAAGTTTTTGCTGGACGTCATAGGCCTGTCGCCAAACTCTGAAAGCATGTCAGTGTCACTGCGGTCTTTTGTAACATCGGTGAGATCTTTGACGCCAACTCTTGCATCCGGTGGGACCATGCCCAAAAAAAAGACTATCCTGCCAATAGTAATTGGAACCCCTTCTTTTACCTCAAACACATTACCAGGGCCTATCTGCCCACCATTGATGAATGTGCCATTTGAGCTTTCTAAATCCTCAATAAAATATCTATGCCCTTTCTTTTGGATCTTGAGATGCCTGCGAGAAACAGAGCTATCCTTTATCTGAATATTGTTATCAATAGCCCTGCCAATATACACAATGTCATCTTGAAATTCGAAAGAATTACCTTTGTCAGGTCCGCTTGTGATATAGAGCTTAGTCATAACTCATTCTCCCAGCCCCTCCTGCCAAGGAAAGTTCGGATGTAAATTACGTGCCCTCCCTAGAATCCATAAACGTCTTTATATAATCATTGAGAACAGATATCTTCACCGGCTTTGCCAGCACCAGATCGGCCTTTTTCTCTATGGCAGCGGCCTCGGGCTCCCTGCCAAAGCCAGTAATCGCAATAATTGGAATTTGTGGTCTTTTCTCCTTGAGCGCTTCAATTACACCCACTCCACTTACATACGGCATGACAATATCAGTAATCACCATGTCATATCCCTCGTTTTGTAATTGTCTAAGTCCTTCCATGCCGTCAGTGGCAGTTATGACATTATAACCCAAGTGCTCCAGATGCTTAACTATCATGGAAAGGACATCAAGGTCATCTTCAATAACAAGGATTGTTTTTTTCTGTCGTTCTTCCATTATAAGGCCCCATTCCTTTCGGTAATAACACAACACAAGTAAAAATTTTCAGTGATGTCTGTCCATAGACGCTTCTCACGCATTAGCCCAATTTGCGTTTTCAATAAAGGCAAGGTCCTGATCCTGAGTATTTTTCGTCCCAATGGCCAATACCATCGGCCTTGGTTGGGACTGCTTTTGATAATAGATCCTTCCTGAATAGGAAAAGTCTATCTCAAGGGTATTCATTTTCCCTCCCTTGCCAAAGACCTTCCTCTTGACAGGGACTAGAGAATCGTCTTCATTAAGCTGATGTATAATCTCTTCGGCCTTCAATTGAAATTCATCGGTAAGCGAGATGTAGCCCTCAATTGCCTTCTCGGTAAAGGCCAAATTTTTATATAAAACCTTAAACCGCTTATTTGTTGCATCGCTCTTTTTCTTTTTCTTCTTGGGTTTATGCAACCTCCCCTTTAGCCTGTCCAGCTCTTCCCTTAATTGGAGGACTTCAACCTCCATCTCTCCTTTGACATCTTCTTGATCTTTTAGCCCTGCCTCCAGTCTCTCAATCTCCTCCAGCAGTCCGTCAACATCCTCTGATAGCCCTTTCTTGTCTTTTTGGAACTCTTCTATCTTCGTTTGATAACTATCCTCCTCGGCCTCCAATTCTCTTAGCCTGGTGTCTGCCTGGGACAAATGCTCGGAGAGGCGCTGGATAAGTTTTTTCTGCTGGGTCTCCTGTTTTTCGGCCTCTCTAATACCTTTTTTGATAAATCTCTGGAGGACCAACAATGCAAGAAAAACATAGAGGACCAGGATGCTGTTGGAGAGCCAGCTATTCTGTCTAATCTGTACAACAACTGCAAGCCTCAGACCTTCGTTCATGATCCTATAATTCTCAGCAGCCACATCCATGTAATTGAGTGCGCTCGCTCCAGGTTTGGAAAAATCACCTTCCTCGGTCGAATCTTTAAAATCTCTCCCGAATTGGGAGGGGTACAAAATGCGGTTATCCCTCGTCTTAACGATAACATACGTCCTGACCCCCAGCTTGTTCTTGAGGCTATGACTCAAATACTCGCTGACATTATGGTTAATCTCTTCCTGTATGGTATATCGCCCCTCATAGAGTGCATCATAGTTTTGGACAAGGATATGGTTAAGTTTTGAGACATCACGCTTCTGGAAATATCCCTCCAGGATGTGAAGCGTCAAGATATAGCATACAGGTGGCAGAAAAATGCAGACAATTAATATCTTGAAGGGAAACCGTTTCATCTACAAACGAACCCACATGAAGAAAGATAAATATAGAGTAACTACTCAGGTCGTCAGGTTCACAGTTGAGGGTTGACTGCTTTGCACTCTTGATATCTTGTAATAGTTGACGGGGGCCTGGGATCAGGGATCAGTGGGTATTTTAAAACATGCTTCAGCATGCCGGAAGCCCTAATAAGGACCCTCGTCTTTTCCTGTTCCCTGGGCCTTGAACCCTGTGAACTGTTACCCAAAGTGTTACCCGGAGCTTCTTATTTTGATGCAGCTGTTGAGGAGGCCTTGATTTCTTTTAAGACGCCGCGTGCCTCTTTCGCCCCTTCAAACTCTTGATCAAGCCTTAAGGCCTCTTCCAGGAATTCCTTTGCCTTATCGAGCTGCTTGCTCTTATAATAGGCCATGCCAGCATGATAATTGATCACCGGATTATCCGGGTCCCGCGCCAGACTTCCCTGAAACTCCGCAATTGCATTCAAATAACTCCCTTTCAGATAATAGATCCAGCCCAAGGTATCCATTACCTCTGCGCTCTTGGGCATGTTTTCTTTTGCAATTTGAGCTAATCCGAGGGCCTCATCAGTATTGCCGCCCCGGATGGCCACATTCCAGGCCAGGTTGTTGGCCGCTGGAGCGAAGTCACTCTTGATTTCAAGGGCCTTTCTGTAATAGCCTTCCGCCTTTTTGTCATCACCCTGTTGGGTGTAAATGGTGCCCAGCGCCATATACCCGGCCAAAAAATTTGGATTCTTGTCCAGGATGGCCTCATATTGAGAGATGGCCTCAGAGAGCCTGTTCTCTCGCACATATATTCTGGCCAGGGCGACATAAGAGGCCAGGGCGTTAGGGTCTATCTTGATAGCCTTCTCAAAGTGTTCTTGGGCCTTTTTAAAATCTTTCTCGGCAAGAGAAATATTTCCCTCCAGATATTCAATCACGGCCAAACGCTTCCCATTCCCATTCGCCCTTGCCTTCTCTGTTTCACAGACCTGAACGGCCTTGTCATAATCCTTGTTCCACACATAAATGCCCACCATCAAGGCCAGGGCATCGGTCTGTTGAGGATTCAGTCGAAGTGCCTTCTTGAAGCTCTCAAGGGCATCTGTCTTACGTCTTGTGAGATTATAAAGCAGACCCAGACGTACATAACCAGGCGCATAACTGGGGTCCAGTTTAATCACCTTCTTAAACGTGGCCTCAGCCCCCTTCATTTCATTTTCTAGTATGTTCAGGCCACCTTTGAGCATGAGTGCCTTGATGTTTTTTGGCGCCACCCTTAAAACACCTTCTATCTGCTCACGTGCCAGATCTTTGTTCCTTTCCTTTATATAAAAGTCTGCCAAAATCAGTCTTGCATCTAACAACCGTGGGTCAAATTGGACGGCCTTCTGTAGATCCTGTTGGGCCAGCTTATTTTCGCCCTTACCGATCAGGGCAAGGGCCTTAAAATAATGGGCGATACCATTCTGGGGATTATCTCTCACGACCAGACTAAATCGCTCCAGGGCATTTTCAAAGTCCTTCCTGCCCAAGAGAATCCGCCCCTTTAAAAAGTTTGCCCATGTATATCCCTTGTCTTTTTCAAGGACCTTATCGACAACTGTTTCGGCCTCTTTTATCTTCTTAAAATCGTATTGAAGCTGAGCGATGCTCATAAGCACAGTCAGATTATCTTTTCTGATATCTGATGCACGCTGAAAGGCCTTCAGGGCCTTGTCATAGGCCTTTCTCCTGGAATAAAACGCCCCAAGATTCATCAAGGGAATTATGTCTTCTTGGGAGGATGCATCTACCCCTCTAAGAAGGGTCTCTTCCGCTTCATCCAGTTTTCCCCGACCCTCGTAAAAACTGGCGAGTGTGTAAAGATTTTGGTATCCGGAACCACAAGACTCTATCATCTTTTTTAATTCCGACTCGGCCTTATCCCACTGTCCTTTTGTGCCGTATATGGTCGTCAATTCTATGTAAGGGACACGCGACTTGGGATCCAGAGACATGGCCTTCAGATAGGCCTTCTCTGCCTGGTCAAGCTCCCCCTTTATATGGAACAAACGGGCCATCATAAGGTAGGTCCTGAAGTGATTGGGATCTATGGAGACGGCTTTTTGCAGGGTCTTTATCGCAGAATTCGCATCCTTCTCTTGGACCTGAATACCGGATAAGAGGACCAGGGCATCAATGTTTTCTGGCGATTTTTTCAGGATTAAATTGGCCTTTTTTTTCGCATCCTCGGTTTTTTTGGCCAAAAGAAGGATCTGACCTACCTTCACCTGGGCCTTCAAGTTATCCGGGTTGATTGAAACCGCACGGGAAAATGCCTGGAATGCCTCTTTCCCCTCCTTTAATTTCAGATAGGTCTCACCCAGTTCATAGTAGGCACTGTCGTCATTCTGATCGAGTTGAACCACATTTCTTAACTCTATCACCGCCTCTTTCAATTCACTTTTCTTAATATGCTGTCTTGCCCTCTCCAGATGTTGGGTCTTTTTTTCCTCTTTACTGGCGCATCCAATGACAAAAAGGAACGACATGAGAACAGGTATTACCAACAATGACCTGGCTTTCCATATGTGGGGTTTCATAGTCACTCTTTACTCCTCTATTATTTTCCAGCAGTCATCTTTTTTGACAAACCAGAATCCCGGATTTTCTCAAGTAACATACGATTTTGGCTAACCAATGTCAAACCGATTATTTTGTAATCCGCTGGTTTGATAAAGAGGCCCGGGGAAGGATGCTAGGTTTGTCCTGGAGGTAAGCTACATTTCTGGTCGGGGCGAGAGGATTTGAACCTCCGAC
>CAYYPQ010000057.1:0-20081 GCA_964473615.1 uncultured Desulfobacteraceae bacterium
TGAGTTTGTACAGTCACTCAGAAAAGATTGCTTGACCCTCTAAATCGGCTGAGATCATCTCCCATGTTACTAACTACCCATTTTCTGGATGAACCAATTCTTTTATATTGTCAAGGGTAAGTGTATCTTATATATCTTGGATGTATTGTTTGCTCGAATTCTTAGACGCATTGCGCCCCAAGTCTTTCTTATAGCGGAAAGGAGGGAAGGATGGAAAAGATAGAGATTATTGGTGCCCGTGAGATATTGGATTCAAGGGGAAACCCTACGGTAGAGGTCGAAGTAGGCCTTAGCGATGGCAGTTTTGGCCGCGCCGCTATACCCTCTGGGGCGTCCACTGGCAAGTATGAGGCCGTGGAATTACGCGACCGTGGGAAAAAACGTTATTCTGGGAAGGGTGTGGAGAATGCCGTCAGCAATGTCACAAAGGTCATCGCGCCAGCTATTATTGGTATAGATGCAACTGATCAGCGTTTGGTGGATAAGACCATGGTAGGCCTGGATGGGACACGCAATAAAGGTAAGCTGGGCGCTAATGCCATATTGGGCGTGTCCTTGGCGGTTGCGCGGGCCGCTGCGGATTCCCTCTATATGCCACTCTATCGTTACATTGGCGGTACCAATGCCTGCAAGATTCCTATGCCAATGATGAATATCCTGAATGGGGGCATGCATGCACCCAATAACGTGGACCTCCAGGAATTCATGATCATGCCGGTCGGCGGTAAGACCTTTAAGGAGGCCCTGCGAATTGGAGCGGAGGTCTTCCATGCCCTTGCAGGTGTATTAAAGGGAAAAGGATTTTCGACTTCTGTGGGAGACGAAGGCGGTTTTGCCCCGAACCTCAAGTCCAATGAGCAGGCGGTTGAGATGATTCTGGCCGGCATCAAAAAGGCGGGATATAGAGCCGGCGAGGACGTGATGTTGGCCCTTGATCCGGCCTCTTCTTCCTTTTATAAGACCGGCAAGTACGTGTTTTTCAAGTCGGATCAATCGAGACATAGCGCAGCCAGTATGATCGATTTTTATGCAGACTGGATCAAGCGGTTTCCTATATTCTCCATTGAAGACGGTCTTGCGGAAAATGACTGGAAGGGCTGGAAGGACATGACCGCGAAGCTGGGGGATCAGATTCAGATTGTGGGCGACGATATCTTTGTTACTAACACGGAGCGCATTGCGAGGGGAATCAGAGAAAAATCAGCAAACGCAGTACTTATCAAACTAAACCAGATAGGGACACTCACAGAGACACTCGATGCTATCCAGATGGCACACAGGGTGGGATGGAAGGCAGTAATATCACATCGCTCTGGCGAGACAGAGGACACGTTTATTGCGGACCTGGCGGTTGCGACAGGAACCGGTCAGATAAAAACTGGATCTGTGTGCCGATCCGAGAGGATTTGCAAGTACAATCAGCTCTTGAGGATTGAGGAGGAACTTGGAGAGGCCGCGGAGTTTGAACCGCCACAGTAGGTTTTTTTAAGCGCTAGGGGGAGCTGCTAAGGTGTCATCCCAAACTCAGGCCGCCACATTCGTACTGGGCGATGGCCACCAAGGTAAGTGCGGCGGTCTCGGCCCTCAAGATCTTGTTTCCCAGGGATACGGGTATAAAGCCCGCATCCCTTGCCAAGGATATTTCTTGCTGGGTAAAACCGCCCTCAGGCCCCACCACACCTACAAACTTTTTTATGGAAGAAGAGGCCTTAAACATGTCTTTTAGGTCTCTTGCCCCTTCTTCTTCCCACAAAATGACCTGGAGGACATCCTTTCCCTCGCATGTTGCCATCAATTCCTCGAAAAGGGTAATGGATCTGATTTTCGCCGGTATGGCCCTGTCAGACTGCTTGGCAGCGGCCTGAGCTATCTCGCGCCAGCGTTGCACCTTTTTGGTGGAGCCCTTTTCATCCAGCCTGACCACTGTCCTCTTTGAAGTGAAGGGAAGAATGAGATCAACGCCCAGTTCTGATGTCTTCTGAATCAGGTAATCCATGGAGCGGGATTTTAGGACTGCCTGGCAAAGAGTGATGTCAACAGATGAGGGAGGAGGCCGTGGGAGCCTTTTTTCTAAGACGACGCGCACTTCCTTGGGACTCGCGGATTCTATCAAGGCCTGAAAGCGGGCACCTTTGCTGTCCATCAGGACAAGCCGATCTCCTCGCCCCATTCTCAGGACCCTTGTAATGTGCCTGGCCTCAGACCCTGTAATAGAACTAGACCCGTCAGTTGTCTCTATCTCATCAACAAAAAAGCGTCTCAGGCCCTTGTTATTCATCTTTCCTCAAGATTGGACGGGCCTCTTTTAGGGCTTTTGAAAGATATAGTTGAGATGTCCTTTCGGGAGCCTGTTGACCCTAGTAACCATCTCCATACCGACCTTGATCTCTTCTTCGGGTATAAGGCCGTCAATCCTACCGAAGACCTTGTAAGCGTTGTAATCCAAAATGGCGATGGAGTAAGGGAGATCATCTCCAAACCCAACAGGGGCATATTTCAGCGTGCTGTAAGTAATTAGCCTGCCTTTACCTGAGACCTCAAACCATTCCATGTCACTCTGTAGACACTGATAGCAATCGGCCCTTGGGGGAAAAAAGGCGAGGCCACAATTTTTACACGTGCTTCCCATGACCTTGCCCTTTTCCAGGTAGTCAATGAAGTCATTAATTTTGGTGACGGAGGTAAAGCTCACTGTCCCAAATTTTCTGAACCGGTCATCGACCTCCCTTTTTTTCCCCATGATTTTACCTCCCAAGGATTGTCACGCTTCCGTATAGCCCCACACCGCCAATATTATGGATCAGACCTATTTCCGGGTCCTTTACCTGCATGGCGCCTGCTTCACCCCTCAGTTGAAGGACAATGGTCCTGATCTGTGACCCGCCAGTGGCCCCGATAGGGTGTCCCTTTGATAGCAAACCGCCATCTATGTTAACCGGAATGCTCCCTTCCCTGTAAGTCTTTTTGCCCTTTATAAGTTCCGTCCCTTGTCCCGGCTGGGCAAACCCCAGGTCTTCGTATGCCATCATCTCGGCAATGGTAAAACAGTCGTGGACCTCGGCCACATCGATATCTTTTGGGGTGACTCCCGCCATCTTATATGCATGCTGGGCGGCATCTTGCGCCACTTTCAATCCGGTGAAAAGATCCCTGCCCGCCAGGTTTACACTGGCCGAGGCCGCACCCAGCCCAAGGATCCATACGGGTTTGTCGGAAAGTGCCCTTGCCTTTTCTTCGCTTGCAACAATAATGCAAGAGCTTCCATCGGCATTGGCGCAGCAGTCCCCAATCCTAAGCGGGCTGGCAACAGAACCGGACATAGGGCTATTTTGGTCGGAGAACATTTCAAGGGATACAGGCTTGCGAAACACTGCCTTTTCATTGATCTGACCGTATGTGGACGCCTTTACCCTTATGAGTGCCAGGTCATCAGGGGTAGTCCCATATTCTTCCATATGTGCCCTGGCATACATGGCGTAATAGGCAGGCATCATGGTGCCAAAAGGGCTTTCCCACTGGATATCGGCCCCCCTGCCCATCCTCTCCTGCGATTCTTCGGAAGATATCTCAGACATCTTTTGAAAACCAATTACGGCCACAACATCGTGAAGACCCGCCTTGATAAGTGAATACGCAAGTCTCAGGCCCATGCTGCTTGATGAGCACAGGCTTTCCAGGTAGCAGGTTGGCTGGGGGATGAGCCCGAGATACTCAGCAAACACACCCGCAGGCGAGCGTTGTTTGTCATATTCCGGTGCAGAGCAGACAATGGAGGCATCAATGTCTTTGGGGGGGATTTGGGCGTCCAACATGGCCTCCTTATAGCCTTCAAAGGTCAACTCTCTTATCGAGCCGGGATATCCTCGAACAAATGCGCTTTGTCCCACTCCTATTATTCCTGCTCTTCCCGTAGCTTTCTCCGCAAAGTGTCTGTGTCCAAATGGATCCTTCCGCTTGAGGGCCAGCAAGAAAGGTCAATAAGGATGAAATTCCCTGATCCGATACATGGGTTTTCCATTCTTGTCTTGTTCTTTAAACTCCTTGTAATACTGAGTGATTTTGAAGATCCCGGTGAACTGGTTGCAAACAGGGTACCCCGCCTTGATCCAACCCACAATGCCTTCGGTGTATACCCAGACATTGGTGTAACCATACTCTATGAGCTTTTCGGCCACGTAACACTGCCTCTTATGAGTTCGGCACCATACCACAATCATGGCGTCTTTATCTTTGATCTTTTTGGGGAAGGTGTACATGTGGCCTGCATGGATATGATCTGTATAGGGTATGTGAAATGCATAAAACTCCGGATGTGTGCGGACATCAACAAGATATGCCTTTTTCTTCCCTGCAATCACGTCATCATAAAGCTTCTTAAACTGCTCCAAGTTAAGCTGATGTTCAGGTGGGACGGCTGAGCAGGCCTTTTTCCAGACTTTTTTCTCATTTGCCTGGAGCATTTTGCCGTCGTCTCCAAAGGCCAGACCCAGTGCACCTAAGGCAAACACGAGAACAATAGAGAGAATAAATAACCTTTTCATGGGATAACCTCCTGAAAAAATTTATGAGTTTCTTGGCCCAATATGGATATTCTGCACCCCCTTTCCGGGTCCTATTTTAAATGCCACAGATGTAAGGAAATATATTCGGGATATATGGCCGCGTCAACCCTCTTTTTGAAGCTCCATAAAAACCTTTTCGCTGTTTATGTCTGATCACTTGCCTTTTTTCACCGACTAGTTTAGACTTTGTTTAGGTTGTTCCCACAAGGCCTAGGCCTATATAAAAAGTATCCTTGAGCCGGTACGGGCCATAAGGGCAGGAAAGAAAAATAGGAGCTGGGCATATAGTGCCTCCGTCGTTGTCTGACAGGGAGCAAAGATCAGGGAAAAGGGCGTCATTTTTGCGGATGGGATAGCATGGAGGGTCAGATGGATAGTAAACCTAAATACAACATAGCGGCTGAAGAGACCTATCAGGACGGTCAGATCATCTTCAAGGAAGGCAGTTGGGGCGATTGGGTCTATGTGGTCCTCTCGGGCACAGTGGAGATCTCGAGAAAGGTTGAGGGTAAGAAGTATGTCTTGGAGATATTACAAATCGATGAGGTATTCGGAGAACTGGGTTTCATTGGGGGGATGAAGCGGACAGCTACGGCCAAGGCCATTGGGGAGACTACCCTTGGTATTATTGATAGGCAATTTTTCGAAAAGGAATTTAACCAGCTATCCGCCCAGTTCAGGAGCGTTCTCGAAATAATCACGTCCCGTTTCAAGAAGATGCTGGAAAGGGCCTCTGATTTTACCACCCGCTTAGAGCCACGGGTTCCTAAGGTCTTATCCTTGGCGTTTAAAGATCGCCAATCCTTTGTACGAGCGTACACGGGCAATGTGAGCACTGGAGGCCTTTTTATAGGCACCGATAACCCCCTCAATCCGGGTCATCAGTTCCTCTTAAAGTTGCAGCTCCCGGGTGTGGAGAACGCTTTACAAATAAAGTGTGAAGTAATGTGGGCACGAAAGCAAGAAGACAATGAGCCTGGAAAGTCTCCTGGAATGGGCATTAAATTTAGCGAGATTTCGAAAGGGGATTATCAAGTCCTGACACAATACCTTGAAACAGCGAATCTGGGTGCCAGGAAATAGCAGGGTTACTCCTTTGCCGCGTCATGCACAAGGTCTAGTGCGCATTGAACCCCCAAGGTTGGGATCATACCGCATCCCTTGGCAGGTCGTATATGCCAGCCCTTTTCACGCTTCAATATCTCAATCCAGAAATCTTGTGTGAGGTTGTCTTCTTCAACCACGGCCCTGATCATTCCTTTTTGTTGAATCGGGTCATATAAGGTCTCCTTAAATTCCACAATAATATCCCCCCGATGGTTACCGGGGTGAAAATTCTAACATTTCTTACGCTAGCGAGGGCGCTTTTTCGCAGCGCGCGTCGGACCGGTACCCAACCCAGTTCTATGCCCACAAAATTTGTGTCTGGATGTTCCCTGGCCTGGCGCACCAAGAAATCCCCGAGTCCGAAGCCGATTTCCAGCTCAAGTTCTGCTGAACGGCCAAAAAAATTGTCCCATTCAACAGGACGTTTTTGTTGTATCCAAGGAATCACAGGCCAAAGGGAGATATAAGAAGGCCTCGTTCGTATTTTTTTTAAGGGTCGCGTCATGGTTCCTTCTGCCGTGCCCAATTGACTTTCGATATCTGGTAGTTATAATATCCAATATAACAGCAAAATGTGAGGACACAATAATGGGGGCTGAGGAAAGCCCTTCTACCCCGCGGCTACTTGCTGAAATTACTGTGCTTCCCCTAAATTTTGAGCTGATGCCGAGATTGCTAATGGAAGCACCGAAGGTGAACCAGTACTTTATTAGAGTAGAGGGATAGTATATGGAATGCAACATAGAAGGTGAAGGGATGCACTACGAAGGGATCTGCATCAGGCCACCGAGTGAGGCCTTTAGCATCCTGCTTCAGGTGACTACCGGGTGTTCCCATAACAAATGTACATTTTGTGGCACCTATAAGGGAAAGAGGTTTAGGATAAAGGAGGATCATATAATTCTGAGTGATATCCTGTTTGCCTCGAGGTATATGAAGCGGCAGGACAGGTTGTTCCTCATGGATGGAGATGCCCTCATCATACCTCAAAAAAGGTTGATGTGGATTCTTGATCGGATTAAGGAAAATCTCCCATGGGTGAAGAGGGTAGGTGCCTATGCCAATGCCAAGAGCATCAAGATGAAATCCCTTGATAATCTGATAGAACTGCGGAAAAACGGGCTGGGCATTCTTTACCTAGGTGTTGAAAGCGGGGATGACGACGTCCTCAAAAAGGTCCGCAAGGGGACCAGTGCGGGCAACCTTGTCGATATGGGGCGGAAGGTCAAAGGGGCTGACATCAAACTCTCGGTCACGGTCCTGCTCGGAATTGCGGGAAGGGAGAGGTCTCTCCAACACGCGAGGGCGACCGGTGAACTCCTAAGTGCCATGGACCCCAATTATGTGGGGGCGCTCACGGTGATGCTGATACCCGGCACCCCACTTTACGAAGATTATTCAAACGGTAGCTTCGATCTCCCATCAGAAAGGGAACTCCTATTGGAGCTTCGGGAGATGATTGCCAATACTAATCTGACCCGTGGTCTATTCTTCTCCAATCATGCATCCAACTATTTGCCTGTGAAAGCCAGGTTGCCAAGAGGCAAGCAAGAGGCCCTTGCTTTGATAGATGGTGCCCTAGTGGGCGATGTCGCCCTCCGAGACGAATGGATGAGAGCACTTTAAGATTAAGCATTCACAGTTCCCGCATCATTTTTATTCAAAGATTGCATCCACAAAATCTGTGGCATTAAAAGGCCGCAGATCGTCAATCTTTTCTCCGATGCCGATAAATTTAATAGGTATTCCGAGCTGATGCGAAATACCCACCACTATACCCCCTTTTGCGGTGCCGTCCAGCTTGGTCAAAATGATCCCGGTGACCCCGAGGCTCTTATTGAAGATTTCAGCCTGGGAAATGGCGTTCTGGCCCGTCGTAGCGTCTAGGACGAGCCACACCTCATGCGGCGCCCCAGGAAGTTTGCGACCGGTGACACGATGGATCTTCTGAAGTTCTTCCATAAGATTTATCTTGGTATGAAGGCGTCCAGCCGTGTCAATAAGGACCACATCAACTTTTCTTGTAACGGCGGCGGTCAGGGCGTCAAATACTACCGCGGATGGGTCGGCCCCGGTATCCTGTTTAATGACTGTTGTCCCTACCCTTTCGCCCCATATAACCAATTGCTCTACGGCCGCAGCCCTGAAGGTGTCCGCTGCTACCAGTATTACCTCCTTCCCCTCTGATTTGTAGCGATGGGCTATCTTACCTATTGTGGTGGTCTTTCCAACGCCGTTTACACCTATAACCGAGATGACCTGGGGCTCCTCATGCCCTGGCACGGGATGTGCCTCTTCTGGGCCTTCCAGGAAGGAAAGGATCTGGGCCCTCAAGGTATCCCTCAATTTCTCCGGATCTTTTAACTCCTTTCTGGCCACCTTTTCCTGAACCGACGTGATCAACTCCTGGGTCGTTGCCACCCCAATATCAGATGTAAACAGGATCTCTTCCAGTTCTTCAAGCAGGTCATCAGTTATCTCTTTTTTCCCCAGGAACAGACGATCCAGCCTTCCTGTGAAAGTGGATCTCGTCTTGGAGAGTCCCTGCCTAAGCCTTTGGAAAACGCCTTTTTCCTGAGAAGGTTGTCTGTTATCTTCCTGCTGGTCTCTTTTGCCGAAAAACTTGGCCATAGATTTTTTGTCCCTGCCTTCATTCTAAGATCCCGCTATGCCGCCCTCTCCAGGTTCCTCTCCTTCGGTTGGTTTTCCGGGACCTCATCTTTCATTCCTGAAATGTCCACTGAAACGACCTTTGATACCCCGGCGTTTTCCATGGTAATGCCATAGAGACGATCCGTGATTTCCATGGTCCTCCGGCTATGTGTTACCATAATGATCTGAGAATATTTCTTTATCTCCTTCAAGAGATTGTTGAATCGGTCGATATTTGCCTCATCGAGTGGGGAATCTACTTCGTCTAAAAGACAGAATGGGCTTGGTTTGATCATATATATAGCGAACAGCAGGGCCATGGCCACCAGGGCCTTTTCACCGCCCGATAGGAGTCCCATGTGGCTCAACTTTTTGCCCGGGGGCTGAACCTCCACCAAAACGCCACTCTGTAAAGGCCTTGCCTCATCTGTCAACTTCAGGCCTGCAGTCCCCCCCTTAAAGAGGATGGGGAAAATTTCTTTTAGTTTTCTGTCTACGTCCTGAAAGGCCTTTTTGAACTTTTCAAGAGAGGTCTGGTTGATCTTTCTTATCGCAATTCGAAGAGATTCAATGGATTTGATAAGGTCTTCTCTCTGGTTCTTAATAAATTCATGGCGTTCTTTCAATGCCTCATGCTCTTTGATGGCCGTCAGGTTCACTTCTCCCAGTCTTTGCCTGAGTTCTTTCTGGTGCTCGAGCCTTTTTTCCACTTCTGTGGCCGAGTAATCCTCACGCAAATATTCTTTATAGATATCGAGAAGGTCTAGATTAAATTTTTCCTTAATCACTTCAATCTGGTTGTTCATTTTAAAACGGATTTCTGAGTGCTCCATCTTGGCCCTGCTGATTTTTTCTTTGAGCCCTTCTATCTCTCCACGCATCTGTTCTGCGTTGTGTTCTTCCTGTCTTATCCTGCTGTGGAACAACTGCCGCTCGCGATCTGCCTGGCTGACCTGCTCCTCGGCCTCCCTTAACTTCTCATACAGCACCTCAAGCTCCTCCCTGAGGGCCTCTTTTCTCGAGTTGTACTCATTACACCTTTCGTGGCCCAGGGAGATATCTTCTTCGATTTTTTGCAGCCTCTTCAAGGACTCTTGTGCGTAATCATCCAATCTCTCAATCTCCCGAGATAGGCCACGTTGTTCTTCTTCAAAAATACGATAATCTGCCTTTAGCTTGGCCACTTCATCGCGAAATTCGTCCAATTCTTCTTCACACTCCTTAAGCTCGATTTCCTTTTTTCTGAAATATTCTTCTTCCTCTTGGCGCTTTTCCATACACAGGCCGAGTTTTTCTTTGACCTTCAGGAGTTCCTCCTTATGCCTGTTTTCCTCAAGGTCTTTTTTATCCAGATCTCTTGATAGCTTTTTAGAGAGTTGATCCAGTTGATCCAGTTCCTGGCCGACGTGAAATAGCATTTTGTCAAATTCGTTTATTTCTCCCTTACAGGTCCATTTTTCGTCCATCAGGGCCTCGAGTGTTTGCCTCTTCTCCTGGATCTCAGTGACAATTCTTTCCAGTTTGAGTTTCAAATTATCGGCCTCTTTACGATACTTAAAAACGGCCTCTTTCAGTTCTTCCATCTCGCGCTTCCTTGAAAGGAGACCTCTCGAACTTTTTGCAGGCCTCCCCCCACTGATTATTCCTCTCTCATCAACCATATCTCCTTCAGGGGTGACAAAACGCATGCCTTTCCCATTATTTTTCCATGCCGATATGGCCTCTTCAAGGTTTTGCACCAGCAAGGTGTGTCCTAAAAGGGCGTTTAGTAAGGGCACATATTCTTGGGCCGAGGATACAAAGTCGAGCAAATGGGGAAATTGTGAATCATTTGCCTGGTCCCTCCCGTTTCCGTTTAGGTCCTTTAGCGGGACAAAACTGCTCCTTCCTCTTGATCTCTCTTTCAAGTAATCAATTGCCTGCCTGCCGTCTTCCTGGGACTGAACAATTATATACTGTAACTTGTCTGACAAAACAGCCTCCACGGCCTGTTCATACCTTGGATCGACCTGAATGACATCTGCAACAAGCCCTAATATATGCCCCTGCCTCTGGGCCATTAGGTCCCTGGCCTTCATTATGGTCCTAACACCCATCTTGTAGCCTTCAAAATTATCCAATAACGCCTGTAGGCTTGCTAATCGAGACTCGCAGACATTGAACTCCGCCTCGGCCGAACGGAGTTCCATATCAATGTGTTTTCTTTCTTGTTCCAGCTCTTCGCACTTCATATTATGATGCTCAATCGACCCTTCAATTTCCTTTAATTTTTCTGCAGTAGCCTCTCTGGCCAGACTCTTTCTCTGCGAGGCCTTGATCACGTCTCCCATCTTTGTTTCAATGTCACCAATCTCCTTTTTCAACCTTGACCGGTAGTCTGTGATCTGATCGATCATTTTACTCAGATACCCAGACTCATGATTCAACCCAACCTCTTTATTCACACCAGCATTCAATTCTGCTCTTGCCTTTTCATAGTCTTCCTTTATCTCCTTTAATAGATCTCGCCTGGCATTCACCCTTTTCTCTTTTAGGGATACCTCCTCCTCTAAGGCCAGGGAGCTTTCCTTCATCCTTTCCCTTTCTTTTTCAAGTTTTGTCTTTTCATCCTCAAGCCCGGCGAGCCTCACCTTTATCTCATCCTTTTCAGCACTGAGCCGATCTTCCAGCTCCTTGTGCATCCTTATTTCCCCTGTCAGTGATTCAAGGCCGGACTCCCTTTTGTGGACCTTTTCTTTCAGGTGGAGATAGCATTTCCTCTGCTCGGAAAGGCCGCTATCTTTTTCTTCCAGGTCCAGGTTCATGGCCTCTATTCGAGCGTTAACCTGGGAGAGTTCAGTGGACTTGGCTATCTCTCGCTGTAGAAGGTCTTCAGTCGATTTCAGTTTGGTTCCAAACTCTTCTTTTAATTGGTGATAGGCATTGGCATGCAGAATGATTTCCAGCTCTTGTATCTCATCACAAATCGTCTTGTAGCGCCTTGCCTTGTAGGCCTGTCTCTTAAGTGCCCTCATCTGTCTCTGGACTTCTATCATGATGTCTTCCACACGTTGGAGATTGGCCTCTGTAAGTTCTATCTTTTTCTGCGATGCCTCCACCTTTTTCCTGTACTTTGTGATCCCAGCGGCCTCTTCCAACATGATCCTCGTCTCTTCAGGCCTCTGATCCAGTATTGTCCCGATCCTGCCCTGGCCTATAATGGAATAGGCCTTACTACCCAACCCGGTGTCCATAAAAATTTCCTGAACATCCTTGAGCCTGCAGGGGACATTGTTGATGAGGTATTCACTTTCACCTGACCGGTATAGGCGCCTGGTTACTGAGATTTCGGAATTCTGCGCAAATGCGGGGGGAAACATGCCGTCGCCATTTTCAAAGACGATGGAGACCTCTGCCATTCCAAATGGTTTATGATCCCCAGCACCGTTGAAAATAACATCTTCCATCTTTTGTCCCCGCAACTGTTTGGGGCTCTGCTCGCCCATACACCATCTGATAGCGTCAACGACATTACTCTTTCCACAGCCATTAGGCCCGACAACCCCACTGATTCCGGCGGGGAATGTGATTTCAAGTCTATCCATAAAAGACTTGAACCCCAGGACGGATAAATTTTTGATTTTCATGGTTGCCCTCCGTTGTCCTAAACCCTTTGTCTGTTCACGAAAAAATAGCTCTTACCGTAACTTCCAAATGAATGGGTGTTAGTCACCAAAGTGTGAATAGAAAAGGGCCGTACTGCCAGCCTTGGCAAAATAAGACGCTCGCCATTCGGTTGGCATTTTCAAACACCTAAGGTATTATATTTTTTGAAGTTTCTTTCGTATATATCCCCGAAGCGCAGTATCGAGATCATTTGCCAACATAGTGCTTAACAGATTATTTTGGCTTTGTAAAGTAAAAATACCATATAATGTATATTGTAAGAAAAAAAATACCAATATATGGGCAAAATACCAACAAATTGGAATCGTATTGACAATGCGCAGTTCATGTCTTTATTATCAATATAGCCATCGGTTTCCAGTGGCCAATATCTCGGAGGCGATTTCATCAATGATGATACGCAGTATTAAGTATATCTTTTTGGGGTTAGGCATATTCCTGACGCCCCTCTTTGTCTCGACTCCATCGCTGCCCCGGGAACAAGAGAAAGACTATACTATATCCTTGGTCAAGACAGCACATGTAAAAAAAGAAGATATATATGAAGTTGATGAGAAGAAGGTCATGGCACAGGAATATACTATCCAGAAAAGGGACTACCTTTGGAAAATCTTTAGAAAAAAAGGCCTGTTGAGACGAAATGATACGTCCGAACTGCTTTCTGTTCTCAAAAAACTGAACAAATCCCTCAGAAACCTCGATCTGGTCCATCCGGGCCAGAAGGTCCTTATACCCCTTAAGATTGTGCCAATCAAAGGCCAGCGTGACAATAAAGGCCCCTTTTCTGAAAAAGTCAAGACCATCACTCCCTCAAGCGAGATCAATTTTGAAAGGTACACTGTCAGACGTGGTGATAGTCTAATAAGGATTATTAAAGGCCGTTATAATGTTCCTGCGGGGGAGTTAAACAACAAGTACCTACCGATTTTCAGAAGAATGAACCCCTCTATCAAAGACCCCGATACTATCTATCCTGGCCAGGTCGTTAAGCTCCCCATTTACTCTCCTGAGATAGTCAGAGGGGCTATTGAGATGCCGACCTCGAAAGGCCTCGAGGACAAGGGTGAGGGTGAGCGGGAGGAGGTAAAAGAAGAAGTAAGCCCTGTGGCCAATGGCCTAAGTGAGATTTTTTCCGAGATGGGAGAGGAGTGGATCCAGTCAGGGGAACATTTTATCCCCCTCAAATCAGGGGGGCAGATAGATCTCATGGCAAAGTCTTTTCCCCTCATCAATCTCCAAAATGGAAAAAAGATTATCGTGGATCTGGACAATAAACTCCCGGATAATATGGCACGGTTGATCATGTCAAGCTGGGTGAATTATCGTGTCGTCCACTTTGAAAAGGGTGAAAGTCTAAGATCTTCCCTGGACAAAACCCTGAATATGTGCGGCTATCCCAGGATTTTCAAACGGGGTGAACCCTTAGAATTGCAGGGCCCGATTACCTTCAGGATAACGGCCGACAGGATCGTGGAGTTGTCAGACACCCGTTCGGATAACAGGAGGGATATTGTCGTAATCAATATTAAAGAGGCCAATACACCGAAGACGCCCCAGGAGATCAAGGACTACTTAGAGGGCATGGGTGTCAATGTTATTGATTACCCCCCTGGTAATCATGGGGCCTTTAATGGGCCAGGCAACTCACAGGTAAAGACCTTGAGATGGGGTGGAGATTCGAGGTCTCTAATAGAGACTATATTAGACCTCTCCGGCCGCCCCTTTTCAACTCAGGTGGAAATACCTGTCTATCAAAGCCGAATAACCGATTTTAAATGGATTATTAATGCGGATTTTTTTCTGAATATAAAAGGACGTGATGCCATAATTGATATAACCAGTCTTGCCCCTGAAATAATATCTTTTTTAAAGGAACATGGGTTTCTCGTGCTGTCGCTGGCAGGCGAAAGGGATCCGCTGGACATGGTCACTAAGACCCTTAAATTCCTGGATGTTCAGTTTGATTCCTCTCCCCATTCCTTTATGACAAGATCCGGAGATAGTCCGAGAAATATCAGCTTGACCTTGCCAGGGCTCGTTTTTGCCAAGCCCCAAGGGAAGGGCGTCCTGGTTACTCCACAACAGATCCCTGAGGAGATCGAGAGATTCCTGTCCCGCATGGGGTATGAGATCTTACTGCTGTCTTCTCCTGATGATCTCCAAAACGGCTCTTGAGATTCTCGGATGTCTGCAATTTTTAATCTTGTCCCTGCCATATAGGCTTTCCCAAAAACCCCTTGCCATGGTATCAGATCTTACATAAAAGGTATAATTTACGCCTGAAAGGGAGATAGGAGGATAATTAGGCATGAGTAATGAGGTTCAGCGGCCCGAGGACCTGTCCCAGGAGGATTTGGCCAGGTTTATTCTCGATATGTTTCATCGCATCATAGTCCACCATACCCTGTGGTTTCGTGAGATAGAACATCAAATGGGGATGGAGAAGGCCCTTAATGTAATGGGCAAGGCAGCAAGGCAAAGCTATGAGATCCAGATGACAAAGCTAGGCAAGATTTTTGGCTTTGAGATGCAAGATGGGGTACCAAAGGCACTTTTGAATATGCCAAAGGAATCACTTCTCGGACTGACGAAGGAGATAGGAAAGAATTGGCTCGCAAATGACGGAGTGTGGTTCCAATCAGTGGAATTTGCCCACGGAATGAACGATGCCAAGCGCTGCAACGATTCATGCTGGGTCAGGTTTTCTCCTTTCGAGGCCTGGTCCATAAGACAATTCCTTGGTCTGCCGGAGATGGCGGGCCTGGAAGGACTGAAAAGGGCACTTAGGTTTAGAATGTATGCCCGCATAAACGTGCAATCGATAATTGATAAGGGAGCGGACAGCTTTGTCTTTCAGATGAATGATTGCCGGGTCCAGGCCGCCAGGAAAAGAAGAGGATTGCGGGACTATCCATGTAAGTCTGCAGGGCTGGTCGAGTATGCCTATTTTGCAGAGGCCATAGATCGCAGGATCAAGACCGAATGTATCGGCTGTCCGCCAGATGAACATCCCGGAGAATGGTATTGCGCGTGGCGTTTCAGCATCCCTGAAAAAGGGAATGAAGGATGATCAAGCCATTGAACAAGGGGTTTTTGTGGGAGATGAGATCCTCATAGCCATCGTGGGTGGCGGTGTTGTGGGTTGTGCCGTGGCATGGGAGCTCTCCGGTCGTTATAATGACATTTTCGTCATTGAAAAAAATGCGGGAATTACCCAGGGAGAGAACCAGTCCAGCCGGAATTCTGGAGTTATCCATTCAGGTATCTACTATGATGAAGAGACACGTCCTCAAAAGGCCTCGCTGTGTGTTGAAGGTAACAGGCTCATCTATGATTTCTGCAAGACGTACAGGGTACCGGCATTAAAGACCGGTAAGCTTATAGTCGCCACTACCCGGGAAGAGGAAGACTCCCTTGGTGTCTATTTAGAGCGGGGAATAAAAAACCGGGTGCCGGGAATAAAAGAGGTTGCCGGTTCAAAGGTCAAGGACGTCGAGCCCAATGTCAGGGGCAAATCAGGGCTCCTTATTCCCTCTGCCGGCATTGTGGAACCTACATCCCTGGTCTACCGGCTTCACACGCTGGCATCTCAAAAGGGTGTCCAGTTTATGACCGGGACAGAGGTGATAGGGGTCGAGGGGAATGGAGATTTTATGCGGCTCCATGTTCGCTATCGTGATGGTCAGACAGGGCGGGTGAAGGCGAAGGCCATGATAAATTCGGCGGGCATTGAGGCCGACCTGGTAGCCCGATTCATCAACCCACGGTCTCCATACGAACTTGATCCGGTAAGGGGGGAAAGCTATAAGTTCTATGGTCACAAAAGGCCGGAACTAGGCCTTTCCGGAATGAACGTGTATCCCGCACCCGGGTATGTGACTACACCGTATGGGCGCCATTTCACTGTTGGGGTTCACCTGACGCCGACCTTTGCAAGTTATTCATTTCCGGGTACCTTGGGATCAACAGTCACCATCGGTCCAAGGCTGGTATCGGTTGCCGATAGAGATGGCCTGTCAGGCCCCCCGGCCCCTCCAGAGGTCTTTGTCGAAAAGGTCCGGCCTTTTTTCCCTGGCCTGAGAGAAGAGGACCTGATCTGGCACCAGTCGGGGGGCCAGGCAAGGCTGAAAGGCCATCGCGATTTTGTAATTATGACCGATTCGGGCATGGAGAATTTCATCAACCTGCTGGGAATTGACAGCCCGGGGCTGACCTCCTGTCTCGCTATCGCCCGTAAGGTGAAGGCAACGGTGGAGGGACTTGGCCTATAGTAAGGAGCCCTTTTTTCCCCGCCAAAATCTCAGCCCCCGCACCAGCTCCTGATAGCGCTCCTGGTCCTCTGTCTTAAGATTTTGTATATATTCCCTGAGAAAGGCCAGGAAGATGGCAATGAAAAATGCCACAACAACGGAGAGGATACAGATAAGTCTTCGCTTCGGTTTTATCCTCTTATTAATATCCGGCACAATGGGTGGGTCTAAGACCTGGAAGCTAAAATACTTTTGGGCTCGGGCAAAGGTCTCTTTTTCTATCTCCCTGGCAAGGAGGGAATATATCTTCTCCTTGAGGAGGGGGTCAGAGGTCCTGTTGATCTGTTTTTCAAAAAAACGCTTGTTTTCCGCCGCGTCGTGAAGCACCTCCTCCCTTAAGGTCTCACTCAGCTCCGTAAGATAATAATCGACAATTTTCTTGGCCGTCTTTGGGTCCTTGTAGTCAAAGCCTATCATTATGGCATTTTTGCTGGTTTGTTCTTTTACCGTCAAGAGGCCTTTCATCGCCTTCTGTCCGTCCTGAAGGGTCGGTGGTCTGTCGGTTCTCCATTCCTTTTTTTTCTCGTCCCATCTATCGGAAAAGAAAATGGGCATGAGGTTGTATTTTTCAAGGACCCTGGCCGTCAGGTTTCGGCTGTTTAATACCAGATCGAGCTTTTTCAATGAGCCCCCGCTACCAAGCCCGAGGCCCTCTGCGACTGTTCCGCCAATACCTCCCAGAGCGGATAGCAGGCCAGTGGAACTCTTTTCTTCCTCCCGTGGGGAGATCGTGGCCTCAGAGCGGTAGATGTTTGTCATCCGGAGGCTGTAAAATATTGCGGCAATGCCTGTCAAAAGGACTATGCAGACGATAAAGGTCTTGTGTCTTACCAATACCATCAGGAGGTCAAGCAGATTGATCTCATCCTCCTCTATGTAAGGATAGGGGCCTTGCGCATTCTGAACGGCTGGGGAATTTTCCTCGTTTGTCATTTTCCTAAAACACCTGCGTGGCGGTTATCCCTGCTATTACAGCGATCTGGTAGACAATCTGTGTGACATCTTTAATATTACGCATATAACTGGGCCGGACTATCTTCTGAGGCACCAGGATCGTATCTCCCGGGTAGAGGCTGGCATTGTTAAATCCACCCCCAAATGCCCACCTGTTTTCAGCCTCGTCCCACGAGACCCTGAACCAGGATTTCCCCTGCTTACTGACAACAGTCCCATCGGCCCGTATTATGTACATCTGACCCTCTTCGGCATTTGCGGTGGGCCCCCCTGTCTTATTCAGGTAATACTTCAGTCTCGGCCTGTCCTTCTCATATACGAGCGAGGTGGGGTTGTACACGGCACCCAGGACATTCACTGTGTTGGGTCTCTGGGGGATATAAAGGCTGTCTCCATCCTCTAAGACCGTATCATTACTCGTACCCTTCAACTCATTAATAGGCCTAAGGGCAATAACCACGCGACCGGAGGCCTTGGTCTCTCGAAGTTTGTCAATAAGGGCCCTTTGGGACGAGATAAACTGGGCCTGAAGCGCCAGGTCTTCCTTTGAAAGGGCGGCTTGCACCTTGCCAGATCCATAGCTGGCAATTTCAAGCTCAAGTCTCTTCATGAGGTCATCTAGTCTTTTTTGCTGCATCATCCTGACAGATTCCCTGGTAAACATGGCCCCCCTCAGGTACGCGTGTTCTGAATACCCGCCGGCGCGCTCCAAGACTTCCGTCAGATGTTCGTCTTTTCGAATCTGGTAGTCACCGGGGAAGTAGACCTCCCCTGATATGGTAACGGTCTTCTTTTTATCCCACCACTCAGGGATCTGTTTTATGTTTATCACGTCAAGGGGTTGTAATTTGAGGTTATTTGCGGGGTCATTTTTGAGGGCCAGGAGCACATCAAAGTTGATAACCGAGGTCTTTACCTCTTTTCCATTCACAATATCGAACCTCACGAGTTCGGCCTGTTTGGTAAAGGCCGCGTCCTTCATATTTCCCGCCATCAAAAGCAGGTCCTTGATCGTCATGTTAACGGCATAGGGATATTCACCGGGTTTGTGGACCATTCCATTTATGGACACGGTGTATTTTTCCTCGTAATCCCAGATGCTGTGAATGACTACACTGTCCTGGTCTTTCAACAGCATATTGTACTGAGGATCACTATCCATGGCCCTTTCCACATTGAAGCTTAGAATAGTCTTTTCCTCGGTACGGGGGGCCGTCCGGTATAGGTGTCCCAGTTTCACATAGGCATCCTTTGTAAGGCCACCCGCCTTAAAGATAAGGTCCCTGATTCGCATGCCGTCGGAGTCTATAAAATAGCGTCCCGGTCTACGGACCTCGCCATCGACCACGGCATAGTCCCTGTCTTCGAATGTCCGTTTGTTGAATACATACACCTCATCCAGGGGCCTGAGCGGGATATTTTGTGACTCGTCTTTGGAAAGCAGCAACCTGCCGAGATCAAATGGTATGAGTTCAGATGACATATCTTCAAAGTGGTATCTCTTGATCAGGGCATAGTCAAAATATGTGTCTTTATCCAGGCCCTCGAGATTGGGCAGGATATCTGTGAGACGAAGCCCATCTCGGTATGAATATTGTCCTGGATGGACGACATTGCCATAGAGATAGACCGCATTCACGGATTCCGGATTTATTGGAAACACACGTATCAGGTCCCCATCCCGTAAAGGAGTGGGTTTTTTTTGCCGCAGTTCCTTGTAAGAGATGTCCAGCACTATTTGTCGCTCATTTTTAGACGCACGTTCGATCTGGATACGCTGATTAAAGGCCCATGGTGTCAGCCCACCTGCAAGGTCTAAGGCGGTCTTTAATGTCTTGTCCTCTTTGAGTTCATAAATGGCCGGTCGTTTCACATTCCCCCATACCGAGACCATGGGACCGGCCTGGGGAACAAAGATGACATCCCCTGGCATAAGCCTGGTATCGGCAGAGGTATCCCCCTTTAGCAGAAAATCATAGAGGTCTATGACGGTGATCACCTTGCCATTTCGCTTGAGCGACACCATTCTCAAGGATCCCAATGAGGTTGGTCCTCCTGAGGAGAGCAAGGCGTTCGCAATGGTGGCCAGGGAGCTGACCGTATAGACACCTGGGTCTTTCACCTCACCCAGGACAAAGACCTGGATGGTCCTCAACCTCCCCATGGAGACATTGACGTTGACGCCGGTAATTGCCTCTGCCTTACGGCTGATCAGATTCTTGACCTCCTCGAAGGTAAGGCCTGCCACGGTCAAAGGGCCTATCTTGGGAAAATTGATTGTTCCTTCATTGTCGACCGTGAGGCTGTAACTGGCATCAAGTCTTCCCCACATCAGCACCTTTATCTCATCTCCAGGGCCAATAATATAATCGTTTGAGACCGGCATGGACTTTATGGGCGTGAAGGTGCTGGGGGCGTTGGAAAAGAGCTTCTGGCCAAAGATTTCAAGGGAAGGTCGGGCCGGGCCAAAGTCCTTTTTAAAGAACTGCGTGTCCGGTTTAACGGGCTTTTTCTCTTCGCCTAGTTCCTCAATGCCGTATTTTGCCCTAAGGGACTTCAGGTCTTCCCGCCATTTCTCGTTTGCCTTACGACCGCTCTCGATCTGCCTGTTGGCGGCCTGATTCATCATGGCATCTTTACTCTCAAGGCCCTCCATCTTCGCCTTAAATCCGCTCAGGATGTCCCCGGTGTTTTTGATATAGGCCTGATGGAGTGTAAACACGACCTCTGTCCTTGGATGGATGTCCTTTAGCAAATCGAAAAATCGCGAGTATCCAGGTATGACATCATTCTTGAGGGCGTCATAGACCTTTTCATCCGTAAAGTAGTT
>CAYYPQ010000058.1:0-8191 GCA_964473615.1 uncultured Desulfobacteraceae bacterium
AAAAATCTTGCCCTCTGGCTCGTGATCAGCCTTATGATGGTCATGCTGTTTCAAATATTCAAACATCCGAACAGGGCAAGTATGTCTGTGAGTTACAGTGATTTCTTGAGCATGGTGGAAGATGAAAGGGTCATACAGGTCACAATCCAGGGTGATAATATATCCGGCATCTCTGCCCAGGGTCCTTTTAAGACATTTGCCCCGAAGGACCCCGAACTAATAAAACTGCTCAGGAGCAAAGGCGTTAAAATTTCTGCAAAACCCGAGGAAGATTCATCATGGTTCCAAGTCTTTCTCTCTTGGGTTCCCATGCTGCTATTGATCGGGGTGTGGATCTTTTTTATGCGGCAGATGCAGGTGGGTGGTGGGAAGGCCCTATCCTTTGGAAAAAGTCGTGCCAGGCTTATGAGCGATACTCAGGAAAAGGTCACCTTTGATGATGTGGCGGGTATTGATGAGGCAAAGGAAGAGCTCGAAGAGATCATAGAATTTCTCCGTGATCCCAAAAAATTCACCCGGCTAGGGGGCAGAATACCTAAAGGCGTCCTTTTGGTTGGTTCGCCCGGCACAGGGAAAACTCTTCTGGCCAGGGCCATTGCGGGTGAGGCCGGTGTCCCCTTTTTCAGTATAAGCGGATCAGATTTTGTGGAGATGTTTGTGGGGGTAGGGGCATCCCGAGTGAGGGACCTCTTTGTGCAAGGGAAGAAAAATGCACCCTGCATAATATTTATTGACGAGATAGACGCGGTTGGCAGACATCGTGGTGCAGGCCTGGGCGGGGGCCACGATGAGCGGGAGCAGACACTGAACCAACTTCTTGTGGAAATGGATGGTTTTGAATCCAATGAGGGCGTTATATTGATCTCAGCGACCAACAGGCCGGATGTGCTTGATCCTGCGTTATTAAGGCCCGGGCGCTTTGATCGGCAGGTAGTGGTACCCGTTCCGGATCTCAAAGGGCGCGAGGGTATTCTGCGAGTCCATCTAAAGAAAAAACTGGTAGCCAGTGACGTGAACGTCTCTGTCCTGGGCCGTGGAACCCCGGGCTTTACGGGCGCTGATTTGGAAAATATGGTTAATGAAGCCGCCCTCATGGCAGCAAGACGTGGCAAAGACAGAGTGGAGATGGTCGATTTTGAAGATGCAAAGGACAAGGTCCTGATGGGCGTTGAACGGAAGAGTATGATCATTAGTGAGGAAGAAAAGAGGATCACGGCCTATCATGAATCCGGGCATGCTCTGGTGGCCAAGCTGATTCCCAATACTGATCCCATTCACAAGGTCACTATTATTCCAAGGGGCCGAGCCCTTGGATTGACCCAACAGCTTCCAATGGATGAAAAGCATACCTATCCAAAAGAATATTTGTTGAACAATATAGCCATATTAATGGGAGGCAGGGCGGCAGAGGAGATCGTTCTCAAGATGCAGACGACAGGCGCGGGAAACGATATAGAAAGGGCATCAGACATTGCCCGAAAAATGATATGCGATTATGGGATGAGTGAAGATCTGGGCCCCCTCACATTCGGGAAAAAGGAAGAGCAGATATTTTTGGGGAGGGAGATCGCGCAACATAGGGACTATAGTGAATTAACCGCCCAGAAAATCGATGCCGAGGTAAGGAATGTAATAATTAATGCCTATGATAAGACATCGCAGCTAATCAAAGACAATCTGGAAACCCTGCACAAAATGGCCAATGCCCTCCTGGAAAATGAGACGCTGAATGGGAAGGACATCGATGAAATAATGGGCATCAAAGATAGGCCCGCGCCTGTTAAAGAATCTGCATCACAAGAGGCCGCTTATCTCAAGGGAGAATGATACAAGATGGGATTTGTACTGGGCTGGTCAAATCACGTCCTGAACCTTGGCCAAAGAACTCATGTGATAGGAGTCCTGAATGTGACCCCTGATTCCTTTTCAGACGGAGGCCGCTATTTTGAGCCGGATAAGGCCGTGGAGCACGCACTTAGAATGGCCCGGGAAGGAGCTGATATTATTGATGTGGGCGGAGAATCAACAAGGCCTTATTCACCAAGGATTTCCACAAACCAAGAGATCGATCGGGTGATCCCGGTAATTGACTCCCTCCAAAGAGAGCTTGCCATTCCTATCAGCATAGATACGTACAAATGCGATGTGGCACGGGAGGCATTGAGATCCGGGGCCTCCATCATCAATGATATCAGCGCGCTTAGGTTTGACCCCGATATGGCTTCAGCTGTGGCCGACGCGGGAGTCCCGGTGGTCCTCATGCACATGAAGGGGTCCCCGGAAAACATGCAAGAAAACCCAACCTATGATGATCTCTTGCACGAAATAAGGGATTTTCTCAAGGATGCAATAAGGCGTGCCACGTCAGCCGGCATAAGAGAAGATCTGGTGGTTGTGGACCCTGGGATCGGTTTCGGCAAGACATTTGATGACAATCTCAAAATAATCAAGGAATTGGAAATATTTGGCACGCTTGGAAGGCCAATTGTGTTAGGTACGTCCAATAAGGCATTCATAGGTCATATCTTGCAAAAGGAGACCCATGGGAGGGACACGGGGACCATGGCCACAATAGCAGTAGGGGTGATGAACGGCGCCCATATCGTAAGGGTTCACAATGTAAAAAAGGCTGTGGAGACAGTAAAAATCGTCGATGCCATAAAGAGGGGGCGAACACAAGCGGGGTGATCTTTCGATGTTATTTTGTATTGATATCGGCAATACGAATATTGTCCTGGGTGTGACAAATAGAGATAGAATTGTCCACCACTGGAGAATCAGGACCGAGAGAGATATCACCCCCGACGAGCTGGGAATCCTGGTAAGCAATCTGTTCCAATCGGTTGGGATTAGTCGTGAGGATATCAAGAACACCATAATGTCTTGCGTAGTGCCGCCTTTATTAAACACCGTTGAAGAATTTTCTCGCCGCTATTTTAACATCAAGCCCCTGATAGTAGGCCCCGGCCTAAGGACGGGAATGCCGATTCATTACGATAATCCCAAAGAGGTAGGGGCTGACCGCATTGTAAACGCCGTGGGGGCATATGAGAAATTTCGTTCGGCGTTAGTGGTTGTTGATTTCGGGACCGCGACCACATTTGATTACATTTCGCAAGAAGGTGTCTATATCGGAGGGGCCATCGCACCTGGGGTATTGATATCTTGTGAGGCGCTCTTCCAAAAGGCCTCGAAACTGCCAAGGGTGGAGATATTTGTGCGGCCGAAAAGCGTTATAGCCAGGGATACAATAAGTAGTATGAATGTAGGCATTATCTATGGCTACGCAGGATTGGTTGATGGTATTGTTGATCGGATCAGGAAGGAGTCCGGTGAAGACCTGAAGGTTATAGCCACCGGCGGTCTTGCCCATCTTATCTCTGATGTCTCGAAAACAATCGATTATGTGGAGGAGTTTTTGACACTCCAGGGCCTGATGATTATCTTCAAAAAAAATCAATAAAGCCGATCCTTTAAAAACCCCTTATATACCGATTCGTTCAAGGTAGGTTTTGGGCCTCGCCGCGGATCCATAATTCCCTTAAATCATCGATAAGGAGAGCGCATATCCAAAGAGTACCTGTAATAAAGCCACTGAGACTTAAAAAAGGAGACCATATCGGTATCATATCACCGGCAGGCCCTGTTAAAGAATCCGACCTTCAGCGCGGCCTCGACGTTTTAGAATCAAGCGGTTTTCGTATCCGCCTTGGCCAAAATGTCTATGGCCGCAAAGGTTATCTGGCAGGCGGGGATGAAGCCCGCCTTGAGGATTTTCATATTATGTTCCAGGACCGGCGTATAATGGCCGTTTTTTGTGCCCGTGGTGGCTATGGAAGCCTGAGGCTCCTGGACAAAATCCAATATGACCTTATTAAAGAGAACCCTAAGATATTAGTTGGGTATAGCGACATCACTGCCCTTCTGATGGCCGTCCATGTTAAGACGGGGCTTGTTACCTTCCACGGGCCAATGGTTAGCGGATTGGCTACAAAGGACCAGGGCAATTGGGATAGCCTGCATGGACTCATCACTTCCAGTCAACCTCTGGTGTTAAGCTTCCGAGAGGGGGCCGTGCTTTTACCGGGAAGGGCAAGGGGCCCCCTTTTAGGCGGTAATCTGAGCCTGATCTGTCATCTTCTTGGCACTGCATTTCTACCTTCTCTTGCCGGCTGCATAATGTTTTTCGAAGAAAGGGGTGAGGCCTTGTACCGGCTGGATCGGATGCTGACACAGTTAAAACTGAGTGGCCATCTGAGACAGGTTTCTGCCGTGTTGGCGGGCCAATTTGAGAAATGCGGGGATAGAGAGGGAATAGACGCGTTATTGATGGATATCTTCTCGGACCTGGATATACCTGTCGTAACCGATTTTCCGGTTGGGCATGGACTGAGAAACCAGGCCTTACCATTAGGCCTTGTCGCTGAACTTGATACAAACCGTATGACCCTATCAATTGCAGAGGCATGCGTAAGGCCATAGGTAGGCATTTAGAGGACAACTTAAATTACCACTGATGCCCCCCGAGGAGGGCGGCTATGGTGAGGGGATGACTGCGTACAACGACATAGCGACCCTTAAGAATTGGATTGACATGGGTGAGAGCCCGGCAAGAGTTGTGGGACTCTCCGGTTCCGCGCGCTCCTATTTTCTTTCCAGGTTACTGGCTGATCTTCAAAGGCCATGCCTCGTCATATTCCCTGGGAGCAAAGAGGCAGAAAGGCTATACAGGGAGCTCCAGTTTTTTATGTCCATTTCTGAGGCCTGGGAGGCCTCTGGAATAATGCGGCTTTATGCCTTTCCCCCTTACGATATCTCGCCACTGACGGGGCTGAGTCCCCACAGGGAGGTGGTGACTCGTCGCCTCCAGGCCTTATATGCCTTAATGTCCAATAAGAACCCGATCGTGATTACATCATTGGATGCCATATCTTTGAGGGTTTTACCCAAGGATGCACTTGTCAGATCTCTCGAGTACTTGGAAGCGGGAGAGGAAGTAGATAGGGATATCTTTCTCAGGAGACTGGAGACCATTGGTTATCAACGGTCTTCACTGGTTGAAGAGATGGGTGACTATTGCGTCCGGGGCGGTGTCATAGACGTATTTTCACCCCTTTATTCGTTTCCTGTTCGCCTGGAATTCTGGGGCGACCGTCTGGAATCCATCCGTCAATTTGATCCCGTCAGTCAAAGATCAAGGAAGCATTTGGAGGAATTGGTGCTTCTTCCGGCCAGCGAGATCATCTTGGACACGGACAATATCAAAAGGGCCAGGTCAATGGGCAGACTGCCAAGTCGGGCGGAAGGTAGCATGACGTTTACAGGCCAGGAGGCATGGCTCAATCATTTTTATACTAACCCAGGCACACTATTTCAATTTCTTCCTAAAGATGGTCTTATAACCCTTTTTGACCTTCATCGTGTGAAGTCCATATCACAGGGGATGGAGGAGAGATTCTATGGGGACGTGGTGCGATTCCGCAAGGATGCGGCCGAAAAGAAAACCCCCTTTCCCGAGGTTAAAGGTCTCTTCGTCCCTTTCGAAGAGATGGCCCAGAATCTTGAAGACCATCAGCGGCTCGACTTTGGCCCACTCATGGTCGGTTCTGAAGATGGATCAGGTAAAGTTCTTAAGATGAAAGGTCATTTTGAGATCGATGATGACCTGGAAATTAGACTCGGGATCCATGAAAGGGTTTCTATGGCCCCATTGGCCCAAATAATCGCTGATAGGCTTGCGGCCCGCGCAAGGGTTATCATTGTCAGTCGTACAGAGCAACAGGCAAATCGTCTGAAGGAGATCCTGCAAAATTATGATGTTATGGTGGACCAGCTGGCACAATACTGGGGTGAAATACCCAAAGGTCCCGGCCTGAGCATCTGTCTCGGCAGACTTGCAAAGGGCTTTTCTTGGCAGGATATTGGTCTCTATGTGATTAGCGAAGATGAGATTTTTGGGCCAAAAAGAGGGCGTTCCAGGGCGAAGAGGAAGTCGCGCGATAAGGCCTTAACCTGGTCAAATTTTAGTCAACTCAAGACCGGGGACTTTGTGGTCCATGAGGAGCATGGCATAGGTCGTTACAGAGGGCTCCTGAAGCTGGAAATAGACCACAAGGCCAATGATTTTGTGATAATTGAGTATGCCCGAAATGACAGGCTTTATATCCCAGCCGATCGCATCAGCATCCTGGAGAAGTATATTGGGGCGGATGAAAGAAGTGCAAGGCTGGACCAACTGGGTGGTCGGTCATGGGATATCGCGAAACAGAGGGCCAAAAAATCCGTCAAAAAGATCGCGAGGCAGCTTATTCAATTGTATGCACTCAGAAAATATCGAAAAGGATATGCCTTTTCTCCCCCAGACCATTATTATAGGGAGTTCGAGGCAACTTTTGAACACGAGGAGACCGCCGATCAGATCAAGGCCATCGAAGATGTCCTGGAAGATATGGCATCAGATCGACCAATGGATCGCCTGATATGCGGGGATGTGGGTTTTGGAAAGACAGAGGTCGCCATTCGGGCAGCATTTAAGGCCGTGTTGGACGGAAAACAGGTGGCAGTCCTGGTCCCTACCACGGTGCTTGCGGAGCAACACTATGAGACCTTTAGGAAGAGGATGGTCCCTTACTCGATCCGAGTGGAGATCCTCAGCCGATTTAAGACCAAGGCTGAACAGTCCGAGATATTGGGGAGACTAAGGTCTGGAAGGATCAATATCTTGGTCGGCACCCACAGGATACTTCAAAAGGACATTAAATATAGGGACTTAGGCCTTTTGGTTGTAGACGAAGAACAGCGATTTGGCGTCAAGCAGAAAGAGCAATTGAAGAGGTATCGTTCCCTTGTAGACGTCCTCGCCATCACTGCAACCCCTATTCCCAGGACCTTCCAGATGTCTTTGATGGGTGTTCGAGATTTGACCATCATCGAGACCCCACCGGAAGACAGGTTAGCCATCCAGACCTATCTGTCCCCATTCGACGAGCCACTTATATCAAGGGCCATTTGTCGTGAACTGGAGAGAGGCGGACAGGTATTCTTTGTCCATAACAAGGTCCGGAGCATTGACTATATGGCTGACCAGTTGAGGCAACTCGTGCCTCATGCACATTTTGGTATAGCCCATGGCCAGATGAAAGAAAGAGAATTGGAAAGCGCCATGATGCGTTTCTTAAAAAGAGAGATCGAGGTGTTGGTTTGCACGACCATCATAGAATCTGGTCTTGATATTCCATCGGCCAATACTATCATCATCAACGATGTGGATCGCCTCGGCCTGGCTCAGATATATCAATTAAGGGGTAGAGTGGGGAGGTCCAAAGAAAAGGCCTATGCCTATCTACTTGTGTCAAACGGTTCTGATCTGACCATGGATGCGGAAAAGAGGTTGAAGGCCTTAATGGAATTTTCTCATCTTGGTGCCGGGCTTCACCTGGCCATGCATGACCTGAAAATCAGGGGCGGCGGTAATATACTGGGTTTTGCTCAGTCGGGTCATATTTCAGCGATCGGCTACGAACTCTACCTGAAATTGATCGAACAGGCCATCTCTGACCTCAAAGGTGAAGATTGGCACGAAGATATTAATCCAGAAATCACTGTGGATATACCGGCTTTTCTGCCCGGAGATTATGTGATAGATACAGACGTAAGACTGAATTTGTACCGCAGGCTATCTAATCTCTGTGAAAAAGAGGAGCTTGAGGAGATCGTGGAGGAGATACGAGATCGTTTCGGGCCCCCGCCGCAGGAGGTGAATAATCTCCTGGGCCTCATGTCCATTAGACTCATATTGAAAAAGATGGGTATTGGCAGATTGGAAGTGGGACATAATAATCTTGTCTTGACATTTTCTTCGGGTATTAAAAGGGACCCTCAAAGAATGGTTGAGATGGTGAGACAGGCCCCTGGGAAGTTCCAATTCCTTTCTGAAAACAAGCTGAAAATTAATGTCAAAGGGCTCTCATTGCCAGATGATTTGGGTGAAATCGAGAAAAAAATAGAGGCCCTTGATGTTTGCGAGGCATTTCCCTTTGAGGACAGGAAAAAAAGTATTCAATCAAACTATTGATAAATTTTTTGGGCATTTGTTACTGACGGTTAGGTGGCAGGCCACAAGCAGATTTATTGTATGCCATGCCGCGCCAGGGCAGAAAAATCACGTTTTCATTTTACCTTCCTGGTGTTA
>CAYYPQ010000058.1:8291-19727 GCA_964473615.1 uncultured Desulfobacteraceae bacterium
CCTGAATAGTTACGATTGGGTAATATTTTAGCAATTAACCTCGGTCCTTTGCTTCGGGGTATTAGTGGAAGGGAGTTCAAGAACCATTACGAACTCTTTGGTTTTGTGTGGTGGATTATCCGTTCAACAGGAAAAGATTGATGGTTTTTTTTAGCAATGACTGTTTTATTAATGGCCTCATTTATGCCCTTTTCCTAATACCCGTTGTTATCCTTGGGGTCATCCTCTTTGGACGGACCCAGAACAAGACGATCATCATTGTAGGATCGAGGCACATTACAACTGATGAGCTGAAAAAGGATATCAAGTTCATAAGCGGTGGTATGAATCTGCCAAGCAATGGGCAGGACCCTATCACCAAGGAACTTATCGGGGATGTAATTGATTATTATCTGATCATGGAATATGCCAAAGAAAGGCACATTTCTGTCTCGGCAAAGGAACTTGGGGACACCATTAAAGAGCTTAAAAAACAATATTCAGAAAGCGCCTTTCAGAATGCCTTAACGCAAGGATATGTGGACTTTGGGGAATGGAAAGAGAGATTAAGGGAGCAGCTTCTTTACAGAAAGGTTATCGCGAAGATGAGCGAAGGCATTGTTCCTCCTAGCCGCAAGGAGATCGAGGAATACTTTGAGGGGCATCAAGATGAATTTAAGACCCTCAAGATGTTGAAATTCAGGCAGATTGTTACGAGGTCTAGGGAAGAGGCCAGGGATCTTCTTAAGCGGCTCCATAACGGAGAGGGCATGGCTGAACTTGCCAGGGAATATTCAGTGGCTCCTGAGGCGGAAAATGGTGGTGAAGTGGGTTGGGTCGCCCAGGGCAATTTGGATGAATCCATGGAAAAAGTCCTTTTTTCTATGCCGAAGGGTGAAGTCAGTGCCGTCATTAAGTCTCCATACGGATACCATATCTTTGAGGTCCTGGATGTTCGACCCAAAGGCGTGAAGAAGCTCTCGGAGGTAAGCCCTGAGATAGAGTCGAAGCTGTTGAGTCAGAAGCGTGAGGCCTTTTTGAAGGCATCTCTGAAAAAATTGAGGACCCATTTTGAGATTAAGATTAACCGGGATCTATTAACCTCATTGGAGCCGGCTTAGATGAAGGCGTTAAGGGTCTTATCCATACCTATGTTTTTGGTGGCATTGGCATTATCCAGCCCGCTTTCCTCGGTCAGGGCCGAAATCTGCAACCGCATTGTGGCCATTGTTAATAATGATGTGATTACGCTCTACGAGTTGAATGCCAAAATCAAGGAATTGACTGGATTTGAGCCTTCTGCCCTGAAAATCGAGGACGATAAGGGGTATATCGAAACTCGCCATAAGGTATTGGACCTGCTGATTGATGAAAAGATTAGCCGTGAAAAGGTTCAGGAACTGGGAATCAAAATGACGTCAGAAGATGTAGATGGGGCTATTGAGAAAATAAAAAGGGACAACTATCTGACCCAGGAGGATCTGATAGCAGGTCTAGAAAAGAGAGGCGTCAGTTATGATTCCTATCGGGACAGTATCAAAAACGAATTAGAACGGATGGAGCTGATTAACCTTGAGGTGAAATCAAAGATTATCATTAGTGACGAAGAGATTAAGAGGTATTACAGCGTGCACAGGAATGAATTCAGCAGCGAGGAGAAAGTCCGTCTCGCCAGTATCCTTCTTAAGCTGGAAGACCCATCAGATCAAGATGAGGCACTTTCTATGCGCCAGAAGGCGCAGGAAATCGTCGTGGGTCTCAAAAATGGTGAAGATTTCAGTGAATTGGCCAGGAAATTTTCCCAGGGGCCTGGGGCCGCAGATGGAGGTAATCTCGGATTTTTCAAGACCTCTCAACTTGATCCTGAGCTTATCAAGGTAGTAAAAAGTTTGTCTATGGGGGAAGTAAGCGGGCCCATCGCCAGGCCGTCTGGCATACAGTTTATCAAGGTGATGGAAAAAAAGGAGGGGAGGGTGAAGCCCTTAGAGGAAGTAAGGAATACTATCTATGACACCCTTTACCGAAAGGAGATCGACAAAAGATATTCTTCCTGGATAAAGGGGTTGAGAGAAAAGGCCTATACGAAGGTTATCTTCTGAGAGATTATCGGAAATGAGCCAAGACAAAAATCAGCAGCCAGGTGTGCAGAAAGAGCCTTTGGCGCAACAGGAAAAAGCAGGAAATAAGGGGGTTGAAGCTTCCACTAGTGTGGGTATTGGCGAAATTCTTCGAAGGGAGAGAGAAAAAAAAGGGCTGACATATAACGAGATCTTTGAAATAACCAGGGTAAGGCCTTCAATTTTGGATGCCCTGGAAAATGAAGACTGGGATGTTTTGCCATCGCGTGTCTTTGTCACGGGATTTGTCCGCTCATACGCCCGCGCCCTCGGATTGGAAGAAGAGGAACTCGTGGCGCTTTACCATAAGGCTGCTCCTTCTGAGAAAAGACCTTCAAGGCCGGATGTGAAATTCGATAAGCCCAATAAGGGCCTTATAGTTCTTGTTGCATTTTCCGCTGTGGCCGTGCTATCTGCCTATTTCTTGTTCAAGAAAAATCCAACCAACAAGGAAATCTCAGTTAAACCTACGATGGTTATTTCTGCCAGCAATGACTTCATACCTGTGCCAAAGGATCAACTAGATGAATCGAGTCTTGCGCCAGTAAAGACTTCCCAGCCTGTTGAAACGGGGACCCCTGACGAAGATCTCGTATCAAGTGAACCTGAACAGGCCCCCCCCAAGGATAAGCCATCTGAAATGGTTCTCAAGGCGAACGTCAGTGACGGTACATGGGTCAAGATATACGTGGATGGAAAAAAACCCAAAGAATATATTTTTCGTGCTGGGAGTCGACATGAATGGAGGGCCAAACACGGTTTCGAGTTGATAATCGGGAACGCGGGTGGGATTGGTTTTGAGTTCAACGATGAAAAGATAGAAAATCTGGGGCAGCCTGGGCAGGTTGTGCGCCTGAAGTTGCCTGAAGACTATGTGGGGCGGAATGGACAGGATTAAGGTGGAAAACGTTTTCGACATCTTTGATGCAAGGGGTTTTGTTGAACAAGTCACTGACAGGGAACTGGTCCGGGAACTTTTGAGCCACCCTACTACCTGCTACATTGGTTTTGACCCAACTGCGAGTAGCCTCCACGTGGGGAGTCTTTTGCCCATTATGTCACTCGTTCATATGCAGAGGGCGGGACACAGACCGATCGTGGTAATAGGTGGGGGAACGGCACTTGTTGGAGATCCCAGCGGTAAGACAGAAATGCGCCCCATAATAACGCGCGATGAGATCGACAAAAATGCTGAGGCCTTAAAGAGACAGCTTTCCCGTTTTATTGATTTTGGGAACGAAACGGCTTTCATGGTAAATAATGCCGACTGGTTGACAGACCTTTACTATATAGACTTTTTGAGAGACATCGGACGTCACTTTAGCGTTAACAGGATGCTGGCCGCGGAGAGCTACAGGACGAGGCTGGAAAGTGGCCTCAATTTCATTGAATTCAATTATATGCTCCTTCAAGCGTATGATTTCTGGCATCTGTTTAGGCATTACGACTGCCGTCTCCAGATGGGTGGAAACGATCAATGGGGCAACATACTTGCGGGCGCGGACCTGACGAGGCGGCTTGAAGGTCAAGCTATCCATGGCCTGACCTTCCCCTTACTTACAACTTCTTCAGGTATCAAGATGGGTAAGACGCACAAGGGTGCGGTCTGGCTTGATGGGGACTTGACAACCCCATATGATTACTATCAGTACTGGATCAACCAGGACGACCGTGACGTGGAACGGTTCCTGGCCTTATTTACCCTTCTTCCTTTGGATGAAATAAGACAGCTTGGGGCCTTGAAAGATTCGGATATCAGAGAAGCCAAAGAGGTGCTGGCCTATGAGGCCACCAAGTTGTGCCATGGCGAGTCAGAGGCGGAGCAGGCACGGCAGGCCTCCAGAAAACTATTCGGGACAACGTCAGTAAGTTTGAGTGCCGAGTTAGTGCATGTGGATAACGTGGGAGAAGGGCCGAGTTACAACATTACCCGGGAACACCTGGAAAAAGGTATTCCAGCCTATATCCTTTTCGAAAAATCAGGGCTATGTAAGACTCGGGGTGAGGCGAGGCGTCTCATCTCGCAAGGGGGGGGATATTTGAACGGCCGAAGGATTGAGGCCTTCGACCAGATAATCGATTCAGAAGACCTGGATAAAAATCTCTTGCTTTTAAGGGCGGGTAAGAAGAGGTATATGAGAATCACCTTGGATTAGGCTGCTAGGTCCATAGACCCAAAGTCCCAGATGGAAGATAAAGAAGACATAATCAAAAAAAAAGAGGGTGTAGACGCGTCTGATATGCCGGAGGGGGATTATCCCTTTCCAGAGGGGTTTAACCTTGCCCCGGTTGTTCAGTCTGGAGAAAGGACGTTAGTTCCTTATGATCCTCTTCAGATGTATCTCCTTGAGATGAAGCGGTACAGGTTATTGACCAGAGAAGAGGAAAAGGATTTGGCTCAGAGGGTAAAGGAGAAACAGGACGAGAGGGCCGCTTACATACTCGTTACCTCCAATCTGAGGCTTGTTGTAAAAATTGCAATGGATTTTCATAGATACTGGACAAAAAACCTATTAGACCTTATTCAGGAAGGAAACGTAGGTCTCTTACAGGCCGTCCGAAAATTCGATCCGTATAGGGGCATAAAGTTCTCATACTACGCCTCGTTTTGGATTAAGGCCTATATGCTGAAGTTTATAATGGACAACTGGAAACTAGTCAAGATCGGCACTACTCAGAGTCAGCGCAAGTTGTTTTTTAATCTGGCCAAGGAAAGGGATAAGCTGATGGCCGAAGGGTTCCATCCGGAGCCCAAACTCTTGGCTGAGCGGCTGAACGTGAAGGAAGGGGAAGTCGTGGAAATGAGCCAGCGCCTGGGAGGCTGGGAGGTTTCTCTTAGCGCTCCTGTAAGTGATGATTCCCGCGAGTCTTATGGCAACCTTTTTCCTGATCCAGGCATAGATATTGATGAGCAACTTTCTGATAATGAAAATCGGAAGCTTTTTACCGATAAACTTAAGGAATTTCGTGAATCACTCTCCGGCAAAGACGCAGACATCTTTGACAACCGGATCATGGCCGAGAAACCTCAGACCCTTCAAGAATTAGGGGATAAATACAATATTTCACGAGAAAGAGTTCGACAGATCCAGGAGAAGATCATTAAGAATATAAAGAAATGGCTTAAGGACAACATCCCTAATTTTGAAGAAGAGTATTCCGATTCTTTGAAATAGGGTTCCCTCCAAAAGAGTTGGAGATAGCTTACAAGAATTTGATTTTAGTCACTTTAGTTCATTTACTTGTAACTACTCAGGTAGATAGGCTGAAGGCATTTAGGCTGTAGTATCGCAGAGTGAACCGTGGCGTGATCACACAAAAGTCAGGCCGAGTATTTCCGTTTTCCGAAATCCCGTTTGGCTCGTTCAGGGAATCATATTGCGAGATTGGTCTGTCAAAACGGTTTAGGTATTCCGTCGAACATGACATTTCCTGATGTGAATCAAAAATTCTGGAGGCCGAGAAGATTTTATGCGCCCTGAGGGGGGAACAATGCGCAAGAACTAATAGCCTTCAGGCTACGGCCTAAGCAACCTGAACAGTTACATTTACTTCAACCACCATTATTGGTGAATACGTGGAGATATATATAGACAAAATGGAGACAAAACCCGCAACCTGCAATCCGCAACGCACAATTTTTAGAAGAGTGGGATTCGCCCGGCTTCTTGTTCTGCTTTCTCTTGTGGGGTTTCTTTTCGGCTGTTCACGGCTCGTCCATAAGATTCCTCTATTGAGGCCCGTTCAAGTGGAGAAGGAAATGGCCTTTGGGGGAAAGGATAGTGTGCAAGATGCCTATGAAAATTTTGCCTTGGCCTCCCTTGCCATGTCCCTGGGAGATTACCAAGAGGCCCGAAAATATCTTTCAGGTGCCATCGAAGATGATCCGGACTCGCCATTCTTGAATAGAAAAATGGCTTTGCTCTTAAAAGGGCTCAAAAAATACCAGCCTGCCGCCGCCTATGCCCTAAAGAGTTTGAAACTTGATCCAGAAAATCTTGGCACTCGCATTCTGGTAGCGGATCTTTATGCGCTGATGGGTGACGATGACTTCGCCATTGAGGAATATGATAAGGTCCTTGAGCTCGATCCCAAAAACCAGAGGGTAAGGCTGCTAATAACCACCATTTTGGTCAGGGAGGGGGATCTTGCAAAGGCCCTAGAGCATTTGGAGATTTTGATAGAACAAAACCCCAAGCTGGTTATTGCCTATTATTACCGCGGAAGGATTTTTCTTGAAATGGGGAAATATCAGAAGGCAGAAAATGCCTTTCTTGAGACCCTGAAATTAAACAAGAGTCTTGAGCCTGCCCTCTTTGACCTCGGAACTATTTATCAAGTGACAAAGAAATATTCAGAGGCGGCCAAGATCTATGAGAGATTGCTCGAATTTTATCCAGACAATATGGCGGTCAGGGAAAGGTTGGCGGATCTGTACTTTAACAAGTTGAATCTCAAAGAAAAGGCAGATGAGCAACTTCAAGAGATTAAGAAACACTCGAAACCAGGCGAACCGAGGAGGCAGGCACTCGGTCTGCTATATCTCAAGCAAGGAAAGCTGGATGAATCTATCGAGGAGTTGAATCTCATCGTGTCTGCCTGGCCGAATGATTCTAAGTCCAGGTATTATCTGGCGGCGGCCTATGAAGAGAAGGGGGATATTCAAAAGGCACTGGAACATTTTAGAATCATAAAACCAGAGTCTAGGTATTTTGTTAATGCCCAGATGCATATTGCATACCTACTTCAGACTGAGGAAAAATATGATGAGGCCGTAAGCGTGCTTAGAAAGGCCATTGCCCTGAAAAAACGAAAGCCTGATCTTTATCTCATGCTGTCCTCCATTTATGATGCCAAGGCGGAATATGAGAAGGCCATTGAGGTCATTAAAGAAGGCCTTAAGGGTGATGAAGAGAATGTTGATCTGATTTTTCGCCTGGGTGTTCTTTTTGACAAGGCCGGTGACAAAGAGGCGTGTATTGAACAGATGAAAAGGGTCTTGGAAATCAGGCCCGACCATGCGGACTCTTTAAATTACATTGGGTATACCTATGCAGAGCAGGGGATTAAGCTGGATGAGGCCTTGAACTTTGTTCAGAAGGCGCTGAAACTGAAGCCCGGCAGCGGTTATATTATTGATAGCCTGGGCTGGGTCTACTTTCAGAAAGGGTCATACGACAAGGCGGTGCAATACCTTGAAAAGGCCACCGAACTTACACCTGATGATCCCACAATCAATGAACACTTAGGGGATGCATACTTCAAGACAAAAGAGTATGAAAAAGCCCTTGGGCATTATGAAAAGTCCCTTTCCTTAAAGCATCCCGATGAAGAAAAGTTGAAAAAGAAGATCAATGATGTGAAAGAGCTTCTAAAACAGAGAAATTGAATATCCCTAGGCCAAATTTCTTGATCAAAAATCTTATTGGGGCTTTTATTCTTGCCATTTTCCAAGGGTGTGTCCCAATTTCCTTTAGACCCTCTGCCCCCCCGATTGGCCCTAAAGAGGTCGCCGATATAGTCTCAGTTTTTCAGGAACAGGATAGCCGGGTACATTCCTTTATTTCTTATGGAGGCGTAACTCTCAAGGCCCTATTTTATGAATTTCAGGCAGGCATTTTGATCGCTGCAACCAGGGATCCGCTAAAAATTAAGATTGAGGTTACACATCCCTGGGGCGGACCTCTTCTGTATGTGCTTATCCAGGGGACCCGGCTCGATATGCTTTCCTTTCCTGAGAAGCGATATTATATGGGGCACCTGGGCAAGTCTTCCCCATTATCGGATATTTTTCCGGTTCGTCTGGGTCCTCATCAGATATGGGCCTTGCTCCGGGGTTATCCGGCCCTTGAAAGTTTTGACCGTGCCGTTTCGCTTAAGGGAGATCAAATTAGCCTCTTAAATAGCAAGGGAGAAGGGATGGAGATCATCGATCTTTATCCGGATAGCAACCTTCCCCGTATGACCTTGTATCCAGAGCAAGACATAAGGGTAACTTTTTCGGATTTTGAAAACGATGACGGCATTTATTATGCGAGGAAGATAGGGCTTTATGATCCCAAGGCAAGGGCCACACTGGAGCTTGCCTCAAAGACCGTGATATTCAACAAGGCAATCCCTGATTCAGTATTTGATATGGCGATTCCCTCGGATTTTGCGGTATTTCCAATGAATGAATCGGGTGATGAATAAGGAGACTGCAACCGAAATACCGAGGAGGTTTTGCTGGCTACATGAAGGAATTTTTGCCACGCCACATTTTGATTTTTGAACCCAGAATAGAGGGCCATAATTTGATCTGGTTGCGCTATGTAACTGAAGACCTGTTGAGTGCTGGCTTTAGGCTGACACTAGCAGTGGATTGCAGGCCGGGACCATATGCCTCGATCCAAAATCAACTCTCGGCTTTGATTCCTAATGTAAAGTTCATATCGATTTTCACCAGGGCGGGTAAATTACGTGGAGGGAGCAAAATAAGGGCACTTGCTCAGTGTTTTCGGGAAAGCCATGCTCAAGAGGTCTTTATTAATAACCTCGATGAAATTGCCTCACACTCTTTAAGATGTGCGGCCTTTGGGGTTTATCCCTCAAATAACCTGCAGGGACGTCTGAGTGGTATATATTTCCGGCCCGGATTCCTTGTAAATCCTGTTTGGCCTTTAGGCAACCTGATTAAGAGTATTGGATTCCGCCGCCTGTGCCAAAGAATGTTTTTCAAAAATATATGCCTGCTGGACGAATATCTTTTTGATGCTATTGAGAACGGATATTATCACACGCAATTTCACCTGTTGCCTGATCCATGGCACGGGGATTTTTCCCTTTTGCAGACGGAGGCTCGAAGAAAGTTAAAAATTCCTGGAGATAAGTTTGTTTTTTTAAATTACGGTATAGGGGATAGGAGAAAAGGTCTGCACCTAGTGATTCGTTCCATGCTTGCTTCATTGTCTGAGTCCCGATTTTTTCTTTTATGTGCGGGTCAAATTGCAAAAGATCGGGAGATTGCAAACGGCCTTGACAATCTAAAAAGACGGGGACTGGCAAAAGTCATGGATCGTTTTGTATCTGATTATGAGGAAAAACTCTGTTTTTGTGCCAGCGATGCCGTCTTGTTGCCTTATATAAATCACTTTGGCTCCAGTGGAGTGCTTTCACGTGCGACGGCTGCGGGTAAAATGGTCATTGCTTCGGACGAGGGTCTCTTGGGAAAGCGCGTACGAGAGCATCGTCTGGGTTTGCTTTTTCCTTCCGGCAACGTCAAGAAATTGAGAGAGTGTATGAAAAAAGCAAGCTTATTGACAAGAGATGCCTTGGCCGAATTTCGCTTTGCGGGCATAGGTTATGCCCGGTCGTGTTCTCGTGATGCATTTAGGAGGGCACTTTTGTTACCATATGACGTTGAAATGTCTAGCCCTAGCACTTTTTAGCGCTTGCCTTGGGTGGAATAATGCTGGTTAAGGGAGGCAATTTAATACGAAAGGGTGTCCGGAATATCTTGCTGATACAGCTTGGGGATATTGGGGATGTAGTCCTTAGTTTTCCATGTATCAGAGCCCTGCGTGAGAATTTTCCGCAGTCCAATATAATTGTCGCGGTGAGGGAGAAAGCCAGGGAGCTTATTGAAGACTGCCAGTGGGCCACCGGTGTAATTTCCGTAAACAAAGGGAGAAGGAGATTTACTGAGGAGCTATCCTATCAGAAAAAATTTTTCTCATGTTTAAGAAAATTCCATTTTGATCTGAGCATTGATCTAAGGACAGGGGATCGCGGGGCGATTTTGGCGTTTCTTTCTGGGGCGCGGCAAAGAATAGGATTCTACGCTCACGATGGAAAACTGTGGCGTAATAGACTCTTCACTCATCTTAATATGCCTGAGCCAAAACCAGATCGCCATTTTGCAAGCTACTATCTTGACATCTTGTTTTCTGTTAATATGAAAACGAATCATGTTTGGCCTGAACATGAGGTCCCTGTGGAGAGGCAACAAAAAGCTGCTGCTCTGTTCAAAAAAGAAAATATTCCCTCCGGTAAAACCGTTGTCGCTGTTCAGCCTTTTTCTTTATGGAGATATAAGGAGTGGGGGATGCGCAAGTACGCTACCTTGATCAAATGGATGACTTCGAAATTCAAAATTCCCGTAATTATTACGGGCTCCGCTGATGAAAGGCGCCGAGCGGCGAGGATAATAGAGATTTGCGGGGAGAAAAACGTATATAACTTTGCTGGAAAGACATCAATAGGTATGTTTGCGGCAGTTTTAAAATTGTGTGGATTGTTCATTGGGGGAGACAGTGCAGGAATGCATATTTCAGGAGCCGTCGGTACGCCCACGGTGAACATCTTTGGCCCATCTCCACCTATTTCCTGGGCCCCAAGGGGTGATCAGCATTGTGTGGTTTCTAAGGACATGCCATGTGTGCCCTGTAGACAAAAGGGGTGCAATGATAGCGAAAAAAGCCGTTGCCTCGATGAATTGACCTTTGAGGAGGTGAGGGAAAGAGTTGATGAGCAAATGGGGCTAATACTAACATAAATAACGGCGATAGGCACTGCGTGGAATCATTTACAAGAACTTTGAACAATCCATGAGTAGGTTATTTTGATTCAAGGGGGTTTTGTGCTGTCAACATAAGACTGTTTCGGAAACGCGGCACCAAATCTCGTAGTGCCGTGAATGGCACCTCCAACCGTCGGAACCCTCTCTTTCCATACCGCCTTGAACGAATGTAGGCGACACGTACAACCTCAAACCCGCATGTCTCGGCAAGTGCGCGCAAATCCCTGGGAGTAAATTCGTGGTTATGGCGCTCAAAATATGGCCGGCCTTTATAGATTACAGGTTCGTAGTCGATATAATGCTTTTTGTAGTCGTAGAGGATATTTTTTCCCCGGATGAGACGGTAATAGTTATGCAACTCGCCCACATTAGGGACATCCACAATCAGTAATCCTCCGGGTTTAAGGACCCTTCGGACTTCCATCAGAGTTCTGCGGGGTGAGTAGGTGAAATGTTCTAGAATTTGGCCCATTACGACCCCTGTGAAGGTATGGTCTGGAAAAGGGATTGGATCTGCCTCAATCTGACACTGATGCCATTCTATCCCCAGCTTTTTCCATACACCTTCCTCCAGAGGGCGTTGCCAGTCAAGCACTGCTGCTGAGTATCCCAGTTTTATAAGACTACTACAAAGCATGCCATCAAAGGCCCCTATATCAAGGATGCGGCCTCGCTCCCCATTTCGGCTAGTTCGTTTATCAACATTGCCCAGCGGTCACAGCTTCAGTGGGTAGTGTCAAGAATCTTTCGCTTTTTTTCTGCAGTGCCCTTTTAGTGGATCAT
>CAYYPQ010000059.1:0-19622 GCA_964473615.1 uncultured Desulfobacteraceae bacterium
AAGGGGCAGCGAACATCGGCTTTCAGCGGACGCCTAACGGCGCGCGCTGAAGCCGGGCTTTGGGCCGTGAGGAATTAGCTAATTGAATTTTCTTGCTGGTAAGAAAGCGAAAACGATTTCTCGTTTTGTACGAACACCTTCTTTAGTTCGCTCCATGAGCCCCATATTTATCAATTTATTGATGTCTCGAACCATGGTTTTTCTGGTTTTTTTAGCATAGGCAGTGGCCATGCGTGTACTGATTTCAGGTATCTTGGATATGCGTATTGATTCATCGGTTGAAAATGTTAAATCTAATGCCAAACGCCTTTGACGGACAGCGGCCCCGGATGTTTGATCCTTGAACATCTCATGAACATAGTTGCGCCACACAATATCCCATTGTTGAAGACGTATAATATCTAACTGTTCTCTTAGATAAATGTGTAGGGGTCTGCTTTTGGCCGTTGTTGTGATCGATGCATAACAGTCAACAGCAGATTTGACCCTTAACCTTAACAAGGAAGGAATAAACCTATGAAACGCAACTCCATTTTGAAGATTCTGAACCCTATTCTTGCCATTCTGTTGTTGAATCAGATTCTGACAGGCATCCTTCATGATGAGATCCCAAAGGCAGCCTATGAGTTTTTTCATGTAGGCGGAGGAATTTTTTTTGCTGTCGCAGCCGGGCTGCATGTGATTCTGAATTGGAATTGGGTCAAAGCTAACTTCTACAGGAGAAATCCAAAAGGTTAAGCCGCCGAAGAAGGCACATAAATAGGTGTGACCCCTTTCCCCCAGAAGTTATTTATTGACACTTAAGAAGACTCCATTTATAAACAGGTGCTCCTTCCCCAATGCGATTGTCTTGAAAACAGCATTGATAAGTAGCGGATCTCATCAACCGGTGACAGAGGAGGCTTGTCAACATACCCTATGAAAGTCGCGCTGATTGTTCCCCCATACCCTCTTGAAGAATCACCTGCACCACCCCTGGGTTTGTGTTATGCGGCCGCGGCCTTCGAGGATGCCGGCGCAGAAGTCCGCGTATTAGACTATTTGGTGCAGGGGTATACCCCGGATAAACTACGCTCGGATCTGGACCGATTTCAGCCGGACATTGTGGGCACGAATTCGGTCACGCTGAATTTTTACCAGGCCGCTTCAATCCTCCAAACCGCCAAGGCGCATTTCCCCTCCGTGACGACCGTCATGGGGGGACCCCATGTGTCCTTTGATGTTGAAAACACCCTTCGAGGGTATCCTGGAATCGATATCATCGTCATCGGGGAGGGGGAGGCGACGATTCAAGAGCTCCTGCCGGCCGTCGGCAATCCCAGGCGTTGGCATTCAGTGAATGGCATCGCTTTTTTGGAAAATGGGGAGGTTGTCTATTCCGGTCGGCGCCGCTTCATCAAGGACTTGGACACCCTCCCTCTGCCGGCTCGTCATTTGATTCCCCTTTCCAGGTACCAGGCCCTGGGCTTTCCCGTCAGTATAATCACCAGTCGTGGATGTCCCAACCAATGCATTTTTTGCCAGGGGCGCCGTATGGTGGGGCCCAAAGTCCGGTATCGAAGCACACCAAACGTTGTCGATGAAATCGAAGAAATCCTGGATTACGGTTTTTCCCGCGTGAATATCGCGGATGATTTCTTTACCTTCAACCGCGACCGGGTGGAGGCCTTTTGTTCCGAAATAAAGAACCGCAACCTGAAATTCCGGTGGAGTGCCTTTGCCCGGGCGGATTCGGCAACCGCGGACCTAATGGAAATCATGCTGGATGCCGGCTGCGACGCCGTCCTCTTCGGTATCGAATCGGGAAATCAGGAAATGCTCAACCGCATCCGAAAACACGTTACCCTCGACCGGATCCGAAAGGCCGTTTCAGAATGCAAGGCGACCGGAATGAAGATCGTGGGAGCCTTCATCGTCGGTCTTCCCGGAGAAAGCCCCGAGACCTTGATGGACACCCGCAATTTTGCCGAGGAGCTTGGAATTGAATACGGGTACCATTTCCTGGCCCCGTTTCCAGGGACAACCGTCAAGGAAAAAATCGACCAGTATGATCTGGAGTTGCTGACGGAAGATTACTCCCAATTCGACGCGAACCGGCCCATCGTACGGACATCCCGGTTATCTGCAGAAGAGATGGCGCGGTTTGTGGAAGAGTTCTACTTAGCCGAGGTCAGGGCGAGAGAAGAGGAGATTGCAAAACACGTTCTCGAGGGAAACGCTACGGATTCGGAACGTCTCTATTATGTCGGGAGGCGGAAAAACGATATTGTCTACCAGCTGCTTTCCAAGAATATCATAGAAACCCACGGGTCCCTTCCGGCGGTTTCGAACAACGGCGATTCTCCGCAGGAACTGGCCTACGAGGTTGCCGTTGTTCTGGGGAAACCACTTTCCGCCGTGGAGCCCATCATCCGCGACATCGCCACATTCGGCTACCTGAAATCACGGAGAGAAAACGGCAGGGTCCGCTGGTACTGGACACACAACAACAAGGTCGATCAACTGGCCGCCACCTGAGTTGGGCCGGGGTCGCCAATTTCTGGGCAATAACTGCATTTTTAGGGGCAAAAAAACACTCATCTTTCCGTGCCCTGTCAACAAGCACTCTTAATATTGGGAACAGGTCCGGCATCCGTTGGATTTCGTCAATGACAGCCAGTCCCTTCAAATCCTTAAGGGCAAGCATGGGATCAGTGAGCCGTGCGAGGGAGCTACCGGCCTGGATCGGACATGTGAGATGGTCTCAGAATCAGGACAGGGTTGGACAGAAGGAGAACAAATAGGTGTGAGCTATAGATTGCGAGCAAAGGAGAGGATATTCTTATTGATTCTCAAGCGATAGGCGGGCTGGGAGAGTTCAGTCCCTTTTTCATTTAAGGGGATATAGACCAGGGTGAAGCGTTTTGGAGTAATATGGATATCCGGAAGCCTTGGGAACAGCTTTCCCCTTGGTTTTACGAAACTGGCCAGGTTCATCTTGAGGCCCTCCACGGCCTCCATGATTGGCAGTGTGACCGGATATAGCCTGCCACTTGGAAGTTCGGGGACAAGCTTTTCTTGCGGCTGGGAGAGGGTCAGGTTACGGGAAAGGCCTAAAAAACTCTGGGGCCGAACCTTGAATGCGGGTGACCAGAAGAGAAAGTCTTTATTATTCCATCCCTCTTGAATGACCCTGGGGAGGTTTGCAATCCTGACAAGGTTCGCATACGAATTGAGCTCAATACCATCAGTATCCGCCTTTATCCTCCAGAAAGGGAGATAATATATAGGGCCTCCTCCCTCTTTGCGCATGTGGCCGAATTTGAGTTTAATAAACCGGCCCTTACCCGACTGCCAGAAAGAATTGCAGTTCTTGCAACCGAGGGCTATGGAATCGCGATCGCCCTCAAGATCCCATCCACAATCAGGGCACTGTGCCGCGATAAATTGAATATTCCAATCGGGCCTGCCACCAGGAATGGTCGAGACATTAAAATCTCCTGGCAAATCAGAGGAGACAGGCCGGTTTAGGACCGCATCATATACCTTGGATTCCAGATAAAATGGTGAATAAAGGATGCTCAGGGTTTCTCCAATAAAGCTCTGGTCAAATATGGGTTTTGGCAGTGTTGTGCTGAACCGGTCTTCAATTATAGGGATCACCTCTTTATAAGAGAGGCTCGGCTTTAGGAAAAGGCCCTTTGTCTCCGGAGACAGGAACCGCAGTTTTAAGGTCTGGCTCCTGAGCCCGACAGAAACGGGAAAGTACGGGGATTGGATCGCCTGCTGGCTGATATCCACGATCTTATATTTGATGCCGCCTGGAATACATGAAAAGAGTATCCCCTTGAATCGCCAGTAAGGGAAATATACCAGTTCCTTGTCTTCAGGCGTGGAATGGGGAAGGACATAGCGAAAGACCTTGCTCAAGAGGAATGACTTCACCCTGCAGAACTCACATTGAAACAGGCGGTCTGTTTCCTCGAGGGTAGCAGGCGCCCCGCACTGGGGACATTGGTGTTCGATGATCAAACTAGAGCTTTTCACCACACTGGTTGCAGTACATGGATTCGGGCAGGTTTTCGCTGCCGCACTGGGAGCAGAATTTGGCCTCAGGTTTTTCCTCTACCGGGTGGCCACAACGCGGGCAGAATTTTGCGCTGGGGGAGAGGTTCTTTCCACACTTTGAACACTGCTCAAAAACAAGGAGTTGATGGCCGCACTGGGGACAGAACTTTGCATCGATCGGGATGGCGTTATGACACTCCTGACACGTTGCGGATTTTTGACCATCACCAGGTTGCCCGGGAGCCGCGGCACCCGCAAAATACTGGGCAAACATGGCCGGCATCATTAGACCCATGCCCACGCCCATGCCGCCTCCTGCACCTCCTTCGGATTCGGAGGCCTTCTCCATGGCCATGGCCGCCTTCATCTGCATGAGTTTGTTCATGTCCTTAAAGACTCCCATGCGTGCACGATCATCAATAGCCTTTTCTACCTCCGGAGGAGGTGTGATTGCGTTCACATATAGGTGCGTGAGCCTGAGCCCAAAACGGCCGAAGTCGTCCTCAAGGCGTTTGGCAAGTCCCTCCGAGAGTTCATCATATTTGGCTGGAAGGTTCAAAATAGAATCAATGGTACCCCCCATGTAATCGTTGAATCTAGAGACGATTACCCTGTTCAGATATTCCCCGATTTCTTCGGTGGTAAATATGCCCTGTGTACCTACCAATTTGTTGATAAAAAGCACGGGCTGGAGGACCTCAAGATTAAAGACGCCGAAGGCCCTAAGTCTTATAAGGCCGAGTTCGGAGTCCTTGAATGCTACAGGATCACGAGTGCCCCATTTGAGATTGGGGAACACCTTTAGATTAACAAGGTAGACTTCGGCCCTCAAGGGGCTGGAGAGGGCCCACGGCAGGCTGACAATCTTGGTCAGGATAGGAATGTTTGCGGTCTTAAGGGTGTGTCGTCCGGGGCCGAAGGCACCGACTGCCTTTCCCTGATAAAAAAAGACCGCTGCCTGGCTCTCCCTGACGGTCAATTGGGCACCGAACTTGATTTCACCAGATCCTTTTTCCGGGATACGATGAACGAGTTCCTTTCCCGTCTCGTCAAACCACTCTATGTTTTCAAGAAAGATGATGTTGTTCTTGCCCATAGTGTTTCTCCTCACAGGCCTTCAATGGCACCTTCAGCCCATGCACGGAAAAAATTATCCCTTACCCTACCCATTTTTCAAACAGCTAAGGCGTTATTCGTTCCCAATATTAGGGAATAGGGCATGATGAGTCAAACAAAAACGCTCATCACAACGTATCGCTCCCTCCAGTAAGGCAAGGGGCCCGACAAGATTCTGTTTCATAAACAAGATGGTTTGTGTTATACAAAAAAATTGACGAATCGTGTTCGATGGCAGGGACAGATCGTTCGGAGGTTTTCGGGGAGGGAACATGGAAAGGAACGTAGAAATCTGGAGAGACAGATACGGTATTCCCCATGTGGAGGCAGATAATGAATCCGATATGTATTGGGGGCAAGGTTATGTCCATGGCACTGATCGCGGGATGCAGATGCTGCTCATGCGAATTTTAGGTCAGGGCAGGGGCTCCGAGCTGTTGGATTCAAGTGAGGATATGCTAAAAATTGATGTCTTTTTTCGCAGGATGAATTGGTTCTGGAACACTGAGGAACAAATCAATTCCCTCGATCCGCAAATAAGACGATACCTGGAATCATACTGTGAAGGTACCAATGCCGCTTTCTCTCGTAAGGTTCCTTGGGAATTCAAGCTATTGAAATACCAGCCCGAGGAATGGAACCCCGGAGATACCGCCATGATGTCACGTATGATCGGATACCTGACACTGGTCCAGTCGCAGGCGGAGATAGAGAGGCTGTTAGTGGAATTCGTTCAGGCCGGGGTCTCCAGAGAAAAGCTGGATGAGCTATTCCCAGGGATTTTGGGTGGCCTGGATATTGAACTTTTGCAAAAAGTGAGGCTGCAGGAACGTATCGTCCCTGCCGATGTACTTTGGCATATTGCAGTACCCAGGATGATGGCCTCAAACAACTGGGTGATTTCCGGCTCGAAGACTGCCTCCGGTAGGCCTATTGTGGCAAATGATCCCCACCTGGAGGTTGATCGACTACCTGCCGTATGGAGCGAGATCGTTCTCAAGGCCAACGACCGTTATGCCGTAGGAGGTTCCATGCCCGGTGTTCCTGGAGTTTTGACTGGAAGGACCGCTGATATTGCATGGGGCGTCACCTATTCATTCCTGGATGCCATTGATTCCTGGATAGAGAGATGTAAGGAAGGGAAATTTTATCGGGAGGAAGGAGATCGGTGGAATGCCTTTCATGAACGAAAGGAGGTCATTAAACGTAAAAAGAAACCCACTGAGGAAGCAACCTTTTTTGAAAACGATCATGGTGTGCTGGACGGTGATCCCTATCAAGAGGGATATTACCTGGCAACAAGATGGGCGGCCGGTGAGTCAGGGGCCGAGGCCCTGGCTTCAATCCTGGGAATGTGGAATGTCAAGTCGGTTGACGAAGGCATGAACACGCTTGGAAAGGTGGAGACAGGATGGAATTTTGTCTTGGCCAGTACTGATGGAGATATCGGGTATCAGATGTCCGGGCGAGTACCCAGAAGGAGAGCGGAAATTAGTGGACTTGTGCCTCTGCCCGGCTGGAAGAAAGAGAATGACTGGCAGGGTTTCTTAAGTCATGAAGAATTGCCCCGTATCAAGAACCCTGAGGAGGGGTATTTTGCGACTGCCAATAATGACCTGAACAGCTATGGCACGGCAAACCCTATCAATATGCCGATGGCGGCCTATCGAGTGGATCGTATAAGTGATATTCTCAGAAAAGGAAAAGACCTGACGGTAACCGACGTGTTTGAGATGCACTTCGATGTATATTCCATTCAGGCCGAATATTTCATGAAGATATTGCGGCCCCTGTTGCCCGATACTCCACAAGGGAAAATACTGAGAGAATGGGATCTAGAGTATTCTGCCGAATCAAAAGGGGCATTCCTTTTTGAGCGGTTCTATAGGGAGTTGTTTCTGGAGGTATTTGGCAAAAATGGGTTCGGCGAGGCGGTCGTTGATTTTTTGCGTGATGATACGGGTATCTTTGTGGATTTTTTCGGTAATTTTGACAGGATTTTGCTCTCCGAGAAATCGGCGTGGTTTGGAGAAAAGGGTAGGGAAGAGGTGTTTCGGGAGGTTTCCACCCGTGCGCTCACTGTGAAGCCAAAAAAATGGAAAGATGTTCAAAAATTCATGATGACCAATATTTTATTTGGCGGCAAGTTACCCTCCTTTTTTGGGTTTGACCGAGGCCCGATCGTTGGAATCGGCGGCCGCTCAACCATCCATCAAGGTCAGATTTATAGGAGCGTGGGAAGAGATACTACATTCATGCCATCTTTTAGGATCGTGACAGATCTAGAGAAAAATGAGTGTTTTACTACACTCGCAGGTGGACCTTCTGACAGGAGATTTTCAAAATGGTATTGTTCTGATCTGGACAATTGGATTTCAGGCAGATATAAAAAGATCTCACCGGATTCAGATCAAGAAAAGATACCCTTTAAACTACGGCGGTAGATGTAAAGGGATCTTGTTTACTGGATAGGGCTGCACAGCTCGTTAGCTCACAACATCACCCTCAAGAAGAGGAGTTGGAGAAGGAGGAAATGCCGTGAATGATCGCGCGTCATTGGTTATAGATTCACCGTTGGGTAAGCAGGAGGTAGACTCCAATGGCTCTCCGTTAGGAGTGGTCCGAATGGATGTCAATAAATCGTATGCCGGTATTGGCGAGCTTCTTCAAGAATACATCAATGAGTCCAGTAAGGAGGCCTGGGAGAGGATCAAGGTCAAGATAGATTATACCTATGAAGGCCTTGATCTGGCCCTTTCTCCTCTGGAGGAAGAGACCGGCTTTGGCAAAGAGATCAGGTCAAGGCTGGAAAAAGGGCAAAAGCTTCTTTTTAAGCCGAATCTTGTCAATCCTACCAATATTGACCCACAGACCCATGGCCCGGATTTCGGGCACATGGCCTGCACGGAATGGCCCTTTGTCGCTGCCTTAATGAGGTGGTTTCATGACAAAATGGGTGTCAGGTATCATCAGATGGCCCTGGGAGAGGCCGCTACCATGATGACGCCCGTCGCGAGTCTTTTTTCTATGATCAATCCTGATAGAAAAACGGTTACCACCGAGGCCGTTATTGAGGGAAGATCCGGCGATTTTTATGGTGGCTGGGGCTTTTACTTTGCTCGAAAGTACCTTGCCGAATATTCAGGGGCCGGAAACGGCGATGATCCCATGATGGGCTTTGAGGAAAGCATGGCGGGGACATTTATTCCTCCTGGCCATGTCTCTGACAAACTGATGGTCTACGATCTGAATCGCATCTTTGATGATCCGGCCAAGGGTCGGGATTGTGAGGTGCCTGGAGGAGTCAATTATAGGTCCGTAACCCTTCACAAGGCCATAGTGGGCGGTGACCCGAAGGATCCTGAGGATTTAAAGGCCTATCCAGGATGTATCCTGGTCAATGTACCCAAGTTCAAGGTACACGCGATCACCCTTTTCACAAATGTTATAAAGAATCTGGGGATCGGTCTCTACCCGATGCAGTACGCCAGTGGTGGTGATTATAAATGGGACTATAGCATTCCCCATGAGACCGTTGTCACCGGCATCAAGGGAGGAATACCCCATGAGGTTTGGGTCCCCATGATGGATCAGGGGACAGGATTACCCAAGAGGAATGAGGCAGGCGCGTATATCGTCGAAAAGACCGGCGGCATTACGGCCACTATGATTGACATAATCAAGGCGACAACCAACCAGGGTATCTTTATGGTCCATATTGTTGATGGCATTGAGGCCATTAATGTGGACCACCAGGGCATAAATCTGGGCGAGAAGGCCTCCGAAGGGATGGTATTTTGCGGTCTTGACCCGGTTGCCACGGATACCCTCAGCGCGCGCTACATGTTTTGCAATGTCCCCCTTGGGGAGGCCCTGAAAGTCGAATTGAAGGGAGGAACTGGAGGAGGATTTCCACAGGAGGTCCCCCTACCCCATATTGATGGTGCCAATATTGTATCAGGAACGGGTTATGACAGCCCTCTCGCCCGCTATAAATGTTTTGAAGACGCCGAGAAAAGGGGGCTGGGTCAGATGGTCTATTACGTAAGAGGCCACGACCTTGTGACCGATCTGCCGCTGGTTTCCATTCGGGGCCACCTTGGTGCCGTAAAAGACAGGGCGTTCTCTGACATTGTCACAGAGACCCTATTCTACGATACCTTCAGTCTTCCTTGGGACTTGCAACAGACCACCTTTAATTACATGGAGGCGGTGGACAAACTGGAAGGCACATCCATAAAAAGAGATTTCTTGGAGGTCTGTGACGAGGACGGGGATGGTATCCTCACCTATGACGAATTTGGTAAAAAGGGCGTCTTTGGTGCCTATCTACACATTGCGGGCGACATGATCTCCAGGACGGGGACAGAAGAATTGGGGTACCTGAAGGGCAATTTCGAGGCATTCACCAGGATGTTTAAGAACAGTGACACACAGTTCAATAGTGACGGCCACGACGTATTAAAGGAGATGTTTGTGGGCTTTATCTGTAGCGCCGCCCTGAAAATATCTCAACTGGATATGGAGTTTCCAGATCCGTTTGTACCCGGTCTTACCTGTGGTAAGGCAAAGTGGCCCAGTTATCAGCTTGCCCGCTTTGTCCAGATCGGTGTCATGCTGTACGGTCAAGAGTTTCCCAATAAAATAGCTTTTCCAAGTCTCTATACCTCGGCCCTATTTTATGCCGACCTGACACAGAACGGGGGCCAATATGCCGGCAAGATTCGCAACGAACCTGACCCGGAGGCCACGGTCAGGTACATCTCAGATGTATCAGACGGCAAAAAAAGGCCCCTGGATTTTATCTTTTACGTGCCCGTTGGCTTTGATAACCTGCTTGGCGCCGTGGTGCCAAACGTTGAAGTCACGGACGACCCCGCAAAGATTTTTACAGTGAGCTTTGCAGGCGGAAAGGAGATATGGCCTGAGACCAAATGAGTTCACCCCACTGGCTTCACTGTTATCTCCCCGTCTATGCCGGTGAAATTCTTGGCTGCCGGTGGAATGAACCCAATACGCGAGATTTGGCAAAAGAAAACATTCTTAAATGTAACTTTTCAATAAACGGAGGTTAATCACCGAAGGGTGAATAGGCCAGGGCCTTCTCCTACCATAGTTACCCTCGATTATTCAGCTCTTACGCTTTTCTTGTTTTATCATTAATTTGCCATAGTTCATCACTATTGAGATATGTAATTTTTTATCACAAAGTAGAAAATCATTTCTCATCTCCTAAAGTCTCTTGCCATATCTTAAGGCCGAGCGCCCTTGTTTTTAAAGGTTTAACTGTTCAATAATTCAGCTAAATTTGTGCAAAATTTGATTCGGCATGGCTTTTGCGAATAGGAAAGCAGGTGCGTGATAGGTTGCATCTATCAAAATAAGGAGGCCAAAAGTGAAAAGAGCAAATACATTATTCTGTGTTGGGGCGCTCGTCTTGTTTCTTGTAACGGGTTGCACTTCCACATGGAACAGGATGGAGTCTCAAGGCATACCCAAGTTGAGTGCGCCTGGGGAAGGAAGCGGCGAGCTGTATTTCACCTATTCGATCAGTCAAAGACTGAATGTCAAGGTTACGCTTGAGAATCAGAAGGCGTACGATGCTGTACAAATGGGGCTCTACCTGCTGCGTCAGACTAAACCTGAATGCGAGAGGGCGCAAGTGCCCAGCGTTGAGGATGCGGCATTTTTCCCACAATACTTTGTAATGATCAACGTGGATATTAGCGATGGTCTATTGACTATTTCAGAAAACGAGGCCAAGAATTTCGCCCGGAGCATGTATCTAGATTATCAGAAGAAGATCGTTCCCGCCGAATACCTCATAAGCAACCAAAAGCAGAGGTTGCTGGAAGATATCCAGTTGCCTAAGACCAATGGGCAAAGAACCTTATCCTCGACCTCCTTGTCTGTGGATGAAAAAGGGTAATTTGAGGATGGCATTCCAAGTCATGAATTGGACCCCTGTCTGTATGTGTATTGGGCCTATACAACAAACCTGTGAACCCTAAAATTGGATGCCAGCCTCAAGAAATGGCCCACTAAAATTGATATCAGCTACAATATCCTTTACATCCATCTTTATGCCCTCATATCTATAGCCCACCGTGCCGAACATGGGGCCAAAGACCTTAACTTTAACTCTACCTATCAGACTTAAGATGTGGTTATCGCTGACATATATTCCTCTTGCCTCTGCCTCAATTGAGAGCCTGTCAATAGGGACCACCTTTGCTGCAAAGTATACCAGGGGGATCGGCAGGGTAAAACTCTTTGTTTCGGTCTCTGTTAGGCCAGGGGGCGAGGGAGAGATCGTTCCCGTTAGTTCCGCCTTAAAGTCAATAATCCTCACGTCAAGACCACCATCTATATTGAATGTGCCGATCGAGGCCGTCTTGAGGGCTGGAAATTCATAGTAAAAGGCTATGTCATATTGATCAAGAGTCAGCTTTGAGTAAAAGCCCGGCCCGCCAGTAAAGGTCTTGTCTCCAAACCTAAAATCCTCAGACCTGCTCCCTGTACCGTCCGATTCCATTGGCGTACCCATGAGGTATATGTTCGGGAGAAACACTGGTGTCCTTATTCTCAGCCTACCCATGATTTGCACCTCATCGTCATGGCCGAGGTCTCTTTCAAGGTCCAGGGTAGTGCCAGGAGCCCCCTCTGTATACGATAGGTCCCCATTAGGGTTTTGCTGCCAGATACCGACTGCCGCCTCTACCCAATATGCATAGGAAGAAGTCGGGATCCCTAACAGCAGAACCAGGCCTAAAACAGAAAATAATTTTCTCATGGTTTCCTCCTGCAGTTGGATTTACAGCCCCCAGGTTTATATGCTACTTTTGGGCAGTAAGTAAAGATAAAGATACAAATTCATCTTTCTCTAAAATGAATACCTGACCCGGACAAGCCCAAATCAGGATAATCGTTCTTTGAATAGGCCGAAAAGTATGTTATTTCCCGGGGTGCACTTTTTTATTGTTAAGCATTGTTTCAGGGGATAAGATGATGTAAAATAACCGGCAATAACGGCGTTACTGTATTATTCTTTCCAACTTAAATGGGGGTGGTCCGGGGCAATATCCCGTGCTATCTCAATTCCTTGTGGAGGCCATTGTCATGCGAAGATATATGCTTACGGTTCTTGCGGTTGCAGGTCTTCTCTTGTTAAACGGGTGCGCAGTCCCCAAAATAAATCTGTTCCCTAGCGGCACAGAGCCCCTTCAGGAATTTACAATCCAGGGGACCGAAGAGGGCAAGGTGCTGGTCATCCCCATAAATGGAATAATCACAGATTTTCAGAGGGAGAAACTGTTTTACACCACTCCAAGCATGGTCCAGGAGGTCGTTTCGCAGCTTAACAAGGCCGAAAAAGATAAAGAGGTCAAGGCCGTCCTTTTTAAGATCAACTCACCTGGTGGCACCATCACTGCCAGCGATGTCCTCTATCATGAAATCCTGGCATTCAAAAGACGTACGGGGTGCAAGGTGGTTGTCGCCATGATGGATCTTGCCACTTCTGGCGGCTATTATGTCTCGCTTCCTGCCGATTTCATATTGGCCCATCCTACAACGCTAACGGGTTCAGTTGGCGTTATCTTCATCCGGCCTAAGATCACCGGCCTCATGGGAAAAATCGGTCTGGAAATGGAAGTGAACAAGTCCGGCAAAAACAAAGACATGGCCTCTCCCTTCCGAGAGACCACGAAAGAAGAAGAAAAAATCTTGCAGGCCCTGACCGACGAAATGGGTAAGAGATTCATAGACCTCGTGGCCAAGAACAGGAAGCTCGATAAGAAGAGAATGGCCGAGATTTCTACTGCCCGCGTTTACCTGGCAGAACAGGCCCTGGATCTGGGGCTTGTGGACAAGGTGGGATACTTAAAGGACGCCATTTCAGAGGCCAAGAGGCTTGCCGGGCTAAAGAAAGATGCCAGGGTTGTGGTCTATCGCCGCAGCGAATACGCTAATGATAACATATATAACACCTCCACCACTAAATACATGGGTGGTAGCAATGCACTTATCGACCTGGGGCTGGCCGATTCAGTGGCCTCTCTTCGTCCTGGCTTCTATTATCTATGGACGCCCGCGGCGGGTTTTGAGTAGTCGTGATGCTCTAATCTATCTAAGTAGAGGAAGCAGACGCAATAGATTATCGCCGGCAAAGAGATGTGCCATATAGAACATGGGTCCGAGCAATATTTTGCTTATAATTCCCGTATGTGCAAAATTGTCAAGCATCACAACTCCAATCAAGACGATGGGCCCGTAGCGAGCAAATTGTCGGTATTGTTGAGCAGCGGCCGGGCCAAGGGTGTTTTCCAGGACGTGAGATCCGTCAAGAGGAGGAATGGGTAAGAGATTAAAAAGGCCGAGCCCGATGTTCATGATTATCGCCCATAACAGCACCTCTATGTAGACTCTCCAAGGCAGGAGAAAGTACCGAATTAATACACCCGCCACGAAAGCCACAAAGATGTTCGTCAGGGGCCCGCAGAGGGACATGATTATTATGCCGCGTCTGATATTCTTAAAATATCTTGGATCCACGGGCACAGGTTTGGCCCACCCAAAGTTAAAAAGAAACAGGCAGATTGCCCCAAGAGGGTCAACGTGTGGCAAGGGATTAAGAGAAAGCCGTCCAGCGTTTTTTGCCGTGGGATCGCCCAACCACAGTGCTGCCCTGCCATGAGCGTATTCATGGATAGTGATCGCGAATAACAAAACAGGAATCTTGACGATCCACTGGGCTATGTCAAAGTGCATAAATAGCTCCTTTTTCCTTTAATATTTGTGACAATTTCGGCATTTGAAAAACACCGCCACCCCTTGTTAGAAGGACCTGCTCCAGGACGCCAGGGCATTACCAATATTCTTGTCAGTGGAAGATCTAACTCACTGTCAGAATTTTAATACCAGCAAATAATCTTTTCATCAAGGAGGAAACAGAGGCCAGGAAAATCAATCGGCGCAAGGAGGTGATATTTATGGCTGTGAGAAGGGCTGACTTTGCGGGCTCCTGGTACCCTGGTAGCGAAAGGGACTGCAGGAGAACCATTGAAGAATTTTCTGCTGCCAGTCTCCCGTGCCCCGCGGGAATGCATGATGTGGTGGGAGGCATTGTTCCGCATGCTGGCTGGTTTTTTTCCGGAAAGATTGCCTGCAATGTTATCAAGTGTCTGAAGAGTCAAGGTGACCCTGATAGCTGTATAATATTTGGACGACACCTACACACGGGTAGCAATAACTATATTATGACCCAGGGAAAGTGGTCAACACCTCTTGGAGAGTTAGAAATAGATGCCGATCTAGCATCAAAGCTAACGGCGGAATTCCCGTTTACTGTTGAGACGCCATCTAATTATGAACAGGACAACACAATTGAATTACAATTGCCTTTCATAAAGTACTTCTTTCCCCGGATAAAGCTTGTCCCCATTGGTGCTCCACCTAGAGAGGAATCCTTGGAGATTGCCAGAAGTGCTGCCAAGATAGCGAAGGACAGGGGTGGAAGAACCATCGTTCTGGGCTCCACTGATTTGACACACTATGGATATAACTATGGTTATGTGCCGAAAGGTGTGGGCGAAGATGCCGTGGACTGGGTTAAGGATGTAAGCGATGGGCAAATGGTAGATTTGTTCTTACGCATGGATGGTAGGGGAGCGATTGAGGAATCAATCAAGAACCATAATGCCTGTTGTTCGGGGGCCGCTGGAGCGGCTATTGAGGCCGCAAAAGAATTTGGTGCGAAGGCAGGAGAAAAGATAGAATACTATACCAGCTATGATATAAGACCTGACAGCAGCTTTGTGGGTTATGTGGGGATTGTTTTCTATTCTTAGTCGATTGTTATGCCGAACAGGAAAACGGCGTGATCACAAAAGGAGAATCTCCTCGCATTGATTTTTTCTAATCTGCTTGACATATTGAGGAAGATTATAGGCAGGGGGACCGATTCCTCTGAGGCCCATATCTCAATTCCCGACCCAACTGGATTCGAGGAATATGGGAGAGGTTATGAGATGAAGCTGGGGAAGATTAAGACTGAACTGCTCGTCCATGATCTCAAGGTGCCACTTTCGGTGATTGAGGCGGGGCTGACGTCACTATTGAGAACGCCGGAAAAATATGGGCCCCTTACTGAAAAACAGAAAAAAGTGTTGGTAAGGGCGTTGAGGAATTCCAAGGCCAGTCTGGCATTGGTGAATGATATCCTGGAATTGGGAAGATCCAGCCAGGGTGTTCTTTGCAGGGAGAACCTTGAACTTTCAAGTCTAATCGTCCAGACACTAGTGGAGGTCTTTGACCTGGTTGATAGCAGTGTCTCAGAAGAGATAAAAATCTGCAATGATCTAAAGATACTGAAACGCGCATTGAATGGAAAGGGCGTGTTGCTCAACATTGATAAGGATCTTTGGTGCAAAAAGGTTTGCCTCGATCTACCAAAAATGGCGCAGATTTTGAGGAACCTATTGAATAATGCCCTGAAGTATCGTAAGAGCCGCGTGGAATTGGAGGCCGTTATAAGGGATGATTTGCTTATTGTTTCCGTGATGGATGATGGCGAGGGAATCCCTTTAGTTTATCACAAAAAGATATTCGAAAGCTACTTTCAGCTTAGTGATTCAAATTTCTATACCGTTAGGGGCCACGGATTGGGTCTGGCCGGGGTGATGGCTCTGGTTGAAGATATGGGCGGCAGTCTATTCTTAGAAAGCGATGAAGGAGAGGGCGCCAAGTTTTCGGTAAGGGTGCCATTGTCTACATAATCTTTTCCACTTCTTCTTTAGAGATCCTATAGTCCTCATCGAATTCTCTCCAGAAGTCCTCGTTTTCTTTTCTCCATTCTGGCCCAAATTTCTTATCAAAAAAGGGCTTAAGTCTGGAAAACCATTTGCCGGGCCTTTTTATTCCATCTTGCCGGGCCTTTAATATTTCAGACAGATAGATGCTGATATCAGCGATTTTTTCCTTCGGAACATAGGACTGTGCGCCTTTTCTAATAGATTTGACAAGGTTATCTGGGCTGAGGGCATGCGCTGTCAGCATCAATGCGGGGATTCCCTTTTTTGTTGCAAGTTCCAACAGATCATAGCCCCTTACACCCATTATATCAAGGATGGCGGCATCATATGAGTTTTTGTTAAGAAACTTCTGGGCTGTCTCAAAATCAGGTGCGCTGTCAATCAGACACATGTCCAGCATCTCTTTTAGGGTTTCCAATATATCAGGCTCATCGTCAACGATTAGGATCTTTTTGCCAACTAGTATGTCTTCCATAAACGGACCTCCCTACGAAGCTTCGCTTTAAAATAAACAGAATTTTATACCGACGAGATTTCACAGTCAATATCTTTCAAATTTGAGTTGCAAAAGGATTTTTCGTTTCCCATAAGCCTTCAACAGAGATCAGGCATCCCGGTATCCCAAATTTGATTGACATCACACAATACATTCTTTAACGTGATAAGGACTTGTCCAAAAAGGGTTTTTTCTGGACCCTGAACCGGACAACCTAAGTAGTTACAGCAGCTCCAAATTTATTTTGGACAGTAATGAACGTGGAATGGAGGCCACGCCTATGGACTTTGTTGAGAAGGCAAAAATCAGGCTGGAACACTGGATTACACATAATGATCATCACCAAGAAGAATATGAGCTCTTTGCCGACCATTTGGAGGACGCGGGAAAGAGGAGGAGCTCTGAATTCATTCGAGAGGTGATGGATCTATCGGCCAAAAGCGACAGTGCTCTTCGTAAGGCCTTGAATGCCCTTGATGAATAATAATCATGAGGGGTGGTTCTTGGGAAGATGCAAGATACACCTTCGATTTAATGTATATCGTTATTTGATGGAGGTCTTGGAATGTGTGAAGCACATGCGTTTATTTTGAAAGACGGGAGAGAAGAAAAGCTCCTTGAAAATGTTGACCTCGTTGAAATGGAGGACGAAGGGGTAAAACTCGTTAATATCTTCGGAGAACAGAAGGTCCTCAAGGCGAGACTAAGGCTTTATAGCAATAGCGAAAGAAAGATAGTCTTTGAGCCGATCTAACCCGAGACATATAAACCCAGAGTGAGGGAGAGAACGCTAATGAAGCTCGGGCTTATTTCAGATACCCATGACAATGTCCCCATGGTCAAAAAGGCCGTGGAGGTTTTTAACCAGGAAGGCGTTGACCTCGTTTTGCATGCGGGCGATTACGTGTCGCCTTTTTCCCTTAAGCCCCTTTTCTCTTTGGAGTGTGATTTTTTGGGCGTTTGGGGAAACAATGACGGTGACAAAATCGCGTTGGATAAAATGGGGCAGGGCAGGATTGTCAATTCTCCCTCAATCGAGACTTTTGATGGCCAGGTTGTTTTGCTTGGGCACTATTTTGAGACCCTGGAATCACTTATTTCATCCCAACAGTTTTTCCTGATCGTTTATGGACATATCCATAGCCCTGAAATAAAGAAAAGGGGCAAAACACTAGTTGTAAACCCTGGGGAATGCGGTGGGTGGCTCTATGGAAAATCTACTGTTGCTGTAGCCGACCTGCAAAACCAGACTGCCGAAGTAATAGAGCTTTGATAGGACGTTCTAAGGGCAACATCTAATATTTTTGGGGAAAAGGAATTCGGACATGCAAGAACTGATTGATAAGGCCGCGGATATAATTATTAATTCTAAATTGACGCTTGCGCTGACAGGCGCAGGGGTCTCTGTTGAGTCGGGGATTCCAGATTTCAGGAGCGCCGAGGGGCTGTGGTCCAAATTTGACCCCGCCGAATATGCCACCATCAGTGCCTTTAGGGCCAACCCAGAAAAGATTTGGGGAATGCTCGGAGAAATGGGTGAGCTGTTATCTCAAGCCAAGCCGAATAAGGCCCACATTGGGATGGGGGAGTTAGAGAAAATGGGATATCTCCATTACATCATCACTCAAAATATCGATAATCTGCATCAGGCAGGCGGGTCAAAGAATGTGATAGAATATCATGGTAATGCGAGCACGCTTTCGTGTCTATGGTGCGGGAAAAGATACAAGAGCGAAGAGAAAATGGATGAATATCCTCCAAGATGCGAATGCAGCAATATCTTGAAGCCTGACGTGGTTTTTTTTGGCGAGGCTATTCCTTCAGATGCAATGAGTAATTCCTTCCAGCTTGCCTCAAAGGCCCAGACCTTAATGGTTGTGGGGACCTCGGCCGTGGTGTCACCTGCCAATACCATTCCGAGTGTTGCCAAACAAAACGGGGCACAGATTATTGAAGTCAACAAGGAAAGGACTCATTTGACGGATAGCCTTACTGATACTTTTTTGGAGGGTTCTGCTGGGGCTATTATTTCGGAAATTGTGGAAGCCGTAAAAAGGAAGGTATGAGAGGGGGCCTAAAAATTTTCCGGTTTCAAAAAGTCTTTTAGATATATAATCTTTTCGTCTTTTTTGTCAGACTCTCGCATAGTTGCCCATGAGCCCCTTACCTTGGCCTTTCGTACCTCATTGATCATGGCCTGGAGCTGAGGGTTTTTCTCTATGAGCTCTTGAATCTGCCTATTGAGCTCCAGCCAGCTTGTTTCAATTTCTTTGGTATCAAGCTCAAACCCCCCTAAGAATGAAAGCAATGAGCCCAGGTGGGATAGGAGCCCAAAGTGTGTAGTCCCCTCTAAGTAATAAGGGCAGTGACACCACAGGCTGACGGACTGAAAGCCCCTTTTTTGCCCCTCTGAGTGCAGAGTGGAGTGAATGGCACTAGGCCCCCTATAGTTTATTGGGATGACATTTTTTTTGCTCAATTTGGAAAAGAGGCCTTCATTTGACGCGACGCCTGATATGATCCTATCCGTATGCAGGACATTGTCATACATGCTACCAAGGCTGATTATTGTCTTAACGCCCAGTTTTTCACAAAGGGAAAGCACCAGGTCAGCAAAATGGAGCCACCGGAGGTTTGGTTCTTTGGCCTTTAATATGACTATGTCATGCGCGTCCGAACCGGTCTTTGCAGCATAAAATGAACCCCCTGGCGATGAAATATTTTTCAGTGCCCCGTTTTCAATATTTACTATGGGACGACTTTCATCGTAACGGTAAAACGTGTCCGGATCGATTTTTGCGAAGCATTTGGCCCCCAGTTTGCGGATGAGGTAGAAAACCATGGTCTTGGAAATATCCAGGGCATTCCCCCAGCCCTCAAAGCCTGCAATAAGCAAGGGGTCTCTTAAGCTAGGCGGTAGACCTATATGGATCCCTTCTTCTTTCATACCTCCTCTTTGACACTCACACAAAGGAATGTCAAGGGAATCATTTTGCATTGACAAAATGCGAAAAACCGATACATTACCCTGGTTCAGCGGTATGATACTGGAGTTGATTGGATTTTCTGGCACATGGTATAATAATAGAGGGAAAGTCGCGCCTGTAGCTCAGCTGGATAGAGCAGCGGACTTCTAATCCGCAGGCCGGGTG
>CAYYPQ010000060.1:0-19348 GCA_964473615.1 uncultured Desulfobacteraceae bacterium
GGGTCGGGCCACGGGAAGTAATTGATATAGAACGAATAATTGTCGATTCTGCCCTCTGAAATAGGCCTATATTGAGTTTTTCGAGGGCAAAAAGACCGTTTTTCTTTGGGGCTTATGGCGAGGGCAAAACGACATTTTATTCCGGGGTACATCTGGCATACCCCAGCTAAATAGGCTCCGCCATTGTAAAATTGGCTTCGCATTTCACTTGGTAAACATTTAACGGGGTAAATAACACACCGCTGTCATAAACGGGAATTTTTTACCCTGTTAAATTTAAAAACCATTTGACCGGGGTCTCCTCAAATTCTCAAAGGATCGGTATCGGTATTTGCAATGGCTGTATCAGGCCAGAAAGCGATATAATTTGCAGATCTTGAACTATATGGTCACTTCAAACCACATTCACCTGCTCGCTATAACGCTGGGGGCCGAAAAAGAGGATATAGGGCCAGGAAGCACCTATTTCTGGAACCTTAATCCTTAGATATCAATAAGTTGCTGTGGCCCGACCGCAACCCCACTGATTTCATTTGCTAAGGTTTTCAATCTCACTGCGGATGAAAGGTCCCCTCCGTGTTTAGCCTGCTTATTTTCCACCATAAAAAATACGCTGAAGTTCACGATGGGTGAAGTAGGGGTCGTCGTTTCGCAGGTAGGGAAGGAGGATTTTCTTTCGACGGAGCGGATCCCTTTCAATGTCGGCGAAGATTAGGTCCGGCTCATGAAGTGCCGCTTTGGCGATCTCCTGGCCGAAGGGATTTATGACCTCGCTTCCTCCCCAGAACCTGTATTTCTCCTGCTCCCGGCAGGGAGGAAGCAAAGCAGTACCCGCTCCCGAAGGATCTGAATCCTCCTCGGAGTTGTAAAGCCTTTCCTGTAGTATCTCCTCTCCAACGCGGTTGGCGCAAATATTGTAAACGCCGAAAATCCGCGAGTAAAATTTGTTGATGATGCCCCAGCTCTCGATATTGGAGAATTCGGTCCCCATGGATCCCTGGGATGAATTATAGATACTCACGAAGATGTCCGCCTTCTGGCATACCCCCAGATAAGGCAGCGAGGGGTGCCAGAGATCATTGCATATATAGACCGACACGGTATAGTCTTTGAGCTTGAATACCAGAACCCGCTTTCCACTTGAGAAAAGCTTTCTCTCCTCAAAGACGCCGTAGTTGGGAAGATTGAGCTTCCTGTAAGCAAAAAGAAGTTCCCCGTCCAGGGCCACGAGGGCGGAGTTATAGAAATTCATTGAAGGGGATTCCTCGATGAAACCCACGACCGCTGCCGTCCCCTTTGTCGCTGAGGCGAGCCCTTGAATTTCTTGGGAATCCAGCCGAAGGGCGACCTCGTGATATCTCTGCCCGACAAAATATCCGGTCAGAGCCAGCTCAGGGAAAACGACCAGTTCCGCTCCCTCATCCCTGCACTGACGTATTTTTGCGATAACGTCCTGAAGGTTGGATTCAAGATCGAGCAAAAGGGGACTTGTCTGACAGACAGCGACTTTCATATCTTTCTCTCCTGTTTGTTCATCAGGGCGACCATGCCGGTAAATAGGTCTTCACCACCCGGCCTCAGCTCCCATTCCTCCCCTGCGTCAAGAAGGGCTTCGGCCATCGATTGGCCGTACCCTCGGGGACAGGCAATCAGTACAGCGGATTGCTCACCTTCTTTTGACAGCACAACCACCTGGCTTCGAATGTGCAGTACCGGCCCCAATATTAAAAAAGGCGGGTTTCCTTCCGCAGAAAGGAGATCCAGTGCGGAGACTTTTTCCATTATGGAAAAAACCTCTTTACCCAGCAGCGCAAATAGCGCATAGGCCTCGGTAATATTGGTGAAAGCGAAATGGTCGGCAAAATCCGGCATGTCTGTAGAAAAATGCCAGATGGTTGCCCAGTTCCATTTTATAAGGTTTACAAAAAAACTCTCCGTAAGCATGCAGATCTCAGGATCTTCCGGGATAACGATCCCAGCAGGCCGAAGGGTTGAGAGCTTTTCGCCCTGGACATCCCATTTTCCAATGTGGCTGAGGTCAATCAGATGGGGGCCATTAGCCTCATCCTCATACTCAAGCACTACCTCCCAGCCTTTTCTCGCCTGGGTCCGGCACGGTGTCTGTTTAAAGGTCACCGGAGAAAACCGTCTCATGCTTTCCAATGACTCACCTCACATCCTCATTCGCTTCCCTTCCGGATCGTAGAAGGGGGTCGAAACCACGGTGGCATACAACCGCTCATCGCCCATATTGTCCTCAAAAATCTCGAGCCTTGTTCCCGTCTCCGCTAGGCCGGGTGCCAAAAGGGCCAGTCCGATGGCCTCTCCCAGGATAAAACTGTAACGTGACGTACAGATATGTCCCTGAATGCTCTCGTCCACGATAATGGCACCGTCTTTTGCCGGGCTTTCAGGATCCTCCATGCTGAACCCAACCAGTTTCATCCTTCCGTCCTGATGTTCTGTGAATTTCAGTGCAGGCGCACCCACTGTTTTGTAAAGGAACTTTTGGCGATGCCACAAAAAGCCCAACCCCAAGTCATGCGCCGTTGTCCTTATCTCGCTTTCCTGTCCGATAATCACATGGCCCTTTTCCAGGCGCAGCACATTCTGGGCCTCCAGCCCAAAGGGCTGAATTCCACAGTCCCTGCCTGCCTCAAGCAGCAAGGCCCACAGGGTTTGCATATAAGATGCCGGCACATGCAATTCATAGGAGAGCTCTCCCACAAAGCCCAGACGCATGGCCCTGACCGGTATGGCGCGGCCTATGGTGAACTCCCGGTATTCTGCATAGGGAAAGGCCTCATTGGATACATCCACATCAGTCAGTTTTTCAAGAACGCGGCGGGCCTTCGGACCAGCCAGATTAACGGCGCCGAAGGCGTCCGTAAGATCGACCATGCTGAAATTCCAGTCCTCATGCCGGGTGTGATACCGAACCCACTCCACCGTGACATCGGCCCGGTTCGATGATGAGGTGAAGTAATAGTCATCGTCACTCCTTTTAACGACCACGCCGTCATCCATGAGGCAGCCGTCCTCATTGCACATGGCGGAATATTTAATTTTTCCTTTGAGGATTTTTGACATATCCCCCACATAAACCCTCTGCAGGGCCTTAAGCGCGTCCGGCCCGAAGATACGGAACTTCCCCAGAGTGCTCACATCGATTATTCCCACATTATTTCGGACATTTTCAATTTCATGGCGGCACGTGAAATCATCGGAAAAATACCTCACCCGTTTCCAGGCCCCTGCCCTGCGAAAAACAGCGCCGGGGGTTCTTTCCATCCTTTCGTGCACCGGCGTCCTCTTAAACATGTCATGATTGCCTGCCGCATAGGTCGACAAATAGACCGGAACCAGGGGCGGGCGTATCGTTGTCGGTAGGACCTCAGGGCTGGTATCCCCGTAGTATTGCCGGTACTGTGCGACAATCATAGGCAGGTTGGGCCCGGGGACGCCTCCCTGACCCGGTCCCAGTCCGGCGGTTGAAAATCGCTTGGTTAGCTCTACCCTGTCAAAACCCATGTCGCAGGCCTGATAGATATTTTTGATAGTTACATCTTCGTCAAAGCAGATAAAACGTTTTCTGCCCGTACCCGGGGCCTGAACCAGCTTGGACCCCCGGGCGGGCCCTGGCAGTTGTTTCAGTTTTTCACGGCCCTTTTTCAGGTTGATCTCCGAGGAGATTCCGCAATCCACCGCCGCAGAAAGGCCGGCCAGATGCCCGGATGCCTCAATGGACAAGCTGTCGTGAAAGCCTAGTAACCGTCCTGCAGCATGGACTTTCGGCGGCATTTGTTCCGGAAGGAAAAATCCGGTGAAAAAATCATAAGCCATTTTGGCCTGGGCCAGAAGGAGCGGGCCCGCCGCCGGGGTCAGTCCACCCGATGCAACCAGCACATCGCACCGGAAATCCTTACTGATCATTCCGTCAACGGTGCAGATTGTGGTCTTTCTCAGGGTCCTGCTTCCGTGGGCCTTTGAAGCAACCCAACCTCTAAGCAGGGGAATGGCCCTCCTTTTAAGCCCCGCGACTAGGTGGGGAGTCTGGCCATCGGACCGGACATCTGCGACACACGCTATCTCAAGACCCAGATCCGAAAGATCAATGGCCGCTTCGAGCCCCAGGTTGTCTCCGATGCTGAAAACCGCGCGTTTCCCTGAAAGCAGGCCGTATGTCCGGGCCAGCCTGTGTGCGCAGCTGACCTGCATGATACCGGGGCGTTCATTATGATCAAAAATAAGGGGACGCTCAATGCAGCCGGTCGCCACCACAACACTCTTCACACGGATCTCGATGTATCGCTCATCAAAATAATCCTCTTCCCCGCCCACCTGAAAGGCTGTAATGAGATTATCGCTGTAAAATCCCACCATGAATGTATAGGGGAAAAATCGAATATTCTCGTGTCTTTCCAGCCTCCCGGCAAGCTCTCTTGACCTTTTGTAAAGGGGAACGCCGGACGAAGAGTCTGAAGTACGATAATCATAAAAACCGCCTGCCCAGGGACGTGCCTCCAAAACAATGACACGCAGCCCCTTGTCCGCCGCTGCCAGGGCGGCATGAATACCGGCCGGCCCTGCGCCGACAACACATACGTCGGCATTGGGATATATTTCATCAAAGACGCCCTTCATGCGAAAAGAGGGCTTTATTGTGCCTAGTCCAGCGGCCTTTCTAAGCCGGTTCTGAAAAAAGGGCCATAACCTGTAAGGCCGGTGGAAATAGTGATAGTAAAAGCCTGCAGGCATCAGGCGGTCAAGTTTGTCGATAAAGGACATCAGGTCGCGTTCCGGGGACCCCACGACGTTTTGGGGTTTAACACTCATGCCTGCTTTCAAGGGTGTCGTCTCCGCCCGTATGTTGGGAATGCCGTCAACCTCCATCAAACAGTTACTGCATTCGCCATTAAGACTGTAAAGGCCTCTAGGGCGATGATACTTGAGACTTCTTGAAAAGATACGAATCCCGTTCGCGTAAAGGGCAGTTGCTATGCTGTCGCCGGCGATTCCACTGCAGCGTTTCGACCTGTAGGTAAATGGGATCTTTACAGAAGGATTCACTCGCAGAGTCGACAGGTTATGTAGCCGCTCTTTCATGTTTTCTCAGGATGACAAACCTCGGAATTTGTCAGCGTGTTACGCCGTATCTTGAACCAGGAACCGCATCCGTCCCTGTGATACCACCATTCCTCCTGAATACCTCCGACATTGGCTCTCATATGGACATAATCACACCATTGTTCGTGGGTGAGCCCCTCTTCATTGGGTCGCCCCCCCCTTTCTTCTCCGCCAAAACGGAATTCGTATCCGTTTCTTTTACCACAAATGGGACAGGTTATCGTCATGGACATTGCGGTACCTCCTAATCCCATGGACCGTAGTTTACGGGACTGGCAATCTCCCCCATGAGGCGGTGGTCTTCATACCGCCTGAGGGTAAAAGGTTTGAAGATATCCGGACAGCGTCCGGAGGAGATGAATTCAGCCATATAACGACCGGTTACGGCCCCTGATTTGAAGCCGAAATATCCCCATCCACAATCCATATAATACCCTTTGATATGGTCATTTCCGTCGATCAACGGCGCCATGTCCGGGGTCATATCCGCCAGGCCCGCCCATGAACGCATGAACTTAACCCCCTTTAAAACGGGCATGAGCTCCGTAAGGGCCTCCGCCTGATTCTTGATATACCTTGCGGAAACCTGGGTCGTATAGTTGGGCCACGGATCCATATGAGCACCCGTAGCAATTTCGCCCTTCAGCGTCTGATTGGCATAACAATGGTAGGCCCCGGATGAAACCACGTGATGCAGGATCGGTTTGAGGGGTTGGGTGACCATGGCCTGAATGGTCAGGACATGGATGGGAAGACGGATTCCCACCATGGCGGAAATAAGTGTCGAATAGCCGCCGGCGGCATTTAAAACACGTGCTGTATGGATGGTTCCTTTGTCGGTTTCCACGGACACCACTTTTCCCTTTTCAACATGGATTCCCCTGACCTCTGTCTCCTGGTGGATATGCACTCCCAAACTTGACGCACCTTTTGCCAGACCCCAAACCACGGCATCGTGACGAAGGGTTCCGCCTGGCGGGTGATACATGCCACCCACTATCGGGTAAGTAAGGCGGTCTGAGATATCTAATATGGGGACAAGCTCGTTACATTGCTTTGCATCCAAGAGCTCGCTTTTGATCCCATGAAACTGCGCAGAAGCAACAAGAAGACGCAGGGAACCCAGGGCCGCTTCGCTATGGGCCAAGTTGAGGTTCCCGCAATTAAAGAACATTAGATTGAAATCAAGTTCATGCGTGAGCTTCGGCCACAGTTTAAGTCCCTCGGCATATAAAGGAAGGTTTTCTTTCGTCCTTTGGTTTGCGCGGACGATAGCGGTATTTCTGCCGGAACCGCCGAAGCCGATATAGCGTTTCTCGATAACGGCCACCCGGTTCATGCCCTGCTCTTTGGCCAGGTAATAGGCCGTGGCGAGCCCGTGCAGGCCGCCTCCGATAATCACGGCGTCATATTGAGAGTGCAATGGAGACTCTTTCCAAAGGCGCTTGAACTTGGCAAACATCAGATCTCCTTATTTGCAAATATCTCTTGCACCTGTCAGGGTCGATGTCAATGAGAAAAGAGATGAAGGTGAGTGACGGTCGCTCCTGCCCAAAGACAGTCTTCTATCTCAGGGGTATGTGGAGCTGTTTTCAAAAAGTAGGGTATCAGGAAAAAAAGCCCTTTCCCATGTTTTTCAGGGTATGATCATCCCGCATATAATTGGCTTGGCTGCCGTTTCGCTTGATGGCCTCGAAGCCTTCTTCATCATAGGGCTCTATCTCATATTCTGGGGCCTTTTCAGGGCCGGTCTCGGCGCACAGGGCGACGTGCCTTTCAAGCTTTGCAATGGAAAAGGAGATCAACTCCTTCAGAAACCCGAAGGCGTGCCGCATCTGGTGAAAACCGTATTTCTTCATCAGGGCATAACCCTGAATCGCATCCTGCTCCGACGCGGGGCTGGGTTTTTCCTGACTGGTCGTGCAGGCGGTCTGAATGGATGGGATATCCAGCATTTGATTGATTTTCTCCTGAAGCAGATTCGCAATATTGTGTGAGACAAGCCCCAGATCCACGGCATAGTTCTTTTGAATATTGGCGATTGAAGGCAGGCCCGCATGGACCACCGTCAATCCCGGATTGAGGAGCTGCGTCAGAGTGATTCCAAACAGGGCCTCGGCATGGGTCAGGGCAAGGAGTCCCGACATGGAATAGGGGCCTGAAAGGCCGGCCATGGGCATGGTTGAGACATAGATGGGAAGCCCCGCTTCCACGCATTTCAAAAATGGGGGAATCATGCTTTCGATGATGTTCAGGGGGCTGTTGATGATGGAAAACTGGACGGTGAAATTTCCCCTGGTCTTATGGATCTCTTTTGCACGGGTGATCCCTTCATCCGTTACGGCCGCCACATAAAGGGGTTTACTGCAGTGCTCAATGAGAGTGTCCATCACCTTGACTTCCTGACCCTTGATCAGGACACCCCTTGCCATGAATTGGACCACGTCCGCCATATCAACGATCTCGGCAATCCTGACAAGGTGGTTGAAGGTCGGTTCTACCAGTTCGCCCGATGCATCGTCATAGACAAAGGGGGCTGTTCCGCCGACACCGAAGGCGTTTTCAGAAATCCAATACTGATCCCTGCCTGGTGTCGTATTGAGGGCCTGCTCCACTAGGGGGCCGAGGACATGCAGATGACCCGTCGACTCATCAAAGGCCGCCAGCCCCGTCTCTTCAAAGACCCGGTGTATTTCCGTGGAAGCGCACTTGACGCCCACTTCTTCAAGGACCCTCAGGGCATCCTGATGAATCCTCTCCAGATATTCCTTTTCCACAAGCTCCATATTCTCTCCTTCAATATGATCCCCTCAAATACTCACCCTTAAGCCGTCATAGGCGAATCGAATATTCGGAACTTCCTTTTCAAGGGCTAGATAGTCCTCGTAGCTCCTGTTCCAATATTCCTCAATGTGGACAAAGAGGACCCTTTCCGCCCCTATCCTTTCGGACAGGGCCAGGGTCTCCTCAAAGGTGTAGAGGGTTGTCCTTGAAACGTGATGTTCGGGATAGGTAAATGCATGTTTGAGGCCTTTTTCAAAGATCCCCGGCTGAATCACAAGAAGATCAGCATTCTGAACGCATTCCTCACCTTCAGGAAAGGGCTTGATATCGCAGGGCGCATAGACCATCCTTTTTCCGTCTTTTTCAAAGGTATAAATAAAGGCATGATGATCGTTTCTTTTGACGGGAAGGGCAGTTATTCGAAGGTCTCCACTCAGGATAGTGTCCTCAAAGGTGAGCCGGCTGACAAATCCTCGGTCCTCATAATAATCGATAAGCGGGCCGTAAACGGACCGAATACCCCCTATCCGCTCCTGCAGTGGCCCCGGCAGGATCAACCGAAGGCCCTTGCCCTCATAGGCTCGCCAGGAGCGGAAATCCAGAGTTATCTGCTCCACGACCCTAAAACCCTCAATATGGTCTGGGTCCAGATGGGTAAAGAGGAGGGAGTCAATTCTTTCGATCTTTGACCGGTTGAGTTGCCAAGCAATCTCCGCCGGTGTATCGATCAGAAGATGCGCATCATGCAGAAAGGCCGAGGGACCTGTCCTCGCATAGGGCCCGCCCTTTTTTCTCGCCTCCCGGCAGACCCAGCACCCGCAGAGCGGTTTGGGGATGACCATACATCCCCCTGATCCCAGGATCGTCAGTTCCATATTTATGGTTCTATCAGCTCCAGGGGAAAGGGCTGCTGGACTCCGGGAGCAATTCCCCTTTTTCATAGCGATCGAACCGGAAGGGGTTGAGCAAAATTTGCTTCTCCCCCATGATCTCTTTGGCAACCAGTTTTCCGACACCGATCATCTTGTAACCGTGACTGGAGTCCGCGATGATGTAGCAGTTCTGCCTCATGACATCGAATATCGGAAAATTGTCAGGACTGAAGGCGCCCAGGCCGCCGGAGGGTTCCCTGCGGTAACGCATGTATCGGTCCTCATAGCGTTTCTGGCAATGGGCCAGGGCTGACGTCCACATATGGGCAAATTCAGGACCCACGACAAAATCCGGAGAATCAATGCCGTAGGGGTCTACATTCACTTTTTCCTTGTCCACGAGATCAGGGGTCGCCCCTCCCTGAATGCCCCTGAAATGGGCATCCGGTTTGTAATAGATGCCCCACATCTGATCCGTAATCAATGAACCGTCTTCACTCGAGTAAAGAGGTGCATCCGTATCCACATGAACCACCGGCGGCATCTTTCCCCGGTTGTCCATACCGTATTTCGGGTCTACGCCCAGGGTCCCCTCCTGCAGGGACCAGTAAGTCCACATCTTCAAATCAGGATGAACCTTCCCTTCAGGATCTTTGACGTCGATGAGATTCGGCAGTTCCAGCATGTCCCAGAAGTGATTTATCCAGGGGCCGGCCCCGATGACCAGATAATCGCAATCGATTCTCCCTTTGGCGGTTTCCACGGCCTTTACACAACCGTTATAGGGCAGTCCCGTGACCTCGAGGCCGTTTATTATTCGAACGCCCTCGGCCTCGGCCTTATCGGCCAGGCGGTAAAGGGCCTTTGTGTTGTGGGCATAACCGCCCCGCTTCTCATGGAGAATGGACGTGATGTTTCCAGCCTGCCAGTCTTTAAAGACATTTTCACGCATATATTTGAGACAGTCTTTTTCTCCCTCGATAAATTCCGATTCGTAATCAAGGTCCTTCTGACGGCCGTAGATCTCGTTCACCCCTTCATGCATGCATTCAGGTGATATCTGCATGTATCCTACCGGGAGATAACCGTATCCCTCGGCGTCCTCTTCCCAGACATCCACGCTGTGTGCGATCAGCTCCTGCATCGCGTCCTGATAATAGTTATTGCGAATGACCCCGCAGGCGATCCCCGAGGCTCCCGCACCGATGGCCGTTTTATCGATGACCAGGATATCGCCGCCAGAGCCGCCTCCCCGGGATTTCAGCTCTCCGGCCAAATGGTATGCAGTACTCAGACCATGCATCCCGGCCCCTATGATTACGTACTTACTATATTTTGGAATAGCCATAACATCCTCCTTAATTACCTAGTGCTCATCCATAAACCATAGTTTCTGGAACCGCGCAGTTAGCGAACGGCTCTTAGCTTTCAGCAAAAGCTCTTAAATCCAAGTTCTTAGCTGATTGGCGACCTCAGACTGCTGAAAGCTCAATTCGGAAACGGTTTTTTTCGAATGGATTCTTCAACAACTTTTTGTAAATCGATAGTTCCCTCCTCCGCTATGCAGCCATACTTTCTGTATCTTCCTCCTCCGAATGATCATGCTTCAAATCGCCGTCCACGGTCCCCCTGACCCGTTCCCGTTCTTCCGCAAAGTCAAACCCCGTCCAGATACCGATGGAACCGAGAATGGAGTCCTGTGGATGAAATTCCCTGAATATCTTAAAATAGTATGCAGCCTCCCGGCTGTTGATCGTCGCCTTAGGGTTCTCCGCCTTGATCTTCTCAAACTCCTCCTGGCTCATTTCCTTTTTAGCCAGCGCCTCTCCGAGGCTCTCGCACCCCGCACCCTGGGTATACTGCACTTTGTATCTCCACAGGATCTCATCGGGCAGATAGTTTGTCTTCTCAAAGGCCTTTCGGAGAATCCATTTCTCTATTTTGGCCCCCCGGTGTTCCCGAATTTTCAGCTCCGGCGGAATTTTCATCGAGAGATCGATCATTTCCACGTCGAGGAAAGGAACCCGAAGCTCCAGGCTGAAATACATGCCCATCCGGTCGGCCCTCTGCAGGTTGATATTATGAAGGTTTCCGATGCAGCGCCTCGCCTCCTGGTTCAGCTTGTCAAAGGGAAAATGCTTCATGTAGTGGTACCCGGTAAAAAGCTCATCCGCCCCTTCCCCCGTAAGGACCACGGTCACATAATCCGCCGCCAGCTTACACGTGAAATAACAGGGCACCGCACACCGGACCAGTGAGGGATCATAGCTTTCCAGTTCCTTGATCACGATCGGCAAGGCCTCGTAATATTCCTGCTCCGTAAAAAGCAGCTCATGATGGGTTGATCCGATATGGCGGGCCGCAATGCGGGCAGCCTTGATGTCGTCGCTCAGCTCGCCCTGGTCGTCCTCCATGCCAACGACAAAGGTGTGAAGGTTCGGGATCTTATCCGCAGCAATGGCAGCGACCAGACTGCTGTCCAGTCCTCCGCTGCAAAAGGACCCGACCGGCACCTCCGGGTCGGCCAATAAACGCTTTTTAACGGCCCGAATGAAGGTCTCCCGAATCAACTCAGAGGTCTGCTCAATGTCCGTGAGCAGATGGTCCTGAATCCCCGGAACCTGATAGTATTCAACAAACCCTTCCTTAGGGGTGTAGTAATGCCCTGCGGGAAATTCATGGACCTCCGGCACGTGAGCAAGGCTCATCGCCCCCAGTTCCGAAGAGAAATAGAGGTTGTCCCCTTTATACCCATAATAGAGCGGTTTGATGCCGATAGGATCCCTGGCCATCATAAAATCGTCCCCGTCATAAATGGCAAAGGCGAACATGCCGTCCAGATCCTTGACGCATTCGGTCCCCTTTTCCTCGTAGAGCTTCAGGATGACCTCCGTATCGGATCGGCTCTTAAAGGCGTATTTGGGCACGAGTTTTTCTCTGATCCTGTTGAAATTATAGATCTCACCATTGCAGATGATTCCCCGGTTGCCGCCGTTTGAAATAATCGGTTGATGTCCGTGGGCCACGTCCACGATTGAAAGCCGCGTATGCCCAAAGACGGTCTTTCCGTTTGTATGAAGCCCCCTGTCGTCAGGGCCTCGATGGGGCAAGGCATCCAGCATACGATTGACCGTGTCAACGTCCTTTACACCGACACATCCTGCAATACCGCACATGTTACACTCCTTTCTTATATTAAATGATTAGAGTCATAATGATCTTAGCGAACAAAAACCTTACCCAGGTTGGCAGTGGTCAGCGGATCTTCCATATACATACCCAGACCGATATTTCTGATGGATTCCATACCCTGGTCATCGTAAATGGGCATCTCCACTTCAGGGGCGACCGCCGGCGTGACCTTCTCGGCGATTTCGATGGCCTTCTCCAGTTTCTCAATGGAAAAATCGATCAGATATCTGAGAAAGGCAAAGGGATGCCTGATCATATGGGTGCCGTATTTAAGGCAGAGGGCCTGCCCCATTCTGGCATCCGCATAGGCCCTCTCCGTAGGATGTTCTTCATGGGTGGTGCCGGCACTCTGAAAGGTCGGGATATCCAGTATGAGATTGAGATGGGCCATGAGGATATTGAGAAAATTATGGCTGACCTTGCCATAGTTTGGATTGTATTCGATCATAGGGTCTGCAATGGTCGGAAATCCGGCGTGAATGCAGGTCACCCCAGGGTTCAAAAGCTGGGCCGCGCAGATGCCGAAGAGGACTTCCGCGTGGGTCATGGCCAGAACGCCGTTGTAGCTGTAGGAGGCGCTGATGCCTGCCATGGGCATGGCCGATATGAAGACCGGCAGACCAGCTCTGACTACCTTTACAAAATGCTGGGAAAAATTTTCATTCACCTCCAGGGGTGGTCGGGTGAGACAGAAAACGATCATGATCTTGCCCCTCTCCTTCCATATCTCCTGAGCTCTGGCAAGGGAGCGGTCCGAGGTGACCGCGAAATAAATGGGTTTGGAGCAATGTTCCGCCATGATGTTCATCTGAAGGACCTCATCCCCCAGTTTGATCGCCCGGCCCATGCCTGCGACCACATCGCTTTTCTCAGCAATCTGAGCAATTCGGGCGACATGCTCCGGCGTCGGCATCACACCGCCCACCCCTTTTGTGTCGTCATACACGTAAGGGGCCGTGCCCCCGATGAAAAAACTGTTGAGGGGCACAAAGAAGTCCGCCACGGTCGGAACCGTTTGAAGGCATTGTTCGACCAGGTCCTTTGCGACGTAGATTCGGTCCTCGTAAAAATAGGCCCGGCCTTCGTTTTCGTACCGGCGGAAGGCCTCCTGCATACCAGGCTGCTTGCATCCCACGCCAATATTCTCCAGGATCCAGAGGGCATCCTCATGCACCCTCAGGAGCATATCCACCGTCTCCTGACCTAAAAGACGGATTGATTTTTCTTTCTGCTTGTCGTTCACCCTTTTCTCCTTATAAAAAGAAACGCATTTCTACCCCGCATTTTAGGGAGATCAAATCGCTGAATTTTTTTCGAAATATTCACCGATAAATCTTTTCAGTACAAATGTTTTTAGCTGAAAGTTTATGCTAAAGCCGATAAGGGAATATGTCAAGAGTCTTTTTCAGAACCCTTTCAGACCCCAATCTCGGATATCAGGCAACTTAAGGCAGGATATTCAGGGGCGACTCATTTTTAAACGATATTTTGAAGGCTTCACTCGACTTCCAGATCCTGGACATCAAGCATAGCGGTGAGAATATTGAGGGCGTCGATAATCTGGTCTATCTCTTGGTCGGTCAATTTCTCCAGACCGCTGATGATTTTTTGTTGGATGGGCGGCGGTGCATTTGCAGCCAGCTTTTTCCCTTCTTCAGTCAGTTGTATTGTAATAACACGGCGATCCTTGGAAATCCGCTCTCTTTTGACCAGCCCTTTTGTCTCCAACCGGTCAATTATCCCGGTCACCGTGCTGGAGTTTACGAGGATAATTTTTGCTATCTGAGAGGGGGGTAAGGGACCGTTTTCGTAGAGGGCCAGAAGGCAGTTTACCTGGGCGGCGCTCACACTGTATTTTTTATGGATCTCCTTAGTATACCGTTCCGCCCCCTGCATCAGACGCCGAATGGGATAAATGATTTCCTTCGTTCGATCACGGTTGACGGCCCGGGCATTCTCATCGGCTTTTGCGGTTAACTCTTCGGTTGTCATAACCCTTCAGACGTGTTAAGGCTGAATTAAGGTTTTCCCGTCATCTTGTGAGGCATCTTCAGGAGCTGACACGCTTGCGTGTTCTGAGAACCTCTTAATATGACGCTGTGAACAGATGACTAAAATCATTTATAATTCTAATCTTTTCTGTTCAAATATCAAGGAAAAAACCTGACGTGGAGTTTTAAAAAAGGAACATCCTGAATGATCCGGCTGGAGCGCGTCACAAAGAGTTTCGACGGGGGGCGAACTTACGCGGTCAAGGAACTCTCGTTCGAAGTGAGTCTAGGAGAGACCCTCGTTCTCCTGGGCTCCTCCGGCTGCGGCAAGACCACCACTCTCAAAATGATTAACCGCCTGATCGAGCCGACCGACGGTATTATTGAAATTGAAGGAGAGGATATTCGCAGCCGGGACCCGGTAGATCTGCGGCGGAGTATCGGATACGTCTTTCAGGGTATCGGACTCTTCCCACACATGACCATTGGAGATAACGTTGCGTTGGTGCCCCGTCTTCTCGACTGGCCTGCAGAAAAAAGAAAAAATCGGGCACGAGAGTTACTCGATCTCGTGGGTCTCCCCTTTCGCCAATTTGAAAGGCGACTTCCTGATGAACTCTCCGGCGGCCAGCAACAAAGAGTGGGCGTGGCCAGGGCCCTCTCTGCGGATCCGGCCTATTTGCTCATGGACGAACCCTTCGGCGCCTTGGATGCCTTAACTCGTGAGGTGCTACAGCAGGAATTGCACCACCTGAAAAAGGCCCTTAAGAAAACAATCCTTTTCGTAACCCATGACCTTTTCGAAGCCCTCTACCTGGGAGACCGTATAGCGGTCATGCATGAGGGGACCCTTCATCAGATCGGTGATCGCGATGAACTCTTAAAAAAGCCAGCAACGGAATTCGTCCGCGACCTCTTTTCCAGACCAGCCAAGCAACTGGCAGGGCTGAAGGAAAGTATGTGATGGATTCAGCCCTGTTGATAATGGGCCTTACCGATCACCTGGCCGAACTCTGGCAAAGGACCGGCGAACATATCCTGCTGACCGGGTGCTCCACTTTCATTGCCATATCCATAGGCATCCCCCTTGGTGTTCTTCTTTTTCGAAAAAACTGGCTGCGCAACCCCGTCATGGGGGTCATCGGAATTCTCCAGACCATACCCAGTCTGGCCATGCTCGCCTTTCTCCTGGCCCTTCTTAACAAGATCGGTACGCTCCCCGCCCTCATTGCCCTGACCCTGTACGCCCTGCTGCCCATTGTCAGGAACACCCTTACCGGGCTTACTGGAATCTCTTCCGACGTGATGGAGGCGGCCAGAGGCATGGGTATGACCGCTGCCCAGAGACTCACCATGGTGAGAATTCCCCTGGCCGCACCCGTGATCCTGGCCGGCGTCAGGACAGCCGCCGTCGTGGGAGTGGGCATTGCAACTCTCTCCGCCTTCATCGGTGCCGGAGGACTGGGCCAGTTCATCAATCGGGGCCTCGCCCTGTCCGACACGCGTCTTATTCTCCTTGGTGCCGTCCCGGCAGGTCTGCTCGCATTAATCGTTGATTTTGCCGTTGGCGCATTTGGATGGGGAATCAGCCCTGAAAAAAAACGGGATCGTCGAGGAAGCATTAAGGCGCGAACAAGACCGATGGCGACCCTGACGCCATTCCTTCTACTCCTTCTGGGGGCCGTCGCTTATGTCTCCAGCCTTTCATCAGGGATCGGATCCGGCAACTTTTCAAAAAATACTGGAAATACCATAAAAATAGGAACAAAAAATTTCACGGAACAGCTCCTTCTCGGTGAAATAATGGCTCAATTGATAGAGGCAAAGACTGCCCTTAAGGTCGAACGCCGTTTCAATCTGGGAGGTACAATGATCTGCCACAATGCCCTTAGAAATGGAGAGATCGATCTCTATGCCGAATACACCGGAACCGGGTTGATAGCGGTTCTTAAACACCCTGTGATAACCGATCCAGAGGAGGCATTGCACCAAGTGAAAGAAGTGTACCGCGAACGCTTCGGAGCAAGGTGGCTCAAGCCATTCGGATTCAACAACACCTATGCCATTACCGTGCGAAAAAAGGATGCTAAAAAATATGGATGGGACAAGATCTCTGATCTCAAAGAGGTTGCTCCAAGGCTTCGCGCAGGTTTCACGGCAGAGTTCGCTGAGAGGCCTGATGGTTATCCTGGGCTACATCAGAGCTACGAGCTCCAATTCGGCGAGGTTCGCGACCTTGACCCTTCACTCATGTATAAGGCGATTGCCAAAGGGGAAGTTGATGTGATCTGCGCCTTTGCTACTGATGGCCGCATTGCAGCATATAATTTGAAACCGCTCAAAGACGACCGGCAATTTTTCCCTCCTTACTACGCAGCGCCCGTTATTAGAGTGGAAATTTTGGAGGACCACCCGGAACTAGCCGCTATTTTGTCCACCCTTGGTGGTGTTCTTGACGATAAAAACATGCAGCATCTTAATTTTGAAGTTGACGGAAAAAGACAGAGACCAGCCCAGGTGGCGAGAGTGTTCTTGAAATCCAAAGGCCTTCTCTATTAATCTCTAAAATGGCGAGCCAAGGGGGACATCCATGAAATAACAACTTCATGTTTATGACAATTTAAGATTCATTTCTTTTACTATTTTCTCCCCTCTTAATACCGCCTTGCTTACACCAGCTTGTGTTGTGTGTTGGGGTTGGGTTCGGGCCCAATCCCCAATCCGTGTCGCCAAGCCAGGTACCAAGTTTGTCATCGGTGACGAGAACGAAGCATTGGCGAAAAAATATGAAAAACTCCCCGTGACGCGCGGCTTTTACGGCAATCGCAAACAAGCTATTTCTGCGCCGGTCAACTTGTTGCCTCCCGACATGCAAGGCGTGAAAGTCAAAGAGATTGCGGGTGGTGACATGTACTGCATATCGTTCAGGAAACCACGATAATGAAACGTGAAGGGCGGCATAACGATCCCTCTGCCCTCGGTCTCTTTTAGCCCATCCTCTATTTTCCCTGCTCATTCCGCGACATATAATTCAATATTGATAATTTTTTAACATGGGTGTATCGAATTATTATTACCTCAAACTATGGACAGCCGAGAATGTACGGATGCGATTATGGCACAATTGAAGATCGCTTTTGAGTACACGAACCAATCCGGATAGATTGAAGCAAAAACAAGGGAGCCTTTAGATATGAAGATCATCGGCATCATTGGAAGTCCAAGAAAGATTAAAGGAAATACGGGTCGGCTGATGTTGGAAGTATTGAAGGCAGCGGAAAAAGAAGGTGCTTCATTTGAAACGGTTGACTTGCCTGGAGGGACAGTTCTTCCCTGCAAAGCTTGTGACACGTGTCACAAAAAAGGATTTTGTCCGCAGAAAGATGATTTTGAAAACATCAAGGCCAAGATCATGGAGAGCGACGGTGTTGTTTTGGCAAGTCCCAACTATATTTTTACCGTGAGTGCCCAAATGAAAGCCTTCATGGATCGCTGTTGCGGTGTCATCCATCGCATCGCCTTCGAAGGTAAGTATGGCGCTTCGGTGGTGACCTCAGGGGGAGGAGATGAAGCCCCCATAGCTGATTTTATGAACCATTTCATGATCACTACCGGAATCATTCCTGTAGGTTCGGTCTGGGCCACCATGGGCACCATTGCCGGCGATGAATTTCCTGCAGAAATTTTGGAAAATGCGAAGGCCCTCGGCCGGAAGTTGGTTCACGATTGGCAAAAAAGAATTTTGCCCCCTGATATCGCGCAGCGCCGGGCCCAGTTCATGGAAAGGATGCGCAGATTAATGATATATCGCAAAAACGAATGGCCAAGTGAATATGAATACTGGAAAAAACACCGCGGGTTGTAGGCTGTGGTACGCCCTTAAAATTTCAAGTTCAGCAGCATCAATACGGCAATGGTGACTTTATAAGACTACCCTTTAGGATCAATTATTTGCCAAAATGGAAAGCAACTTAGAAACTGAAGGGCGTCCCGGTTCCTACACAACACTTTTTAGAAACCATATTCTTTATATCACGCCTAAATCGTTTATTCATTCTCAATAATGTTCATCAAGGGCCAAGAGTGGACTTGACCCCTTTCTCTTCTTTGCTCCAATCCGTGACCATAATCCCCGCGCCGATACGATTCGAACTCGAGTTATAGTCGAGCAGGCTTTCTCCGTATCCATTGAAATACTGGATGTAAAAACTGACTTTATTATTGCACATCGACAACGGTACGCTCCAGTCGAGCTGCAACGCACCCTTGTTGTCTGTTCGGAGGTTGTTTCGCAACATCGCGCCGAATCGGTAATTTTTCCAATAATAAATACCCCGGAGTTCCCCGTCTCCCATGTATTTCTCGATATCGGGATTGTCGTCGTCCAGACGGTTTTCCGGCAGTCTGTACCAGATCTTAACAAACAAATCGAATTCATTCCTGTCTACGCCCGGTTCTTTATCAAAAACCTTTTCGAATCCGAACTCGGTGAACAGACGATTCCAACTCCGCGAAAGCGGTCTGGATCGACCGTTTGATTGATGGACAAAGCCCGCATTGACAATGCGCAGGTTCATCAGGTCAAGATTAAGAAAATTGCAATTTGTGCGATAGGTGAAAAACCCCTCCGGTGCGTAATTGGTATCGCGAAAAGGGGCGGAAAACGCTGAATTATACACTTGCCAGAAGGAAAGTTGCGTATAGCCCAACCAGAAATCAAATTTCTTGCCCAATAAATAATCCGGTAACGGTCGTATCTTTCCGCTCAATTGAAAGACTGCTTCCGTCTTTTGGGCTTGCGCTTCCGGGTCGGTATCCAGCATGGTATTCCTGTTTGGTGTGTTGTTGTATGCGCCAAATAGAAAATAGTTGGGATTATGCCACGTGATTATAGGAACACTTTTGCGACTTTCTTTGTCAAGATCCCAAAGTTTTTCCATCATGGAAACCTGGTGAACCGGTGCGCTTTTTTCTTCTGATACCCTTTCAGTTTGGACATCAACACTTACGGGTTCGGCCCGTTTTGAGAGCTTATCGTAACATTCCAGTCTCTTGTCCTTATCCTGCTCAGATGCGCACTTCTCAATCCTCTCTGTGATGCTTTCGGCGAGGATGTTCTTGGGGAAAATAAGCGAGGCATGGAAAACGAGAAGAGTGACACATAAAAGTATGCGAAATTGCCTTTCCGTATATCCAAATCTGCCGTCGGTGTTTTTCACAGCAAACTCCTTTCTCAAGTGTGGATTGTGGGACGTCCATGAGAAAATAAATAACTCCTCCAATATGTAATTTTCTTAGTTTCTTATGGACGTCCAACATCCCTCACTCGATTCCCGCGCAAGAAGCTTCCATGCATGCATGAGGTCTCCGACCCCGCCAAGT
>CAYYPQ010000061.1:0-19341 GCA_964473615.1 uncultured Desulfobacteraceae bacterium
CCATTGCTGGCTATCACCTTTGGAGCAGAAATAATCTTTGCCTGCCCCTCTGTCTCGGCCAGGGCAAGAGAGGCATCGAGCGCAAGTCCTCCCAAGGTACTACTGGTGAGCCGGGCAAAGGTCACACCAATGTTAGGAGACCACCCATCCGGGCTATTTGTAGCAAATGTACCAGTATATCTTAAATCATTCCCTGCTGAAAAATCCGCCTCTACATTATTTGGGGCCCAAAGGGGCGTCCCTGACCATGTCATGGAGGGCGTCTTTTTTCTCTGCCCCTCAATCTTGTTCCACCGGAGGCCAAGATCGCGACTAAAATTTGTCGAGGCATCGACAATCCTGGCCTCTATCATGATCTGCTTGACCGGTGTGTCAAATCGCTTTACTGTCTTCCTGGCCTTTGCAATATTTCTAGCTGTATCTTGCAAAATAATAGTATTCGTACGCCCATCCACTTTTAGTTCACCCCGCTTGCTTGGAACAATACTTTTCGAAAGCTTCGTTGCATTTGCAAAATCAAGGGGAAAGTACTCGGTAATCAGGGGCTCCAGTTCTTCAGCCTTTTTGATTGTTTCTTGCATTTCTTTTTGTTTTTTCAGGTCTTCCTGCTCGATCTTTGCCATGTGGTCTCGACTAGTGACCCAGATGACATTGCCCTGTCGTCTCATGGCAAGATCATTGTTAGACAGGACCAGATCCAACGCCTGGTCCCAGGGGACTTTTTTCAACCTCATAGAGACAGAGCCTTTGACATCAGGACCCCATATAATGTTTAGGTTGCTGACCTCTCCAATAAGCCTCAAAATGTTTGTAACGTCAGCATTGACAAAGTCCATGGTCATCGGCACCCCTGTATACCTCCGCCGGGAGAGTCCTGGTATCCTGGCACCCTCCTTGGCAGGTCCCGCCTTTTCATGCCCCTTTACATGGGCGCCCTTCTGTCTTTCCACTAATTTTACAGGGATTATCTCTTTCTTCGGGGGCATTATAGAGGTACGGCCAAAATCGACGTATATGGAGGTACTTGTCTGATCAACATGAAATGGAACCCGTTCCCTCAGAGAAATCGCAAAGGAAACCCGTTTTTCCTTGGAAAAAATCTCTGGCTTCACCCGATCCACGGCCCCCTCAAACTGGGAGCTGTCAAGACGTCTCAAAAGGAGAGATGGGATAGAGGACTTTTCAATAGTCAACAGAAGGGTCTTTGGGGCCTTCCGTTCAAGGGTGTACTTGGCCTTCTTGGCGGTTGTTATTGTTAGCCGCGATTTACCATGCTCCAACATAGAAAAATCCACGCCCAAAATCTGATTCAGGCTCACGGGCCGTGGCTTGAAAAAAATCCTTGGTTTTACTGCTTTAAACTCTGCCGCCTCGACAGTCTTTCCTTCCTGGGGCCCAACCGATGTTGTGGCCACGGCCTTTCGCCCTGTATCCGCCCCTACAATTTTGGGCGTAAGTTTTAGGCTAATGACATTTCCCTTTTCAGCGACAACATAATCCAAGGCCCTGGACAAACCTACAACCACCCTGGTGCTACTGGCCTGGGGCATGTTACTCTGCAGCCTGATATCGGACACATTTCCATCGTCAACTTTCGTGGTCAGTGGGGCATCCTTCCCCGGTGTTCCCTGAATGTCAAGGACCACCCTCAGCGGAGCAACCAGCTTAAAACATGTATAGGGAACGGGCTTACTGTTGGTAATGTCAATAACAGTTATGCCTTCCCCTGTGGTGGAGGTAACACCTATTGTTTCGATGCTGCCGGGGCTAGGAACTTCTGGAGGGACCTTGGTGACGTTAGTGGCGCAGCCGATCAGGGCCCAGGCTAGCATTGCCAAACATATCCGTGAGAACAACAAAATCTTTTTGTATCCGCCTTGTTCTCTCAACATAATTGTTCTCCCTGAAAATATAGACTTGATTTTACAACCCCTAACCCCTCTAGCCTTAAGTGGCACCCTGAAATTCTGCGGGGGGCCTTACATTGGAGAGTGCAATTTCATGGCAACATCCTCTAGACTATTCTTGCCCCTATAATTCCTTTGCCTCTCACGGACTATGACTTCTTTTTCCCTTATTTCGTGTACTACTCCTTCATTCAGACCAATAGGGGTACCCTTTTTTATTACGTAGCCGAGACCCTTCGCGTCACGGACCATAGCCCAGTTTCCCTTCGGGCTTAAGATAATAGCTATTAGATCAAGTTGAGAAAGGGCCACCGTCTCGAGGTATGTCCTTGGCTTTCTCGGCTTTTCCTCTTTTGCAGATTCCTGTTCTGCGATGAAAGGCTTGAACGGGTCAGTCTTGCCCGTGGCATCATAGACGAACTCTGAAGGCATTTGGCCCTCGGTCCTTTCAGCATTAGCTTTGGATCCTTGAGGGGGCGACACCGCTTCTTTGACATCGGACACCTTGTGGGTCGCCTCCTGTGAGTAGGCAGTCCCTGCGAAAAATAACAGCAAGCTCCATGCCAAAACCAACAAAATGGTCACGACAAAGGGCGTTTCCCTCTTATTTCTTTTTTTTCTCATTGGAATGTTCTTTAAACCGGTACGTTACGGCCTCACATCCAGTAATCAAATTAGTGGAATATTGCTTTTCCGGTTTCATGGATATATCAAGGATATTCACTATCCTTTCCATTCTGCCCACTTTATCGAAAAACCGAGCGACGTCATGGTAATTACCAGTAACTTCCATTGATACGGGAATTTCAACGTAAAAATCACGCGGCCTCTCTTGTTTTGGGCTGAAAAGATGAAATTCAAGCTTGGCATCACTCCCTAGCTGAGTGATGCTTCGTAATAGAGTAGGGATCTCCCTCTGATTTGGCAACAGCTTAAGGGCCTCCTGGAATTGAGCGTCGACATCGGCCTGCTCTGCCTCAAACTTGTTTAGATTTTTAGCCCTTATCTTGGCTTGATTGATTTTCTGTTCAAGTACTGTTATCTCGCGGCTCGTTCTGGAAATCTCCCCTGTCTTTGGGATGTAGACAAGAAAGACAAAGATACCCAACAGCAACAACAGTGTCCCTGCCAAGATCACAAGCCTGTAAGTCCTGTTTATGCTTTCAACCTTCTCTATTACTGTGTCTGCTAGCACTTCTTTCGCTTACCTTCCTCTTTTTTTGCTTGAGGCCTATTTTTGCTTTTTCTCAAATGAATATGTCTTACAGGTAAGAACAAAATTCGTGACATCCAGCTTATATTTTGCCAAATTCTGCAACTTTGTTGACTTGAGATCCACTGAGAGTATGTGCTCTTGCTTTTCCAGATTAGTCATAAACAGGGCCACCGTATCATTGTCCATTGCAGTGCCCGTCAATGTCAAGACTCCCTTCTTATCCTCAAGAGCTTTCAACCACAATTTTTCTTTAGGAACTGCCGTGGATATTTCATCAAGTAGATGGGCAGGTCCTGTCTTACCCCTTTCCAGCCCTTGTATCACCCCCAGCTTTGCTCGGACCTGTTTTATCTTCTCTTTCAGCAGCCCAATCTTTTTATTGGTTTCGGTATAAGAACTCAGCTCCTTTTTTTTCTCTGCCCTATCTGCTACCAAGGCGCCCAATTTTTTGTTGAAGTCCAGATAAAAATATCCTGTAACTACGAGTAAAAAAATTACCGACAAGACATAAACACTAATTTGCCTCCTTATATTTTCTTTCTTTCTGGCTGCCCTAAAGGGCAAGAGATTGATTTTTATCATTTGTCACCAATACTTCTCAAGGCCAATCCCACTGCAACTGCCGCCTGAGGGGCCATATAATTTAAGTACTTGGGATCAAAATTCCGTTCATCTATTACAAGGTTAGCAAAGGGGTTGAGTTGTGTCACGGGGATATCTGTTTCCAGATTCAAATACTTCTGAAAACCCGGAATCCTGCAAGATCCACCGCTAACAACAATCTTTTCAATGGTTTCATTAGGATAACTACTGGCCACGAAATCCAACGCCCGCTTTATCTCCTGAACCCACTCGGAGACCACTGACGTAAAGATCTCCTCCAGGACACTCTTATCCTTATCTATATCTACTGCTGTTCCACCCAGTTTTATTCTCTCAGCTTCTTCAAAGCTCACATTGAGTTCAGACATGATTGCCTCAGTGATCTGAGCCCCCCCATAGGAGGAATCTCTAGTAAACAGGGACACATCGTTTTTAATAGTATTTATTCCCAGTTCCTCGGCCCCTACATTCACTAAGGCATAACAGCCTTCTGGCTTATCGGCATTTATCTCAAAGGCGTTTTGCAGGGCAAAGGCATCCACATCCAACACCCCGGGATTGAGACCCGCGACCTGAAGAAGCCCCTCGTACTCGTCAATAATATCTTTCTTCGCGGCGACCAGCATCACCTCCATCTGCCTGGCGTCTTCCTCCCCTTCCCACTCTTCCTCTGCAGCCTCAGATGATTCCTCCAATCCGCTCAGGATATCAAAATCAAGGTTAACCTCTTGGATATCGAAGGGTATATACTGCTCGGCCTCTTCTTGAATGGTGGCCTCAAGTTCTGATTCTTCCTTCTGGGTTAATGCGATCTTTTTTACAATCACAGAGAAACCGGATATTGATGTGGCAACATTCTTGTTTTTCACCTTTAAATTCTTGAAGAGATTTTTTATGGCCGAGGAAACGATCTCTGTCTCTTTAATAAAACCCTCTACGATTGCATCCGGAGGAAGTCCTATCGCCCCAAAATTCTTTAGGATTAAGCCTTTTTTGCTGTGGTTTATTTCGACCAACTTAATGGTATGAGAACCTATATCCAGCCCAACCAATTGATTTTTCTTTAAAATAGTCATGGTCAAGAACCTAAGCTCATCTATATCATATCTTTATGCAAATTTCTTGCCCTATCTCGTACCCTGTTCCGTTTCATTTCGCACATAGGCCGCTGAGCCAGCCAAAAAAGACCAGAGGGGTTTTTGATTCTCAATCCTCGGGAAAAATTTTGTCTTTATCAGAGAGGTCATGTCCAAGGGCCAAAATAATCTTCCTTTTGGTTTCCATCCGGCAGCTTTTCCCCTTCTCAACCCTATCTATAGTTAACGGTGAAACTCCGGCCTTCCTGGCTAACTCTGCCTTGCTCATGAGGAGTCTCTCTCTGATCTTTTTTACTGCGTTAGAAGCCAATTTTGCCTCCGGAACCCCGATCCCATTAAGGGATCCCTGTGAATACCACATGATGTAAACAAATAAAAACAGACCTGAAATTATTTGTCAACTATTTTTTTATTAATTATTATAATAAAAACAAATACGATAATATTTGTCAACCTTTTTTTTCTAAATCAAATAAATTTATTAAATTTTTTATAATTTATGCCTATATTGTGGCCAAAAATGTGCTTAGACCCCAGATATTGTATGCTATTTTATCTACCTCCAGTTATTATCCTGAAAATTTCCTTTACAAACCCGAAGAAGAAGGATTAAATTCCGTCAAAATTATTATAAGGAGGCACTTTTTTCTTGAGCATCCAGAAATCCATAAGCACTGTGAAACGGAAAAGCGTTTTTCGAGAATATCTTGAGGCCGCCGCTATTGCCGTTGTATTGGCTCTTTTCATTAGAACCTTTGTGATTCAGGCATTCAAGATCCCCTCTGGATCTATGGAACCTACTTTGCTCGTCGGTGACCATATTCTGGTAAACAAATTTTTATACGGAATCAAAATCCCCTTTCTGCATAAAACTCTCATCCCTATTAGTGAACCTAAACGTGATGATGTGATAGTGTTCATATATCCGCTGGACAAGAGCAAAGATTTTATAAAGAGGGTTATAGGGTTGCCTGGTGATCGGGTAGAGATGATCAACAGAAAAATTTACATCAACGGGGCGCCATATACAGATAAGCATGGATATTATTCAGATTATCTTGAAAAAGCTGATCGTTCCGTTTGGAGAACCCAGTTTGGGCCTCTTAACGTCCCAGAGGGCCACCTCTTTGTCATGGGGGATAACCGTGACAACAGCCGTGACAGCAGGTTTTGGGGCTTTGTCCCTCTAAGATTGGTCTTAGGGAAGGCGATTATTGTTTATTGGTCCTGGCCACATTGGAGGCGATTTTTACACCTCATAGGGTAACAGAAAATCTCCCCTCCGCGAGGGATGCGCAGGGCATTGTAACGCCCCACGGGCAAGCCAGGGGCTTGCTGCGGTCGGGCTAAGGCACACTGCACAAAACTTTCCGGGAAAGGAAAATTTAATATGAAAGCATTAGTCAAAACCGTTGAAGGAAATGAAGCGGCAGCCCATGTGGCCTATGCCATGAGCGACGTGGCTGCGATATACCCTATTACACCTTCGAGCAGTATGGGGGAATACGCAGACGAATGGGCTGCCCATGGACGCCAAAATATTTTTGGTCAGATCTTGAAGGTCGTAGAGATGCAATCAGAGGCTGGAGCCGCCGGGGCTGTCCATGGGGCCCTGTCGGCGGGCGCCCTGTCCACCACATTCACCGCATCTCAGGGGCTCCTTCTAATGATCCCGAACATGTATAAGATTGCGGGAGAACTAATGCCCGCCGTTTTTCACGTTTCCGCCAGGGCCGTTGCCACCCATGCGCTCTCCATCTTTGGAGACCATTCGGATATCAATGCGGTTCGCCAGACAGGTTTTTCATTGCTGGCATCGTCCTCTGTCCAGGAGGTAATGGACCTGGGTCTTGTGGCGCATCTAGCCAGTATCCGCACCAGCCTTCCCTTCGTCCATTTTTTTGACGGGTTCAGGACATCTATGGAAATCCAGAAAATTGAATTCATCGATTATGGGGATATGACGTCCCTGGTAGACTGGGAGGCGATTGATGATTTTAGAAGTCGCGCCATGAACCCTGAATACCCTCAGCTCAGGGGTACTGCACAAAATCCAGATATCTTTTTCCAGAATCGCGAGGCGTCCAATCCATTTTATGCTCGGATAGCCCGAATCGTGCAAGAAGAAATGGAGATGGTGGGAAATCTTGTTGGCAGAAAATATAACCTTTTCGATTATGTTGGGCACCCGGAGGCAGACAGGATCATTGTCTCAATGGCCTCAAGCTGCGACGTGATCGAGGAAACGGTCAATTACCTGAACGATAGGGGAGAGCGTGTGGGCCTTGTCAAGGTTCGGCTTTATCAGCCATTTTCCAGCGAATATTTTTTGGCGGTCCTACCCGCCACGGCCCAGAGGATAGCCGTGCTTGACAGGACAAAGTCCCCCGGCTCCCTAGGAGAACCCCTTTACCAGGATATATGCACGGTGTTTCAGGAAAGAAAAGAGTTCCCTATTATCGTTGGGGGAAGATACGGTCTCGGGAGCAAAGACTTTACTCCCACAATGGTTAAGGGCACCTTTGACAATCTCCGGTCACGGGTATCCAAAAACCATTTTACCGTTGGTATCGTGGATGACGTCTCCTACACCTCCCTCGAGCCGGCAGAAGAGATAGATCCCTCCCCTGAAGGAACGGTAAGATGCAAATTCTGGGGTCTGGGCGCAGACGGTACAGTCGGGGCCAATAAGAACGCCATTAAGATCATCGGGGAAAACACCGATATGTTTGCCCAGGCGTATTTTGCGTACGATGCCAAAAAATCGGGGGGGATTACCATCTCTCATCTTCGATTTTCCCCACAAAGGATCCAGTCTCCGTACCTGCTCACACACTCTGATTTTATAGCATGCCATAACCCCGCATTTATTGAACAGTATAATATCCTGGAAGGAATCAGGTCCGGAGGTGCATTTCTTCTTAATTCGCCGTGGGGCACCAAGGAGATGGAGGAAAAACTGCCCGACCACATGAAACGCACCATCGCCCAGAAGGAACTGAACTTCTATAACATAGACGCAGTAAAAATTGCGTCTCAGCTGGGCCTGGGGGGACGTATTAATATGATAATGCAAGCGGCCTTTTTTCAAATTGCCAGGGTTATTCCCCCTGATAAGGCGCTTAATTACATTAAGACCGCCATCAAGAAAACCTATGGCAAGAAAGGAGATAAGGTAGTTCAGATGAACATGGACGCCGTGGACAAGGCAATCGGCGCCCTAAAAAAAATCCGGGTTCCCAAGACATGGGCCAAGGCCGGCCAGGAGGGCTATATCTCTGAAGACGAGCCCGAATTTATAATAAATGTCATGCGTCCTATGCTTGCCCAAAGGGGCGATACCTTACCCGTGAGTGAACTTCCCCCCGATGGTATCTTTCCCACTGCCACCACAAAATACGAGAAAAGAGGCATCGCCCTTAATGTTCCCGAGTGGCAGCCTCAGAATTGTATCCAGTGCAATCAGTGTTCTTTTGTCTGTCCCCATGCTGTTATACGGCCCGTTCTCGCCTCTAAGCACAGCCTTAAAGACGCGCCAAATGGCTTTGTTACCGTGGAAGCCAAAGGGAAAGAGTTAAAGGATTTACGGTACAGGATACAAATAAGCCCCCTTGACTGTACTGGATGTGGCAACTGCGCCCAGGTGTGCCCGGCGAAGAAGAAGGCGCTCATCATGAAGCCCCTTGCCACACAGACAAAGGTGCAGATTCCAAATCATATCTTTTCCACTGGCCTTCCTTCTCTCAAGGATTTGATGCCTGCTAACACCGTAAAGGGAAGCCAGTTCCAGACGCCCCTCTTTGAATTCTCAGGGGCCTGCCCAGGGTGCGGTGAAACACCATACATCAAGGTTATTACCCAACTATTTGGCGATCGAATGCTTATCGCCAATGCAACGGGTTGTTCCTCCATCTATGGAGGATCAGCGCCAAGCTGCCCATACAGCATCAACGAAGAAGGACACGGTCCAGCATGGGCCAACTCGCTATTCGAGGATAATGCCGAGTATGGGTTTGGCATGGAACTGGGTGTTACCCAGAGGCGGGAACAATTGTCCGATCTCATTCGTAAGGCCCTCGAAGGTGCCATCTCAAAGGAGAGCAGGGAGGCCTTCCAAGAGTGGCTTGACAATATGAATGACGGGAACAGGTCAAAGGAGACAGGTCGCAACATTATTGAATTACTGGAAGTTGAGCTCACAAGGACCGATTCCCCGATCAACCCGCTCCTCATGGACATCCTGGAAAGGGCAGATTATCTCACAAAAAAATCAATCTGGATCTTCGGCGGAGATGGTTGGGCATATGATATTGGGTACGGGGGCCTTGACCACGTCATTGCCATGGGCCATGATGTGAATATCCTGGTCTTGGACACAGAGGTTTACTCCAACACCGGGGGCCAATCTTCCAAATCAACACCCATCGGGGCAGTAGCCAAATTCGCAGCAGGGGGCAAACCCACCCGCAAAAAAGACCTCGGCATGATGGCTATGACTTATGGATATGTGTACGTTGCCTCTGTGGCCATGGGTGCCAATAAGAACCAGCTCTTGAAGGCCTTGATTGAAGGAGAAAGTTATCACGGTCCGTCTCTTATCATCTCCTATGCCCCATGCATCAATCATGGGATAGATATGGGCCAGAGCCAGGAAGAAGAAAAAAAGGCCGTAGAAACAGGATATTGGCCCCTCTACCGATACGATCCAAGGCTAAAGGAACAAGGAAAAAATCCCTTTATTCTCGATTCCAAGGAACCAAAGCCGGGATTCAAGGAATTTCTATTGGGCGAGGTCCGTTACGCCAGCCTGACAAGAAGCTTTCCTGAAAATGCAGAAAGGCTCTTTCAAAAGGCGGAGGAAGGCATGAAGGAACGTTTCACGCAGTATAAACGCATGGCAGGAGAGGGCTGATTTCATTCAAGGTCTTATGCTCCAGGAAGACCCCACGATGAAGGAGCACAGGCCCTCAATCTGGCCAGATCGTCGTTAGAGGTAAGATCATAAAACAGCGGGGTGATGCTAATTTCATTTCTTTTTAGTGCCCCGGAATCGGTATCAGAATTGTCATTTTCAACCGGTGTCTCACCCGAAAGCCAGTAATAGACATTGCCTCTCGGGTCCTCGCGTCTTTCAAAACGCTCTTCGAATCTAGAGGTCCCTTGTCTTGTAATAGATATGCCTGTAATTCTATCGGGGGGTACAGCAGGAATATTAACATTTAGCGCCGTGCCCTCTTTTACTCCACTTTCCACCATAAACCGGATGATCTCTTTGCTGAATTTGGCCGCAAATCCGAAATCAGGATTCTGCCTGCGGTTCAATGATATCGCGGCCGATCGCACACCCAAAAAGGCCCCCTCTGTGGCCGCAGAGACGGTGCCAGAATAAAGTATATTGACACCTACGTTGGCCCCTGGATTTATTCCAGAGAGAATAATATCCGGAGGCCCATCCAGTAACTCTTGCAGGGCAATCTTGACGCAGTCGGCTGGTGTGCCCTTGACTGCATGACCAAAGAATGATCCGTTTTTCTCGACGTCCTGGACCCTGAGAGGGGAACTTAGGGTAATCGCATGTCCCACTGCACTCATTTCCGACTCGGGAGCTACAATATATAGTTCGTGCTCAGGCCTTAAGACCTGGTAAAGGGCAAATATCCCGGGGGCATGGATGCCGTCATCATTGGTCAAGAGGATTTTCATGCTCGAATTCTATGCTCCGACTTTCTTCATTGCTTCTAGGCGCAAACTCATGTATATTTGCAGCACATCCAACCGAAGTACACTTCTATTTGAAAAAAGGGGTTAATCCGGAAAATAGGTTTGTGCAGTTACAACATATAGCGACATATAATGAACAGAAGCTCAAGGGTCGAGGGACCTTTTCTTCCTCTCTCATCTCACCAACTCCTCATTTTCTGGATGAAGAAAAAATGCGCAGAAGCCGAACGTATTTCTAACGGTCCAATATAAAAATGTCAAACTTTATTGGAGATTTCAATGCGCCAGATTCCAACCCAAACCATCATCGACGCGGTAAAAGAGGGTGTGATTCGTGCCAACCTTGAGCTGGGGCAAGACGTTATTAAGGCCTTTCAGAACGGCCTGAAGCATGAGCAATCTCCGGTTGGCCAAGAGATCCTGAACAAATTGATTGAAAATGCCAGGATCGCCAGGGAAGAAGAAATCCCGATGTGCCAGGACACCGGGGTCGCTGTCCTTTTTGCCGAACTGGGCCAGGAGGTATGCATTACTGGAGGGGAGTTTAGGGCCGCGCTTGAAGAAGGCGTCAGGAGAGGGTATAGGGAGGGGCACTTACGAAAATCTTTATGCCATCCATTCACCAGAGAAAACACAGGTGACAACACGCCCATCATTGTCCATATTGAAATCGTCCCAGGTGACAGGCTCAAGCTGTGGGTAATCCCAAAAGGCGGCGGCAGCGAAAATATGAGTCGACTTTTTATGCTTGCCCCTTCTGCGGGATGGCCTGGGGTAAAAGAAAACGTGGTCAGAACCGTTGCAGAGGCCGGACCAAATCCCTGCCCCCCTACCATAGTAGGAGTCGGTATCGGTGGTAACTTCGAACAATGCGCCATATTGGCCAAAAAAGCACTGCTTCGGCCCCTGGGCACCCCAAATTCAGACCCCGATCAGGCCAAAATGGAAGATTCGCTGCTAGAGGAAATCAACAAGACCGGTGTCGGTCCTCAAGGCTTAGGTGGCCGTGTAACTTCTCTTGCGGTGCATATCCTGATGATGCCTTGCCACATCGCCAGCCTTCCCCTGGCAGTCAACCTTCAGTGCCATGCCAGCCGCCATTTGGAACTGGTTCTCTAAAGGAGTGAATTATGGAAGGTGTGTTTCACCTCGAGACGCCGCTGTCTATCAGCGATATAGAACGCCTAAGATCCGGGGATAGGATCACCATAAGCGGGGTCCTTTATACTGCTAGGGATGCCGCGCATCGAAGGCTCTTTGAACTAATTGAGGCGGGAAAGGAACTGCCTATCCCTGTTGATGGTCAGGTTATATATTATGTCGGGCCATCACCGGCGCGGCCCGGGAGGGTGATCGGTGCCGCGGGACCCACTACCAGTTACCGCATGGACCCTTATACCCCGAAGCTGCTTGAACTTGGTCTGAGGGGCATGATTGGGAAAGGAAAACGGTCAAGGGAGGTAAAGGAGGCGATAGCCAGACATAAGGCCGTTTATATGGCCGCCATCGGGGGCGCCGGTGCCCTCATAAGTAAAGCGATCAGAGAAGTCAGGATTGTGGCCTATGAAGATTTAGGCCCGGAGGCCATCCGGGAGCTGAAGGTTGAAGACTTGCCCGCTATCGTAGTTAACGATACAAAGGGAAACGACCTTTATGCCCAGGGTCAAAAAAAATATGAAATCAAGGCACATTGAATTGGAAAACCAGGACCCAAAGGATATCCGGCGGAAAGAACTGGAGACCCTCTTAAAGTTCAGCGCCCTGATCAATTCTTCTTTGAACATTAAGCAGGTCCTGAATTATGCCATGCAATGGGCAGAGGAGTTCATGCATGCCGAGGCCAGCACCGTCTATGAGCTGGATAAAGAAAAAAGCGAGTTGTTTGTGCGTATCGCCCGGGGAGACAAAAAGGACGCTGTAAAGGACATTAGACTCAACCTGGGAGAAGGAATCGCAGGGCATGTCGTGAAGACAGGGCAGCCCATGGTGGTTCAGGACGTTACCAAGGAAAAGATCTTCAGCGACAAATTTGATAGGAAGACCGGTTTTAAGACCAGGTCCTTGATTTGCGTGCCCCTGCTCTTGAGAGAAAAACCTGTTGGCGCCCTTCAAGTGCTCAACAAGAGATCTGGCAAGCCCTTCTCTAATTCCGATCTCGAACTATTGACAAGCATGTCTCAGCAGATTGTCATAGCATTAGAAAACGCCAAGCTCTACCAAGTGTTGGAGAAAAATTTTGAGGTTACCGCCCAGGATCTAAAGACGACACACGAAAAACTGATCCGTTCCCAGCGACTCCTGGCCTGTGGTCACCTTGTTCAAGGTGTAGCTCACGAGATCAGAAATCCCATTACGACAATCGGGGGCTTTGCCAAGAGAATAAAAGCCTCGTTTCCTCATGACCCAAGGCTTCAGGAATACGTTAATATTATCCTCCAAGAATCAGAAAGGCTCGAAACGCTGGTTAAAAGGGTCCATGATTTTACCACCCTTTTGTCATCCACTTTTGAGTTGGATGATATCAAAGAGACCGTCCATGAAGTGGTAAGAAAATTTAGACCCCTGGCCGAAAGACAAGGGGTAAACATTTCAGCGGATGTAGACGATGCCATCCCCGTCTCCTTAATGGATTCTTCCCAGCTTGAGGCGGCACTCTCAAATATTATGGAGAATGCCCTTGAATCAATGCCCCAGGGAGGGGAATTATCGCTACTTGCGAGATATGACCAAGATCATATCCTGGTGAGCATCAGTGATACCGGATGTGGGATAGCAAGCGAGAATATGGAATCCATCTATGACCCTTTTTTCACCTCCAAGACTCGGGGAGCCGGGCTGGGCCTAACAATGTCCTACCAGATCCTCATGAATCACGATGGGGAGATAACGCTCCAAAGTGAAGAAGGGAAGGGGACAACGGTTACGCTGAGCTTGCCAGTCAAACGATAGGAAAACAGGTAAAGAAATTATGAAAAAAGAAATTAGAGGAAGTTTCTGGTGGTGGCTGTTGCTGGCAGTAATTTTCGCCGGTATTGGAGGTTACCTTATCGTCTCCTATTCAGGGCAAAAGACGCAGAAGAGGCCTGAAGGCAAGAATCTCTCTCCCGTTGAAACAAAGGCGCCCCGACAAAAACAGCCCGAGATTACCAAGGAAAAAAGGGGCGTCCCGGCAAAGGCCGCTCCCGAGGAGGACAATTGCACTAAAACACAAAAGGATTTGGCCGAATTTTTCCATTATCTGGATGGGAAGAGCTATATCCGCCGTCTGAAGCTGGGAATGAGCGTCAAGGCCAGATTCAAGAAAATAGTGAAACGGTTATCTACCCATCCTCCTTCCCCAGCGGGAGAAGGAATAGATCCAGGGCTCATCATCAGGAACGCCTACCACTTCTTTCGCGTCTTGCACAAAAAGGACCGCCGTCTAACCAAAGAGATAATTATTCATGAGGGAGAGTCGCCAGAACTCGATCTGGCGATGTTTTACACATGGCTGGCGGCAGGTGACCGCTGCCCGGACAAAGAAGGCCTTAGACCCTCATTCAAGGTCATCTATCGATATGCAGGGTTTTTCCTAAATACTATCGGGGGCAGGGCGTATGTCTTCAGGCGACCAACTGTTTCCAGGCTCCTTATTACATATTATTCCCTTCTATTCATGCATGAGGCGGACAAAGCAGAAAAAAATTATTACGGAATCGATATATTTCCTTATATTGCCCCTCTCAAAAAAGAAATAGATCACTACCCGGACCTTCAACTTCAAAAAGAATACCTTAAGCGATTAAACGAAATGGAAACCTACTACCTCCAAAAGCGCTAAGGGGACGTACTTGATTAGTTACAAATGGTTTATGATTCGATTATAGGCGGCATTTATCTCCAGATCACGCCTCCTTATGAGCAACTCCAGTTTCCCCTCGTCCCCCGCGTCAACCATCACGGGATCTATAGGAATCTCACCAAGCAGGGGCACCCCCATTTTATCGGCCATCTTTCTCCCCCCTCCTTCGCCAAAAAGGGGGACCTTTTCTCCACAATGGGGGCAAATCAGGCCACTCATGTTTTCAACTACTCCGATAATCTTCGTGTTTACCTGCCGGCAAAAGTTGATCGATTTCCTTACATCTGCAAGGCTTATCTCTTGAGGCGTTGTCACAATAAGGGCCTCGGCATCCGGGATTGTTTGAACCACCGTAAGGGGCTCATCTCCTGTTCCCGGCGGTGAATCAACAATAAGATAATCCAAAGGCCCCCACTCAATATCAGAGATAAATTGCCTGATAGCGCTAATCTTTAAGGGTCCTCTCCAGATGACTGCGGCGTCCTTGTCTCCCAAGACCATTTCAAGGGACACGACCTCCAAATTGTCAGAGAAACGGTATGGCCTGACAATGCCCTCTTCGGCCATATCCAGACCAGCCCTTACACCCAAAAGCCTCGCGACACTTGGCCCATGGAGGTCCACATCAAGCAGACCAACCTTTTTTCCCTTTTTGCTCAAGAGCAGGGCCACATAACTGGCGACGGTACTCTTGCCGACCCCTCCCTTACCGCTCATGACGAGAATCTTCCTGCCGATTTGGGCCAGGTTTTCCTCTATCTGTCTGTCCTGTTGTCTCCTCTCCAGATCTCCCGGGGCAACAAAACTGCTATTGTTCTTATCCATTCCATTCCTCGACCAAAAAAAGAGGCCTCCCCATTCTTTTTACAATCCATGGAGAGGCCCCCAATAAGACAGCGGAAGCACTTCAAAATCAATATTCAAGAATCTATCACAGCTCCAGCCAGGAATCCGAATAAAGAGAATGACCCAAAATGACCTTTGTTGTCTTTACATAGCCCTGGAGCTCCTTGGACAGAGCGCCCATATCAATATCCTCGTTATCCAACACCTTATGAATGACTTCCACAATATCGGGCCTTTTTCCTCTGGCAATAGCGACCAATGTATCATCATAGGCATCCGCAATACATGAGTACATGCCTTTTCTCTCCAACATCACCATAAAGGTCTGATTTAGGATAGGTCGAAGGTGATCCGGTGGCCCATTGGACACATTAGACAGCCCGCACGTCGACTTTACTCCCGGCGCAATGTCCTGCAACATCTCCGCAAAACTCATAAGGCTCACACTCTGCGGCTGCTGGATATTGACGGGTGTCACAATCCCGTCCACAAAGATGTCTTCGTTGGGAACTCCTGCCTCATTGGCGGCATAGATCAGCTCCACGGCAAGTGCGGCCCTTTCGTTCTCATCCCTGGGAAGGCCCTCGGGGCCCCACATCAGAGCGATCATGCTGGCCTTGTATTTTGCCGCAAGGGGAATCATCTTTTCATACCGCTCGGGCCTGCACATAATGGAATTAATAATGGCCTTGCCCTTGTGCGCGGCAAGTCCGGCCTCCATCGCCTCGATGTTGGACGTATCCAGGCAGAGCGGGGGGGTATCACCAATGGCCTCCTGGACGGTCTTTACCACAAACCCCATGAGTTCAGGGCCGCCCTTTCTTGCAGGCCCCAAATTTATATCGACCCAGTCCATACCCTTTTCTTTCTGCCTTTTTGCCTCCTCGACAATGGGGCCAGGGTCTTTTTCCTTGAACGCCTTTCCGATCACACGGCTTATCACATTCAGATTTTCTCCGATCAATAACATGGGCTCTCTCCCCCTTAGATCTTAGTTTTTTGCTTTATTTTTATTCGGTCTATCGGGCACAGAATTCCTCCCAAGACTACTGCGCCATCTCCTTCAAAAATTTGGGTATCAGGGAGGCATCCCTCGGACCGATCATAACATTCCAGTCAGGAAGTTCTTCTTCCATTTCTCCGCTTATGGCCGCTGCATAGCCCGGGATGATAACCTTCTTGTGGGAAACCTTATCTGCAATACCACATTTTTTGACAAACATGCCCACGGCATCACCGGCAAATTTTCCGGCCGCCCATGCCGTCATGACAGAAAGCCCCTCTGTGTCCATAATAAGAAGCCAGCTTGGCACCCGGCTGCCCTCAATTTCACCACTTACAATAAAGTAGGTCAAGGAGAAATTTGTGGTTACAAGCACAGGTGAGTTTTCATCCGGTGCGCCAATCTCATAGATACCCTCTGTCACCGTCATCGGCCGCTGGGGGTCAGTGAATATATTAAGCCTCTCTAAGAGCAGGGGAAAGAGACTCTCTCCACTAAAATCGGAAAGGGTAACAATCCCGGCATATTTGGCAATGAGCATGGATGCCAGCACTGTCTCCATATCCAGATTCCCTGCCATCTCGCATGGAAAGGTGATAGTGGGAAAACCTAATGACCGGTTGCCTGCCTTCAGTGCAGCCCTCCTCATCACCACCTGGTCCTCAAAGACCTGCTTGGGTTCCCTGGATCCGGAATCAAGGACCAGATCTTTCAGGCCCATGCCGGTCAGTTTGTCAGTGAGTCCTATCAGGCCCTCTATGTCATTCGCCTTGACTGCCAGAGGCAAACCACTCTCTTTTGCCAGGGTTCCCATATCCTCAACATTTTCCGCCGTTGCCGCATACAGTAAGGGCTTCTTGAAGGCTGAAACCTCAACTGCCGCCTTCAGGGCATCAGGACTTTCACTTATTAGGATGAGTCCAAATTCGCTCTCCTCAGCGACCTTCTTTGCGACAGCCGTAAATGCCTGCACATCCCCTTTTGCGTCTTTCAAAGCCACCAGCTCAGGCCTCAGGTTGAGACCCACCCTTTCATATTGAAGGGCGTTCCACTCCTTTAGCTTCTTTTCCAGGGCCCCTGCATCAATATCTGACGTAATGAGCGCCGCAAGACCGGTCTGGTTATAAAAAGTCTTCTCATGGCGGAACATAACTGTTTCGCCACCAACCTTTAAGGCCCTTGTCCCGGCTCCGATACTCACTGGCCTGATGGGAGGTGCTGATGCCTCTGCAAGCTTTTCCTTGGCCTCATCCGATACATAGGGACAGGCATCCAGTTCCGCCTTGCCGGAGGCCAGGTTCATGGCAAAGGCCAGGCACGTAGGAACGCCACATTCGCCGCAGTTAGTCTTTGGCAACATTTTAAAAATTTCAATTCCAGTTAATCCCATAATGCACTCCTGTCTGTTAGTACGTTATCTCATTTTCATTGTATCCTGCTGTTTCCCAGGTTACACAACGTCTGAAATCTGGGAAACAGAGGAGATACATCACTGTCACATAATCGGGTCCATGGTCAAGGCGGGGTGTTTTTTCTCCTGGAGGAAGGGAAGAATCTCATCCTCAGTCATTCCCACCGTCTCGTCAGCAATCCGATCTATCAGATCCGGAACCCCAAATTCTTCTCCTCGCTTGAGCAACCGCTCCCTGATTTCCTCTTTCAGGGACTTGGGCATCCACACCATACGCAGGAGCCCCCCATCACCCAGGATGAACTTCCGCTGGCAAATATTGTACTTGGAATGCCCTACGAATCCCGGAGTCGATGCACCGCCGCCCACCGTGCCAGCCAGCGTGGAAAACTTCATGCCGCACGGGGTCATGCCGGTATAGTCCCGGTGAACGGTCATAACTCCATTACATTGGGGCAGTACAGAGGCAATACACTCACAGCATCCGCAGGTGGTCATGGGATCATAGACCAGGCTGTAAAAATTGTAGTGATCAATGGTCTGTCTTGATGCCTTGAACACGAAATCATTGACTCCCTTGAACTGGCCAAGTTTCGGATCCAGGACTTCCCCTTTTTCTACGGGCTGGTTCGGTCCGGTGGGATTGATCTGGTTCGATGCCTTGCAGTCCATCCAGTTATAGGCCCCGCAGAGTCCGGTCCTCTCAGGACTCACCACGCACACATGACTGGGAGCGAAGGACTGGCACAGGGTACAGGAGTAAAAGATGTCCGTGGTCTCATCGGTCATGTTCTCGACCCGTTCATCTCTGACTTTGTATTCACCCTTGGCCCTTTTGGTCAAATCATCCACATCCTTCTTTTTGGTATAGAGGGTCACCTGGACCTTGTCCAGGATGCCGCCAAAGTCCTGATGAAGCTTTGCATGCAAGACCACGCCAAGGTTTTCCAGTGTAAATCCCTTCTCAATGGCGCCGTCACCCACCCTGATCCAGGAGATGTCCCGCTGTCCAATGTGCATGACACCCTGGATGTAATTGATCAGGTGATGTATCTGCCGTTCCAGGATAGGCTCGAAATCCACCTGCATCTCACGTCCGGCAACCTCTACATAGATACCCAAGGGAAGTTTGTCGCCCTTTTTTGCGTCTTTTACGTTCGGACCAACCACCATGACCTTTCCGTCTTCGATCGCATTCATGTCGGCCGTCTTGCACAGCTCGGTGCAGTGGGTTTTACCGCCCCCCATCTCGATGAAGAGGTCATCTTTTCGGACACGCTCCCCTTCAAAGGCCGGCCCGTAGGCCATGGGAATATCTATTTTTGAAACCGTGACCTTGAGGCCACGCACCTCAATGGACTTGGCCGTCATCTGCTTGTGGTCCACATTGGCCACCACATGTTCATAGGTACATACACCTGTCGGCAGGACTTCCGGAATATCTGTATCCGCAATGGTGGGGAAGCCCCAGTTGATGGCCCCCGCGGCATTGGCGGCCCATTCGGCATTCACATCACCGAGGGCGTTTACAAAGGCGAAGATACGGTCCTTCTGGTATCTAAGCTGTTTCTTGAAATCGCCCGGTGGGATGCCGCCAAAGGACATGCCCGCGCGGTTTGCGAACCCGAGGGCAAACACGGCAGCGGAAATATCCGGCCCGAAAGAGACCAGCCTCGTGTTCCACCCGATCTGGACG
>CAYYPQ010000062.1:0-19312 GCA_964473615.1 uncultured Desulfobacteraceae bacterium
TCCTTAACTTTAGGCACTTTAGACATTTTAGATCACTTTAGTCACTCTGGAGATATACGAGTAGACAAGCCCTCTCTGGGGGCAAGCCAAAGCCGGGCCCTCTGGCCCCGCATTTTTTACATGAATAATACCATTCCGTATGTAAAAACTCAAGTTCGTTTAGATGAGGGCGTTATTTTAGTGCCCGGCCGGAATTAGAAAAAGGCGTCGGGTACCGGCAAAAAATGTTTGACTTTCCAGATGAGCTATGTTAATTTTCGTCACTGAATGAAAATTCATTCATATTTTTTTGAATTATTTTTACATGATTATGGGTCTTTAACTGAATTTTTGAAGGAGGTCTCTTTTATGGACAAAAAAATTAAAAAGGCCGGGGTGTTAGGGGCTGGGGTCATGGGGGCAACCATTGCCGCCCAATTGGCCAATGTGGGTATTGAGACGGTTCTTCTCGATATTGTTCCCCCAAAACTTTCAGATGATGACAAGAAAAAGGGGTTGACTAGAGAGAGCAATGTGTTCAGAAACAAATTCAGCCAGAACGGTCTAAATACGGCTCTTATGTCGAGGCCGGCATCCTTTTATCTCCCCGAAAACGCGAAGTTGATAACAACTGGCAACATGGAAGACGATTTAGGGCTGTTTGCCGAGGTGGATTTGATTGTAGAGGTGGTGGTTGAACGCCTGGACATCAAGAAGGCCGTGTTCGAGAAAATTGAATCAGTTTTGACGTCTGGGACCATCGTTACCTCAAATACCTCAGGTATACCGGCCAAGGCCTTATGTGAAGGTCGTTTGGAGATGTTTCGCAAGCATTTTGCCATAACACACTTTTTCAATCCCCCAAGATATATGAAGCTCCTGGAGATTGTGCCCGGACCGGACACCCTCCCTGAGGTCGTAGATCTCTTGGCGGATATGTGTGAAAATGTACTGGGCAAGGGAGTAGTCTTTGCCAAGGATACTCCAAATTTTGTGGCAAACCGGATAGGCGTCTACAGCATGCTTTACTGTATCAAGGCCATGATGGATCTGGGATTATCTGTTGAAGGGGTGGATAAGTTGACGGGGCCGGTAATAGGCCATCCCAAGAGTGCATCTTTCAGGACTGCCGACCTGGTAGGTCTGGATACCTTGATTCATGTGGCGGATAATGTATATGACGGGGCGCCAGACGACGAAAAACGTGAGATGTTCAAGGCCCCTGATTTTATTAGTCAGATGATTGATAAAAGGCTCCTCGGCGAGAAGACAAAGCAGGGCTTTTACAAAAAAGACGTTGATAGCGAAGGAAAGAGGGTGATCCTCTCCCTGGATTACAATACCTTGGAACATAGCCCGCAGGAAAAGGTGAACCTCGCTTCGCTGGAAGCGGCCCAGGGAATTTCGGGCACGGGCGGGAAGGTCAAATCTCTCTATTATGCCGATGATCCTGGCGGGCAGTTCACCTTCCGTACCCTGACGGAGACCCTCATATACTCTGCAAACAGGATCCCTGAGATTGCTGATGATATAGTTAGCATTGACAATGCCATGAAATGGGGTTTTGCGTGGAAGATGGGCCCCTTTGAGACTTGGGACGGTCTTGGTTTGAGTGACTCTGTGGCAAAAATGAAAGATGCCGGGTACGAGATTCCTTCGTGGGTCCAGGGGATGCTTGATACCGGCAAGGAGTCCTTTTACAAAAAAGAATCCGGTGTCCTCTATTATTATGATATCGACTCTAAGGATTACAAGGAACTTCCCGTTAAACCAGGGATTATTCTCCTCCCCTCCCTCAAGGATCAGAAAAAGGAAGTGGCTGGGAATACAGGCGCCTCTCTTATTGACATTGGCGATGGCGTGGCCTGTCTCGAGTTCCATACAAAGATGAACGCAATCGGCGACGATCTTATTAGTATGACAGAAGAAACGGTCGATATCGTGGCCAAGGATTTCGATGGCCTGGTAATCGCCAATCATGCCACCAATTTCTCGGTCGGGGCCAACCTGCTGATGGTCTTGTTTGCTGCCAAGGAAAAGAAATGGGACGATCTGGACAAGGCGATTAAGTCCTTGCAGGATGCACTGATGAAGCTGAAATATGTGGATAAGCCCGTTGTCGCCGCACCAGCCGGGATGGCCCTCGGCGGCGGGTGCGAGATCTGCTTGGCGGCAGATCGTGTGCGCTATGCTGCTGAGACTTACATGGGCCTCGTGGAGGTGGGAGTAGGCGTGATCCCTGCAGGAGGTGGAACTAAGGAACTGCTTCTCCGCAATACCGAACATCTTTTTGAGGTTCAGAGGGGTGGAATTTATCCCAAACAGATCGAATTGATGCCCTTTATCGCTCGGGCCTTTGAGACTATTGCCATGGCCAAGGTATCTACATCCGGGCCAGAGGCGGTAAAGCTGGGCTATCTAAGGCCGACCGATAAGATGACAGTAAATCGAGACCACCTGATAGAGGATGCCAAGAAAACGGTGTTGGCTATGAATATGGAGGGTTATACGCCTCAAAGGCCAAGGGACGACATCCGCGTGGCCGGAAAGGATACACTGGCTATGATGAAGCTTGCGCTGTGGACCATGCGTAGCTCAGGTTATATCAGCGACCATGATGTGACTGTTTCCACCAAGGTGGCAAACGTATTATGCGGTGGCGAGGTCCTCGCGGATACCAAGGTGACCGAGCAATATCTCCTGGATCTGGAAAGAGATGCATTTTTGAGCCTGTGTGGTGAACCAAAGACACAGGAGAGGATGGAACATATGCTGACCACGGGTAAACCGCTTAGAAATTAGTTGTGTAGCCTGTAAGTCAATTAACCGAGACAAACTAACCAAACCTAGAGGGAGGAAAACAAGATGAAAGAAGCTGTGATTGTTGCTGCATGTAGGACAGCAGTCGGAAAGGCCCCTCGTGGAACGTTGAAGCACACGCGGCCAGAGGAGATGGGCTGTGCCGTATTGGGTGATCTGTTGAAAAGGGCAGGGGATTTGGATCCAATGATAATTGATGACGTAATCATAGGGTGTGCTTTTCCCGAGTCGGTTCAAGGTCTTAACCTGGCACGTGTCCTGGTGATGTCAATGGGATGGCCGGATCGCATCCCCGGGCTGACCGTAAATCGGTTCTGTTCGTCCGGGCTCCAGGCCATTGCCATTGGCGCTGAAAAAATCATGTGTGGCTACGCCGATGTGGTAATTGGTGGCGGCATAGAGAGCATGAGCCAGATCCCCATGGGGGGAAGTATGATGTATCCCAATCCAGCGCTTGTTGAGGTGAGACCCGGCGCATTTACAGGGATGGGACTCACTGCCGAGAATGTGGCCGAAAAATTTAACATCAGTCGGGAAGTGCAGGATGAATTCGGGGCCAAGAGCCAGCAAAAGGCCGAGGCCGCAATAAAGGCTGGTCGTTTCAAGAGCCAGATTGTGCCCTTGAAGGTAAAGAGGCAGAAGCAATTGCCCAACGGCCATTTTGAATATGAAGAGATCATTTTCGATACGGATGAGGGGATGCGTCCGGGTACGACCAAGGAGAGCATCTCAACACTTCGTCCTGCATTCAAACCTACTGGAAGTGTGACTGCGGCCAATTCTTCGCAGACGAGCGACGGAGCAGCCGGGGTTGTGCTGATGTCCAAGGAAAAGGCCAAGGAATTGGGTCTGAAGCCCATGGCTACCTTCAGGTACCATGTCGCCGAGGGCTGTGAACCGGAGTATATGGGGGTGGGCCCCTCTGTGGCAATTCCCAAGGTGCTCAAGGTTTCTGGCATGAGTCTTGGCCAGATAGACCTGATTGAGCTGAATGAGGCCTTTGCGGCCCAGGCGGTATATTGTATCAAGAAGGTGGGCATTAACGAAGAGATCACGAATGTAAATGGCGGTGCCGTTGCCCTAGGTCACCCCCTGGGTTGCACAGGCGCTAAGTTGACCACCCAGCTAATTTATGAAATGCAGGAGAGAAAGGCCAGATGGGGCCTGGTTTCCATGTGCATTGGGTTTGGCATGGGGGCCGCGGGGATTTTCGAGATCGAGGATTACTAAGAAAACAAGTAAATAAGGAGTATAAAGGATGGCTGACAGGAAGATTTTTTCAGGGGGTGAATTCTTGATCACGGACGTGAACCCTGAGGATATATTTACCCCGGAAGATTTCACCGATGAACACAAAATGATCTTGGAGACGGCCAAGGATTTTGTAGAAAAGGAGATTACTCTCAATATTGATAAGTTGGAAGAAAAGGACAGGGACCTGACCCTCAAGCTCCTGGCAAAGGCCGGAGAACTTGGTCTGCTCGGCACAGATGTCCCCGAGGAATATGGTGGGCTGGGCCTGGACAAGGTCAGTACGACCGTGGTGACAGAGGGTCTTGGAAATAGTGGCTCTTTTGCTGTCACCTGGGGCGCACATACAGGAATAGGAACACTTCCCATTGTATACTTTGGAAATGAGGGACAAAAGAAGAAATACCTGCCCAAGCTGGCATCTGGGGAATGGTGTGCTGCTTACTGCCTGACGGAGGCTGGGGCCGGCACCGATGCCCTGAATGCCAGGACAAAGGCAGTACTTTCCGAAGACGGTAAATACTATATCCTGAACGGTGAAAAGATGTTTATCACCAATGCCGGATGGGCCAGCAGCTTTATCGTCTATGCAAAGGTGGATGGAGAGGAGTTTACCGGCTTCATAGTGGAACGGGATTTCCCTGGTGTATCCACGGGGGCAGAAGAGAAAAAGATGGGGGGCCACGGGTCCTCTACCTGTACTGTCGTCCTGGAGGACGTAAAGGTGCCGGTTGAGAACGTCTTATATGAAGTAGGAAAGGGTCACAAGATCGCCTTCAATGTCCTTGATATAGGGCGTTGGAAGCTGGGTGCCGCGGCGGTAGGTGGATGTAAGAGCTGTGTAACAGAGGCCGTAAAGTACGCCAATGGCCGGATACAGTTCAAGGTCCCCATTAGTTCGTTCGGCATGATAAAGTCCAAGCTGGCCGATATGGCGATTTATACTTATATGAGTGACAGCATGATGTATCGTCTGGCCGGGATGTTTGATGATAGACTGGGGACATTCGATGCAGAGGCCAAGAAGAGCGGCACCGAGAATGCGAAGGCTATCGGGGAGTATGCGGCTGAATGTTCGATTACCAAGGTATATGGTTCAGAGGTCCTTAATTTCTGTGTTGATGAGTATGTCCAGATCCTGGGAGGTTACGGGTATTGTGCAGAGTATCCGGCAGAACGGGCCTACCGAGACGCAAGGATAAATCGGATCTGGGAAGGGACGAATGAGATCAACAGGATGCTTGTCCCGGGGACTATGATGCGGAGGGCTATGAAGGGCCAGTTGGACCTGTTCTCTGCTGCCGGAGCCATTGCTGAATTTGTTGCCAACTATTCGTTTGAGTCACTTGACCTGACCGATACACCACTGGCGCTTCAGGAACACATGATAAAGATGGGCAAAAAGATGGCCCTTATGGTTGCCGGTACCGCTGCAATAAAGTTTCAGCAGGACCTGATAAAGGAGCAGGAGGTTATGGCAAAGGTGGCCGATATGGTGATCCAGATCTTTGCCATGGAAAGTGGCCTACTTAGAACTCTCAAAATTATTGCCAGGGAAGGTGAAGAAAAGGCCAGATATCACATCGCGGCGGTCAAGGTTTATGTGGACGAGGCAATCCCGAAGATCCAGGCCCTGGCCAAGCAGGCCATGGCCCATATGGAGGAAGGAGATAATCTCCTGATACAGCTTGCAGGGATCGAAAAACTGGCGCAGTACCAGCCCGTTGATGCTGTGAGCTTGAGGAGACAGGTTGCCGACAGGATCATTGATCTCGAAGCATATCCGTTCTGATTTTTTTTAAATACTGTATACTGAAGAGAGGGCCGGCATCTGCTGGCCCTCTTTTTAATTTGGCCGAGGTCTTTTGATGGATTACGACATCAAGAAATTAAGAAATATAGGTATCAGTGCCCACATTGATTCGGGCAAGACAACCCTTACAGAAAGGATTCTCTATTATACCAAACGGATCTTTGCCATTCATGAGGTCAAAGGAAAGGATGGCGTTGGTGCCACAATGGATTCCATGGAACTGGAAAGGGAGAGGGGAATTACTATCTCGTCGGCAGCAACGCATTGTGAATGGCAGGGATACAGAGTAAACATTATAGATACCCCTGGACACGTGGACTTTACCATTGAGGTGGAGCGGGCCCTGAGGGTCTTGGACGGCGCCATCCTTATACTGTGTGCCGTGGGAGGTGTTCAGTCTCAATCTATAAGTGTGGATCGTCAGATGAATCGGTACAAGGTTCCAAGGATAGCATTTATCAACAAGTGTGATAGATCCGGTGCCAATCCCTATAAGGTTGTCGAACAGCTTCGCCAGAGATTAAACCATAATCCTGTGCTCATGCAGGTTCCTATTGGTCTTGAGGGTCGGTTTGAAGGAGTGGTAGACCTGGTTTCCATGAAGGCCCTTTATTTTGAAGGGCCCAGGGGAGAAGATATCAGGGAAAGGGATATCCCTCCCGAGACTCGGGAAGAGGCAGAAAACAAAAGGGAAGAAATGTTGGATGCCGTATCTATGTTTTCAGATGAACTTATGGAGGCCGTTCTTGAAGACAAGGTCAGTGAGGAATTGATCTTTAGGGCCGTACGGGCGGGTACCCTCTCAAGACAGATAACCCCTGTTTTTGTCGGCTCTGCCTATAAGAATATCGGTGTCCAGTCGGTGTTAGATGGGGTCAACAGATACCTCCCCAATCCGACAGATGTGGAGAATACGGCCCTTGACCTGGATCATGGGGAGGAGACGGTATACCTTAAAAGTGATCCGGAGATGCCCGTTGTATCTCTGGCCTTCAAGCTGGAGGTCACGCCGTATGGTCAGTTGACCTATCTCAGGATTTACCAGGGGTCTATTGGTAAAGGGGACGATTTGTTTATCACACGGACGGGGAAAAAGATTAAGGTGGGCAGGGTGATTAGGATGCACGCCGATGAAATGGAAGACATAGAGATGGCCTATGCAGGAGATATCGTGGCGCTGTTTGGCGTTGATTGTCGTTCAGGTGATACATTTACAGATGGGCGTGTAAACTATAGTATGTCTTCCATGTTTATCCCTGAGCCAGTCATCTCGCTGACCGTTGCCCCAAGAGATCGTGTATCTCAGGACAATATGTCCAAGGCCCTGCACAGATTTTCTAGAGAAGACCCCACATTCAAGTCCCATGTGAATCAGGAGTCCGGAGAGACTATTATATCAGGCATGGGTGAGCTACACCTAGACGTCTATATAGAGAGGATGAGGAGAGAGTTTAATGCAGAAGTGACTACCGGCACACCGCAGGTGGCATATCGGGAGGCCATTACGGTTAGGGCATTATTTGATTATACTCACAAGAAGCAGACAGGAGGTGCGGGGCAGTATGGACGGGTGGCCGGATTTATCGAACCTTCGGACGAGGGGTCATATGAATTTTCAAGTCAAGTCAAGGGGGGTGCAATCCCCACTGAATTTATTTCTGCTGTCGACAAGGGGTTCCAGTCTTCTCTGAAAAAGGGACTTGTTCTTGGATTTCCAGTCGTTGGTCTGAAAGTGATTGTCAATGACGGTAAATCTCACAACGTGGATTCATCGGAGCGTGCCTTTACTCAGGCGGCAATTGGAGCCTTCAAGCAGGCCTACATGAAGGCAAAACCGGTTATCCTGGAGCCGGTCATGAAGGTGTGCGTTGAGGCCTCTTCTGAATTTCAGGGTAATGTTATGTCTTCCATTAATCAGCGAAGAGGAATCATTACAAGTTCTACTGAAGACGGGTCATTTACAACGGTCGAGGCTGATGTCCCGCTGGCTGAGATGTTTGGTTATGCGACGTTACTTAGGTCACTTACCCAGGGGAAGGGGGAATTTACCATGGAGTTTTTGAGATATACCAAACTTCCGGCTCCCCTGGCGGAGGATCTGAAATCACGCATAAGGGAAAAATTAAGAGGAGAAAAAAAATCATGAAGGATTTTATTTCGGTCGGTCCGCTAAGGCTTTTGCAGCGATCTTCTCGGAAGGTGCTGGGGCCAGGGAATCTAGGCGTATTGATTGCTAGGGCAGGGGTCGGCAAGACGGCCTGTCTAATACATATTGCCCTTGAAAAGATCTTTCGTCAGGAAAGGTTGGTTCATATCTCTCTGGAAGAAGGACCGGAAAAGGTCACATATTATTACAACGTCATCTACCACGATTTTGTTAAGGCATTGGACATCCATAAAGAAGATGATGCATACGAGTACAGAACACGTATAGACAAGAACAGGATGATCCTTGCCTATTTGAACCAGAGTTTTGACGTTGATCGCCTACGGGCCAATCTCAATAACCTCAGGGAGAGTATGTCTTTCATACCGGATGCCCTTTTGGTAGATGGACTGGATTTTGAAAAGGCGGAAAGAGATTTATTTAAAGGTCTTAAAGAGATCGCAGAAGAATTTGCAGTAGAGATATGGCTTTCCGCTCTGTCACACCGCCATATTGATATGGTCAACGAGAGGGGGATCCCATATCCATGCCACCGGTTTGATGACCTCTTCAGCATCATTATCCATCTTCAGCCTGAACAATCAGGAATTTATTTGAAGCTCCTGAAGGATCATGACCGTCCCACGATCTCGGATACAATCGTTAGGCTCGCGCCAAACACGCTTTTGGCCCTAGATTAATGGGTATTCAGTCACTCTGGAAAATGGCCTTCGCCACCCTCTCTATCATGTCTATTCCCCTGACCTCTTTTTCAAACAAGGGGATCTCACCGCGAATATTTTCAAAGGACCTATCAATTTCCTCCCTAATGTCAATACAAAAAATATAGCAAGACTTCTTTTTTCTTTTGAATTATGTAAGGGCAATTATAGATAAAAACTATGACAAGGGTGTTTTTCACTTCCCAGGTATACAGGAGTGGTGATGCAATCTGAAAACAGGAAACCGATAGTCAGGGTAATCTGCAGCCGTCGTATGCTGGTTGCCCTTATCATGGGTTTTTCAAGCGGGTTGCCGTTACTTCTTACCATAACAGTCTTGCAGGCATGGATGAAGGAAGAAGGAGTGGACCTAGCAGTGATCGGGATGATGGCCCTGGTGGGTCTTCCATACACCTTGAAGTTTCTTTGGGCACCTTTCGTTGATCGCTTCACCCTCCCATTCCTGGGCCGCAGAAGAGGGTGGCTGCTGGTCGCCCAACTCGCACTGGTTTTTTCAATTATAGGCTTAGGTACTACTGATCCGGCGAATAATCCATGGATGGTGGCCTTCGCGGCGTTTCTGGTTACCTTTTTTAGCGCCAGCCAGGATATCGTGGTGGATGCCTATCGTAGGGAAGATCTCCCTGACGAGGAGCTGGGACTTGGCTCTTCTCTATATGTGAACGGATATAGAGTAGGCATGTTGCTGGCTTCCGGAGGAGGGCTTATTATGGCCGACAAGATGTCCTTCTCCATGGTATATTTGATTATGGCCGGCTGTATGCTGCCAGGTATTCTCACCACAATACTGACCCCGGAGCCTAAGGTTGGCGCGGGAACACCGACGTCAATAAAGGGGGCTGTTATAGATCCCCTGGTGGAATATTTTAGTCGCCAGGATGCGTTGTGGATGCTGGCCTTTATACTTTTTTATAAGATCGGTGACACCATGGCTAGTGCTATGACTATGCCATTTTATCTTGATATAGGTTTTTCAAAAACGCAGATAGGTACCGTGGTTAAGCTATTTGGGTTTTGGGCGACCGTTGCGGGCAGTCTGGGGGGTGGTATGCTTATGCTTCGCCTGGGAATCAATCGGTCCCTATGGGTTTTTGGCTTTTTTCAAGCGGTGTCTACTGCCTGTTTTGCCATTCTTGCCCATATGGGTGACAGTGTCCTTGCATTATCCGCAGTAATTGCCTTTGAAAATCTGAGCAGTGGCATGGGTACGTCCGCATTCGTTGCGTTTATGGCCAGCATTACAAATAAAAAGTTTACTGCTACACAATACGCGCTTCTTACCAGCCTCATGGGGATACCCAGGGTGCTTGCGTCGGCGCCGACGGGTTTTATGGCCAAGGGTCTGGGATGGGAATGGTTTTTTATCATATGTTGTCTGTTAGCAATTCCAGGAATGTTGCTTTTGCTAAAGTTTGCGCCGTGGAATTCAGGACAAAGGACGGAAATTGCATGAATTATCCGCCCGCAAAAAGGTCCCACTGCCAGCACTGCTCTATTCACCCTCTGGTGATTCACCCGCCTTTATTGAGTTGATACGGCCCTGGTTATACGAGGCCAAAGTTGAGGGTCTAGATGCGGCGGATAAGCATTTGATTTGATGGTTTTGTTCTGCTATTGTTGGCGCGGCTGTATGCCAAGGGACACCTCATTGACCCAGTGAAGCCGATGTTCGGCTTGGCCAATCGCTCAAAGTTTATTATGTTGTAGCTACTCAGGCAGATAGGCTGAAGGCATTTAGGCTGTAGTATCGCAGAGTGAACCGTGGGTGACCACACAAAAGTCAGGCCGATTATTTCCGTTTTCCGAAATCCCGTTTGGTTCGTTCAGGGAATTATACTACGAAGTTGGTCTGTCAAAACGGTTTAGGTATTCCGTCGAACATGACATTTCCGGATACGAATCAAGAATTCTGGAGGCCGAGAAGATTTTATGCGCCCTGAGGGGGATCAATGCGCAAGAACTAATAGCCTTCAGGCTACAACCTAAGCATCCTGAACAGTTACATTATGTTATCCTAAACATGGAGGTCAAACTGCCATGTCATTTCAAGAGAAGTCGGTGAAAGTAGGTAGAAATGATCCATGCCCGTGCGGAAGTGGGCTCAAACACAAAAAATGTTGTCTTGGAAAGGGTGATTTTAGCAAAGGGAATGTTAAAGAGGCGTATTATCAGAAGTACCAGATACGGCTCAAGGGGGAGGAAGATATTAAAGGTATCAAGAGGACCGGCAGGCTGGTCCTGGCTACCCTTGACCTGGTAGAGGAAAAGATCAGGCCGGGAATGGTTACAGATGAAATCAACACTCTTGTTCATGATTTCACTGTTAAGAATGGCGCTATTCCCGCCCCTTTGAACTATCATGGCTTCCCGAAGAGTGTTTGTGTTTCTGTCAACGAGGTGATCTGTCATGGTATCCCTGGAGACCGAATCTTGAATGAGGGGGACATTGTGAATGTAGATGTCACTTCTATTTTGGATGGATTATATGCCGATGCGAGCAAGACATTTTTTGTGGGCACGCCAGGTGAAGATGTCAGGAAGATAGTAGAGGTTACCAGAGAATGTCTCAGGGCTGGCATGGAACAGGTCGAAAAGGGTAAGACCGTAGGTGATATAGGGTGGGCGATTCAGGGCCTTGCAGAGGGTGAAGGGTGCTCGGTAGTAAGGGAATTCGTGGGGCATGGAGTGGGGTTCGAATTTCATGAGCCTCCCCAGGTCCCACATTACGGCCAAAGAGGGGAAGGAATAGTCTTGGTACCAGGCATGGTCTTCACGATTGAGCCCATGATTAATCTGGGAAAGGCCTCCCTTCACATATTGGACGATGGCTGGACGGCCGTGACGGCCGATGGATCACTTTCCGCGCAGTTTGAACAGACCATACTTGTCAGGGAGAATGGTTTTGAGAGCCTTACGCCCTTTGATTGATTTCGTTTCCCGGCAACCGGCAACTTTCAATCGAGATCTTACCCATGGAGAAGGTATCCTTATTTATAAAAGAGGCCATGCGTTTGGGTTTTGTGCGTGTCGGTTTTTCCAGGCCAGGGAGACCCCTCTTTTTCGATAAATTCTGTGAGTGGATTGCACGAGGGAGGCAGGGAGGAATGAACTGGCTCAAGGGACATATGGATTTAAGAGAGGACCCTGGAAGACTGCTCGATGGTTGCCAGACTGTGATTACACTAGCCTACCCTTATTCTGCAATAAAGCCTGCCACTCCGGATGGCTTTACCGCGGCTAGGTTCACGGAGCCCAGGAAGGAGGATTACCATTATAGACTAAGAAGGCTTGCCAAGAGATTGGCGCGCCATGTCGTTGATTTGTACCCACAAGGTAGGACAAGGGTTTGCGTTGATTCAGCCCCTATACTTGAAAGAAGTTTTGCTTATGGCTCGGGCATTGGTTTTATTGGGAAGAACAATATGCTTATTGTGCCTGGATACGGCTCATATGTTTTCCTCATGGAGATTCTTACTACCGCTCTGTTCTCGTATTCTAAGGCCGAAACCATGGAGAATCAATGCGGCACATGTACCCGATGTGTAAACGCATGCCCCACAGGGGCATTAGAGGCCCCCTTTTCTTTTGATGCCTCCAAATGCCTTTCATATTTGACCATTGAGCACCGTGGGGTGATTAATAATGAGACAGGACAAAAAATGGGAGGCTGTTTTTATGGATGTGATATCTGTCAGGAGGTGTGCCCTTTCAATGCCGGTGGATCATTAATAGATATTTCGCTGCCTTCGACAGACGGGATTTTGAATATGGGTGAAGAGGATTTTACGAGAAGGTTTGGAAGAACGGCCTTTACTAGAGCAGGCCTGGAAAGGCTGAAAGAGAATATCAGGGCGTCAAGACCATGACCTATCAATGAGTCCGCCCTGTCCTCTTAAAACTCGAAACCAAGATCCACTCCATAAGAGGTGGTATTGTTTTGCGGTTCATATGAATAACCTTTTATTTGTTCGTTTTGAACAAGAATTGCCGTCTTGGATTTATCAATATCCCAATATCTTATAAATGGTTTAATAGATAAGTATTTCTTTTTGGTATATCTCTTCTTAAAATCAATGGAAAGCCTTGCGCCATAGCCATCCCAAAAATTCTGGCTCATCTCAGGGTCATTTAGTCCGGGAATTACGTCACTGAATCCGCTTTCGACATTCCCTCCCCAAAAGATGTCGTATTCTACACTTATTCCCCATATCCAGTTATTGGACAAAGGAGTGAATACCCTTAGACCTATTGGAAAGTACCAATATTTTATCTTCCTCCCGTAGCCCGCGATGCCATTGATGTCATCGTTCCAAAAGCGATATCCCATTCCTGTGAAAGGAAATACTAAAATATTACTAAGGGGATGATAGGTATAACAAGCCAACACGCGGGATTCTAAGACCCAATCATCTGTATTTGTTTGGAAAGGCGTAACATCATTACTATCATAGAAATTATAGATATGCCCATCATAATCAAGACGGCCAAGAATAAATTCCAGACTGGCGGTCAAAAAAAGTCTGTCGTCATAATGTCTGGTGTAGGACCCGCTGATGCCATAGAGAAAACCTGTTTCTTCCATGCCTGGCTCCTCATAATCAAAATAGGTTGAGACAAGGCCAAAAGCGAAGCTATTCTTAGTCTGTATTAGTTTTGCATCTTTTCCATACGCCACACCAGCTAAAATAAAGAAAGAAATTACTGTAAAAATTAATCCGTTTGGACCTCTTTTCATTTGTCTAGTTTTCCTTAAACAATTCTTTTGCCGGAACCAGCTATACCCCCGCAGATTTGAGTGCCGCGGCAATAATTGTCTGGGCCTCCTCCTGTATTTGTTCAAGATGCTCCTTTCCCTTAAAGCTTTCAGCATAGATCTTGTAAATATCTTCCGTGCCCGAAGGCCGGGCAGCAAACCACCCATTTTGTGCTACGACCTTGAGCCCACCGATGGGTGCGCCATTGGCAGGGGCCTTAGTCAATGTTGCCAAGATCTCTTCTCCTGCTATGGCTGAAGCCCCTATTTGATCAGGGGAAAGATCCTTCAATACGGCCTTTTGCTCAGGAGTTGCTGTTTGGTCGATTCGCTCGTAAACCGGACATCCGAACAATTCCTTAATCTGCTTATAATGCTCACCGGGATCGCGTCCAGTCCGGGCTGTTATTTCCGCCGCCAGTAGATCCATTATAAATCCATCCTTATCCGTAGTCCAAACGGTGCCGTCCTTTCTTAAGAAAGAGGCACCAGCACTTTCTTCCCCACCAAAGGCATAAGAGCCGTCAATCAAACCATCCACAAACCACTTAAACCCCACTGGAACCTCGGCAAGTTTTCTCCCCAGGTGTTGTGCTATCTTATCAATCATGGAACTGCTGACCAGGGTTTTGCCCACTGCCGCATCTCTTTTCCAGCCAGGGCGGTTTTGAAAAAGATAGTAAATGGCAACTGAGAGATAATGATTGGGATTCATGAGACCCATAGTACGTGTAACAATGCCGTGGCGGTCCACGTCGGGATCATTTCCAAATGCGAGATCGTACCTATCCTTCAGCCCAATGAGACCAGCCATGGCATAAGGGGAAGAGCAATCCATCCTGATTTTCCCGTCTCTGTCAAGGTTCATAAAACGAAATGTTGGATCTGCCGTTTCATTCGCGACATCTATGCTTAACCCATAGTGTTCTGCAATCGGTCTCCAGAATGCCAGGCTCGCGCCCCCCAGTGTATCCACCCCTATTCTGAGGCGAGCAGAACGTATGATTTCCATGTCTATTATGTTTGAGAGATCTTTGACATAGGGGCCGATATAATCATATTTATGTGTCGTATCTGCGGCTACTGCCTTCTCATATGGGATTCGTTTTACCTCAATATTCCTTGCCCTTAGAAGCTCATTCGCCTTATCTTCTATCCACTTTGTAGTATGAGTATCAGCAGGACCTCCCTTGGGAGGATTATATTTGAATCCGCCGTTATCCGGCGGATTGTGCGATGGAGTGATGACAATGCCGTCGGCCAGGCCGGATGTCTTTCCCTTATTGTGGGTAAGGATGGCGTGTGAGATAACCGGGGTAGGGGTGTAGCCTAAATCATGTTGTATCATTACCTCAACGCCATTAGCTGCCAGAATTTCCAATGCTGTTGAAAAGGCCGGTTCTGAAAGGGCATGGGTATCCATTCCAAGGAAAAGTGGGCCGTTGATACCTTTCTGCTTCCTATAGTTACAAATCGCCTGGGTGATAGCCACTATGTGGTCTTCGTTAAAATTGTTCCTGAACGAAGAGCCCCTGTGACCGGACGTCCCAAAGGAGACTAGGTGAGCAACATCTGTAACATCTGGATGCCTGGTAAAATAAGAGCTTACTAATCTCGGAACATTTACCAACATGGATGGCGGAACAGGCTTTCCTGCCAGCGCATGCGTCTCCATTATGGGTGCCTCCTCTAAAAGATGGGTAACATTCCGATTGAGCGAAAACGCTCAATTGATAGTTGCCGGTTGTCAGTTGTCAGTTGGCAGGAAACGGAATTGATCAGATTTTTGCAACATCTGCTAATCCCTGAATCCTGGCGCTTTTCAAGACAAGGCGCTTATCTTGTAAAAAGTTAAACATTAACATATTTTCTGTGGATTTGAAACGTAAAAAATATGGGGGGTGAGAAATACGGGATCGTCTCAGACTAACCGGACAATCCCCTGCCTAGCTAGATACACTGCCTCGTCGAGCAGGAAGACCGACACCTTTTTGCCCAGGGTGGTGGCCACCTGGGCCAGATGAATGGCCCTCACAGACCGGTTGGGATTATTGGTCCCACATGATACAATAATCAGGGCATTTGTCTCCCTTGGATCATCTTCTTGGTTTTTTGTCATATTCATACCTCCCAGAATGCATAAGCCCTCTAACGTCATTCAAGGTTTTTTTATCGGGTGTCCATCGTCCTAATGACCAGTTCCGACAACTTGATTTGGGCATGTCTTTGTTGACAGACAAGGCCATTTTGACTATACTCCTACGTCACAAGGTATAATTTCTGACGAGAGCAAAAAAATTACCTGGGGTTGAAAAATCCTTATTGATGGTTAAAGTAATAAGTTAAAGCTTGAAGTTGCTTCGTGCCCGTTGTTCGCGACGGGATGGACTTTTCCTTCTCTCCCCTTGAGGGGAGGGAGGCAGTGTGAGAAAAATATTTAAACGGAGGTTTTGGGACATGGAAGATGGAAGAATAGCCGTTCCCTCGATGTCACCGGGGGGTTTGGATGGACAACGTTCCGGACATTTTGGTCATTGTGATGTCTTTACCCTGGTGGATGTCGAAGGGGGAGAGATAAAGTCGGTAACAACCATACCTAATCAATCGCATGTGCAGGGCGGCTGCATGGTACCGGTGAATCTGCTGGCTCAACAGCAGGTCGATGCCCTTGTAGTTGGCGGCATCGGTATGCGGCCATTAATGGGATTCAAGCAGGTGGGCATTGATGTGTATTATGATGCGGCGAGGCCAGAGATCAGGCCTGTGGTTGAAGATCTAATTGCAGGAACATTGCCGGTTATCGGAGACGAGCAGGTCTGCGGCGGCGGTGGAGGATACTAGATGACGGAAGGAGTTTTTCCGATGGAAAAGGAAAGACAGGATCAGGTCTACGAGATGCTGTCTGAATCTGGATATTCGGACAAGGCCATTGAATACTTTCAAAAAAAGGACAACATCGGTTTTCTGAAGAATGCAAACCAGATAACGGATCTCACAGGGCCATGCGGTGATTCCATGAAGATCTCCCTGAATATCCAGGGGGATAGGATTGACGATGCAAAAATCCAGGTGCTGGGTTGCCCTGGTGCGGTAGCATCCGGGTGCGCAGTGGTGAATCTTGCCAAAGGAAAGAGCCTGGAAGAGGCAAAGCATCTTGATCTTGAGACCCTGTACAGGGAACTGGAGAAGCTCCCCAAGCAAAAGGTCCATTGTGCCCGATTGGCCTTGAAGACATTGCAGAAGGCCATTAAGCAGTTTGAGGGGAATGGCGACGGGGCCAACAAGAAGGAGGCAAATAATGAAGATTGCCGTGACAGCTACCGGAACAGGGCTTGATTCCGCAGTGGATCCCAGGTTCGGAAGGGCACCCTATATCCTTATTGTGGATAGTGCGACCATGGCCCTGGAGGCCCTGGACAACCACGAAAATATGAACGCGCTGAAAGGAGCGGGGATACAGGCCGCCAGCATGCTGAGTAAGCACGCCGCAGAGATCTTGTTGACAGGCCATTGTGGGCCCAATGCCTTTAAGGCCTTGAAGGCTGCAAAGATCCGTGTTGCAAACAATGCGACCGGAAGCGTAAGAGAGGCCGTTCAGGCCTATCTGGAAGGTAATTTGCCCTTGGCAGAGGATTCTGATGTTGAAGGACAGTGGTAGGCGTTAGCCAGTCCTTGGATTTGGTCCCCCCGAGACCGGCTCTTTTTTTTGGGAAGAGAAGAGTAGGCTACCTTACTTTCACGGATGGGAAAAGGCTAATGTCTGTGTGCGGGATAAACTTGGCGGCGCTGAAGAGATTCATGAACTCCTGGTTTACATTGAGTTCCAGATAGGTGATCTTATCACGAATTTGAGATATCTCAGCTCTGGCATCAGAAGATAAGAGAGCCATGCCTGCTCCTTCTAGAGAGGTGTTTCCCAGGGGGACATAGGTTTCCAAAGGCAGATCCGGGATCATGCCGATAGTAATAGCCGATTTGGGATCGATGTATGAACCGAATGTACCCGCGACGTAGAACCTGCTTATCTCTTTCATAGAGATATTGACTGTATTGGTAATAGTCGTAAGGATGGTGTACATTGCGGCCTTTGAGCGTATGAGCCCGTCGATATCCGTCTGGCTCAGGGTCAGTGGCTGGTCAGTACCTGAATCGTCCCTGGGGACAACGACAAGGTGTTTGATTCCATCAATTTCTTTAAGACGGCCCTTGCACTTCTCGGACACGTATTTGCCCCTCATATCAAGCATCCCGGCCATGAAGAGCTGCGCCACAAGGTCAATCAGGCCTGAACCGCAAATTCCGATGGCAGGCCTGTTACCAATTGTCCTTATTACGAGTTCAGATGCCTGGGTGTCTATGGTCACCTTATCTATCACCCCAGGGCCGGCAATCATGCCCATAGTCGCCACACCACCTTCCAACGCCGGGCCTGCTGCGCCCGCACAGGCCATTAGCCAATCACTATTGCCAATGACGACCTCTGCATTGGTACCCACGTCGACGAGGAAGGATATTTCCTTTTTATGTGCCATGCCCGAGGCCAGAATTCCCGCGATCAAGTCCCCGCCAAAATAGCTGCCCACATTAGGAAATACCAGGACCGGGGCCTCTGGGTTGATTTTAAGACCGAGTTCTCTGGAACTCAATAGCCCTGGATTATTTATCGCGGGGATATAAGGTTCACGGCATATCCAATAGGGATCTAGGCCCAGAAATAGGTGGGTCATTGTAGTGTTTCCAGCCACCGACATACCCACTATGGAATTAGTGTTTATGCCGTGTTTTTTCGCAAGCCCTTCAATTTCATGATTTAGCCTGTCTCTGATCAGGCCCTGTAATTTGTCAAGACCCCCCTCCTGCGTTGCAAAATGGATCCGCGTGAGTATATCCGGGCCTATTTCTATCTGGGGATTGGCAAAGGATATCTCATCTTTGACCTCCCCGACCGGTAGATCCAGGAGCCGGACAACGGCAGTAGAACTGCCTAGATCCATGGCAATTCCATAAATGCTTTGGTTTTTCTGAGATGGCAGGATGTCTATGAGCTGCCATCCACATTTATTTTCAAAGACCACGGTATGGATACTATAATTATATTCTCTCAATAAATGGGGGAGGGACTTGACCAGCGAGAAATTGACCGAGACCTTATCTGTCTGGAGGGCCTTTTTGATCCCCCTGACCAGTCGGTCCACGTCTGCCGTGTTGTCCTTCAAACTCGGGGGCGTGATCTCGGTAAATATCCTTCTAATCCAGGCCTTACTTTGTGGTGATTTATCCATAACTTTTGGGGACGACCTTAAATAGTAAAATAACTCAGTTTTCGAGTTTATAACCCTGATCTTTAGCTATTTGCTCACCTCTCTGAACAGCAAAACTCACCCTAAATCCCTGGCCCGCACCCCTCTCCTTTTGCCTTCCTCTCAACAACCTTTTCAAAATTGTACCCCCGGCTCTTGAGTCGATATTTCCGCGAGAACTTCTCTTCCGATTCCGAAAGGACATCTCTTACAAAATCGCTCTCTCCCCAAAAAAACCTAAAACATATTCAACATCCTGCCATTTTCAAGCTTGTGAGAGCAGAGTGAGCTAGACACGGCTACAAATCCAATCGCCAGTCCGGCCAGTATCATCCTTATGAAGGCTAGGATCTTTTTAAAGATGAAAATATGAGAGGCAAGGCAGATTAAGGACATGTTATCCCGACAACCTCATTCAAGCCTGTCACATCAGAGGTTTTCTTTAGCTTGCCCGTTCAATTGATTTGAAACATAGATCGGGCATCATGAAGCTTACCGCTCTCGAGC
>CAYYPQ010000063.1:0-18766 GCA_964473615.1 uncultured Desulfobacteraceae bacterium
GAGCAGGGGACTGAAAATCCCCGTGTCCGCAGTTCAATTCTGCGTCTCGGCACCACCTGCAAGGCAGGCTTATCTTGGCATGGCATATCATTGCCATTTACTCATTCCGTCATCAACTTATTTTCTTACCAGCGCATCATCCGCCTCTATCTCATGACGAATAACCGCCTTGTCATAGGCGGCAATCACGTCCTTATCCCTTAGCGTGCCGATCACCTTTTTCCCATTATTGCCGCCCACCACCGGCAACTGCGCAATCCCTCGTTTGCCCATGCTTTCAAGTGCCACAAGAATATTATCTTCAGGCCGCAAGGTTTCGAGATCGGTGGTCGCCACATCTTTCGCTATCACGAGGAGGTGCAAATCTTCTTCTTGAAGCAGCCCACGGATGTCTCGAAACGAAATTATCCCCGTCAGGTCATGGCTTTCATTGATCATATGGAGATAAGAAACATCTTTTGTCTTAAAGGTATTGATTAGATCTCTCAATTTCATGCCCTCTGTAACAGTGGGCGCTTCTTGGGTCATAAACTGTCTCACTTTCAAGCTTCTGAGGATATTTTGCTCCATTCCACCTGCAATATCCACCCCCCTGCGAAGCAACTTTATGGTATAGATGGAACCCTTTTTTAGGGACACGGCTATGATGGCACTCAATATACAGGTAATCATCATGGGAAGGATTATCTTGTAGTTCCCGCTCATCTCAAAAATGATCAGGATTGCAGTAATGGGAGCATGGGTCGTACCAGCCACTACTGCTCCCATTCCAACAAGGGCATAGGCGCCGGGAGAGGCGGTCATGCCAGGAAATATCAGATTTGCAGCCCACCCAAAAAATCCGCCGACCATTGCCCCTATGAACAAAGAAGGAGCAAAGATCCCTCCAGATCCTCCGCTACCAAGGGTAATAGACGTAGCCGCTATTTTGAGAAATATGAGCACCAGGAGAAATAGGCCGGGAAGTTGATTGAGGAGGGCCTTATTGATGGCCCCATAACCCACTCCGAATACATGAGGCCACTTGAGCAGGATAAGGCCTAGCAGGAGGCCCCCAAGGGCAGGCTTAAGCCATTGAGGCACAGGAATAGTGTCGAAGAGGTCTTCTGTCTTGTAAAGGGTAATAGTGAACAGGATGGCCACCAGGCCCGCGAACAATCCCAAAAAGGGATAGATGCCGAATTCCCACAATGACCTTAACTGATACGTTGGAATGACAAATGCCGGGAAATCCCCAAAATAGTGCCTTGAGATTGTGGTGGCGGTAACAGAAGAGAGGACAACAGGGGAAAAGGAGGCCAGTCCGAAATCACCAAGCAGTATCTCTAAAGCGAAAAGCACTCCTGCGATGGGGGCGTTAAAGGTAGCAGCGATTCCAGCCGCCGCGCCGCAGCCTACCATGGTCCTTTGTCGCACCCTGGGGACACTAAATATTTGACTAACGGTGGATGCCAAAGAAGAACCAATTTGAACGATAGGACCCTCACGCCCTACCGAGCCCCCAGATCCAATACAGACCGCAGAGGCCATGATCTTGACGGCCGCGACACGCTTTCGGATCCGTCCGTCTCGCAAGGCCACAGCCTCCATCACCTCCGGCACACCATGGCCCTTGGCCTCTTTGGCACCAAAATGGATAATTAATCCCACCAGAAGGCCTCCCAGTGAGGGAACGCCGATGAGGTAGTATGCAGAAATGGTGTTGGCAAATGTCAGGATATCCGCCGTCTCACCATAAAACAGGAATTGAGCCTCCTTAATCACAAGCCGGAAAAGGACCGCGCCATAACCGCTCAAAATCCCAATTAAGGCGGCTATGAGCAAAGTCGAGATACGCTCATCGAGGTGGCGGCGTTTGAGACCTTTGAGGTGTCTGCGGAGTAGCCTTTTTGTCATAAAAAGAAGATGGGTGGACCTGCTATGGGTTGCAGATAACAACACCTATTTTTGCGCCAAAGTCTAAGAGATTTGCCTTGGTGTGTCAATGAGGAATGCGGCCAACCTTTCTGTTACGCTTGCGCCCCTCAAGCACCACTGAATGATCGTCAACAAAATCGACTTTCTTTATCCTGCCGCGGATGAATTTGTTTCCTCCAAAAAGATCAAACAGCAAAAACCCTTCACCATCTTTTTCCATTCGTGCAACCTCTTTCATAACCAATTCCTGCCGATCTCCTAGATCAAGATACACGGTACTCAGGCACATGATCACCTCCAAAGGAACTCTTTAGTGATTCGAGAGCAAAAGCGCCAAGATATCTCCAGCAGCGCCGGCCGCTTCACTTTGCCCCAGGGCGCTACCTTCCAAACAGGACTCGAACACAGAAGAATCATTGGGAATCATACCAACTATCTCTATCCCCCTCTTGTTCAATTCCCCTTGCATCCTGTTTGCCACGGTTTCTGAAGATACCTTGTTCAATACCGCATAGAAGTCCTTATTGATACCCGTTGCTAGTCCTTTTATTCTCTCAGCAATGGTTATGGACTCAAAGGATGGCTCTACCACCAGAAGCACCCGGTCTATGCTTACATCCACACCCCTGCCAAAATGTTCCACCCCTGCTTCCATATCAACGATTGCTATCTCATTTTCGCCCAGGCAAAGTTTTTTTAAAAATTCGCGACTTAATACGCCCATGGGGCATGCGCACCCCTCGAGTGATTGCAGGATCTTTCCTATACTGAGCAACATAAGCCCATCCTTCCTGACTATATTCTCGGAAGGAAGATCCTTTGTGAAAATTTGGGCTTCACCCAGGATGCTGGGACCTGCCATCTTTTCCTTTAATTTTTTTTTGCCTCCCACGAGTTCCATAAGCGGGACAGGAGGCCTCTCAAAGCCAAGCATTCTAAAAAGACCGGAATTTGATTCGTCCGAATCAATCACCAGCACCTCAAGGCCACGAGCCACGGCCTGATTGGCCAACAAGCTCGCCAATGTACTCTTACCGCTTCCCCCCTTGCCGCAAACAGATATCTTCATTTCCTCCTCCCTTTCTTTCCTCAATCTCGTCCAATGTCATCTATTATTTTAACACATTGGCCTTTTTAAACAGACGATTTCCTAAAATGTAAGGCCTATTTTTGTCGATATACCGCCATTGAAAGCTTTATCCTGGTGACAACACTTATTTCTTGGCCCATCTGGGAACCCTTATGTCCCCTGAATCCATTCTAGACATGAAAGGCTTGATGTCAATTACTGGTGTCTCGCTAAACGCATCAACCTTATCGATATGGATTATATTCCCTTCCATCAACAATATCTTGCATGTGGATATGGCGATCAGGTTGGGTCTGACCGGAGAACGGGTCGCAAATACGCCTGTCAGGGGATTGGCACTGTTTCCTCTCGGGTGGACCTGCAAAACACTTCTCTTCCGTAAGGTGTCATTCTTATCGAACCAGAAGAACACTATTATATGGGAAAATTGCTCTAATCCTAGGAGGGCATCCCTGTATTTTTCATATATCTCCACGGTGGTGTCCCCGCCCTCTTTCTTGATGACGCCCACAGGAAAAACCTGAAAATATTTTCTCATGATTGGATCCTCAATGACCCTTCAATAAAAATTTTGAAAAATATTCTTAGCATAGTTTTACGGTTTCCTCCACTCAAAGTCATAAGCTATATTTTCACTTGACCTTTAGAAAGGTTATACTTATGCTTGGGTCGGATATTGGTCTGGCTTCTCTGCGGGTCGGAATAGCTCGGAAGGATCTTTTTCCTTTGCCAGAGTAACGACCTTTGCCTGGGGCCCATGATCGAAAAAATTTGAAAGGAGGTCAAAGCTTTGGCGGAAGGAACCGTAAAATGGTTTAGTGCAAAAAAGGGATATGGCTTCATTGAGGAAGACGACGGTCGAGATGTATTTGTGCATTACTCATCCATCGAAATTCCCGGATTCAAGACCCTCACTGATGGTGAAAGGGTGAGTTTTGATGTAGAAGAAAGCGACCGGGGTCCAAAGGCCAAAAACGTCAACAAGATTTAGTCTTATGTTGCGCAGTTACTACGGGCATCTCATTGAAATCGAATGAGATGCCCTTCTTTTTTCCGTGTCGCCACCCCGTATCGGTCACCTACACGAAGTAATTCATAAAACTGCGCATGCAGTTAGCCCAACCCCATATCATTAATGGACCAACCCACGCAAAGACACTTGAATATCGAACAACGAATTTCGAACCACAGAACATAAAATCTTCGACATTCGACATTTCTTGTTCGAAATTCTGCGGTTCTCACTGATCAGTAAAGCGCATACCCACTCTCACAAAAAAGCCAGTGGGTATTATTTTACCATATTCCGCCGCCGTGCCAGCGTTTGAATTGGCAATAATTTACACGCGGTTCGGAAAGTAGTCCTAGACCCCACCATCCCGGATGAGTTATGCGGGAATAAAACATGGCTTAACTTATTGATATTATATAATAATTTATACCCCACACTATCTGCCTCTCTATTCCCTGAATTCTGGCATAGAGTTTGCTAATTGGATCAATAAATACTAAGAAATATTAAATATAAAAGAGTTAAAGGTAAAAAAAGCCAATAATATGAAAAAATTCTTATTATTTTCAATTTAAGGTGGTCCCAGAGCCAGCTATCTGGTACCTGAGATCTGACGCCCCTTTTCTATGACCTCAAAGCTGCAACACTACCTCAATCCTCTCCACATTTACTGCCGTTTGCGAAACCGCGGCATACCAAAGGGTATCGCCATGTTCTTATGCAGGATCTATGAGCGGGCGATTTTTAGATATCTGTTCGTGAGGGTGCGGGATAAAAAATCAAGGAATGAAAAGCCAATGGCAAAAGTCCGCAACCAGTAAGAGCATTGGCTAATATCAAAATATTTCAGGAGGCGGGCCCTCAAACTCACCATTATTGAACTTACCTGGAATTGTCCTCCCGTCAGCATATGTGAAGGCCCCTTGGCCATTAAACATATTGTCCTGGAATTGGCCTATATACCTTTCACCGGTGTGATAGGTATAAAACCCTTCCCCATTAAACTCACCATCCTTCCATTGTCCTACATAGATATCGCCCCGAGGATAGGTATATGTCCCTTCACCATTGAAGAGACCATCCTTCCATTCTCCCACATAGGTTGCCCCGTCGGCATAGCTCAATGTACCCTGCCCATCAAATTTGCCGTTCCTGAACCTGCCTTGATATTTGCTCCCGTCAGGGAAGATAAAGACGCCCTTGCCGTTAAACACGCCGTTTGTAAACTCACCAATGTATTTGCTGCCCTCTGGAAAGGTGTAAGTCCCTTTGCCAGCAAATTCCCCATTCCTCCAATCGCCCTCATAACTTCCACCGTCGGCATACGTCAATACACCGTGGCCATCAAATTCGTTATCGGTAAAATTACCCGCATATTTTCTCCCGTCAGGGAACACCAGAGTGCCTTTACCACAGAACCTGTTAACGACAAATTTACCCACATATTTCATCCCATCAAGCGAAGATAGGGTGCCTTCTCCCTGAAGCATATTGCTTACAAATTGCCCCTCATACACACTACCATTGGGATAGATCAATTTACCCTTACCACTAAATCTATTCCCAGTGAATTCCCCTTTGTACTCCTTTCCGTCAGAAAACATCATGATCCCTTTATCAAGCATGTAACCCTTAAATGTCCCCTCATACTTTCTTCCATCCGGGAATGTATAGGTCCCTTTTCCATTCGCACAGTCACCATCTATACAACCCCCGAAGGTGTTCACTGGAGTAAAAGTCGCGATTAACAGCAAAGAAATAAGAAAAAGCTTCATTTTCTCAACCTCATGTTTGATTACCTACCCCACCATTACTAAACCGGAAAAGTGCCTAAATTGAGCCAAAGTTCTTCGCAACGGACCAAGTTCTTACAAAAAGCATTGCTTTTCGAAAATGTGGGGCACTACCAACAGTTTCATAATAACATACTGCAATCAAAATGAAAAGTCACAAGCCACCACTCTTTTCCAAAAACGGTTTTTGTTGGACAGCATTTTGCGTCGGAGTTTGCCTGAACAGGTTCGGTAACGCTTTAAAAACACCCCTTACCTATCTTAGGAATCCGTCCGTGTCAAAGGGCCAAACCAATATCCTGAGCCATTGAACAGCAGTGACAACCCACAACAATTTATATTATGGTAACACCTCAGTCGTTTGGATCAGACGTATTCGTAAGGCGGGGTCAATATATCCCTGCCTCACAGCCGGCAGCGATTGTCTTGCCCAGCTCTTCGCATTTGATCAATATGTCTTGACCAATCTCACCTCTGGCTATAACTGGATCATAGACCTTTTTGAATTGATAGCCAATGCAGATGCGCTCGATATTGCTCAGGGCACCCCTCCCATCATTTCCGGCGCTGATAAAAACCACATAGGGTTTCTTAAAGATTTCCCTTCTTCCCCTCAGCTCATTATAGGTACGGTCGAAAAAGTCCTTTATAATACCGGCCATATATCCAAAATACTCCGGAGACCCAATAGCGAGCCCGTCACACTCCAAGAGATCCTGGGCTGCTGCGTTTCTTGCCTCTTTTAGGACAACCTCGACCCCCTTAATCGATCTTGCCCCTTTGGCCACAGTCTCAGCCATTTTCTCTGTATGACCCGCCTGGGTGTGGTAAAGGACCAAAATTTTACACAAGGTACTATCTTCCTTATTTACGAAGGCATAACCAAAATAGTATAATTCGTATTATGTACGCCACTTACTCGTAATGGCCAGGGCGCCCGCGTTCTCTTGCATGCCGTATATTACCAAATGGTGAACCGGGTTGGAGACTAAATTGAGAGACCCTTAACACTTTAGCCATTTGAAACAGACGTATTCGTAAGGTGGGGTGAGAGGTGTTTTTCAAACATCTAAAGTGTTACTGTGATCCTAAGGGACATGTACGGACCCATACAGTTCAGGCCATGTATCCCTTCAAATTAGAGATTGGCCGACAACCTTACGGGCCGCCTTATCCAGCATTTGTACGCCGAAGATAAGTATCTTAAATCGTTCATCCTTTGTTTGGCCGTGGTAATATCGGTAATATATCTGTTGTGCAATCACAGCCAATCGAAACAGTCCAAAACAGTAATAAAAGTCGAAATTTTCGATGGAGAGTCCGGATTTCTTGCCATAGTATTCCACCATTTCCTCTCTGGTAAGGGCGCCCTCCATGGTGGTCGGCATCATGCGCATTAGATGCATGTCCTCCGGATCATCTCGTTGAATCCAGTAGGCCAGTGAATTCCCGAGATCCATGAGAGGGTTACCAATGGTGGCCATTTCCCAATCCAGGACACCGATAATTTTCATGTGATCCTGTTCGTCCAGGACAAGATTATCAAAACGATAGTCATTATGAATAACCGCCGGCCTGCCAGTATCTGGAGGCATCTTTTCCAAAATCCACGCCATAACCTCTTCGCAGTCCGGGGCGTCGTCGGTCCGCGCGGCACGATACCTTTCACTCCACCCAACAACCTGACGTTTCACATACCCCTCGGGTTTACCAAAGTTTTCAAGGCCAATCTCCTTGTAGTCAATGGAATGGAGTTTTAGCAGGACATCAAGCAGCCTTTCACAAAGCATTTTTGCCTGTTCAGGTGTGTAAGAGAGGCCCTTGGGGAGATCCTTGCGCAGGATTAGGCCGCGCAAGCGTTCCATTACGTAAAAGGGACACCCTATGATAGAGGTGCCCTCGGTATAGACCAGTGGTTCAGGACAATAAGGAAAGACCGGCCGGAGGGCCTTTAGAATCCTGAACTCCCGGCTCATGTCATGTGCTGTCTTGGCCTTGGTCCCGAACGGCGGTCTGCGCAGGACAAGCTCCCGTCCTCCAATCGTGAGCAGGTAGGTGAGGTTGGAAAAGCCACTGGGAAATTGCCGGATTGTAAGTTGTCCGGTCAAATCGGGAATCGACTCCTTTAAGAAGGCCTCCACTTTCGCCGTGTCGAGCTCTTCCCCATCCCTGACATCAGCTGCCTTGTCTACAATATCCATTGACACCCCCTATGCCGCAGGCTGCTGGCTTTTTGGTACAAGGTAAAACGCCTCTACAAAATCCATAATAAAGCACGTATAATAATCTACTGAGACATTCCTCTTTGCATATTTCCATCTTTTTAGATACCAGTCCTGAAGTGTGGCCTTAATCAGACTCGCTGCCAACCGCAGGTCCCTGGACACAAAGATTCCTTCCTCTTGTCCCTGCCTCAGTATCTCCACAAAGAGTTCCTCTGTGTAGAGCTCGCTCTTAATGGCCTTGTCTCTTTCCATCTTGGTCAGATTCTTGGCCTCCATGTATGAGAAATAGAACCATGGCTGCATAACCTCACTCAAATACAGGTGTGTCTGAATAGCCATTCTAAGTTTTGCCACAGGCTCTGTTTCCGCCTCAACTCGTTCTTGTAAGATTCGATGGGTAATGGTTCGTCCATGGCGCTGAAGCATTTCTAGGAGAGCTTCTTTACTTGAAAAATAGGCATAAAGGGCCCCAACGCTCAGGCCGGTCTCCCTGCTGAGATCACGCACGCTCATCGCCTGAAAACCTTTCTCATTACTTATCTTGAGCGTGGCATCAAAGATCCTTTCAAGATTCTTTACGGCCGTCTCTTCCTTCTTGACCTTAATGGTCCCACGGTTCTCAGCAAGGGCCTCCCTGCAGATATCCTGCTTTGAGATGTTCACCAGTCGTTGAAATTCAGAATAATTCATGTTGTAATATCGTAACTAGCTAGCTATTTAGGTTGAAGAGTGAAGGCCTCCGGCTTGTAGAGCTGAAGTATTTTCTACCATCTCGCAATGACCTGTCAGCCTTCTACCTTCAGTCTATCCACCTGGTATAAAAACTTCTAATTCTCTCGTTTACCCTGATCATATTCCCGGAGGATCCTCCTGGCCACCGATAACTTATGGACCTCATCCACTCCGTCGTAGATCCTCGCTGCCCGCTCGTGCCTGTAGAAGAAGGCAAGAATCGTATCGTCCGTCATACCCATTCCGCCATGTACCTGGAGGGCACGGTCCACGACCCTCTGCAAGACATTGGCCGCAAAAAATTTAATCAGGGAAATCTCTTCCCGGGCCTCTTTTACTCCCAGATTCTGCATCTTCCATGCGGCGTGGAGCACCATAAGCCTTGCTGCCTGAATATCGGCCGCACATTCGGCGATCCAGGTCTGAATAATCTGTTTGCTCGCCAGCATTCTACCTGGAGAAATAACTCTATTCTGGGCGCGGGAACACATTAGACCAAACGCCCTTTTGCAGATCCCAAGCCACCTCATACAGTGATGGATCCTGCCCGGACCAAGCCGTTCTTGTGCTATGACAAACCCATGCCCCTCAGGACCTAAGAGATTTTCTTTTGGCACGCGACAGGACTGATAGAGTATCTCAGAGTGACTGGCCCAGCCCGAGCCCTCATGACCCATTACCGGAATGTTGCGGACCCTATTAAAACCGGGCGTATCAGAGGGGACAATCAACATGCTTGCCCGCAGGTAGGGAGCAGCTTCCGGGTTTGTCACGGCCATGACAATCGCAAATTCCGCACCGTCGGCGCTGGACGTATACCATTTCTGGCCGTTTATCACATAATCGTTCCCGTCCATGACCGCTGTCGTCTCCAGCATAACCGGATTTGAGCCTGGCATATCTACCTCTGTCATGGAAAAACAGCTCCTGATCTTGCCCTCCACCAGTGGCCTTAGGTACCTTTCTTTTTGGGCATCCGTGCCATGAAGGTATAGTATCTCGATATTGCCGGCATCCGGAGGCTGACAGCCAAAGACATAGTGCCCTAACGGGCACCGTCCCAAAGACTCTGAAACGAGGCCAAACTCCATCAGGTCCAGGCCCATGCCTCCATACTCCTTCGGGTGTGGAGGGGCCCATAGCTCCATTTGCCGGACCATGTCCTGCTTCTCCTCCAGCTCGGGCAGCATCTCCACAAATGACCGTTTCAGAAATTCAGGCTCCATGGGAATCAGTTCTTTATCCAGAAACTCATCCATCATTTCAATTACACTCTTAATCTTTTCAGATATTTCAAAATCCATAAGAAACCCCTTTGGCTAATTAATTTGTGTAGTAAAAATCCGACCCCAGAGGGCCCGGCTTTGGCTTGCCCTCAGAGGGGGCTTGTTTACTTGCATATCTCCAGAGTGACTAAAGTGCCTAAAGTTAAGGAACTTTATTTCACTTCATGACCTTGATTTCTGGTACGGCATAGCCTAATTTCTCTGACTCCCGCATGGCGGGGGTTTCCCAATTAACAATGAATTTCAGTACTGTCTAAGATAAAATCCATCTTGAATAAGAATAGCTATAGGTACGTTAAGAGCTCCGGGGCATTCTTGCGCTCTAGATGGGCAACAGAATTAAATGAATATAAACTTAGACTGCCATCACCGTAACTGAAGGTAGAAACGGATGTATTCCTGATCTGCCAGGCCAGTTGCATGGTTTTCGCGGCCGACAAGTCCAGGGCCATCTGCATAACAGCACATATTGCCCCCCCGGATGTAAACACAGCAACCCTCTTCTTCCGCCCATTCTCCTCCATTACCCTGGCGACCCCCAAACGAACTCTATTTGTAAAGGAGTGCAAGGCCTCAACACCAGAGGCACCCCCTTCCCCGGATATCCATCGCTGCATGGCCTTGTCAAAGAGATGCTGAAATGACCGGCGATCCGTGTAGATGCGGGAAAAATCCTTGTCAACGGATGGGTCATCGAGGATCATATCTCGAACCTGGGACATTATTATGGAGTAAGAGTCAAATTCATTGAATTCTTCGGCGATGCGCACCTGAGAATCTGGGCCGTCTTCAGATAGCTCGGCCATCACTGCTTGAGCCGTATCGATCTGCCTCTTCATAGAACCTGAATAGACGGTGTGAAATTTAATCCCCAGATGTGCGAGGTATTGGCCCAAGACTTGGGCCTGCCTGATCCCAAGGGGGGAGAGACGATCATAATTTTCCTCACCAAAGGATGCCTGGGCATGTCTGACCAAGTATATTGCGCTCATAAATTCTTGGTTCGAATCCTCTTATTATTAGATTCAATTAATTGTACCACCTTGGCCACTCAACGACCTGTGAACCCGGATTTTTTATCACTTACTATCGTGAGAGTCAAATGGTGTCAAGAAAAAACGAGTGAACGTTCGCCATTTTTTTCTTGAAAAATAGCACTGCATGCCCTATTTTAAAACAACTAAAGACAAGGTAGTTAGGAATAATGAAAATATTGGTCTGCGTGAAACAGGTCCGGGAGCCTGAATCGGATATCAAGATCGACGATTCTGGACGCAGGATATTTGCCGACAAGTCAACATCATATAGAATGAACCGGTTCGACGAATTTGCCGTCGAAGAGGCCCTCCTTATCCGGGAGACCTTCCCTCATACCTCAATAGATGTTATCTCCCTCGGTCCAGCTCGCTCGGCCATGGTTGTCAAAAGGGCGCTGGGAATGGGGGCCGACCACGGAATTCATATTATCACCGGAGGACAAGACCTCTTGGACCCCTTTGTAGTCGCCTCACTGATCTCCTCTTATGCTCGAAACAACAACTATGATCTCATTCTTTCAGGTGTTATGGCCGAAGACGACATGCAGGGTCAGGTAGGGCCCATAATCGCCGAATTACTTTCTATGCCTTGGGCCACCTCGGCCATTTTTGAGAACCTTTCCCCAGAGTCTGGCTCCATATATGTTGAAAGGGAAATAGAAGGCGGTTATAGAGATTGCCTTGAATTAAGACTTCCGGCCGTACTAACCGTGCAGTCTGGCATCAACGAGCCTCGATACCCTTCACTTTCGAATGTCCTCCGTGCGAAAAAACAGGACCTGGAGACGATTGATGCCAATGTACTCAACACCGTACCACCTCGACAAAGTCTGGCTCGAATGGCCTATCCTCAAAAGTCGCGCTCCGGGCTCGTACTTACGGGATCACAGCCGGAAAAGGCGTCCAAACTGCTGCACATCCTGCGTAATAAATCTCTCATCCGGTAACAGGAAACGATAATGGACCGTTCAACCGTAATAGTGGCCGAACACCAGGGAGGAAAAATAGATCCGATTACATACGAACTAGCCTCCTGTGCTATGGAAATCCAGCGCTACCGCCCGACATCATTGAAGTTCGTAATTCTTGGAGATAAGGTGGAAGACTTGGCAGAGGAACTCGCAAACAATACCGGGAAGGACATAATAGGAATCCAGGACCCAAATCTTGTCTCGTATAATGCTGAGGCATACAAGACCCTTCTAGGAGACCTGTTGCAAGATCTGCGTGCCACTTATGTGTGCATTGCTCACACAACCAAAGGCCTGGACTATGCTCCGGCCCTGGCAATGCGCCTTCAGGGGGGCTGTATCACAGGAGTGGAGCATATAAGCCAGGAGGAACTCCGCATCTGTTTCTCTCGGGCAATTTACAACGGCAAGATCCTCGCGAACGTCATACCGGAAACCGAGCCCACAGTCCTTACAATACAACCCGGCGCATTCAAGGCCCCCAATCTTGATAATTCGATAGCAGGTTCAGTGGAAATCCGAAAAACGACATTCGAGACACAGCAATCACGCCGCTTGGGGGTCAAGCAAACGAAAGAGAGCGACTCGGCCCTCGCTGAGGCGGAGGTCATAGTCGCCGCCGGCAGAGGGATAGGGAAAAAGGGAAAGCTGGAACTCATCTACCGCCTTGCCGCCATCTTCCCTAAATCAGCGGTCGGAGGATCCAGGCCGATGTGCGACATGGGATGGATGGAATACAAACGCCAAGTAGGGCTTACAGGAGCCACCGTAATGCCAAAACTCTATCTCGCGTGCGGCATATCTGGTTCCTCACAGCACATCGCGGGAATGAGGGCATCAGGGTTTATCGCAGCCATCAATACTGATCCCAACGCCGCAATTTTCAATGTCGCTGATGTCTGTGTCGTAGAAGACCTGACCCGTTTTATCCCCGTCTTGATAGAGGAATATGAAAAACAGTAAAGCCTCATCTGCTTTCCTTGGCCTGTGTCTCCTCCCCCCTCAACTTCTTCAGTGCCCTTTTACCCAGCTCTTCAGAATATGCATGCCAGGGATTTTTTTCTCCGCTCTCCTTCCTTCGTTCAACAACAAAATGGCAACACTCTGCTCCATGGGGAATCAGTTTCTCCACCCATGCGGTGATGCCCCCTCTTCCCTGGTCCTCGAGCGCATGAAACATCCCTTCAACAAAGAATCGCTGGACCCTACAATCAAAGGCCGTGTATCTGTCCTGATGTGGGCACCACAGGATGTCAAATTCGCATCGGTCTTTGGATACAATCCATGGCCTTTCAAGTGAAGCGTATAGAATAGTGTTTATTCCCGTCACAATGTATGAAGCCAGCTCTATTTCATCTAAGTCATCGGGGAAACCCGAGCTTTCAAGCAGCCCCTCCATGGCTTCATAACCGGCCTGGTTGACAGCCTTGCGGACCATCTCCTGCCCGGCCTCACCAAAAAGTTCCTCTGCCGATTTTAGGATATTGAGTACTGCCGTCGCCTGCATAGTCCCCCATACAAAGAGGACAGCGGGATCGAAATCATCTCGTCCTTTAATCGCCTTGCGAAGCTGCTCCACGGCATCTTGATATGGAGTCCCGAGTCGGACCTTCTGGTAGCCCTCCTCTTCCCTCTTTCCTTTTGACCACAGGCCTTCTTTGGTTGGATACTTGGGTGCGGGCATATCCATGCTCCTGTTTATAGTTTATTCGTAACTGTTCACTCCGCGATACTACAGCCTAAACACCTTCAGCCTATCTACCTGAGTAATTACGTTTATTCCCGCTCAAAGCAAAACTTGTTGAATTCCTCGTCTATGGGCACGGGGTATCGCCCGTCAAAACAGGCCAGGCATAGCTCTTCTCTGGGGATATCTGTGGATTCAACCAGGCTGTCAATGTCAAGGTAGCCAAGGCTATCAAGGCCCATGAAGCCCTCGATCTCTCTTATAGATTTTTCGGCCGCAATCAATTCTCCTCTGGTCGTAAAATCGATTCCATAATAACAGGGGAAACGATGGGGAGGACAGCTCACCAACATATGGATCTCACGCGCCCCGATCTTCCTCAATGTCTTGATCCTGGTTCGCGCAGTTGTCCCGCGGATGATGGAATCTTCTATGATCAGCACACGCCGGTCTTTCAATAGTTCCTTTACTGGATTGAGCTTTACCTTCACGCCGAAGTCCCTCATGCTCTGTGACGGCTGTATGAAGGTCCTACCCACGTAGTGATTTCTGATCACCCCCATCTCTAGCGGAATGCCAGATGCCTGTGCATATCCAAGGGCCGCATAATTGCCGGAATCAGGAAAGGGCATAACCAGATCGACTTCCCGGGGAAATCTCCGGGCTAATAGATCGCCCTGTCTCTTCCGAAAGAGGTACACGTTCTGGCCAAAGACGTTACTGTCCGGCCTCGCGAAATAGATCAGCTCAAAGATACATTGACTCTTGCGGCATTTTGTTGTGAAGTGGATACTCTTTAGGCCGTTTTTATTGATGAAGAGGATCTCACCGGGCTCTATTTCCCTCAAATATTCTGCCTCTACAAGGTCCAAGGCACAGGTCTCAGAGGCCACGACATAACCGGAATTAAGCCTTCCAAGGCATAAGGGCCTAAACCCCTTCGGGTCCCTGATCGCAATAAGTGTGTCCTCGGTCATCATAACCATTGAATAGGCCCCTTTCACCTGTGACATACACTCTATTATGGCCCCCTCCAGGCCCCTCTTTATATGCCTTGCAGCCAGATGAAGAACAACCTCGCTATCCATACTGGTCTGGAAAATAGATCCGCTATTCTCCAGCTCGGACCTGATTTGCAGTGCATTTACGAGGTTGCCGTTGTGGGCGATTGCAAAGGACCTTCCCGTATACTGGACCCTGAAGGGTTGGGCGTTTACAAGGAGAGATGAACCAGTGGTGGAATACCTTACATGGCCAAGGGCCATATGACCTTCAAGCCTGTTCAAGATCTGCTCATCAAATATCTCCGGAACAAGGCCCATGGCCTTGTGCTCCAAGACACGCTTTCCATCGGATGTAATGATGCCGGCGCTTTCCTGTCCCCGATGCTGCAAGGCATAGAGGCCAAAATAGGTCAACTTGGCCGCCTCCGGATGACCATAAATGGCAAAAATGCCACATTCCTCTCTGGGACGGGAGGGCATAAAGAATTCTGAGTTGTCAATTTTGAATTGAGAATTCATAATTAGTCTCTTGATCCCCTTCTAATTCCTAACGCTCTATACAACATACTGCCTAACCTTTGCCGTGATATTCCTGGATCGTCTTTACCCCAAGATCCCCTTTCATCATGGCCTTAATTGCCAGGGCAGTGGCATTGGCCCCGGCAACGGTAGTAGTATACGGAATATTGAATGTCAGGGCAGTTCGGCGGATGGAGTAAGACTCCGCGATTGCCTTTTTGTCATCCGTGGTATTTATAACCAGGTCGATCTCACCGTTCTTAATCATGTCTACGATATGCGGCCTGCCTTCTCTAACCTTCCTGACCTTCCTGTTGGAAATACCATGTTCAGTAAGATAGGCAGAGGTGCCGTTAGTAGCCACAATCTTGAACCCCATATCATAAAGGGCAAAAGCGGTTTCGAGCACTGTAATCTTATCTCCATCTTTTACACTGATAAATACCGTACCAGACAGGGGTAATCTTTGACCCGCCGCCAACTGCGCCTTGGCAAAGGCAAGCCCGAAAGATCCGTCAATGCCCATTACCTCGCCCGTGGATTTCATCTCAGGACCCAGTATGGTATCCACGCCCGAAAAACGGGCAAAAGGAAAGACTGATTCCTTGACGGAGACATGCGATGGCCTAATCTCATGCCCTAGCCCCAAATCTTTTAGGGTCTTCCCCATGATTACCTTGGTTGCATATTTGGCCAGCGGAACACCAGTTGCCTTGCTCACAAAGGGGACTGTCCTGGAGGCCCTCGGATTCACCTCCAGCACATATACAATCCCGCTCTTGACGGCATACTGTATGTTCATCAGGCCTACCACTTTCAGCTCCCTGGCGATGGCCTTGGTCTGTCTCGTTATCTGCTCCAGGATTTCGGGCCTCAGGGATATTGGTGGCAAAACACATGCACTGTCTCCGCTGTGAATACCTGCCTCCTCAATATGCTCCATGATCCCGCCTATGACCGTATCCCTTCCATCCGAAATAGCGTCGACATCCACTTCCGTAGCATCTTCGAGAAACCTATCGATCAATACCGGTTTGCCCGGGGACACCTCCACAGCACTCTTGATGTAATACTCAAGATCCTTCTCATCATAAACGATCTCCATGGCCCTGCCCCCAAGCACAAAGGAAGGCCTGACCATTACTGGATAGGCGATCTTATCGGCTACCCGCATGGCCTCTTCCTCGTTGGTGGCAATACCGTTTTCGGGCTGAAGGATGTTCAGTTTTCTTAGCATACTCTGGAAGCGGTCGCGGTCCTCTGCACGGTCTATACTGTCCGGGCTTGTTCCAAGTATGGTAACGCCGGCCTGGGCCAAAGGAACGGAAATATTAAGTGGTGTCTGGCCTCCAAACTGAACTATAACCCCTTCCGGCCTCTCCTGTTGCACGATATTCAAGACATCCTCTGTGGTCACGGGCTCAAAATAGAGTTTATCAGAGGTATCATAGTCGGTACTGACTGTTTCCGGATTACTGTTGACCATAATACTCTCAATACCCATTTCCTTTAAGGCAAAAGAGGCCTGGACACAGCAATAATCAAATTCAATCCCCTGGCCGATACGATTGGGGCCGCCTCCCAGGATCACCACCTTTTTATTGTTTGAAGAGCGGATCTCATTTTCCTGTTCATAGGTGGAGTAGTAATATGGTGTATAGGCCTCAAACTCTGCCGCACATGTATCGACCAGTTTATAGACAGGCACCACATCTTTCGACTTGCGCACACCACGTATTATATGCTCCTCAGTATGAAAAAGCAGGGCCAGTTGGACATCAGAGAAACCATACTCTTTGACCCTCTTCAAAAATTCCCGATCCCAGTCCTGAGGTCCATCTCCCTTTTGTGCCATTTTACCCATTTGCACTTCAAGCTGATGGATCTTTTCTATATGATACAGAAACCATGGGTCTATCCCTGTCAGCTCATGGATCCTATCCAGTGACATGCCTAGTTCCACTGCCTCCCGGATATAGAAAACGCGTTGTGAATTGGGACGGATAAGTTTTTCTTCTATCTCCTGGGGCTCCCGATTACCACGACTGCCCTGGGGAATATCGGAGCCAAGCCCGAAACGTCCAATCTCCAAAGACCTAATGGCCTTCTGGAGGGCCTCCTTGAAGGTCCTTCCAATGGCCATGGTTTCACCCACAGACTTCATGGACGTAGTCAGGCTGTCAACCGCCCCTGGAAACTTTTCAAATGCCCAGCGCGGTATCTTGACAACACAGTAATCAATGGTAGGCTCAAAGGAGGCAAGGGTCTCACGGGTGATATCGTTTGCTATTTCATCGAGTGTATATCCTATGGCAAGCTTGGCGGCTATTTTGGCAATAGGAAATCCAGTGGCCTTGGATGCCAAAGCCGAGCTCCTTGATACCCTGGGATTCATCTCAATCACCACCATCTCCCCATTATCCGGGTGGATAGCGAATTGAATATTAGACCCACCGGTCTCTACCCCAATTTCCCTGATAATTGCGATGGCCGCATCCCTCATTGACTGATATTCACGATCCGTAAGGGTCTGTGCCGGGGCCACTGTAATACTGTCCCCCGTATGGACACCCATGGGATCAAAGTTTTCAATAGAACAAATAATTACCACATTGTCCATAAAGTCTCGCATGACCTCCAGTTCATATTCCTTCCACCCTATTAGAGATTCTTCCATTATAATTTCGGAGATCATGCTGGCCTCAAGCCCTGCGGCGGCGAGTGGTTCCATCTCTTCCCGGTTATAGGCAACACCGCTACCAATACCACCAAGGGTAAAACTGGCCCTGATAATGAGAGGGAAACCAATTTCCTCCGCCACCTCTCTTGCCTGGTCTATATTCTTTGCAATTCCGCTCTTCGGTACCCGCAGGCCAATATGGCCCATGGCATCACGGAATTGTTCTCTGTCTTCAGCCTTGCGTATGACCGGGATGGAGGCACCGATCAATTCTACCCCCAGCCTTTCGAAAAGCCCGGTCTCAGCAGTTTTAACTGCGGTATTGAGTCCTGTCTGACCTCCAAGCGTGGGGAGAATAGCCTGGGGCCTCTCTCTTTCAACTACTTTCGCCAAAATCTCAGGTGTAATAGGTTCAATATAGGTCCGATGAGCCATTTCAGGATCTGTCATAATAGTGGCAGGATTACTATTTATGAGTACTACCTCATAACCCTCCTCCATCAATGCCTTGCATGCCTGGGTACCGGAATAATCGAACTCACAGGCCTGACTAATGACAATGGGACCGGACCCGATAATAAGTATCTTTTTTATATCCGAGCGTTTTGGCATAGTAGTAATTAATCCGGGTCCAGAGGGCCAGGCTTTGGCTTGCCCCCAGAGGGGGTTTGCTTACTCGCATATATCCAGAGTGACTAAAGTGATCTAAAATGTCTAAAGTTTCAAAAGTTAAAGAATTTTATGTCATTTTACTGAAGAGAAGAGCGAAGCTCTACATTAATCCCGCCCGGGGCGGGACTCACTTCATGACCT
>CAYYPQ010000064.1:0-1710 GCA_964473615.1 uncultured Desulfobacteraceae bacterium
CAGTTTTTTTATATCCCTGGTGGCTCTCCTAGTGTAAACAAGGCTATATTTCACTATCCAAAGACCTCACCATGGGAATTAATTCTCCCAGCCTTATAATCGGCCCTGGCTTCTCTGATGCTTTTAAGGTATTCTGGAGACGTGGCAGCGAGTAAATCTTCCAAAAAACCGTCTCTTTCAGTTTTTTTCATTCTTTTTACAGCACTGATAATGTCCTGTGGTTTGACTTCCACTTTAATGGTATTGAGCATGATACCCCCCCAAGATAAGAATATTCAAGATGTTATTTCAACTATCTGAAAAAGTCAAAAAATTCTTTCCAATCAAAACTATAAGGGCAGGGGGACGACCTTAAATAGTTAAATAACTGCGCGAAAGAGCATACCTAGGCACTTACGAGACGGGGAAAAATAGGACTGAGGGCGGAAAAAAGGACTAAGGACAAAGTAATAGGACTAAGGACTAAGAAAAAGGACTAAGGACTTAGGGCCGAGGACGAAGAAAAAGGACTGAGTGCTAAGGACTGAGGACGAGGAAAAAGGAGTGAGTGCTGAGTAAAAGAATAGGGTGGAGGGGAAAAAGAAAGGCTGAAGGATGAGGGGGCAAGAAGTCGGCAGTTTGGAATTGGCTTGGATGGATATGATTAGGGGTTTAGCCATTCTTGCAATAATTGTTCATCACTGGCTTCTTTTTGTACCTTTTAGAGGCTCTCCCGCATTGCTATCCAGTTTGGCTGATCTCATAAGAGATGTGGGAGGAACGGCAGTTCATCTGTTTTTTGTCCTAAGCGGTTGTGGCCTAAGTATATCCTATTTTAAAAAAGAGGTGTTTTCCTGGAACCAGTGGACCAAAAGAAGGCTCGTGAAGATAGTTGTGCCCCTTTGGATCATTATCACATTGACATATATCGTCGTGGTACTTATCCACGCTCTTAATTGCGGGATCTTCAAGAGCCATTATTCATGGTTGGATCTATTTGCGTATCTTACATTTACACGAAATTTCTATAGACCAGCTTTTGGGTTAAATCCTACCTTGTGGTTTATGCCCGTTATTCTGGGCCTGTATGTCCTATTCCCCGTGCTGATAAAAGTGCTAGAGAAATATGGGGCTTTTATTCTCCTTACTGTGTCTTTTATCATCACATATTCTTCGATTACGCTTTGTATAGTCATCAGCTACACTGTCAGCCATCAAACGGCCCTATTTCTATTTTATGTCGTTGAGTTTGCCTTGGGCATGTTTGTCGGGTATATCATTTGCTTTCACAAATCCAATTTCAACAGGATGTTGGGCTATAAGGCCTTTCTTTTAGGGGTTGGGTTTTACTGTGCATCGTTGGTTGTAACAAAAGGATGGAAAATGGGGGATGCCTATAATGACCTCTTGACTGCACTTGGAGTTTTTCTGATAACTCTAAATATCTGCGAATGGATTGTTCATTTTTCGCCAGTGGTCTCTGTCAAAGTATTCAAACAGATCAGCAAGAAATCATATCTCATGTACCTGATTCATGGGCCTCTGATTCTATTTGTCATAAAACCATTACTGGCAAACAGTGAAAAACTGCCATTACATCCTTTTATCTCAATTGTTTTTAGCGGATTGTATTGTTGTGTAATATTTGCATCAGCAAAGCTGGTATATCCGGCAATGAATTTAGTTACATCGCACTTATAACGTTGTTGACTGAGTTAAGAAGTTGGACAG
>CAYYPQ010000064.1:1810-18532 GCA_964473615.1 uncultured Desulfobacteraceae bacterium
CAGGTCTTCATTCTTGACAGAATCCGATGAATGGTGTGAGGATCTATTATGGCGTGTCCTTTAAAGGGGACATGGGAAAAGAGACGTCTATCTGTAAATCAGTAGCGGAAAGGGGAAAGAAGCAAAGATAAGAGGCGGGATGGGGCACGACGTTAAATTTTGAATGTTGTGGTGCTGGGAGGCGGGAAAGCGGCAAAGACTATTTACGAGCAAAACGAACCTGTCTTTCAGTGACAACGACGAATGAGTTCGACAGTTTTTCAGAATAATTCTTCAATAGGCGAGAGAGGACGCGAATTTTGGACGTAGATCGTTCATCTTCAAGTCTGAGCAAAATAACTCCTTTATGAAGATGGGCATCACGGTACACTTTGTCTCCGAAATCCTTATCGTCTGTAATCAAGATCCAATTTTCTTCGAAGGCTTTTTTAATAATGGTTTCATCATTAACTCCCCTTGCTTCTTCGTACACAGAAAAAACTTCATAGCCATTTTCACTTAACCACCTTGAAACAGCAGGCCCCGTGCATTCGTCCACGATAAATCGCATTAAACAGATTCCTCTACCAATGGCATGAAATCAGTATTTTCTAGAGACTTGGTAGCGAAAAGGTAGCAAGCCTGAATATCTTCAGAAGTAAGCCCTTTGTATTCATTTAAGATATCGGTTTCTGATGCACCATGCGCAAGGAGATTAAGGATGAAATCCACGGTTAAGCGGGTACCCTTAATAACGGGTTTTCCAACCATTATTTTTGGATCCAAAATGATTCGTTCCAGCAACTTTTTGTCTTTCATGGCAATATCCTCCAGTAATTATGCGTATAGGTACGGTTCTGCTTTTTTCTCCCATTGAATGGGCCAGAGCCCAAAACGATATGCAGTTACTCGATTCTCAAGTAACTTCAAATATAGCATAGAATAGGATATTCAGCAACTTAAAAGGGACAAATGAATGTATGCAGAAGAGCGGGGAGGATGTGGGAAGGGGTACGTCCGTAAATAGTTAAATAACTCCGCAAAAGAGCGGATCTGGGTACTTAGGATAACGGCATTCGGCATTGGGTCGAACCAAGATAATACATTGATATTATGAACAATAAGGCAAGAAAGAGGTCAATGTTTTGGCTTAAAAAGCTGGTTTTGACCCCCAAATGGTATCTCTAAGCAGTATTGGCCGCTCCGGAGTGAGGAGCATATGTGCCCTGCTGGGAAGAAATGGCGTGGAGTTGGCGTTAAAAGTAGATGTGGCCGTAGTTGTACCACATGCGGTAACCGTCCGCGTACAAGAGGTCCATATATTCATTCTTCATTTCTGGGCTTCATGCATAGAAGAAGCATTAACACACTGAGATTTAAACTCTAAATAACCATTTGCCTAAACTGATAGGGACAACTTCTCACCTATCTACCACGAAGGGCACGAAGTTTTTAAAATGAAATATTTGCCAGCTATCCAGGAAACTAGCTCCCCCCTGACTTATTAACAAGATAGATCTGATGCGGTTTTCAAACAATATTAACTTTAGCGGGTGCCGGATTCTCGTCGTCGGAGATGTTATGCTCGACCGGTATCTGTGGGGCGAGGTGAGCAGGATATCCCCGGAGGCGCCTGTACCGGTGTTTCGAGTAAAGAAACGATCAGAGATATGCGGCGGCGCGGGCAATGTAGTATCTAATCTTGCGGGGCTTGAATGTGAAGTCGCCGTTATAGGGGTATGCGGAAAAGATGAACAGGGAAAACGATTACTTCGACTTTTAGATGGGAAGCGGATAGAAAGCCACGTTCTCTTGGACCCGAGTAGGCCCACCATAACAAAAACCCGGATCGTTTCCATGGGCCAGCAGCTCATCAGGCTTGATGATGAAGAGGTGTCGCCGCTAAATCCGGACCTGAGTAAGAATGTCTTGAAGCTAGTTGAGGAAGTGTGCACAAATTGTGAAGGTGTTATTCTTTCAGATTATGGTAAAGGCCTGCTTCAAACAAGAGGACTTGCACAGTCAATAATTGAAATCGCACAGACAAGAAAGATTCCGGTAATGGTAGACCCTAAAGGGACAGATTGGGAAAGGTACAAGGGGGCCACATGCATTACCCCAAATACAAAAGAAATTGAATATCTCGTTGGTGAGGGGATGGCAGATGACGAGAAGCTCATACAGGTCATGAGGCAAGTCTTATCCAAATATGAACTTTCCTGGCTGTTGGTTACCAGAGGGTCCCTTGGCATGTGCCTGATTGGGAGGGCTGAAGACCCCATTTTTATCCCTGCCTTGGCAAGAGAGGTCTATGACGTGTCCGGGGCAGGGGATACCGTTATCTCGACCCTTACTGCGGGCGCCGCGGCTGGATTGCCACTCCCGCAGGCTGCAGAATTGGCTAATTTGGCAGCGGGAGTTGTCGTGGGTAAGGTGGGGACCCAACCGATAAACACTTTGGAACTCAAGGCTTCTGTGGCCATGGGAAAAGGGAATAGTATCGGTAGCTATGCACATAAGGTGACATCATTATCCGCTGCGGCTGTTCAGGTTCAGGCCTGGAGAGGAAACGGAGAGAAGATTGTATTTACAAACGGTTGTTTTGATTTGCTTCATCCCGGCCACATTCACTTGCTCCATCAAGCAAAAGAACTAGGTGATCGGCTGGTTGTGGGCCTTAACTCTGATGCCTCTGTTCGGCGCCTCAAAGGCGAGACCCGGCCTATTTTGAGCGAGCGCGACAGGGCCTCCATCGTGGGATCGCTGGATTCCGTTGACCTTGTCGTTGTTTTTGAAGAAGACACACCCGATAGGCTGATAAGAACGCTAAAGCCCGATATCTTGGTGAAGGGCTCAGATTATGGCCTGGATCAGGTCGTGGGGAGGGAGATTGTTGAGTCCTACGGCGGAAAAGTACATTTGGTAAATCTGGTTAAAGGACAAAGCACTACTGACATTGCAAATCGGATCATAGAGGCACACGGATTGGTTAATAACCATTAGTATAACCGGAGAGGGCTTAGAAGTGAGAGTGCTAATCATAAAGCTGGGAGCAACGGGGGATGTTGTGAGAACTACCCCGTTGTTGCATATCCTTAATGGTGAAACCCACTGGATAACAAGCGATGCGAACTGTGTGATGCTGGAGGGTATTGGGCCGATAGGAAGGCTTATCCCCTGGACTAAAGCGGATACAATAAGAGGTGTTAATTATGACCTGGTTATCAATCTAGAGGATTCCCCAGAGGCGGCATCGCTTATAGGCGATGTACGGTCCAGTGAATTGTTCGGCGCCTACACGGACGACTCGGGCAGGATGGTCTATACGGAGAGCTCAAGAGAATGGTTTGATTTGAGTTTAATCAGCAGTTTCGGGAAAAAAAAGGCAGATGATCTAAAGCTTAGGAATAGGAAAACCTACCAGGAGCTGATCTTCGAGGGGCTGGGGTATAAGTTCAAGGGGGAGAGGTATTTTTTGCCGAGACCAGTTCAGACTGGACTTAAGGGCGATATTGCTATCGCCGAGAAATCGGGGGCGGTTTGGCCCATGAAGAATTGGGCCTATTACAAGGAGCTGAAAGAGAAATTGGAGGCACGGGGATACGTGGTCAATTACCTGCCTATGCGGAAAACCTTACGACAACATATTGGCGACGTGCAGGGACACGGATATTTGATCAGTGGCGATACACTTCCCATGCATATAGCCATTGGGAGCGGAATAAAGTGCCTCAGCATATTCCTGTGCACGAGTCCTTGGGAAATATACGACTACGGTATTCAAAAAAAGATGATTTCTCCCTTTCTGGAAAGGTATTTTTATAAGAGGGGCTTCGAAATGAATGCGGTTACCGCCATAGGAGTCCAAGAAGTCTACGAAGAGATAGTGAAAGGCATGGGCACGTGCGGAAAAAAAGGACTGAGGGATGAGGACAAAGTAATAGGACTGAGTGCTAAGGACTGAGTAGAAAGAAAAAGGACTGAGGGCTGAGGACAAAGTAATAGGACTAAGTGCTAAGGACTGAGGACTAAGTAGAAAGAAAAAGGACTAAGTAGAAAGAAAAAGGACTGAGGATGGAAAAAAAGGACTGGGGGCTGAGGACGGAAAAAAAGGACTGAGTAATAAAATGGTGGTGAAGGAAAGAGTTGAGAGGTTTGAGGACTTGATCGCGTGGCAGAAAGCACGGCAACTAACAAAAGCTATTTACGAAGCTACGGGGCATGGAGAGTTTGCAAAAGACTTTGCTCTGAAGGATCAGATTCGGAGGGCGGCCGTGTCGGTCATGTCCAACATCGCGGAAGGATTTGATCGGGGCGGACGTCCTGAGTTCCACCAGTTTTTGGTAATTGCCAAAGGGTCGTGTGCAGAGGTACGAAGCCAACTTTATATAGCCTTAGATGCTGGGCACATAGACAAACACACTTTTGATGAGCTTTATGCAATAAGCGTTGAAACTGCGAGAGTGATAAATGGGTTACGCTCAGCAGTCTATAAGCAGAGAAAATAGGAGTTAGGACGAAGAAAAAGGGTGAATTCAAGATATCGTTGGATAGCTTGTATATTGGACAGACTAAGGATGTTGAGAGTAGAATAGGGCAGCATAGTAGCGGTTGGGTGGAATCAACGAGAAAAGACAGGCCGTGGGAATTAGTGGCTATTCAAATGGTTAATAACAGAAAGGAGGCTAGATGGCTTGAAAGGAGTCTGAAGAGATCTTTAGGAGGGAGAATCCATGGCATGAGGACAGGTGTTGAGCTTATAGATCCGTTGGTAGATAAAAGGTGGGATAGGTTTGTAGAAAACCATCCTTTTGGTTGGATTTGCCATCTCTCTGATTGGAAACGGATTTTAGAAGGAAGCTTTAAGCAGATGACAGGGTATTATTTTGCCAAGGTGGATAAGCTAGGCGAGGAAGTTAAAGCAGGCATTCCGGTCTTTCTAATTAGAAGCAGGCTCACTGGAAACAGATTAGTCAGTATCCCTTTTGCGACTTTAAGTGATCCGTTGGTATTGACGAGTCAGGATATGGAATATTTGGTCAAAGCCGTTCTTGAGCTTTCAAGGGAACTTAAGATTTCTTATTTGGAAGTCGGGACGTTTGAGTCACCTAAGGAATTTCTTGAGTCTTTCTTTGGAGTTCATCGCGTCTACAGACATCATTTCCTTTCACTTGAGTCTTCATTGGATAATTTGAGAAAATCATTTCATCAAATGACCAGACGAAATATAAATAAGGCTGTGAAAAGCGGGTTGAGATTTCGTAAAGGGGTTGAAGATAGGGACCTTATCGAATTCTATAGATTATATGCCATGAACCGGAGGCGAAAAGGCTTGCCCCCTCAGCCTTTCCTTTTCATCAAGAAGATTTTTGATTATCTATGTTCATCGGGTCGAGGTACGCTGGCGATTGTTGACTATGGAGGAAAGCCTGTGGCTAGCGGTTTGTTTTTCAAATTCAATGGCCGGTTTTCAAATGAATTTGATGCCTGGGATATCAAATACAAAGATCTCCGAGCAAATTACCTGCTGTATTGGGAGGCAATTAGATTAGCACATCAAGAGGGATATCGTATTTTCGACTTTGGCCGCACTTCGGCGAACAATAAGGGATTGATGGGATTTAAGAGTCGTTGGGGCACAAAAGTAAAAGATCTTCCACATTATTACTTTCCAAAGGAAAGAGCTACTGAAATGGCGGAGAATGAGGCTTCTGCAAAATATAGATTTATAAGCAAGATCTGCAGGGTGTGTCCAAATTTTGTACTGCCAACTTTGGGCAAATTTATTTATAGGCATATGGGATAATATAGAGCAGCGGGAACATATCGAATTCACCCATGTGGTTACTCATGGGAGCGGTGATTGTATTGTTGGTTGCATATTGGGAATGAATAGGAAAAAGAATCACTGAATGATGTATGTGACGGATTTTAATAGCAGATTTAAAAGGGCATACTTTTTGCTGTCAAAGCTGGGTTGCAAGTCCCTTTTTGCGATCGCATTGAGGAGATGCTTCGGTTTAAATCACTATTACATTCTGGGGGCACGAATAAGGGCGTTAACTTTAGAAAAGAGGACCAGGCTTGATTATTCTTTGAGAAAAGCCTTTGATGTGGATTTTGATGAACTGATAAAGAGCATGCCATCATTAAAGCCGAATGATAGAAGAGAAATTATGATAAGGATCTATTTTTATCTGGCTGGCTTTAAGAATTGTTATGTTGCGAGGGATAAACATGGGCGCATCTGTTATATTCAATGGATCGTATATCCAGATGAAAATGAGTATTTGAAGAGATGGTTTAGAGAAGATTTTTATTTACTCAATGAAAATCAGGTAATGATTGAGAATGCTTTTACTTTTCCAAGATATAGAGGTCTCGGTCTGCTATCAAGTGTGACAATGGATCTCTTGGGAAAGGCAGAAGGTAGGGGATACAGAAGTATAGTGGCGCACATACGTAAAGACAATTTTGCTCCCCTTAACGAGTTTATTAGCCTTGGGTTCAAGATCCGAAATCTTGTAAAAGAGTACAAATTTTTGGGCCTGGTTAGAAGGACGTTATGACTCGCACTATTGTGGAATGTGGGCCGCTCTTAAATAGTTAAATAACTCTGCGAAAGAGGAAAGGAGCTGAGAACATATTGTTGGCCGCTGATAGCTGAAGGCTTATATGAAAAAAGGACACATCGTGTTTTCAAAAAAAGACAATTCGGGACGAAATGCCCTTTGAAGAGCGTGAGAAACAAAGCAGTTCTGACGATAATTTTCTTTGGAATGGTGGTAGGATTTCTAGTTATTGGTCTATGGCCGCTGGATTTTTCTCCGGGAAATCTTGTGTGGTGGTCAAAAGACGGGAGGGGCCTTTATTTCCAAGGCAGGACAACCGGGTCCAAGTATTCGAGCGGCGGAGTTATTTACACGCGAAGCCCTCTTGACCTTCCAAAACATTCGTCGATTAATAAAGCATCATTGACCATAGAATTGTGGCTTCGGGCGGCCACTGCAACGAAAACCGGCACAGGCCAGATTTTTTCTTTATGCGACGGATTTGATCATGAGCAACTGTTTATTTACCAATGGAAGTCGCATATGATTATTTTCCGGCGCTTCTCCAAAACTCAATCGCAGCATGGGGATAGAAAGGTTGGAGTGCGAGATGTTTTGAAAGGAGGGGCCACCCATTTCATTACAATTACATCAAATGGAACGGGAGTTGCCGCATACATGGACGGGAAACTTGTGGAGATTTTCCGCCATATTTCCTTCCTTGAAGGCGACAAAAACTTTTCCGGCAAGACCCTGCTTTTGGGTAATTCCCTGGATGCCACTCGCTCATGGTCAGGGGATATATTTGGGATAGGATTATACGCCAGGGCGTTTACCGGCGCTGAAGTGGAGCGGAACTACCACTGGTGGAAACAGGGCAGGGGCGAAAAGACGCCTTTTGCATCCGATGCAATTGCGGTTTATCGTTTCGAAAGGCAGAGAGGCAGGATCATACAAAATATTGCGGGGCCGCCCAATCCCCTATACATGCCGCGTCATCTTCGCTTCAAGGACAAGTTCCTCGGCCTCCCCGAACTTCCCTATAGGTCAGCCGGATCTTTTATCAAGGACGGACTGGTGAACATAGTCGGCTTTATCCCTTTATCCTTTTTCTTGCTCTTATGGCTGAGGGGATTCCAATTCCACACAAGATCCAAGGTTTACGTAATTGCGGTTATCTCCGGATTCCTCGTCAGTCTGGGTATCGAGTTGATTCAAGGCTATATGCCTTGCCGCGATTCATCGCTCGTGGATCTAGTGAATAATACATTGGGTGCTATTCTGGGAGTAATCCTGTTTCATATGGGAATGCGGGACGTTGTTGACTGAGTTGACTGAGGCCTATGTGTGTGCAGATCTAAGTGAGGTCTTCTTGTGATAATCGATCATATCGGGATCGTTGTTAGGTCAATTGAAAAGGGCATCGAACACTGGCAGGGTGTTTTTGAATACCAGAAAATGACTGAGGTGGTTGTTAATTCGAGGCAAAAAGTCAAGGTTGTCTTCTTAAGTAAGAAAAATTCGCTGACAGTAAAGCTGGTTGAGCCTGCCGATGAATCCTCCCCAGTTTATCATTTTGCCATGAAAGGGGGCGGATTGCACCATATATGTTTTAAATGCGACGATATGGCTAAAGAACTAGAGCGATTGGGGGGGATGGGTCTACGTCTATTGACACCACCTCAGCCAGGAGAGGCCTTTGATAACGAAAACATTGCTTTTGTTTTTGCAAAACAGGGATTGAATATTGAACTAATCGACACAGACAAAAAAGCAAAATTAGTTGATGAACTTAAGGGATGTTGTTGACGGAGTTGATAAGTGGGATAGGAGAATTTTTGCCACAGACCCACACGGACTGACACAGACGGTTGAAAGGACAGGAAGCGAGGAGGGCCGCCGGGACATCGGGGACATAGTTGTTGACTGAGTTGATTAACTTGGATGGGATGATTTAGGACACAGATGGACACGGATTGCCAGATAGGGGAAATGGCGATAGGCTATTATTGGCTGTGCTGCCGAGAACTGGTGATTAGGATGTTAGAAACACAAGGGAAAGTGTCTAAATGCCATAAAGTGTCTTGCTGATAAGAAAAAGAGAAATTGGCCTTAAAAGATGAGCAACAGAAGGGAATTTTTAAAGAAGTTGGTTATAGCTGGAGGTGTCATGACCTTTGGGACCAGGGTTTTTGCAAGGAGATCCTTACCTCGGAAGCGTACAGCGGATCCGTTGTGCACGATTTTCAGGACGGTTAATGGCAACCCTGATGAGAATATCATAAAGGTGTTTGAATTGATGGGAGGTATTGAGAAGATTATCGGGCAAGACGACGTGGTGATAATCAAACCGAATGTCCAGTGGTGGAACCAGGGGGCAACGAATCTTTCTGGTTTGAAGGCCTTGGTGGATTTGATCATGAATCGCCCCGGCGGTTTCAATGGTGAAGTCATCCTTGCCGAGAATTGCCACAGGGGGCCGGAGCCCTGGAAGTCTTTGCATTCCGGATGGGCAAGTAGGTTTGAATGGAATTCAGATCTCAAAGACATAAAAAACGTGAATGGCCTTTGTGCCCGCTTGAAAGAGCTATATGCCAAGCAATTTTCGATATGCCATTGGATTGATGTCGGTGCGGGCAACAAACGAGTGTTTGGCCCTGGTGATGGTACCGGATATGTTTACTGCGATGGCTCTGGGGGGGTGCCCTTAATCTCCTTTGATAATGGTGCGAAAGGCGAGGATTACCGGGCCGTCATTATGAGCTATCCTGTTTTTAAGACGGACAAAGGTACTATCGTTGATCTAAAAAACGGCATTTGGGAGAAGGGGGCTTATACTGGGCAGCCCTTGAGGTTTATCAATTTTGCGGCATTGAATCACCACAGTACATACTGTGCGGTGACCGGTGCTCTGAAAAATTACCTGGGTGTAAGTGATCTCACCGGTGGACCCGATCCCCATAATGGGGGCCAGCTTACGGATGGCTATTATAACTTCCATTCGTTTCCGTTCAATAAGTGGTCTCCGGGTACCGTGCCAGGCATGCTTGGCGGGGAAATAGGCGTCTTTTTGAACACTATCAGGAGGGCAGACCTAAACATTATTAGTGCGGAATGGGTCGGTTTGGCCTCCCGCACCCTGCCGCCGATGGCCCATACGCGTGCTGTTTTGGCATGTACGGATCCAGTTGCCTTGGATTATCATGCCACCAAGTATTTGCTCTATCCGAATTCAAGGATATCAATTCACAATCCCGATGATAAGCAAAGTCCTGTTCATCAATACCTGGTGGCCTGTGAGAAAGAAGGCGGAGGCCTTTTTGATGAAACTCATGTGGGTATAAATTCTTATGACATGCAGACAAAGGAAGTCCGGGAGCACGGTGATTTGAGGGTAACGGGCAAAAAGATGTGGGGAAGTGATGTAAAGACGATTATGAAGTATCTATTTTTGAGATATTGGGCCGGTTGATCGAGCGGCTAGAGCGGGTAAGGATTGTTAATGGTGAGGTATATGGTTACCGCGCAGAAAAAATTCTACACTTCGGTTGACTTCATTCTTTGTTTGTAATATTTATATGTTGACGGCCTCGCAAAAAGTCCACGTACCCTAGGATCGAGTTATTTCACAGGATCAACTAGGACCTGGCCTTTTGTGCTGCTTAGGCCGTGGTGTTATTAGAAAGGCATATTTCGATGAATGAAATCGGGAGATAACAGAGAAATGGTTGCCGGGCACGCTGAGGAGGCGCTGAGATTTACCCCCTTACTGAAGGGTAGTGATGCCCTGCCAAAGAGGATCTGGAGAGGCCGATTTTCTTTTAAGAAATCGGCCTTATATGCCCATGACTTTTTAGTCATTTCCCTTGCGTTAGGAGTTGGCATTTGGGCAAGTGGAAGGGGTTTTTTTCTTAGAGAGAATTTAAGGGGATTCGGGCCCCTCCTTGTTTTATTGCTGATTCTTATAGCATTCTTTCCCACTTTCCATCTTTATAGCTACCACCTCATTTTCTCACGGAAAAGGCATCTCGCAAATCTATCTAAATCATTCACCTGGAGCATATTGTCACTGGGTATTATTTCATTTTTGCTTGGGTTTCCTCAATACGTGCAGAAAAAAGAGGTATTGCTGCTATTATTGTTTGCCAGCATAGGATTATTGCTGTTAAGCAGGTATTTGGGGGACTATTTGTTGATTTTTATCAAGGCGGTAGGGGTGAGCTTTCTGGCTGTTGGGCTGATAGCATTATTGAATGGTTATGAAGAACCGATCTTTTTTTCAAATTGGTTGGCCTTTCTCATAGGCCTTTGTGTGGCTATGGGAATACTTTTACTGAGCAGGGTCTTTTTAGTTCAAGTGGTCTTCAACAACTGGATGCGTCGTCGCTTCAGGAGACAGGTGGCTGTTGTGGGGTCGGATGAGGAGGCCAAAAGAATAGCAAGTCATATCATTGACCTTAACGCCCCTTTTTGGGTCGCCGGCATAGTTGGGAGTAAGGAAGTTTCACATCTGGAGGCCTCAGTGCCCAAAGGCTGGTTGGGCGAGTTAAGAGATCTCCCCGGCATTGTGAGGCGAATGAAAATTCGGGAAGTAATAGTCACGGATGAGGCTATTGATAAGAGAGTACTCATTTCCTTACTTGACTACTGCACGTCGGAGGGGGTTTCAGTGTGGTTCCCCCCCAAGCTGATGCCGGTTATTGACACGAGACTATATATTGATACCTTTTGCGGGCTTCCCATGATCAGGTTGTGTTCCCAAAGGAATGGCTGGATTTTTAATAAGATAAAGCACGCTCTTGATGCTCTTATTGCAGTCCCCCTCTTTTTCTTCTTATTGCCGATTATTGTGGCAATCGCTTTTGCGATAAAGATAACCTCTCGGGGACCTGCTCTCTATAAGGCCTCTGCTGTAGGCAAGAATGGTAGAATATTCAAAATGTATAAGTTCAGATCGATGCGGGTCGAGGATGGCTACGATATTCATAAAGGTTACGTTACTAAGTTGATTAAAGGCGAGATCTCTCACGCGGGTGATGGGGACCAGCCCTTTAAGATAACTGAAGATCCGAGAATAACTTTGATGGGAAGGATCTTGAGGAGATACAGCATTGATGAATTACCGCAGATAATAAATGTTCTAAAAGGGGACATGAGCTTAATTGGTCCCAGGCCCTGCCTTCCTTACGAGTATGAGATATATCAGGACTGGCACAGAAAGCGGCTGAGTATTCGGCCCGGGATTAGTGGTTTGTGGCAGGTGGCGGGAAGAAGTGCGGTTACATTCGAAGACATGGTTTTGCTTGATCTGTACTATATCTACAACCGTAATTTGCTAATGGATATAGGTATAATTTATGAGACAATATTTGTAGTATTAGGGAAGAGAGGCGCATACTGAAAGAATACATGTGGTAAGTAGCGCCTATATGGCTCATGCACCAAAAATCGAGGTTTTTTTCAGCTTTCTCCTCCAGGCAGGCTCAAAGTTCCCCCACAATTTTGAAAACTATTTCATTGTTAATAGGGAAACCCTCGCTATGCGGGACTCAGAGAAATTAGGCTATGCCATACCAGAAATCAAGCCTGTGAAGTGAATCCCGCCCCGGGCGGGATTGTGACATAAAATTCCTTAACTTTAGGCACTTTAGACATTTTAGATCACTTTAGTCACTCAGCCCCCTCTGGGCACGGATTGAAATCCCTAGACACGACCGGACCAAGAGGAGGGAGTGTCTTATAAGCGTAAGAGCGACCTGGGGCCCTGGGGGGTAACGAGAATATTGGCAAGAGATTTGCAGGATTACCTGGTCAGGCCACTGGTAAGAATGCTATGTCTATTGAACCAGTTATTTTGAATACGCCTAACCCGGATGAACCGGAAAAGTGCCTAAAGTTGAGGTCAAAATTTTCTGCCCGTTTTGAAGCCAAATCTATTTATAAGGTGCTAAACTGTTACGAAAAGACAAATTACTCCGGAAGGTTTGAAATTGCGCGAAAAGGCCCCTAATCCCAAGGCAATGGCTAATGAACAAAAGGGCGTAGAAGAGGAATTGCGGGAGACGAATGCCTTTCTGAAAAATATCTTGGACAGTTCTTCTTCTATTTCCATCATTTCGACAGACCTGGAGGGTAACATATTATTTTGGAATAGAGGGGCTGAAAACATATTCGGATACAGGGCCGAAGAGATGGTGGGTTGCCAGAAGATAAGTGCATTGTACCCTGACGATGAGACAAGAGGAATAATACAAGAGATCAATTCAGGGATATTGAGGGATAAAAGGGGTGCGAGCTGCAGGGTTCGTGAGGTGAGAAAAGATGATCGCCCACTCTGGATCAATCTTAATCTAACCCCAAGATTCAACGAAAAAGGGCAGGTTGTTGGCGTCTTGGGAATTGGAGAGGACATTACCGAGCAGGTGGAGACGGAGGAAACCCTCAAGCACAGCCAGGAACAGCTTTACCAGGCACAAAAGATGGAGGCCCTGGGCACTCTGGTGGCCGGTGCGGCGCACGAGATAAATAATCCAATTAACCTCATCATGTATAATATACCCCTTGTCCTGAAGGTCTGGCAGGATTTTTTGCCAGTCCTGAAGGAAAGGTCGAGTAACGAGCCCGACAGGAAGTACGGTGGTCTGACCTATGATTTTTTAAAGGATAATCTTTTTCAACTTCTCTCAGATATGGATATGGCCGCGGGCCGTGTCGCCAAAATTGTCACTGATTTGAAGGGCTTCGCACGTCAGTCAAATATTACTGATAAACTGGCAATACACTTGAATACCGCTGTGAAAAATGCCATGCGACTGGCTCAAACCACCGTCAGTACGTCGGGGGTTCAGCTTGAGCTTGACCTGGCAGATGATCTTCCTTTGATGGAAGGAAACCTCCAGAGTATTGAACAGATAGTCTTGAATGTGACCATAAATGCTATCCAGTCAATCGATCACAATGAAGGCATGGTCAAGATTGTTACCGGGATCCAAAACAGGGATGGATGGATCTATGTTTCAATATCGGACAACGGTCGTGGCATTTCCAAGACCATCTCAGATAGGGTCTTTGATCCCTTTGTCACCACCAAGCAGGCCGAAGGCGGCACCGGCCTTGGGCTTTCTGTAAGTTACAGCCTGGTCAAGGCCCACGATGGGGAGATTACGTTCCATAGCCGGGAAGGGGAAGGAACAACCTTTACGGTCTTGTTCCCTACCGGGCCAAATAAGAAGACCGCCAGGGTCCTTGTTGTGGATGATGACAAATCGATGCTGGAGATGCTGACAAAGGCACTCAGCACGGATCGGCCTTATTTGGTGGATAATGCATCTAATGGGACAGAGGCCTGTATCAGACTCGGCACCTATCAACCTGACCTGCTTATTCTCGATATGTTTATGCCGGAGATGGACGGCCTTGAGGTATGCCGGGCCATAAAGCGAGAACGAGAGCTGTCCAGGATGAAAGTGATCATTACGACCGGACGTCCGGAGGACCCTAAGGTTAAAGAGGTTTCTGAGCTGGGTTTTGCTAACATACATTTTAAGCCATTCAGTCTTCCCGATTTCCTGGACGAGGTTGACAGGGTCTTGAAGGCTTAGGGAATTTTCTGTGGTATGGAATCTATACCCGATAATAAGGCCCCCATCCTGATTGTGGATGACGATATAGGGCTCCTTTCAAGCATCAAGGCCACCCTGGTCAGTTCGGGCATGGCTGAGCCTGCCCTTGTTTCCGACAGCAGGCGCGTGATGGATTTGCTTGGGAGAAACAATTTTATGGTGGTGCTATTGGATCTGGTCATGCCCCATATCGGCGGCATGGAGATACTCCAGCAAATTAAGGAAAAATTCCCGGATATTGAATGTGTAATCGTGACCGCCATCGATGAGGTCTCTTCAGCGGTCCAGGCCATGAAGTATGGCGCATACGATTATCTAATAAAGCCACTCAACAGTGAAAAGCTCGTAATCGTCATCAATAGGGCGCTAGAGCGATATAGCCTCCGTCATGGGCTGTCCTTGTTTGAGAGGAAGCAATCCTTTTCAGATCTAAAGAATGCCCAGGCCTTTAACACCATGATAGCAGAGGATGAGACGATGGCCCTGGTATTTCATCAGGTTGAGGCTTCGGCCCCTACTGATTATAGTATTGTTATCACGGGTGAATCCGGGACCGGGAAGGAGATGCTGGCGTGTATTATTCATGAGCTGAGCAATCGTTCAAACGGCCCTTTTCTGGCCGTCAACATGGCCTCTTTTAATAAAACCCTTTTTGAAGACGAGTTTTTTGGTCACACTAAGGGGGCCTATACCGGGGCCCTAAGCGAAAAAAGGGGGTTTTTTGAAGACGCTCGAGGCGGGACCCTCTTCTTGGATGAGATAACTGAACTGGATCCCTCGCTTCAGGGCAAACTCCTGAGGGTTATCCAGGAAAGGCAGATCTACCGCCTGGGGAGCACAAAAATCAAGGATGTCGATGTGCGAATTGTTGCCGCCACAAATAGAGACATAAATGAGGAGATCAGGAATGGCGGGTTTCGGGCGGATCTATTTCATCGCTTAAATATGTGCCACATAATGGTACCGCCACTTCGAGAAAGGAAAAAAGATATTCTGCCCCTCGCGGGATACTTCTTGAAGATACATGCATCGAAAAACGAAAAGCAGATCGATTTCCTGGCACCCGATCTGGCCGACCGCCTCCTGGAATACCCGTTTCCGGGTAACGTCAGAGAGCTCGAAAATATTATTGCGGCGGCAGTGCTCTCGGAAGAGGGAAAGGCCTTGACCCTATCGTCTGCCAGGGAGCTTATGTCCTATTTTGAATCCAGCAGGCAACATGATGAAGAACTGGTTCCCCTGGCTGAGTTGGAAAGGCGGCATATTCAGAAGGTGATGGAGGCAACCTCCGGGAACCGCACTCGTGCCGCAAAGATCCTGGGAATAGGATTAAGAACACTTCAGAGGAAACTAAAGACCTTTGAGGAGTTGCCGGCCACGCCAAAATGACGCCCAGCACGCCATCTCGGCGCATTAAGGTTAACATATCTAAATAACTAAAAAAAGACTCAATACCACACATTTGTGCATGCCATAATGACACACCGCTAAGTTCTTACCTTACCCCTCCTTTTATTTATCTTCCTTATCCTTCCCGATCAAACCCTTTTTAATTCCTTGTTATTATTGAACAATGTTGTATTTCACGGGAACTTCTTTGTCCTGGCACGGCTTATGAATTGTTGAAGGTAACGTGTGTTTCAAACAGGCCTTTGGCCACGTACCAGACAAGGAGAAATCCATGCACATCACAACCGGAGGAAACAGGCGCGAAACCTATCATGCCTTGAGGGGCGCAATAGGTACCCTGGGCTGGAAGGCCGCGCTCATATCCATTCTATTTTTTTTCTGCCTGATAAGCACCGTCAAGGCAATGGACATTAGCCTCGAGTGGGATCCTAACACCGAGTCGGATCTTGCCGGTTACAAGGTGTATTATAAGGCCGGTTCCTCTGGTGAACCTTATGATGGCACGGATGCCAGTCAAGGCGCCTCGCCTATAACAGTTGCAATCGGGGATCTGGGAGATCCGAATGACCCGCAATATACCCTTACCGGGCTGGACGAGAACAAGGTATATTTTCTTGTTGTAACCGCCTATGACACGGAAGGGATGGAGAGTGATTATTCAAATGAGGTGGTTACAGTATCAATAAGCTTCCCGGATAATGGTTTCTATATAGATGCGAATGAGTATACGTCATACACTGTTTCCGGAATGGCGGGACCATCGGCAAGCGTTGAAATATTCGCCGGCCTTACATCCTTGGGAACAACAACTGCACTCACAGACGGTAGCTGGACAAAGCAAGTCGATTTTACGTCCGTGAGTGAAGGTGCAATAAGTCTTACTGCCGAGGCAGACGGGACCACTTCCCATGCAGTTACGGGAACCCTTAATACAGATCCTAACGATATTGATACTGACACGGATAATGACGATCTTCCTGACGCATGGGAGGTCAATTATGGACTCGATCCCCTGGATGCCACTGGTTCTAACGGGAAGTACGGCGATTTTGACGGTGATGGATGGACCAATTACGAAGAATATCTGGGTGGTTTGAATCCCGCAGATGAAGGCTCCTATCCGGCCTCTCCACCATCTGAGATGAAAGAGGTCATCCCTC
>CAYYPQ010000065.1:0-17043 GCA_964473615.1 uncultured Desulfobacteraceae bacterium
ATTCCTGATGTTTAAAGGAAAACATTCCCAGCCATACCGAGCAAATAATAACCAAAAAAATGGCCACAATCCAGCCGAGCCCAATATCTTCATGGAGGAGAGAGCTCTTTCGGTAGAAATACCGGCGACAAGGAAGAAAGGCGGTAAGTATCAATGACAGGATAAGGGCCTCTTCGTAGTCAAACCCCTTAAGAAGGGAAAAAAGGATTCCGGCGCCAATGAAAATAGTGGACAGGATATACGCCCCATCAAGCCTTTTTTGCAAGCCCCGGGCCAGGATCAACAGGATTACACCAACGAGGGTCCCCAGGAAGTGGCTGGATTCTATAACAAGCAATGGAAAAAAATGCCCAATCCAGGCGACACGGCCCCTGATTTCCGGGGTCGCTCCTGAAAATAGAAGTATGATCCCGGCGACAAAAACAGAAATGGCCAAGACCTGAGGAATTGCGATCGAAACCCACCTGCCCATGGTTCGGGCCACCTGTTGGAGTTTGCCTTTTCTTAGAAGGACTTCCTCTCCCGCCAGGAGAAGGGCTGCCGCCATGAGTGGAAGCATATAATAGATGCATCTATAGGCCAGAAGGGCTCCAATGACCGCAGGGCCCCTCAGGTGGGAAGATAAGAGTAAAATGATTATTGTCTCAAAGACACCCAGGCCTCCGGGAACCTGGCTCAGGAGGCCTGCCAGTTGAGCCAAGAGGAATATGCCCATGAAACCGCTAAAAGAGAGCCCATGTATAACTGGCAACAGCGCATACAATACACTCCCTGCCAAACACCAATCCAAAAACGCCACTGCCATCTGGGGGGCAAAGAGCTTCACAGGCGGCAAAGTAAAGTCCCATCCTCTAATTCTTAAAGGATTTTTCCTGAGGGAACAAAACAGGAAGTATGCGAATACCAGAAGAAGAAAGGCGGTCCCTAAAGGTCGCACAGAGTTGAAAGGCAGATGAAGTGTTTTGGGGATAACCATTGGCTCGAAAAGGAAAACTGCACCGCCAAGAGCCAGGAAGCCAAGCCAAAGGCTTAGACTACAAAAGGCTACCACTTCGGCTATTTCCAGTCCCGATAGCCCCCAGGCAGAATAAAGACGGAAACGAACCGATCCTCCTGCCACCATTGAAAGCCCGATATTGTTACTGAAGGCATACCCTACAAAGGAGGCAAGCGCTATTTTCCTGTAATGAAGCCTATGTTTGATGTAACGTAAGCCGAGGAAGTCATATCCGGTCATGATCAGGTAATTGAGTATAGTCAAAAACAGGGCAAGTGAGAGCCTGGCGGCGGGAAGCTCCTTGAGATAGGTGAGGACATCCTGGATCTCATGGGCCTTGAGTTCGTGGTGTAGGACCCAGAGGGCAAGGACAAAAAGGGGAACAGCCAGGAGCGAGCCAAGATGGTGAATCCGTTTTGTCTTCATTTGCGTTAGACGAGTCATTGTGGTACCAAAGTTCATAATTAGCACAAGCAGTCTGCGTTTTCAAATAACATGAGGCGGATTGCTTAGAAAAACGTCATATGAACATAAAACAGAAGAGGCCGGCGCAGTTACGATCCCCTTATTAACTGCGGAATGTTGTCTCTATTACAACGACTAAAATGGTAATTTACGGAAAGAATGTTAATATTTCACGGATGTCCCCTAATTTGCTCTTGTTTTTGCCTTCCTGGCTATTTTATGATAAAGGTTCTGAAGAAGGGCTTTCTTGATTTAACTCAAGCCCAGCATATTTTCATAATATTTTGGTAGGGACGGATAATTATGGCAGAGGAAAAGGGGACCAACATCAAAGGTAATCCGCACATAGAACATTTCGAAAAGCGCATCGGAATTATTGCAGTGGATAAAGGTTTTGTCACCGCAGATCAACTTATCGAAGGGCTAAAAGTCCAGATCGAGGAGGATCTAGCCACAGGAAGACACAGACTCATTGGAAGGATATTCCTGGAGCAAGGGCTTATTTCCCAGGAACAGCTTGATGAAGTGCTCAATTCCCTTCGGGAAAAGGCCAAGTCGATGGCAGAGGAAAAGATACACTAGAAAGGATGAGGAAGTTAATTTTTGGTTTTTCCTTCCCAATTTGCATAATACCTACGGAACATATTCACCCACTTTGCCAAAATAGACGGATTAGTCATCATTGACCTGAGTGCCGCCTTCAGAAAGGGACCACCCAAATATCTGTACCTGAAGGCCCCGATACCCCAGTGGTCGACAATTCGTTTCCTCAACTCTTCGTCATCCTTGCTCTTTAGGAGCTCACGCAAATCCCACCTTCTCCTATCGGTAATCGTATGCATGATAAAGGGATGTGCCTTGATCCTTTCCTCGTATCTCTTCAGAAATGATCTGGACGTGTCTCCCGCTCGTATTGCCTCTATGGCTACTCCTGCGGCAATCTCGGCGGAAAACCAGGCATTTGGAACCCCATCTCCGAAGGCGGAGGCCTCCAGGCCAGCGGCATCGCCGATCATAAGGATACCGTCCCAATAAATAGGCATCTCACGCATCTCCGGTATCAGCCCTGCGTAGATCGGGCATATATCCCACATCACCCCTCTCAATTTCGCGTAAGGCGCGATATCTCTCTTCCAACGGGTAACCCTGTTTCTGAAAGTGTCAAAGTACTCCCTCAGTAGTTTGGATACGTTTGGTATTTTCCCTTGGGTCAGCAAAAACTGCCCCAGGCCCGGGTGAATACTGTTTCTGTAAGTGAAGATATACATGGTGGAGCCAAAGCCCAAGGGTGCGCCTATCTTCTCTTCCGGCATACCATGGAAAAATTCCATGCTGTTGCCAAACACCCTGTCCACGTCCCCTTTCGCCATCTCAAAGTCCCAGATCATGTAAAGCTCTACCGCCTCTGGAACATACTTTTTTCTAATCCCCGCCTTTATTGTCAAATTGTTCTGCGTTCCGCCTGCATCTATAACAATCTTAGACCTTATTATCTCGCCCCCATCTGTGACGACCCCACAGATATGCCCGTCTTCTCTTAGGAGGTCTACTACAGCAGTAGAGGTCTTTAATTCTACGCCCGCCTCAACAGACCTGTCTGCCAGCCAGGAACAGAAAGGTTTACAATAGGCCGCATATCCCACTGTAAATGGCCGTGGGAATCTCATAGATTTATCCGTGTCATAGATCTCCCCACCTCTCACAAACCGATTAACAACCGAACATATCGGTCTCTCTATTGGAGGATTGCCATCTCTTATAAATGCGGGACCGAAAAGAAATCCGTAGATGGGGATCACCAGCCCTGATATGACCTTGTCGCCTGGAACTCCAGATCTTTCGATTATGAGGGTATGTAAACCCGCCTCAGCGCATTTCTTCGCGGCTACCGGCCCACCAAAGCCAGAACCTATGACTATAACATCATATTTTTCTTCCATGCTTTTCCTCAAGATGGCAACATCTTAGATAATACGTACATACCGTCAGGCGTAAAAGGCTTATCCTCAGCCCACTTAAGTACCTCATCCACACCATGAAATCCGCCACTCTCGACCTCTTCTTCTTGGAGTATAATCTCTCCATCGTAAACACACATGTAGGCCCTGCCCCACACGCGATTTCCTGAATCTTCGTGGTAAAAGTCAAAGAGGGTCTTGAGGGGAACGCCAGTGATGCCCAGTTCCTCATGAATTTCCCGCTTGGCTGTCTCTTCATAGCTCTCCCCGGCCTGCACAACACCGCCGGTAGTGACATCATAATGCCCAGGATAAATGTCCTTGGCTAGGGTCCGTTTTTGCACAAAAAGATCGCCCTCAGTGTTAAACACCAGTATATAACAGGCCCTGTGTATCAGGCCTCCGGATCGCATTTCAGATCGAGTCACAGATCCCACAACGTTGTTGTCCTTGTCTACGATAACAACGATTTCATCTCCAGCAGTCTTTGATCCGTCTTGTGACATATTTCGATGCGACATAAGAAAGTGGGTGCTATGCCGATATTGGCGGCCGACGTTCCGCCCACGGCCGCGCCTTCTCAAGCTGGGCAGCAAGACGGAAAAGGGTCGCCTCATCACCAAATCGGCCCACAAAATGGGTGCCGACTGGTAGACCCTCATCGTTCCAGAATAGTGGTACAGACATGGCAGGTTGGCCCGTGGCATTGCAGATCGGCGTAAACGGGACAAACTCAGCCGCCCGGGCAAGCCCGTAAAGTGGGTTGTCAGGTGGGGACTCGAAGGTACCCAAAGGCACGGGAGGCTCGGCAAGTGTAGGGGTGATCAGCACGTCGTAATCGACAAAAAACCAGGAAAATTCCCTGCTCGCTGCCTGGAGCAGGGTGACCGAGAGCAGATATTCCGATGCAGAGTGCTGGCGTCCCATCTCATAGATGGCCCATGTAAGCGGCTCGACCGGGTCCGCGCTGGGCTGTTTTCCGGTCAGAAAGGCCAGGCCTTCCAGGGTGGATGCAGTCCCTGCCGACCACAGTACCATGAAGGCCTGCGCAAACAGCTCTCCTTCCACCTTCGGCGCGGCCTTTACCACCTCGTGTCCGAGATCGGTGCAAAGGGATGCCGCATCCTCAACCGCGCGGACACAATCTGCATGAATCGTGACCCCGGTGGGGGCCTCGGTCATGAAAGCAATTCGAAGCCGACCCGGATCCGCTCCCACCTCTTCCAGGAAAGGCCTCGACGGAGGCGGTGCCCAGTAAGGATCTCCCACGTCAGGGCCGGACGTGGCATCAAGCAGGGCCGCGCTGTCCCGCACAGACCTTGTCAGGGCATGCTCCGCCACCAGGCCGCCCAGAAGATCGCCAAAATCAGGGCCCAATGGGTTTCTGCCCCGGGTAGGCTTGAGCCCGAAGAGCCCACAGCATGAGGCAGGTATCCGGATAGACCCGCCCCCGTCATTTCCGTGTGCCATAGGTACAAGACCGGCGGCAACTGCTGCAGCCGATCCACCACTTGATCCGCCCGTTGTCCGTTCAGGATCCCAAGGGTTCCGGCAGGGGCCAAAGAGATGAGGCTCGGTAGTCGGAAGGATTCCGAACTCGGGGGCATTGGTCTTCCCCAGGATGATTAGCCCCGCTCGCTTAAGCCTGTTGACAAGTTCACTGTCATGGTCGGGCACAAAGCCAGTCATCAGTCGGGAACCCAATGTAAGTCGCACGCCGGCATAGTAGGCGAGCAGGTCCTTGAGCAGGAAAGGGACCCCGGCGAACGGACCATTGGGGATATCGCCCTTGGCTGCGATTCGGGCCTGATCGTACATGGTGGTAACCACCGAGTTCAGGGACGGGTTCAGTCGCTCTATACGTTCGATGGCCGCCTCCACCAGCTCAATAGGCTGGACCTCCTTACGCCGCACCAGCTCGGCCTGGGCCGTGGCATCAATAAATGCAAATTCGTCAGATTTTGTCATAGCAAAACCTCCTTTCATAAGTAAGGCGAACCCTTCACCAAACTGGGCCTTATCTTGCGGCGGTAGTATCTTCTTCCGTGCAGGTTTTGATACCACCATACAAAACGGATCTGTAACGGTAAATCGGGAATCCAGAAGCGATTCGGTATCGATTCGCTGGGCTTCCATCTTTTCTGTAGATCTACATCTGCAATGACAAATCCCTCACCATCTTCGCGCCTCATTCGCTCAAGGATATTTCCGCTGCCATCCACAATCTGCGTCTCTCCCAAGTAGTATGAGCTATACGGGAAGCCCGGCGCATACGGTAATTTGCCAGTAAATTCTCCCGCATGAGCGGCATGAACCACGTGCACGCCAAGCATACGGGCAAGGCGCGCCGGGGTTTCGATCATGATCTCAAGGTTTCTTTCATGGAGCCTGACCGGAAATCCTGGCAGGCGCTTCTCCGGCAATGTCCACCAGCAAGAACCACCCACAACAAAGTCCACTCTGTTCAGCAGGCGCTGAGCGGTCCTGGTTCGAACGAACTCCCAGCATAGGGCCACACCTACATTACCATCCCTGGTTTCAAGCACGCCATCGTCAGTGCCACCAATGTAATAACAGTTTTCCCACATTGTGGGCTGATCTTTATCGTGGAAGTAGGTGGTGCCGTCCGGAAACGCCAGCACAAAGGTATTGAACGCATCCTCTCCTCTAATCGCAATAAATGAGCCTCCAACAACGCCGTTATGTCTGGAGGCCAAATCTTTAAGGAGTTGCATGGGCCTGCCCTCAACGGGCTGGGCGACATTGACCATCATCTTGTGGAGACCCATTGCTGAAGTGAAAAACTCCGGGAGGATAACCCACTTGGCGCCTTCAAGAAAGGCCTGAGAAGCAAGCCTTTCGGCGGCCTTCAGGTTGGCCTCAACATTGGCAAAATCCGCCTTCATCTGCACTGCGGCAATTTTGGTCATGTTTCTTTCTCCCTTCCAAAGAAAAAGGCCCAGGTCTAAGGCCAACATTTGATGAAAATCAAATATCGCTTTACGTTAGGTTCATCCTGAGGTAGTTTATCCGAAAGCACCACTTCAGGCAATTCCTTATTTTAGACATGTAATCCATGTCTTGATGGAAACAAAGAGGCCCTTTTTGTTCCCAGGGTATTCCGTTCTATATGGGGAGAAAGACATATGATAAATCCAGAAACGCCGATCGTAATGACCAAGGGGTATAAGGGGGTAAAAGGAAAGATTATTGAAAGGACCGAGTCAGAGTTTGAATTCTATGTCATAAAATTGGAAAACGGCATCAGCCTGGTCGCTGGGCCATCAGCCTTTGTAATTGAAACAGGAAAAAGGCCCCAGGGACATCAGTCAGGACACCCTAAGTAGAATTCTTTTTCATCTTCGTTAGCCCATAAAACATACCACCGCCTAAGATCAAAAAGACAACTATCCCCATTATTATTGCTGAGGCACTCATCTGTCCGCCTATTTTGAAGGGACATCCATATTCTGTCTGTTGACTGTTCTTATAATAAGTGATCCTATCAGCACAGAGCCGACCAATATTATTATTGGGGTTATTAGATTGTCAGCAACATAAAGCATGTGAAAAGCAACAATTAGACCTGAATAACCAATTAGCCATCCTATGAATCGTGGAAATTTTTCGTTCATCGTCGGGATATCCCTCAGCCTTTGCATGAAAAACCCGATAAAAAGCAGACTGATTAATGGTATCCATCCCCCTGCCATCAAAGACCAGATGGGATAGCGTTCATAAGGGGACTTCAATTCCTTAAAAATACTGGAAATGATAATGATCAATAACACCAGGGGAGTTATGTATTTCACGGAGATGATCCATAGTTTACCAAATTTTATTTCCGAAGTTGAATCAATATCACTGGAGGCATCGCGGATATTGAAAAACCAACCAATGAGAACGGCCTCCAAAAATCCGACGATAACGAGGCCCCAGTTCATCCAGTGATCAACCACATCGAGCCAATAGAGCCCTGCGCGTGTGGTATATAAGAGACCAGCGGTGAAGCCTATCAGACATACCCAGAATGTTACTTTCTCGCGTCCTAAATTAAAAGAATCCCTTAAACCTGTCACAATGCCTTCAACAAGAGAAAACGCGGAATCTATCCCCAAGGTCAGTATCATCAGGAAAAACATGATACCAAAAATAGATTGAACGCCGGCGCCCCCTGGCAGCTTTGCGATAGCAGTTGGATATGTGACAAATGCGAGGCCAGGTCCAGCGCCGGCAACATCTTTTATTGGTTGATCTGTGGTAAAGGCAAGATACCCCAAAACAGAAAATACGGCAAAACCGGCAAAAAATGATGTGGCACAATTTGCAAATGAGACAACCCAGGCATTATTGTTTATATCTGAATCCTTTGGGAGATAAGAGGCATAAGCAATCATTACACCAAACCCCAGCGATAACGAAAAGAAGATCTGACCATAGGCCCCTAACCAGACATCAGGGTTTAGCAGTTGAGCAAAATCCGGTTTTAAATAAAAATCCAAACCCCTGGCGGCGCCCTGTAAGGTGACTCCCCGAATGATAAGTATCAAAAGCAATGCCCAGGGTAGAGCCACTGTCCAGTGGACTACCTTTCCTACGACTTTGACGCCTTTAAAAATTATCAAAAAAATAGCGACCCAAATGATTAAGTTGCCTAGAACCAGATGCCACTGGATTCCCCCTATTTCACCAATACTCTTGGTGATGCCCAAGACATTACCAAAGAAGAAGTCCTTCTCCTTTCCGGCCCATTGGACACCGATTGAATGGAACATATAATTCGCGGCCCAGGACATTACAACGGTATAATAAAAGGTGATCATTGCGGCCGTTCCCAGGGCCAACCAGCCTATATAATTTGTCCCCTTTTTTATAAGACCAAAGGCCTCTGTAGGGCCCTTCTGGTATCTGGCCCCCAGGTAATATTCAAGTGCAATCAAAGGGATGCCCGTGGTAATCAGGGCTATCAGATAAGGGATGAAAAAGGCCCCACCCCCATTTGAATAGGCCATATAAGGGAAACGCCAGACATTACCAAGGCCAATTGCCGAGCCTATAGCCGCCAAGACAAAACCGGCCCTCTTGTCCCATCTTTCACGCGCCATCGAGGCCCCTCTTTTTTCGGACCTTATCCTTTATCCTGTTAATATGCCCTCGTCCCAGCCCCTTTACCTCGCAGCCCAATTCAAAATACCGCTCTATCTTTGCATCGTCCAATATCCCGAAGCAGTCCACGACCGCCAGCGGCGCACCGGCCATCCTGACCAGGTCATCCGGCAAAAGTTGTAGATATGATTTGTGTCTAACTGCCAAAATCACGGCATCAGAGCCTTTGAGGGCCTCTTCAAGGTCATGGGTCATGTGAAAATCAGTAAAGTGTTCCTGGTTGCGAAAGAAGCGAGACCAGCTTGAACCGGCCGCCGGATAGGTATCCTGTTTTTCAAGTTCCCACCAATGTCGCACATAAGGGTCATGGGCCTTGACTTCCGCCCCCATCTCAACGAGTTTCCTGATAATAATCTCAGAGCCGCTGTAACGTGTGTCCCCCACGTCTTCACGGTACGAAACCCCTAAAAGAGTTATCTGTGATGCCGCCACAATCCTGCCCATGTTTCTCAGGGCGTCGCGTACAAGCTGGGCAGCATGCAGTGATCTTGTATCATTAATATTAATCGCCTGCGGTGTGATCTTGAATATGTCGTTCTCAAATCCCATCAAGTGCTTGTAGGCCCAAAGCCCCAATCCACCGTCCTTGGGGAGGCAATAGCCCCCTATCCCGGGACCGGGGAAGATGATGTTGCTGTGAGTAGGACGAAGTTTGATGGCCTTAATTACCTTGATAAGATCCACACCATTTGTTTCGGCAAAAAGGCTCCACTCATTTAAAAAGGCCAGAATAGTGGCCCTGTAAGTGTTTTCAACAATCTTACAGGTCTCACTTTCAATCGGTTTATCCAGGACAGTCATCGGGTACTCATCGACATTGATAATATCTGACAGAAACTTGCTTACCTTTTCGCGGCTTTTCTGGTTAATCCCGCTACAGACACGCCAAAAGTCCCTTACAGAGCGCACGTAATCTCTGCCCGGCATTACCCTTTCGAAGCTGTGAGCCAGCAGCGGTTCCTTGTCAATTCCACGGGCCTTAAAGGCCCTCTTTATAATGGGATAAGCGACATACTCAGTAGTCCCAGGAGGGACAGTGGTTTCTATCAATACAAGGCAGTGGGGCGGGATCTTTTCGCCCATTACTTTGAAACTGGTCTCCAGGGCACTGATATCGGCATACCCGCTCCGGAGATCGCCAAGTTCCTGCTTTAGGAAATCACATTGAACATCTACCACCAAGACATCGGCCAGTTTAAGGGCATCATACGTGAAAGTAGCAATAAGAGTCTTTTTTTTGGTAACGCAACGCTCAATCATAGGTGCGACTTCCGGGTCCTCCGCCTTGACTGGTGATATGCCTTTATTGAAAAGGGGGATTTTCCAGAAGCTTCGAGTGCTGGGCCGCTGCATCCCAATAACAAACTTTGTGGGATTTCCGGTCTCCTTATCTACCGAATCGGCCACCACCCCAGCCATTACGGCCCCCACAAAACCAAGCCCCATCACCACTACAATCTCAAAACCCTCTTTTCGCTTGTCATCAACAATTCTTTCCAGCCTTTCATATTCCTTCAGATAGTCCTCGTCTCTGGGAAGCTTGAATCTTTCACCATCAGGACTGACTGAATATTCCATTATGCCGGCTTCTCCTTTCGATAACGCGCTTTCTGGATGGATAAGACCTTGCTTTTTCGGAGAAAAAGTATAGAAAACTTGCTCTTGTGAGTCAAGGAAAAAAGCGGCACAATATATTGTGGTTTCGGGTTTTTTATAGGTTTTTAGCCTGGGAAGTTTTGTGTTGAATAGCAGGGAGTTGGAGGGGTAGCTTTTCAGAAAGCGATCTTCTTGATGACCTCCCCATCCTCGATGAACGCTAATATACGCATCCGGCCCTGGCACTTGGGACACGTTAAGGGGGGCTACCTCGTAGATTTTGATCTTGATTTTGCGGATATAGCAGCTCTTAGTGAAGGTAAAAAGGCGAGCGTCATCTTGTTTCACCTCAGAAATACTCGAACACCCCATGTAATTGAGCGCCTACCCACGGTCCTTGAAGATTCCCCACAGGCACTGGAGAAAGGCGCTGTTGTCGTGGTGGAGGAATCCAGGCATCGAGTTCGCTTTCTACCCGTAAGTGAAACAGGAGGCAAACCATGACAGACATACTTGAACCTTGGTATGCCGTCGCAACCCGACATGAGGATATCCGTAAGGGTCGGGTAGAGGAAGCCGCTCAAAAAAGGGGCAAGTCCGCCCTTCACTCATCTGTGACGCTGTTGTGAGAACGGTCGTGTAACATATACTTCAGGAAATAAACAGTTTAAACTGGTAAGGCCTAAGAACAAAAATCTAACATGAGTCAAGAGCAGATTTGACCACCATTGACATTATATGGATTGAGCAAGGAAGAATTCAAGGCAGGCAAGTGACAGAATAATTTCATAACGAAATTTTGCTTGCACTTTTTTTAATCCGGGATTATAGAGCATCATCGATCCACTCTTACCAAGAAAGGACTCTATGCTTACCCAATAGCAGCGCCGAATCCAGGAGGACCACTCTGGAAAGGCGCAGAGATCACTGTTCAGACGTTTGCAGAGGAGTTATCCAGGATGAATGCCACCAGACTTGTCGGCGGGAGGTCTGTTTGCCCTGTTTCTTTGGAAGCTGCCGGAAAAGGGCCCCCCGAGCTTCCCAATGGTTACACCAAGAAAATTCTTTCCGATCATTTCATTGACCAGGATGGTATTCAGTTTGCGGGTTTTCATCTGATCATCGATTTTTGGGGATCGAGCAACCTCAACGATCTTCCACTCATGGAACGGACGCTTCGTGAATGCGTGGAGCGGGCAGGCGCCACGCTTCTGCATATTCATTTGCACCGCTTTGAATCCTCCGGCGGCATTTCAGGGGTCGCAGTGCTGGCGGAATCTCATATCAGTGTCCATACTTGGCCCGAAAGGGCTTTCGCCGCTTTCGATATTTTCATGTGTGGTGGTACCATGCCCGAGGAGGCCCTCAACGTATTGAAAGGGGCCTTTGTTCCACGGGCAGTCAACATTATTGAGAAACGCCGGGGTATAGTCAGCAATGAAGACTTTCTTTGAAACCCTGTATGGAGGTTACAGCCAGGAGTTCAGGGTTGATGAACTGATTTTTGAGAAGGGAACCGAACTCCAGCACCTTGTCATTTTCCACAACAAGATGTTTGGCCGCGTTATGGCCCTTGATGGCATCATTCAGACCACCGAGCGGGATGAATTCATTTATCACGAAATGTTGACTCACGTACCTGTTCTTGCCCACGGGAACGTGAGGCGGGTGCTCATTGTCGGGGGGGGTGACGGTGCGATGTTGCGGGAAGTCAGCAAGCACAAAGGAATTCAACTGATAACCCAGGTGGAAATAGACCGGGAAGTTATAGAAACCTCAAAATGTTATTTGCCTGACCACTCGCAAGGGGCCTTTGAAGACCCTCGTGTTCAAATAATTATCGATGACGGTCTTCACTTTGTTAACAATGTGCGGGAACGCTTTGACGTGATCATCTCCGATTCCACCGATCCTATAGGTCCCGGAGATACGCTCTTCACAAGAGATTTCTATGCCTCCTGCCGCCTTCGGTTGAATCGAGGAGGGGTATTGGTTACCCAGAATGGGGTTGCCTTTACCCAGCTGGAGGAGGTCGCTTGCACTGCGGGATTCCTAGCGGATATCTTTACAGACTGGCATTTCTTTGCCGCAGCGGTACCGACCTATGTGGGCGGGATCATGGCGTTCGCCTGGGCTACTGACAATCCGGATCTTAGGCATATCGATGTGGAGACACTCAGGCAGCGGTATGCGAGAAGCGGCATAAGAACCAGGTACTACAACCCGGAAGTGCATTACGCCGCATTTGCCCTTCCACAATACGTGCTGGAAGCGATCGGCAAGAGTGACAATGGATACTTTTAGCTTCGTTGTGCTCAACAATTTTCCCCTGAAAAGGGGATTCATTGCCTTTACAGGCGTTTCTGGCTATTTTGCTGATTTGACCTCGTTAATGAGTTCCATCTGGATTTGCTGTATTTCCACCAGCCTTTCCCACTGGGCCGAGAGCATGTGATCGATTTTTTGGTGCAGTTGCCTTATTTCCAGTTCTGCCTTTAGATTTATCTGAAAATCATGCTGTGCCCTCAACTGATCCCGGGCCTCTTGCCTGTTCTGGCTCATCATAATTACCGGCGCTTGGATCGCGGCCAAAGATGACAGAATCAGATTCAGGAGGATGTAGGGATACGGGTCAAATGGGCGGGCAACGAGCAGATATGAATTGACGGCCATCCATGCAGCAAAAAAAAACCCGAAGACAAAAAGAAAGGACCAACTGCCGCCAAAATCAGCAACGCGGTCAGCGACCCGTTGACCGAAAGTAAGATCTGTTTCGAAATCAGCTGCATGATCCCGGGAGAGCACCTCGTGATCCTTCAGACTTTCGAGTACTTCCTGCTCCAAGGTGCCCAATTCACCTCTCTCGGTTACGAGGAGCGATTGGACGTATCTATTCCGATATTTTTCAAGGTCGTTTAAGCAAATCCACCCGTGATCGACCCAGCTCCCGATTTCCTTCCGGATCAAGCCGGAAACGGCAGGCCTGACCAGGGCCGCCTGCCGTAAAACATTTCTGTTTTCCTCACCGCAAATCTGACATTTCGGTATCAACTGCTTTTGATGTAATGCCATCTTCTGTCCTCCCGGAACTTTTTGTGCCAACGAAGCTGTTATATTAATAACTTATTGCGCCCTAGATTACAAGTCAGCACTCCGTATCTATCACTCATTCATCATTACTGATTTCTCGCGGGGAACCCCGGTTATGTTTCAGATCGGTGCAATTCGAACGCTGGAAACCTGGAGCCGAAAAGGACAAGAACTGAATTTCCTTGCTCTTTCTGAAATGCTGAATTAGAAAATTTCTTGTTATTCTTGCGTCATGTGACATCAACGGTCACAGCCGGGCGAAAAGAAACTCTCCGAGTTTTCAAAAAACAATCTCTTTTATTGGGAAGGGCAGGTGAAAAGAATGAAAAATTGGTTTTCTATAGGTTTTTAGCCTGGGAAGTTTTGTGTTGAATAGCAGGGAGTGGGAGGGGATAGCTTTTCGGATATACGTCCCCATTGAATCTCATGGCCATATTTTTGAAAGGCTCGACCTGGGCTTAGGCCGAAGCACTGCCTCAGTGTGGCCTACCCCTCAGTTTGGAACAGTCGGGTTCAAAAGACGCAGCAAAGTGAGTCTCTATTTCCTTTTCTCCTCCCAAACCTTGATCAGGTAATCTTTGTAATCCTCAAAGATCTGGGCTTGCTCGTCAACCACTTCCTCGGCTTGGCTTGAACTCATATTTTTGGTTTGGTTGATAAAGGATGCTACGCGGCCCAGGTACAGGGGGGTGACCAGATTGACCAGTTCGGTGCGGTTATGGGTCCAGTGGTGGAACGTTGCGGCCGTCTCGTAGAGCACCTGTACCCATGTTGAGACAGGCATGACAAACTTGGTCTTGGCCCTGGTAGCGCACCTTTTGAGTTCTTCAAAGCAATCAGGGCTAAATATATCCCGATACAAGCCTTTGAACTGCCGAAAGCCTGTTTTATACTCTGTCACCAGGTGACTGAGATCAATCCGGATAGGCTCCGGCTCCCTGAATTCCTGGAGCCCAAAGGTAGGTATGGTCCGGCTCCCCCTGACTGCTTCCCACTCTCGCTCATGCTGCTCCATCAGGACAAAGAGGGTGTGAACCACCTGGCGAAACATGGGTCCAAGGGACTCAGCCGGGTCCTTTGCATCGTGGATTTTCACCCCTAAATTGGATTGGCAAATTTTTAGGTTGTTGGTGATGGCGTTGGTGGTCATCCAAATGTCTATGCCATACCGGGCCACATCCGTATCCCAGACATCCTGCTCGATATAGTACGCTGTTAGATCGCCGACAAAGGCAAACTCCCCCCCGATGGGCTGGCGAATGCGCAGACCGTAAAGAGCTCGGGTTAGATTATAGACGATGTTATTGGTGATGGTCCCATCATACTTATAGCGCGAATACACGGGGCAAACGAACTGGTAGTCCTTCTCCAGAATCGGCTCGAGAAGATATTTGACCCAATCGCTGGTGATTGAACGCAGGTCTGAGTCCACAACCATGCAGGCCTTGACCTTGAGACGCTTGGCTGTCTCAAACAAGGATCGAAAGGCTGAACCCTTTCCAGCATGTCCCCGGTAAATAGAGATAATCTTTTCTTGCCAGGGCTTGATTTCAAAGTCTTTTGCCACTTCCCTGGTGTCATCAGTAGAACCGCCATCGGCGATGAGAATCACACCCTTTTGGTCCTTGTAATGTTTGGCCAGGCCGTGTGTGACCATCTGGATTACGTGAGCGATGGTCCGCTCATTGTTGTAGCAAGGGATACCCACCAGGATATCTGCAGATTCTATTTCCTCAATCCTTTTCGAAGTATAGCCTCTCAGCGCTGTATCGTAGCTCATAAACCTACGCTCCTTTTATAGTTCTTTTCGAGACACATCGAAGTTGTCTGGATGACCGTTGAATCAATCTGGAAATATCGCTTTCCCCTGGTTTAGGACCCTATTTCTTCCGCTTAGAAATTCCTCACCCAATTCGCTTTCTTGACTGGGGCCACCAATGAAAGGGATGGGGTACGACCTTAAATAGTGAAATAACTTGAATTAGGTATATATCTGACTGCTGACAGCTATCAATTGAGCTTTTTTCAGTCAGTAATCCCATTTCCAGTTTACCCCGACGCCTCCCTGTCCGGCTGCTCCCATGTCCGTCTCTACGGCGATATGGGGCGTAAGTTCTATCTCAACAGATACCTTTCCCGTATCAGCCCCCAGGCCTTGCTCAACCTCCAAATATACATTATCCCGCATGTATTTTCCAACACTAGCTGAAGTCTCTCCCTTTTTGCCACCTGATTGGTTGATGTTAAATTCATCCACGCCCATAAGTCTTCGTGTACGATCCATGAAATCAAACATACCACCACTTCCCCCGCCCCTCAATGAATTTACGGCCTGTGCCAGCCTGAGGGCCTGAAAAGGGGTGATATTGGTTGCACTCCGTCCGAAAAGAAGATGGGCCAGAATTTCATCGGAAGGCATGGGTGGGTCCGACTCCATACTCACGGTGAGGGTTGAAGGGTTTCCCGATACGAGGATACGGCAATCTATGTCTGAACGTTTGTGCTCGGCTATCATATCGAACCTGGGAGATGGGGGGATTTCTCCGCCAAAATAAATATCTCCTTTGGTAAGGGAAAAGGGTTTCCCAAAAAAGTTATAGCGTCCGCGGATGACGGATAGTGATCCCGTAACAGCAGGTTGTCGCTCACTCCCTGTGATACGAATTTTTCCCCGCCATTCCGAGTCAAGCCCCCGACCCCTTACAAAAACCCTTCCCGGGATCTCCAAGGAGAGGTCAAGCTTTAACCTGCCAGCCTTCTTCTGGGGCGAACTCTGTGTCAGCCGGGGGCTCTGGGCGGGGAGATTGATCTCTTCAACCTTCAGGTCCTTTACCTCAGGGGGAAGGCTCTTGGGTATGCTAATCTCCGCAGGTCCCACAGTGAAAGCGCCGGAGACCTTCATCTCCTCCATTGAGCCGGATAAATCCAGTTTGCCATTGGTAGTAACCGTCAGATCATCCCGACGAACAAGGGTACTGTTATCGAGATGAAGTTCCATCTGAAGGGGCAACCCCTTTTTAGGAAGAAGATGGAGCTGGCCTTTTGCAACAATCTTGCCGTTTTCCCCATCCGTGGCCTGGGCCTTTTCCAGAGTGAGCCTGTCCTCGGTCATGCTTGCAAGAATCTGTATATCCTTGATAATGGTGCCGCTTGGTGCATGTTCATAGACACCATCAGAGAGGAGGACGTGACCCTTGAGTTCAGGCTTTTCAATATTACCATCTATGGCAAGATCAATAAACAGATTTCCCTCCAGGGTAGGATCTTCCAGGTAAAAGAATGAGGTCAAACGCTCGAGTCTGATTTCTCCGAAAATCTTACCCTTTAATCTATCTTGTGATTTGAGAGAAAAGACAAAGGGTAAAAAGGATACGGTGACAGGTAGATGAAGATCAGCCTTTACAGGTTTCGCTGGCAGATCTTCAAGGGACAGGGCTGCCTGAAGAAGATGGTTTTTGAGGGTCATACGGGCCGAGAGATTTGCCGAAGGAAGTTTCTGAAACATGGGGTCTTTCAATTTGATTTCCTTGATTCGAATCTCCATATCTGCCTCCGGACTCGACATCCGTCCTTCAACATGAATCCGGGCCATTGCCGTACCCAGTAGTTCCGGATATCCAAAAGACTGTAGTAAAGAGAGAGGCAGTCCATTGAGTCTGGCATCGAACGTCACTAATTCCGATCCCACTCTGCCGGAGGCCTCTAAGTGCCCCTCACCCAATTGGAAATCAGCCCCTTCCAGGATGTAATGATCGGATATTTTCCGAATGA
>CAYYPQ010000066.1:0-7563 GCA_964473615.1 uncultured Desulfobacteraceae bacterium
CTATTCAGTAAAATGACATAAAATTCCTTAACTTTAGGCACTTTAGACATTTTAGGTCACTTTAGTCACTCTGGAGATACGCGAGTAAACAAGCCCCCGCTGGGGGCAAGCCAAAGCCGGGCCCTCTGGACCCGGATTCTTTACATATGAGAATGGGTCTAAGAGGAGGAGCTTTGTAATGGCCATTGAGAAATTTCAGGAGTGGCATGAGACTCGTCATGAGTACCAAAAAGACTGGAAAAAGAGGACGGGAGGGAAAATGGTCGGCTTTTTCTGTACCTATTCTCCTGAGGAGATCTTTTATGCCTTTGACATCCTGCCCGTCAGAATCCTCGGCTCTCACGAGATCCAGGACGTGACTGAGCCCCACCTGTTTGCCATGTTTTGCCCATTCTGTCGTGACGTCTTGGCCCAGGGTCTGAAGGGGAAATATGATTATCTGGACGGCATAACGATTGGTCAGTCGTGCTTGCACCTACGCCAGGCATATACCTCATGGGACATACACAAGAACCCGGGGTGGAGCCACTATCTGGTGATGCCCAACCATGTCCAGAGCCCGAGGGCTGTCCCTTTTCTTGTTGCCGAGTATGAGCTATTGATCAAGAGCCTGGAAGAGTTGACCGGCAAACAGATCACGGATAGTGACCTCAGGAGGGGTATTGAGCTCATGAACAGGGTCCGCCGTGTGATGAAAGACATCTACGAATTCAGGAAACAGGATAATCCGCCAATAACCGGTCTTGAGGCAATGTACATGTGCTGCTCGCAATTTTTTACTGATGCCCGGGAGTGGCTGCCGGTTGCCGAGGAGGCCAAGAAAGAACTGGAGACGAGGAAGCTTGATCGTGATCCCGGTCTCAGGCTCATGCTGGTGGGGAGCGAGAATGACGATATCGAGTTTATACAGATGGTGGAGACCCTGGGTGAGAGAGAGTCTGTGGGTGCCACGGTGGTGATCGAGGAGCACTGCACCACGACCAGGTATTTTTGGGATGAGGTGGATGAATCTTTCGATGATCCGTTATTGGCCATTGCTGATCGATATGTGTCCAGGACTCCCTGTCCTTCCAAGGACTGGCCCCAGAGAAGCAGACTACAGAGAATCCTGAAATTTGCAAAAGACTTCAATGTTGATGGTGCCATTGTTATCCAGCAGAAGTTCTGTGATCCCCACGAGCTGGACATCCCTTTTATAAGAAAGTCCCTGGAGGATAATGGGATTCCCACATACTTTCTGGAATTCGATGTCACTACGGCCGTAGGGCCTTTTTCGATCAGGGTGGAGGCCTTTTTAGAGACCCTTGAGGCAGAGGATGATCTGTTTTAGACCTAAGATGGGAGGCATAACCAATGTCGAAATATCCTAGTGAGCCTTTGAAATGCTGGAACAAGGCCAAGGAGTTGAGGAATAAGTTTTATAAGAATTTTTCAGATGCCAAGGATAAGGGTGGTATCCGTTGGATGGGCAGCGCCTGGGCATTTGATGCGGTGCCTGCCGGTCTGGGTGAAGATGTCTGGTGTATTACAGGAGAACCCTATGGCGCCACCTGTGCCTTTAACAGACCTGTCTCCGCAAAATTTCTTGAGGCGGCCGAGAACTTCGGGTTCGCTAGAGATCTCTGCTCATACATGAGAAACTACTGGGGGTCAATCCTCACCAATCAGTATGCACTTGGAGGTGAGTTCCCACGGGCCGATTTTGCATGGAGTCAACACATCTGTTGTTCTCACGCCAAGTGGTACCAGAATGCGTGTGAACTGGAAGGGGGAAATGTTCCCCTTTTCGCGGTTGACGTGGGGGCCGGGGCCTGCCCCCCTTTTGAACCAGAGATGTATGAACACCGGGTCAGATATGTGGCCGACCAGTTGCTGGATGGTATTGAATGGATGCAGAAGGTGACGGGAAGGGAGTACAACGATGAACTTTTTTTTGAGGCGGCGTGGAATGATATCCGCTCAACAAACAAGTGGGCCAATATCTGCCTGCTGAATATGGCAGTCCCGGCGCCTCTGGACGAGAAGTCCATTTATTCCTTCTATGTCTTCGGGACCCTTCAAAAGTCGAACCCGGAATTCGCAGATTTGTATGATGAGCTTTACGATGAGGTAAAGGACCGCGTTGATAGGGGCATTGCCGCCGTGGCCAACGAACAGGCCCGCGTGATGACAGACACGCAGCCCCCGTGGGGATTCCTGAAGATCTACCGATACCTGGAGAGCTGGGGCGCAGTATCAATAGGTTCCCTGTACACCTTTGGTCTTGAGGGAATGTGGTTATATGATGAAGAGAAGAATGACTTAAGACCAAGACCCATCCCGGCCAAGAGGCCTGAAACCAGAGAAGAGGCATGTATGATGCTCGCTGACTGGCATTTGAGCAAGCCCGAGTACCAACACTTTTATCATCCTGATTATAAGACCAAGATGATGGATGCCATTGCCAAGAACTGGAAGTGTGATGGTATAATCCTTCATTACAACAGGGGCTGCGAAGGGCTCTCCATGGGCATTGCGGAAAATCGTCTCGGCTTGTTGGAGAGGGGTAACAAGGTCATGACCTACGAAGGGAATATGGGTGATGAACATGAATTTGATGAGCAGGCGACTATTAATCGTATCGACATATTTATGGAAAGTATGGGGCTAAAGAGACCGGCAGGCTAAATAGGCAAAAAAGATTGAAGCCCGTCCTCTAAATCGGTAATGGAAGATAGTTGATTCGAAGGGGGTTTGTGGAAAATGATAACTGCAGGGATTGATTGCGGCGCCAAGAATACCAAGACCATTATTATGAAAGATGGTGAGATAATAGGTAAGGCCTCGGTTTTGACTGGTTTCGATCAGGCAAAGGCGGTTAACAAATCCCTTGAAGGGGCCTTGAAAGAAGCAGGGGTTTCAAGGGATGACATTGAGAGGATCGGTGGCACAGGCTCGGGTAAAAATGCGATCGAAATAGCAGATAACAAGGTCAACGACATCAAGGCCATGGCAAAGGCAGCCAACTATTTTTTCCCCAATTCCAGGACTGTTGCGGATGTGGGCGCCGAAGAGGGTCGTGCCGTCAAGATTGATGAACAGGGTAATGTGATGGATTTTGCCATAAATGAGAAGTGTGCTGCTGGTGCCGGTGCCTTTATCGAGGCCATGGCGCGTGCACTTGAGGTAGACCTTGAAGAGATGGGCCCGTTGAGCCTCAAATCGGACAAGGAGATACCCATGAACGCCCAGTGTGCTATATTTGCGGAGTCAGAGGTCGTTGGGCTGATCCACGCCAAGACAGAAAAGCGGGATATTAGCAAGGCAATACACGATGCAATGGCAAGCCGCATCGTATCCATGATCCGGAGGGTCGGCGTCAATAAGGATGTGGTAATGATCGGCGGGGTGGGTCATAATCCAGGATTTGTGAAGGCCATGAAACGAGAGCTGAAGCTGGAGAATCTCTATGTGCCTGATGCCCCGGAGTATGGGGCGGCCGTTGGCGCTGCCGTTGTGGCTGCAAAAGAGGCCTGATGGGGAGATAATAAATATGGTGTCCGGAGGATATGGAAATGGCTGAAGAAAAAAAGCAAGAATTCTGGAGGTGGACGGAATCCAACTGGAAGGATCCTGATATGGACTGGAGAGATGCCAGATTCATCACCGTGGGTATCGATGTTGGTTCTGTCAGCTCCCAGTCCACAATTATGGCGGACGGGCAGGTTTTTGCTTATGCGAACATGCGTACCGGCTCTGACAGCCCTGATAGCGCCAGTAATGCCCTCAACTATGCCCTGGAGGCCACGGATTTACCCGCGGACAGGATGGATTATTGTATAGGAACCGGCTACGGCCGTGTAAACGTTCCCTTTGCCGACCGATCCATTACTGAGATAGCATGCCATGCCAGAGGGGCCAATTTCATTTACGGTCCTGCGGTCCGCACGGTTTTGGACGTAGGGGGACAAGATATCAAGGCGATCCAGTGCGATGGCAAAGGCAAGGTAACAAACTTCCTGATGAACGATAAATGTGCGGCAGGAACAGGCCGTGGTATGGAGGTCTTTGCCGACCTTTTGGGTGTATCTATTACTGAGGTTGGTGACCGATCATTTGAGGTAAAAGAAGAGCCCGCTGCTGTATCGAGTACATGCGTGGTTTACGCCAAATCTGAGGCCACAGGTCTTTTGCGAAAGGGCTGGAGCACAGAAGAGGTGCTGGCAGCGTATTGCAGGGCCATGGCAGAACGAATCTACTCCCTTGTTGAGAGGATTGGTGTAACCCCTGAATTTGCAATCACCGGCGGTATGGCAAAGAACAGGGGAGTGATTGATAGACTGATGCCATTGATTGGCCTTGAGTGTATGAAAACCAAGTGGGATACGCAGATCGCTGGCGCCGCGGGTGCCGCCCTTTTCGGGTATGCCCTGTGCCAGAAGGGGAAGGGAAGAAAAAAATAGGTGAATAGATGTTAGCAAATTATGGTTACAAGGATGCCTCGGGTGATTATTTTATTACCATTGATACAGATAGGTGCGATGGCTGCAATAATTGCGTCGGCGCCTGCCCTGCCAATGTCTTTGTGGTAGTAGATGAAGACCCAAACGATCCTTTGCGGGATGAGCCCGTGGCAATGGTCGTTGCAGAGAAAAAAAAGAAATTGAAATATGAGTGTAACCCTTGCAAACCCACATCGAACAGGCCTGCACTTCCCTGTGTGGAGTCATGCAAGGCCGGAGCGATTTCGCATTCGTGGTAGTGAGGAAGTGAGCTAAAGCCCGAAGTGAACTAAAGTGAGCTAAAATTAATGCGGAGCTTCGCTCTTCTATTCAGTAAAATAACATAAAATTCCTTAACTTTGGGCACTCTGGAGATACGCGAGTAAACAAGCCCCCTTGGGGGAAAGCCAAGGCCGGCCCTTACAGGGTCGAATTTTTAGATGATTTTGCCGCAACGCTATAGGAGAAAGTCTTTTCATTCGTGGAATCCTGTGCGTCCTTGCGGTATTTTTTTGCAATATACGCCGGTTATATTGGCTTGAGGACTAGATCATGAATGACATAAAACTGACCATTGATGGGCAAGAGTTCAGAGTCCCCACGGGGACGACTATCTTGGAGGCGGCCAGTGGTGCGGGCATATACGTTCCGGTCCTTTGTCACCACACTGATTTACCACCGGCTATGGGGATTGGCTCAGTCAAGGCGGTCTACCAAGGTGACCGTAGGATCGAAAATGCAATGCCCGATGAGTTGGGCAGGGGCTGTGGTCTGTGTGTTGTGGAAGTGGAAGGTGAAGATTCCCTGGTTGGTTCATGCTCAACCGTAGTTAGAGAAGGTATGGTGGTCATCACTGAGAATGAGCGAATCAGGTCACGGAGACAAGAGAAACTGATTCAAATCCTTGCGGGTCATCCACACGCCTGCTTGACATGTGCCCAGCAGGAGGGGTGCAGCCGAACTCAATGCTCCACCAATGTTCCAGAGAGGGAAAGATGCTGCCCTCTTTTTGGACACTGTGAATTACAGAGGGTAGCCAACTATGTTGGGATTTCTGATGCTATGCCAAAATGGGTGCCCACGGATTTTCCAGTCCTGGATCAGGGACCTCTTGTAATTAGGGACTATAACCTGTGTATCGGCTGCACGAGATGTGTTAGGGCGTGTCGTGATTTGAGAGGAGTTGAGGCCATTGGCTTTGTCTATGATATTAATGGGCAGGTTCAGATCGGTAGCCTGGCGGCCACGCTTGAAGGGTCCGGATGCAAGTTTTGTAGTGCCTGTGTTGAGGTCTGCCCCACAGGGGCCTTGAGGGATAAATTAGGTCCCCCTGGCAAGAAGAAAGAGGATATCGTCCCTTGCATCGAGGCATGCCCGGCCCATGTTGATGTGCCGGCGTACTTGAGGCTGATCGCCCAGGGAAAGAGGGACGAGGCCAATGCCGTGATCAGGGAAAAGGTTCCGCTGCCCGGAATCCTGGGACGGGTATGCATTCACCCATGTGAGCAGTCCTGTCGAAGACAAGAGGTGAACGAATCCATATCAATCTGTGCCCTGAAGAGGTATGCCGCTGATGGAGATAGGGGCGTATGGAAGAACAGTTCGAAGATGGAAAGCGATACGGGAAAGAAGGTGGCCGTTGTGGGATCCGGCCCTGCCGGCCTGACTGCGGCCTTCTATCTGCGGAAGAAGGGACATGAGGTCAGCGTGTTTGAGGCCAGGGAAAAGCCGGGTGGGATGATGCGCTATGGTATCCCTTCTTTCCGCCTTCCCGGTGATATCCTGGATGGGGAAATCAGGGATATATTGGAGATAGGTATAGAGTTCAGGCCGAATCAGGCACTGGGGAATGACTTTACGCTTGCCCAGCTCAGGGCAGATGGTTTTGATGCCGTGTTTCTGGCCATTGGAGCCCAGTTGAGCAGGCATGCTTCGGTTGACGGAATGGATTTGCCTGATGTCTTGTGGGGAATTGATTTTTTGAGGGGTTTGGCCGAAGGTGAGATGGTACATCTCAAAAAAAGAGTTGTTGTTGTCGGGGGTGGGAACGTGGCCATTGATGTGGCTCGCTCAGCGGTTCGATTGGGCGCTAAAGAGGTCAGTGTCGTTTACCGCAGGACGCGGGATGAAATGCCCGCCGATGAATGGGAGGTGGAGATGGCCATGGCCGAGGGGATTCGATTATTGACTTCGTGGGCTCCCCATAAGGTCTTGAGCAGGGATGGCAAGGTCACGGGTATTGAGGTGGTTCAGTGCTCCACGGCATTGGATGATGAGGGCAGGACCTGTCTGGTCTATGGAGACGTGAAGGACAAAATAGATGCCGATCAAGTTATCATGGCCGTGGGCCAGTCAACGGACCTTTCCTTTTTGGAAGATGATGGCTCGATTTCTGTAGAAATAGGTCTAATTGTCGTAGACCAGATTTCCCTTGCGACAGGGATGGAGGGGGTTTTTGCAGGAGGCGACGTGGTAGAACTTCCCGGATCCATCATTCATGCCATTGTTGCAGGGCGAAACGCCGCATCATCAATAGATAAGGCCTTGGGAGGCACCGGAGACATCGAGGAGGTCTTGTTTGAAAGAGAGAAACCAGGCCAGTACCTGGGCAGGGATCAAGACTTTGCCCAATGGCGTCGTGAAAGGCCACCGGAGTTGGAATTAGGGGCCGGATGCGAGGGATTTGAGGAGGTGTGCCAGGCCTATGGTGACGAGCAAGCGATGAAAGAGGCAAGGCGTTGTCTCCAGTGCGATTTGCGCCTCCATATGGGAGGCAATCCTCTGCCGCCTGAAAAGATACTGGCCTTCAACAAGGAAAATGTGGATCGAGTTCCGGTTTCGGAAGGCGTCTTTCAACTCTATGATGAGGATCACAATATTGTTGCTATAAGAGGGACTGCCAACTTGAGGGAGGATCTGCTGCAGGCCTTGGAAGAGAATACCAACGTATCCAGGTTTGACTTTGAAGAAGATAAGATGTACTCAAAGAGAGAGAGTGAATTGATCCAGCAATATCTGCAGGAACATGGTGAAATGCCCGGGGGAGGGGACTCTGATCTCGATGATCTGTTTTAGTCGCTCT
>CAYYPQ010000066.1:7663-16949 GCA_964473615.1 uncultured Desulfobacteraceae bacterium
CGAAAGGAGAAAACCATGCCTCCTCATATACCACTCCCGGACGATGACAGCCTTCCCTCTGATATCAAGGAAGTACTTTCCACGGCCCCACCTCTGAACGTGTTTAGAATGTTCGCAAACGCCCCTGCCAGTTTTAAGGGGATAGGAGAACTGGCAACCTCCATCTTGTTCGGGAGCGAATTCGATCCGCGCAAACGTGAAATCGCTGTGCTCCGAGTCGCGCATGTGACGCATTCCATCTACGAATGGACACAGCATATCACTTTTGCCAAGGCAGTCGGCGCAACGGAAAATGAGATAGCAAAAATCGCCGCTGAGGACCCGGTTACGTCCCTGGATGAGGAGGGCAACCTTATGTGTCGTGTTGCCGATGAGATCAGCCGTGACGTGAGGCTCAGTGACGAGGCCATTACCATGATCCTGGATCGCTATGGTATCCGCGGCGCCACGGAACTTATCCTTTGCGTGAGCTATTTCAACATGGTGAGTCGATTTCTTGAATCCACCCGCGTGGAACTTGAGGAAGAAAATGTGTTAGAAAGGCACCAGGAATCCTTACGTTCATGACTAAGTCCCCATTTGTCCCCAATTCTATTCCAGTCTTCTTGATGGCTCATAGGTCCGGTAGAATGTAAAAAAGAAATAGAGAACAGCAATGAAGGCAAACAAAACTATTGGCATAAACCCCAATGCAATATTTCTGGATAAATGTGAGAGCCATCTCAATTGCCCGGAATAAAGATAATTGAACAATACGAAGGCCTGTAAAGACGCAAAAACAGAAAAACCTATGATTGCTGATCTCGCGGCCTTTTTCAGCCTTGGTCCTTCCTTGTGTGGCATTTCTCTATAGTAAATAATAAAGAAAAGTAAGATGGCTATCGAGCTTACTAACGGTACTACTGCATCAATATGATGATACATAAACAAAAGCGGAAGCATGTGTGCATCAAACACAAGTAAAAGACTCTTGATATGGAGCAATAGGGGAACGGAAGAACCGATAACGGCCAACATGGCCGCATTTTTCAGAGGTTGCTTTTTTGTCTGTACATGGACGCTATAAAATGAAATGAAGAAGAACACCAAGGTCAAACTGGCAAGTAAGTGCACCATTATGGCTACCCGGACCAATGGGAGATTTATAAATATTTTGGGTGAAAGGGTGCCCAGGGTTCGAACAATAAAAGAGGAAGACATACCTATTATTGCGAATAACGCTGCCTTCTTGAGGTTCATTACCATTTGCATCCCTTTTTATAAATGGGGTCAGGTCTTGACATGGGACAAAATCCTTTCAACCATTTTATCTCTTTCATTGGTTTCCCTCCTTACCCTAAGCCGGATAAACCGTAAAGTGGTTGTTTATTTCTTTACGCACCGGCAATTATCCGAACTTTCAGCCTTTTATAAACATACAGAGAAATCTATCCCATGTCAATGCCTGCGCCCATTTGTTCTTCTGAGTTGACTTCATTCATTAAGGTGATACCATTAGTCTCGTTTTATCAACACTCACCCAATTACAGCAGACTATGATAGAAGGAGGGCTATAGCATGAAAAGGCTTGTTGCTGGTTTATTGTTATTGGGCTTTCTTGCCTGCGGAAACCTTGCTTTTGCTCAAGAGCCATGTGAATGTGAAAAAGGGGGCATAGGCCTTTTTCCGTCGAGGTCACTAACGTTAGGGATCGGCTGGAAGATAATACATTCTGGGGATCCAGAATGTATTACCGGTAAAAATATAGGCATAACAATTGGAGGGATAAATCAATTTGTTTCGATAGGTGTTGGCTACGATACAGGAGTCGTGGGCGTTGGAATTGGGATCAAAAGCACCGGCAGCTTTATAATTATTTCGCCTTTTGCTATAGGATATGATTACGGACCCTGTCCCGTAACCTGGCCAATCCACATTGAATAAATGTAAATGGGGCAGGTCTGGACATTGGACAAGAGGGTTGCAACCATCTCGTCCCTTTTGCTGATTATCACCTTTTTCCTAATGTCATTGCAGAACTCGCGTGTGATTTTCGATTCAGACCATTTCATATAACGCCCGACGCTCTTGCGGCAGGCCTTCCATCCGCTGTTTGGCCTCTTCCTGCTGTACGGCTTCTAGAGAACCGTCTTCATTCTGAACAACCACGCCACTTTCGGTCAGTAATCTGTGCCGCCGTTTTCTCTCTTCCAAATCGGGATGGCAGACCAGTTGGCAGTTGCCGCAGGTCAAAAACATTTTGTGGGGTGACAGCACATGGTAGTAGCCGCCCCCCATGTCGGGCCACTGGCTGTAATTGGCCAGACCGTTCATCAAGGCGGGAAGGAATTCTTCATCCTTTTCCGGGATTGGGAAGCGGCCGGGCGACCAAGTCGACCATTTGCCGGACTGATGTAACCCGGTGAATCCGCCGCACACATATTCGCACCGCAAGTAACTTCTTCGCTTCGAATACTCAAAATCAATTCCTCCCAGAGTCACTGTCACCTTATCCTCTTTATCCATCATTCCCGAGGCACAGGAAGCCATGCACAGCCGGCAGTTATCACAATAGTTATCTTCCGGAGGCAGCGGTTCAGTGGGCTCCAGTTCGGCCGTTGTCACCACCGCACCCAGGATGACGGCCGCGCCTTCCTTGGGTATAATTACGTTGCCTGAGAGGCCAAAGTATCCGACCCCGGAACGAACCGCCAGGTAGCGCTGGGAAATATCCGGCATCATGTCGAGCGCACCACCGGGTGTATCCGTGCGATAATAATTATTGGCGATAACGGGAAAAGAGCGGTACCCTTTCATTTCCAAATAACCGGCCAGATTCAACGCGCCGCCGCTGGCCAAGAGATTGACATCGATGTTGTTCCGCTCATGGAGCCGTCGGTCCTTCTTGGAGATGAAAAGATCGATGGCTTCTGTATCGAGAGGATAGGCGAAGCTGACAGCCGACTTTGCCCCAGGAAGGACCTTGGCCAAGTCCGTCGACTCCGGCCCGCCGGCCAGTGTTTCCTTCGTGGCAATGCCGCAGGCGCATGCACCACCCAATTTCACCTGGTCTAAAACGATTTCCCTCAGATTATCCATAGTAGACTCCTCATTAAGTCTTTTGTTCATCCAGCTTCTTTCGCAAGCAGGCAAAGCCGGGCGTCAAGGACTCCGTCGAAGCTTACAAATACAAACATTGAATATTTCGGGCTTTCATTGTTCAATTTTAATAGCAGAGTTATTTGATTTTAGCCTCCCCAAGACTTCATGCGTCTTGCCCAGCCAATAATCCATTCCCATTTCTTGAAACATACCCTCAGCTTTTTTTAGGTTTTCTAATGCCTTTTCATTCTGGCCAGTACCTTCATAAAGTTCTCCCAAAAAGAGATACCCTTGAGAGTAAAATGGTTTCATATTCAATTCATCAAAAATTTTGATTCCATTGAGAATACATTCCTTTGCCTTATCAACTTGGGCTGGATCTGCTTTCCCTAATATCCTTCCCAGTCAGATCGATGATTCTGCTTCTACCCCTTTCTCATCAGTTTGTTGTGATAACTCCACAGCCTGCTGAGCGCACGTTTGAGCATTTTTAAAATCATCTGAATCGAAATGAATCATAGCCAATATCCAACAAACTAAAGATAAATAGAAAGGATTTCCAGTGCTAATGCGGAGTATGGGGGACCTTAAATAATCAAATAACCTCAGCCAAAAGTGTAATTATTTTACTATCTAAGGTCGTCCCGCAAGCGCATTCACCGCCCAATAAAGGATTTTACATATAAAATAAGGCCTTCTCCATTCAGTAACCCACTTAGCCAAAAATATCCTAGTAGGTGAGCATTACGCCTGAACCATCCGGTCGAGCTAATCTTCGCATACCCTATTGCACAATCGAAAGACGCCGCCATTTCTATTTGAAATAGATATTTTTCTGAAAATAGGAAATTGGATCAGTGACTTTAATCCGGCCTTGATCATAGGGTCTTCTTATGCTGGCTACGATTTGCGTGGCTCTGATTGGTCTCAGCCGTTCAGCGTAATATAGAAGCGATCTAGAAATGTTTTCATCAGAGTATTTTGCCTCAATCAACTCTTCCAAGTTTCCGTCCTTTAAGACAGCAAAGTCAACCTCCCGGCCCTCCTTGTCACGGATGTATCGTAATTCATAGCGATAACCTTCCCGGTCCTCAAGAAAGTGCAGCCGTTTGATCAAGGACGTGGCAACAAGATTTTCAAAACGAGCGCCCTCGTCTCCAAAGACATCGCCATTATCGAAAAAATATACTTTTGGAGGCTTCAATACCGCCCGGGGCAAGGACTTAGTAAAGGGGCGAACAGCGAAAACAAGATACATTCTTTCCAAAACTTGCAGCCACGATTTAGCCGTCTTAGGAGAAATCTGCAAGTCAGTTGCAAGATTGGATAGCGTAAGAAGCCCACCAACCCGATGGCGTAGCAAATCCAGAAACAGGCCAAGCAATTGGATGTTGCGGATGGATTCCAGATCCCGGACGTCCTCCCTGAGAACTCTATCAAAACGCTCCCTTCGCCAGCGCCTCGCAGAACGCTCATCTCCGTCGAGAAACGCTTCTGGGAATCCACCAACGGTCATAAGACGTCGAAAAGCCTCCCTGGCAGAGAAGCCTTTTGGAATTTCATCAAGCGTAAATGGATGCAAACGCCAATAATGATAACGGCCCATTAATGAATCGCCCCCTCGACGATAAATATCAAGACGAGCAGAACCAGTAATGAGAAATGAATGGTTTTCGTGGGACACATCATAAATCCCCTTGATCCACCTCTTCCATCTCGGGAATTTATGCAATTCATCAAACACGAGTAACGTGTTATCCTCGCTCCACCTTTTTTTCAGAATATCCTGTCGGTCTTCATCATAATCCCAGTTCAGGTAACGCCCAGCAGAAAATTTGTTTGAAAGTATGGACTTGGCAAGTGTGGTTTTGCCAACCTGCCGGGGGCCGCCCACGAAAACCATCTTTTTTTTCAAATCTTCAATAACATATTTTGCAATATATCTCATATGGCTATTTTAGCCAATACTGCAAAATAGTCAAGGCCATTTTGTATTATGGTTTTATCTGGCCTCTCCTTTTTCTCTTTATTCAGATAGGCCCAAAAAAATGGGAAAGGGGCCACACATGACTCATATTGTGGTGTTATGAGAGCGTAAAACGTAAAAATGGAAATTGATCGGTATTTCAAATCCGAACTAAAACGATTAGGCTGTGGTTTTCTCTGGTTCAGAGAGATCCGTCCAGTTCATCGGCTACGGGCTTTTTGCAGGCCCTGCAGCGTTGTGCACCCCTGAAAAGCGGTTTACCGCACGACGGACAGTGATAGCGTTCGCATTCCGCCCGGGCCCATTCCACACTGCCCTTCTCATCACCGTACTCGGCCACTTTTTCCCGCCATATTGGAATAGCTTTTTTCATCACTCGCACGCCGGCGGCGAAGCCAAAACTCTCAATCCTGCTGCACGGCCATTCCTCACATTGATGGCAGGAATAGTATCCCTTTGATTTTACGCAATCCCTTATCTCGCATTGTTTGCACCAAGCGTAATGCTTCTCCGCCGGCTCAGGTTGCATGCAACCGAGACATTCCGTGTCCTCAGGCTTTGTTCCGTAAAGGTTCCCCATGATTGCCCTGAATTTTTCATTGTTGTCTCTTGTTGCGATGTAAACCCCGCAGGTTCCGCAATATAACCCACATGGTGCCATCAAATCCTTATTCCTGATTTCTTCCTCGGTCCATCCTTCCATATTCATGTCTCCTTGCTGGGTCAATTAAAGAAATTCCTGGAAATATTTCACATGCCAATTATCTTAAAAATTCTGTAACACTTTAGATGTTTGAAAAATGCTGGGGTGAGGGGCATTTTTTTCCACCCCAAAAAATGAGGGGGTCGGCAGAAACCAGGGCGCACAAAGCGACGCAGTTATAGCGCACATGGCATATCCACCCAGACATTTGTATGTCTTGATGCGGGCGTGTGACGTGCGCTTAGCTTTTGGCAGTCCACCCCTTACAAATTATAATAGGCACAGTACGCGAAGGATTTTGGCGTGTCGAAAAACACCCCTCACCCCATTTTAGCAATACGTCTGTTTCAAAGTGCCAAACAATTATAAAAATTCTCTGTGGCTGAAGCTGGGAACTAATCTAGGTTATGTCAACTTGATTAGTCAAGAATTTTTGAGTGTTATATTTTGGGAGAGCAGGATTATAAAGGGGGATAAGGTAAAGGATCGAAGCGACTAGTACCGTCACCAGGTTACGTTAAAGATCTTTATAGCGTTGTGAATCCCCTTGACCCTTATTTTGCCCATCTCTTCTACATCAACCAGATTTTTTACCTTGCTATATGTCCTCTGGCTGATGAGAATCTGGCCCGCCTTGGCGAGTGATTCGAGCCTTGCTGCCACATTGACCTGGTTTCCGATCACCGTATAGTCCCTGTGTATGTCAGAGCCCAGACTTCCGACACTCATGAATCCTGTATTGATCCCTATTCCAAGACCCAGGTCATAGCCATATTGGAGCCATCCATCCCTCAAGGACGCTACTTTCTTTTGCATATCAATGGCCATACGGACCGCCCGGTCAGCGTGATCTTCCATGGGAATCGGGTCACCAAAAAAGATCAGGAGCCCATCTCCTATGATCTTGTTTAATGTACCGTCATACCGGTAGACAATATTGACCATCTCAGAAAGATATCTATTTAGCAGATGAAATATCTCTTCAGGTTCCAGGCTGTCTGTCAGATCTGAGAAACCCCTGATATCCGTGAAGACTACTGTCATGGTCTTTCGTTCTGGCTCGGTATCAAAGGTGTGGTCACCGGAAAGGATCTTTTCGGTTAGTTTTGGCGAAAGATAACGCCGAAGCTCATTATACTTTTCAAGCTGGATGACCTGGCTTTTTACCTTTGATTCGAGGTTGCGGTTTAGGTGAAGTAAATCTTCCTGCGCCTTACGCAGTTCGACGGTACGATTTTCCACCTTCAGCTCCAGTTCCTGGGCATATTCGTCCAAGAGATCTTTTGCCTCTCTCAATTCCGCATTGCTTTTTTCTAGGGCCTGATATGCCTTGTTTTTGGCCTTAATGCTTTCTCTCAGTTGCTCGACAGTTTCAATTATATCTCTCTCAGAATCGTTACGTGCCACCCTGATTTTGCAAATCCGAGTCAAACGCTGCCGGAGGGAAAGGCGTTCATATAAGACATCAAGGATAAAGTATGGGGCCATGAATATTTCACCAGCCTTGAAGAGGATCCTATCGCTGCTCCGGATTGTGCAGGTAATAAGAATCGCCTCTTTCTTGCCGTCCCCGTTTGATGGACAAAAAGGGGCCCACTTTGTGTATTTGCCCAGGAAGACCTCCTTGCCGTTAACTGCTTCAGGCAACAAAAAGACCTTTTCACCTATATTACGGCGTTCACGGAGATTGGGGTCCATGATGGTCAGAATATTATCTTCGATTTTGACATCGAGCTTATATGGCAGAAACTCGGGCTCTCGGTTGAACAGGATTTCTGGATTATAAGGGTTCAAGGGTTGTTTTATGGATGCCGGGGGGAGATTCCAAATGGTAGGAATATATGAAACAATGCCTCGGAGATATGGATCGGTTATGTAATCTTGATGGGGATCAATATCATGGTGAAGCCGAATTTTTAGTATAGTCCTTATCTTCTTGAGATGACTATCGTATGTGGGTGGCAGGATTATTTCGATCTCTTTGGTGTCGTTAAAATTCTTGTTAAAAAATGGAAGTCTCTTAAAGCCTTCGTTGGGTGAAGCAAAGACCTTCACAAAGTAATGGTAGCGTCCCCATGAGCGAAGTCTTACCGATGAGGCACCACAGAAAAAAGAAAAGAATGGTTCATCCACCAATTCTCTGGCCTTTTTAAAGATCTTGCTGAAGTTGTCATAGGTGGTCCATTCGTCTTCGTTCATAAAGAAGTCTTCTGCTGAAGGATATTCTTTAGAAGGATATGTGAGCCCTTCAAACAGGGTATGGAAGGTGCCCGTCTTGCTTCTGACATAGGTGGCGATTATTTTGATGTTCCTATTACTGATACAGTCTGGGCGGCTCATGGTGGCTATGTCAATTCGAATGAGGTAGGATATTTCGTAACAGTTAAATCTTTGAAAAAGGCCGGGGTGAGGGACATTTTTTCCTCGCCAAAAAATGAGGGGATCGGCAAAAACCAGGGCGCACAAAGCGACGTAATTATAGGTCGTGGCATATCACCCAGACACTTGTATGTCTTGGTGCGGGCGTGCTACGTGCGCTTATCTATTGGCAGTTTACCCCTTACAAATTATGATAGGCGCAGTACGCGAAGGATTTTGGCGTGTCGAAAAACATCCCTCACCCCGTCTTATGAATACGTCTGTTTCAAAGTGCTAAACATTACGATATTTCCGGTAATGCAAATGAAAAAAATTCCATCAATTTCCGTGCCGAAAACAAGGCAATGCGTTAATAGCAAAAATAAGGCCTGAATTATTGTCTTTCTGAAATACGACGCATATAGTCTGGTTGGATATTTAAGACGCAAGATAGGAAAAACATGTCCTTAGAACTATCTTGAATTCGATGGTTCGATTGAGAGGCAGGGACAGGATGTGCACAAAGGAGATTACAGGCCGCACAGTTTTCTGTGCATCCTTTCATCAAGTTCAGGCCGGTTGCGTTGAAAAAATTTGGGCAAACTATGGTAGGAGGAGGGAGGGCGTCTTATGCCTGAGGTAACGATTTGAAAATCTTTTCAAAACCATCAAGAAGAGGAATCAGGCCTTCTGATTGAATCGCTCTGCTAACGTGTCCCAGGATTCCATATCCTTCCGCCTTTTCATGAACTTCTGCCTTGGAAAGATCGGTAATGAGTATGACGGATGTCATCGGAGATGTCATGATGATTTCTCTCATGAACTCGAAAAGGGAATGACTCCCCGCCAGTTCTCCAACAATCGCTAATGGGTAAAGCCCTTCTTTTAAGAGACTCAGGGCCTCTTCCTTTTTAGAGGTAGTTGCTATCATATATGATCTCTTTTTGAGAATTTCTGTGACTTTTTCAGTAACAGACGCTTCCCTTTCTAGTACGAGAGCGTTGATAGGTCCTTGATCCTTCATTCTTACAACCTCCTTTTCCTCACGTATTTTATCACTTGACAAAGGAAAAGAGTACTATAATACTGAAAAAAGATACTTCGGGACGTGGCGCAGTCTGGAAGCGCACCTGAATGGGGTTCAGGGGGTCCGGGGT
>CAYYPQ010000067.1:0-15555 GCA_964473615.1 uncultured Desulfobacteraceae bacterium
TCTCCATCAGTCCTCATCCACAAATGCTCTTTGAGCACGAATGGGTTCCAACCTGAAAATGCGGAGGCATCATGACTGAACATCTGACGAAAGAAACATTCTTGGAAAAAATATTCAACTGGGAGAAAAACCAAAATTGGAAATTTGAGGGCGAATTGCCATGCATCATTGATTTCTATGCCGATTGGTGCCAGCCCTGCAAAATGGTGGCCACTATCCTGAAAGAACTGTCTGAAGAATACGCAGGGAAGATGAACGTCTATAAAGTAAATACGGAACAAGAACAGGAATTGGATTGGGGGTGGGGTCGAGCCACGGGAAGTAATTGATATAGAACGAATAATTGTCGATTCTGCCCTCTGAAATAGGCCTATATTGAGTTTTTCGAAGGCAAAAAGACCGTATATCCTTTAATGCCTCCCTGTCTTTCCATTGCTTCCAAGGCGAGAAATTGGGTTTAATCATCTTATTCGTCTCAAGCTAACAGGCTGCTCACAGGCCGCGAGCTTCTCGCGGTCCTTGTGAAGCAGATTCGTTAGGCTGATATGCCCATTGATGTTAAGAAATCTTGTGGGATGTCAGCATTCTTTCGTCCCGCTATGGCAAAATAATACAAAGGTTGACCTTCCATTGAAAGCCTGTGTTGATATCGTTCAAGGTAATATACATCAAGATACTCTGAGAGAATCAGTTCGCGAATAGCTACAGAAAATCCGGATGTGTCACTTTTGTCAAGAAAAGTTTCCTTAATATTAAAGGCAATCCAACCCTTACTTTGCAAAATATTGAATGCCTCCATAAATGCTCTTGCCGGGATATCTCCGAATCCGAGTGCTGCAACAGTAGTCAAACAATTAAATGACCATTCTGCCAGGTCTTCTCTTTTTTCCTCAGTTAAATTACAAAAATCTTCCACATAGTAGGCATCATATATAATAGGTCTATCCCGTTGAGTTGCCTCATATGCTTCAGGAATAATATCCGTTCCGACGAGACGCGCAACCCCATGTTTCCTCAATTGTTCGCCCATCATCCCATTACCTGCCCCTAAATCCAGTACGCGAAGTTCTGAGAGGTTTTCATAAACTTGAGATAGGGAATATTTTAGTGAGTCCGAGACCTTTGCTGGAGAATTACATTTCAGGCGTTCATAGAATAATTGCTCATACAATCCCTTTATTCTGTAAATTTCTGCATATTCATGAAAACGGAGTTTTCTTTCCCGGCCATCTGGTTCTATTAAAAAGAAAAATTCTTCATCTTGTTCAAGGTCATCTGCTTTGATCTTTGGAAACTTAATCCTATGCTTTTCGATCACTTTAATCCTCCTTGCTGATAGTTTTGATAGCCTAACAAGTTATTCTAACGGTCTGTGATCTCACCCAAATGGGGAGATCTCCAGAAAGATTAAAATTAAAAAACGCTTGTAACAGTATTTCACTGTAATTACACAATCCTTAAGATTTGTTTATCAAATTATTTCGGTTGTCTGCCTTGGTTTCTTTGAGCTATCAAAGATGATTTAAATTAATCTTTTATATAACTCATTGACAAATCTTTTGCAATATTACATTTTATCTCTCAGTATACCATTCCACTACTGTCCGGTTAACATTCAAACAATTTCAAGTGCTTAGGCCCATATGGGGTGATGTTATTGTAGTCCAAAGACGTAAGAGGCTGTAATAAAAGCTCTTTTTCAAATAGCGTAGTCATGGAGTCGAATCTTCTATTGACTCTTGTTAAGAATGGATGATAGTCAAACGTAGATTTAACCGCTTTTCTATTTGTTATTGAATTTTTTTCCTGACATCACTTTGAAACAAAACTGGCCGGGCTTTGACCGGATCTGTCAAAACCCTCGGCCGTGAGGTATTTTCATGGGGACCGCATTTCAGTTTTTATCAAGTGCTTCATTGGAGAAGCTGACAGGACGCAAGGCCTACAACCTGAATGAATTGCTTGGTCTCATAAAAAGTTGCACGGAGTCATCCATTTTTTTCCACACATTCTCTGCTTTTATGAAAATGCGAGACATTAAGTCCCCTTATAACAATGATTTTGCCTCATGGGTTTATCTTGGGCTAAATGAAAAAGCACTGGCAGAAAGATTGATGGCCATAGATTTGAAAGAATATAATACGATCAAAAACTTAAAGGGTCGGCTTATAGAGATCATTGAAAATCACGGAGCGCAAGAACCTGGCTCTTTTAAAAAGACAGCGGATGAGCCTTTTTATCTGTATGATATAATAAGATTTGTGTACCTTACTGATAAACTTACTCACGATCTCAAATCCTTTCGTGATACACTCAAAAACATCAGTATATATTCGGTCTACTTTCATTTCATCGAATCACGAGTACACACTGGACTTTATGACAATGATTTCTCTACCTGGATAGAAGAGAGCCTAAATATCCCCGACTTAGCACATAGGATTAGGGATATAGATATCAATGTTTATGACATTGAGGGCCTCCGGTTAAGGATTATTCGGTTGATCGATGAATATCTAAAAAGCACAAAACACTGAATCAATTGAACCCAGATATCTAAATCCCTTAAAGATGAATCAGGTAACAAAAGATGACGATAAGGAGCTTATTGGATTATAGGGAGGTAGTGGGACCTGACATTATTGAAGAATTAACCATTCTCGCCTCTCATGTTGGCAGTCGATCTATCAAGATGATAAACTCGACATTCACAGGCGGTGGCGTGGCCGAAATGCTCCATCGCATTGTGCCCCTATTAAACGAAATGGGGATAAATACTGAATGGGAAGTGATCAAAGCTGAAGATAAATTTTTTGAAATTACCAAAACCTTCCATAATGCATTGCAAGGAAAGCCGGTCCATTTTAAGAAAGACGAATTTGACACATATCTGGCATGCAATGAAAAGAATGCCAATGAGATAGATTTTGATGCTGATCTCATTGTTATTCATGACCCCCAGCCTGCCGCTCTAATCCATTGGAACCACCATAGGAAAAACAGATGGATATGGAGATGTCATATAGATCTATCCCATCCGAACAAGCAACTCTGGGAATTTCTAAGACCACACATCGAAAAATATGATGCCGCTGTCTTTTCCTCTGCCATTTTTTCTCCTGAGCTAGCTATCCCCCAATACCGCTTTTACCCTGCAATCGACCCTTTAGATGACAAGAACAGAGAACTGGATGTTTCCTATGTGAAAAGTGTTTTTGAAAAATATGGGATCCCAAAGGATAAACCCATAGTAACACAGATATCACGTTATGATCCGTGGAAAGATCCGGTCGGCGTTGTCCAGGCCTTTAAAATGGCCCGAAGGTACGTGGATTGTCGTCTGCTTCTGGTAGGAGATAAAGCGGCAGATGATCCCGAATCTGAAAAGATATTAGAAGAGGTAAAGGCTGAGGCAGGAGATGATCCAGACATCCATATCCTTCTATTTAGCCCATCCATTGCGACTGAGATCAATGCCTTTCAACGTGGCTCAGATGTTATTATGCAAAAATCAATCAAAGAGGGATTTGCTCTGACCGTTTCTGAGGCACTATGGAAAAGGCGACCCGTAATAGGGGGCGCCGCAGGAGGTATACCAGCCCAGATTATTGACGGCTATACAGGGCTATTGGTCCATTCGGTTGAGGGGGCCAGCCTGGCTATTCGTTCGCTGTTGAAGCAGCAGGAAATTGCCAAAAGATTAGGAGAAAATGGCCATCAACGCGTTAAGGATGAATTTCTTATCACCAAAAACTTGAAAAGATATCTTCTTCTACTTCTTTCACTAGACAGGTTACAGAAACATTCAACAATCTTTTTAAGCTAAGTCCATCGATTCATAAATTCGCTAACGAATTCATTTACTCAGGACTTAGTGCGGTTCGACAGGCTCACCGCCCTGAGCTTATCGAAGGGCTGAGTGAGCATTCTATCTATTCTGATTCGCTAAAATACGCGACCGTATTTGCGAATCGAAGCACTAAGTTAATTTTGAATAAATCAAGGTTGGATGTAAATATGGAAATCTTGAATCCAAAAATAGATCTCCGAACCTTTTATATGCAGATGAGAGAAGCCTCTCAAAAAGCGATCCTTCTCGACTATGACGGCACTCTTGCCCCTTTTCACATTGAACCTGATAAAGCTCACCCTTACCCGGGAGTGCGTGAGGTGCTCAACAGGATAATGAAAGTGAAAGATATCCGTCTGGTTATTATTAGCGGAAGATGGATAAAGGATCTTATGCCTCTCCTTCAACTTGAGAAACAACCGGAAATATGGGGTTCCCATGGATTGGAGCGACTTAAAGGGGATGGCTCCTATGAAATCGCCTCTATGGATGAAAAGGCTCTAAACGGGTTGGTGATAGCTGACGAGTGGATCGAAGCGATCGGTCTTTCAAATCGCAGTGAGGAAAAGCCGGGATGCCTGGCCCTTCACTGGCGGGGATTGGGCGAGAGAGATATCCATTCCATAAAGGAGCAGGTAAAACCGAAATGGTCGTTCATTGCTGAAAGTTGGGGCTTGTACTTAGGTGAGTTTGATGGCGGACTTGAACTACGCGTACCTGGGCAGAATAAGGGAGATGCAGTAAAAACAATTCTTGAAGAGATGGAAAAAGACTATGTGGCAGTGTACCTGGGAGACGATTCAACAGATGAGGATGCCTTTAACGCTATTAAAGGTAAAGGGATAGGAGTGCTGGTTCGAAAGGATTTGAGGTCTACATCTGCCGATCTATGGATAAAACCGCCTGAAGAACTCATGGCCTTTCTTTCCAACTGGTTACCCGAAACATAGGAAAGGTTGTCTTTTTAGGATTTAATAATATGAGCTATTTAGTGATCGTTTCCAATAGGGGTCCATTCAGTTTCTCACAGGATTTTCTCTCCGATGCCGAAACATGTCTGAAAAAAGGAACAAGACCAAAAGCCATAAAATTTGGGGAAGGAGGTCTTGTTCAAGCGATGGCCGGTCTCTTGAGACCCGGCAAATGGAACACCACCTGGATCGGGGCATCCATGGCCGACAGGGATATCGACGTGGCCCGAGGGCACTATAGCCGTTTGTTCGAAAGAATGAAAAAAGAGAAATATGCACCACACCTTTTCCCTCATATAGAAATCAAACCGGACACCAGGATGCATTTCAGGTACAAGGAATATGATTTTTACATGCGCTTTGTGTTTTTCGATACGAAACACATGCATAGCTATTACAGTAAATTTGCAAATGGCTTCCTCTGGCCTCTGATGCATCTCACAAGATCACCTGTTTTTTACAAAAAAACCAGCGTATTCCCCAAGCCTCATTTTGAGAAAAATGCTTTCATACAATATATAAGCAGCAGCGTGACATTTGCCAATACCATCATTCATGAGACTCTAGAAAGCAAGGAGTTCCAAGAAAAAGAGTGCGACATCATCATATGGAATCAGGACTACCACCTGATGCGAATTGCCGAATTCTATAAGGCCCTGCTCCTTGAAGAAAACATCTCGGAAAAAGAAACAAAAAAGATACACGTGGGACACTTTATGCATACACCCTTCTTTAATATCCATGAAATTCAGGGGCTCATCCGAGAGGATAAAAGGACCAGAGTTAAAGACAAAATTTACGATCCATTTGTTGAAAACATTGAAACTGTTTTACAAAAAGTGACCTGGGGTATGCTTTCCAATGATTTCATCGGCTTTCAAACGAAAGAGTACTGCGATAATTACCTCGAAGCCCTTGAAGAATGGTTTCCTGTTGAGATCAGAATAAATGGACAATTCTACGAGATCGCTCACCAGGATCATATGACATCCATTGGGGCCTTTCCCATCGGTCTGGATGTGGATAAGATTCTTTCTGAGGTATCGGAGAGAAAAAAGCTAGACTATAGATTAGGCAGGGAAAGCCTTTATGAGAAAATAAACAATGACAGAAAGTCTGGGAGTTATATTTTCGGGGGACTTGAAAGATGTGATTACACTAAAGGACTCATTGAAAGATTAGGTATTTTTTACCACGCCTTCAATAAATTAAAAAATTTGAAAAAAAGTGCACGGTTTTACCAAGTCACGTCGCCAAGCAGGTCTGACAACCCGGACTATGAAAACCTCGATTCCATTCTGGAAGAGCAGATCTTGAAAATGAAAAAGCAAATGGGAGGCGAGCCAATTATTCATATAGATAAAGGGATATCGACACCCCAAAATTACAGGTTTATGAAAGAAATGGATGTTATGCTTGTGACCCCTCTTGAAGATGGTATGAACCTGGTTGCCTTTGAATACATTCTCTCCCAGAAATATAAACGCCCTGAAGATCGAGGCATCCTTGTGCTGAGCACAAGTGGCGCCTCTAGAGTGCTCAAACAAAAGGGTTATGGCGAAGAAGATGGGATTGTTTTCATCAATCCGATGAAGCCCAAAGGTGCTGGAGAAAAAATTATACAGGCATTGTTGAAAGGACGTCATATCTCCGAACAAGTTATCACCTATGTTGAAAACGAACGAAGGGTAAATGGGTGGGCCGAAAAAAACATCAATGCCATTTTGAACTGTAGAAAGACCGCATAGCAAAAAAGCTAAACTGACATCATCTCTGCCACCGACTCCGTTCGATCCCCCAACATATTTACATAGCCTCCCAGCTCGTTATCGTACCAGCCGTAAATGACCGCCTGGGTAATGGCGATCCTCACCATATCCTTGCCGGCACCGCTCGATGGCCTGTCCTTGGAAACCCCGCAGGCCTTTTCCAGGTCTATGGCCACTTCTGCCGTGCGTGTGTGGGTTTCATGCCCCTCAATGATGGCCGCGGCTCTGGGCAGACCAATAATATCGGAGGAGACGTTTTGATCTTCAGTGTAGTGAAGATATCCTCGGGGATCGCGTGAGGCCGCCTCCCGATAGATCTCATTTATTAACTCCCTCCGAATCGATTCCCCGGAAGGCTCCTCCTGGAGGTTCACTACCAGGATAATTAAGGACCCTGTGCTGTTAGGAATACGTACCGACTCGGCAATGAACCCGATCTGCTTCATCTCCGGGATGACCAAGGCGAGTGTATTTGCGGCACCCGTGGTCGTCAGTATAATGTTGTTCATAATACTGCGGTTCTTCCTGAGATCGCTCGCACCGGATTTTGGAAGCCTGTCCAGGACCTGCTGGGAGCCCGTGGCTGCATGGATCGTGGCCATGGAGGCGGTCAGGATCCTCTGGGGGCCGAAATGATCCAGGAGCGGTTTCATCATGTGTGCAAGACAGGTTGTAGTACATGAGGCGTTGGAAACGATCCTGTGAACCCTGGGATCATAGTCATTCTCATTGATCCCCATCACGGTGGTCACGGCGTCCTCTGGCATGGCCTTGGACTTGTCCTTTATCTTGAACGGGGAAGAGACAATGACCTTTTCTGCGCCGGCATCTAAGTGCCCCCGCAGCGAGCCCTTTTGTTCGTCGGGCCCAAGTGAGGGATCCACGAACTGGCCAGTGGAATCCACCACCAGTTTTACGCCCTGACCATCCCACCCTATACCCTTAGGATTACGAGAGCGCCGGAGGATCCGGACATTGACCCCGTCAATCGTCATTGACCCCGCACCTTCATTCATCTCTTGCACCACCCTTCTGCCCCTATACCCGTAGAGATAGGCACCAAGGGAGCCGTAGGTGGAATCTCGCTCCAAGTAGTTGGCTAAGTCATCCAGGGATGTCCCCACTTCTCGCCCCACATTGACGACTATTTCATCAAAGAACTTTGTGGCCACATGCCGCCAAAGAGTAAGTTTTCCTATTCGCCCAAGGCCATTAATCCCAAGCCTCAGGCCCCTGTTGGCCGTTCTGTTGGAAATCTCTTCCATCTTATGGACTCTCCATCTCTTTGATGCTAATTTGCCCTAAATAGACTGACCCTTCTCGTCCGTCCATACTAAGCCGCTCCCCTGACCTCAGCACCCTCTGATCAAAAGAGCAGGTCTTTTCCTTTTCCCTGCAGACCAGGTTCGCACAACCCACGACACAGGTCTTACCCAGCCTGTGGGCCACGATTGCGGCGTGGGAAGTTGAGCCCCCGCGGCCCGTGAGAAGACCATCCGCCTCATAGATTTCCTCAATGTCATCGGGAACCGTGTCGTTCCTGACAATGATAAGTGGGGTTTCCGGTTCGGTCTCGCGCCAGTACCTGATCTCCTCTAAGGTGAACACGATCCTTCCGCTCATGGCCCCGCCGCTCACACCTATGCCATGCCCGAGGAGTTTATGCGACGCATCAGGTGTCAGGTCAAAAGAATAAGTCTTCTTCCTCTCTCTGATGACCATATCCCGGGTCTGGAGAAAGTAGAGATCTTCTTTCCGGGGGCCCTCAAACGTAAATTCTATTTCCTGGGGGCTCCATTTTTTCTCATAGACAAGATGTTTCGCCCATTGCCTCAAGGTCTGATAGATTTCTGGAAAAAGGGTCTCGAGTGCCAGGGCCTTTTCCCTTTCTTCAATCTCCGCCTGCCTCTTTGAGACAGGAAGCGTCCTCACGAGCCCTGAAACCACGTCCTCCCCCTGGTTTCCGGGGGTAAAATCTCCCCATAACACCAGCATGTCCCCGGTCCATCTGGGATTATGTGTGAAAAAGACCCCGGCCCCGGCCTGGTGCGAAAAGTTGCCAAAGACCATTGTTTGAACCGTCACGGCCGTGCCCCAATCATCGGAAATCCCCATAATCCTTCTATAAGTCATGGCCTTTGGTGCGTTCCAGGAATCAAGCACTTTACGGATTGCCACAAAAAGTTGTTCAGTAGGTGAGATCTCAACCTCAACCCCGCTGTCCTGGATCAGCGATCTGTAGGCCAAGGCAATTTCCCTCATCTGTGATCCTGAAAAATCCCTCTTGTAGTCAATCCCGAGTCGTCCTTTAAAATCATTCATGATGGCGTCAAACTCATCCCTGATTAGCCCGAAGCCCATGCCATAGGCCTGTAAGAACCGCCGGTAGGTATCCCATCCGAACCATTCATTCCCGGTTCGTGCAATCATACCCTGAACAATCTCTTCATTAATCCCCACATCCAGAAATGTGACCATCATACCGGGCTGTGATATGGAAGAACCGCTCCTGACGGATAGGAGTAAGGGGTTGGCGGGGTCTCCAAAAGACCTATCGGTCAGTTTCTCCAATCCTGCCACCTCCCGGAGCACTTGTTCCTCGAGGTTTCGATTGGCCGGGGGATAGCCCTCAAGAATTTCACGGCACCTGAAGACCTCAGTGGTAATAATAAAGCCAGGAGGCACGGGCAGTCCATAGTCCGTGATCCTGACCAGATTAAGCCCCTTATTTCCCAGGTGAATAATATCTCCCACGTCTTTCTTTGTGTTCGCAACCGGTGTGACCGCCTTCTGAATATCGTAGCTGAGTAATAAACGCAGGCCCTTTTTGGGGAGTTGGTCCGATTGGTGGTGGAGGGTCCTCAAGATGCGACTCAAAAAGATATCAAGCTGCTGAAGGCCTAAGGAAGAAGCGATTCTGTCTCGCAAAAAGATTTCCATGACACGCGGTGTTAACCTTTCCGGGTCTATGGCCCCCCCAGGGGGCAGATACTTGGGCATGAGGCCGTCAACAGGGAATTGCGCAAGGATCTTAAGCAAGTTTTCCTCATGGATGTTATTGAAATAGTCGTTCACGATATTGTTGACGGTCCGCGAAAAGCCGCGAAAGATGTCTAAGTACTGGGTGGAAGAAAATCCCCGGATGTCTAAGGAGTGTGCCAGGAGGTCCAGTTGCCTCTCCATCTCTAAAGAAGAAATCCCGTCCAGTCTCAGTGCCCGGTCGAACCGGCCGAGGTATTCATAGATCTGATGGAAGCTGGCCCAGGTGATGAGATTAAGATCAATGGATTCCGCCATTTCTTCCAAGAGCACATTCACGAGCGATTCCAGACGAAATGTCAGCCCTAAGGCATCGAATTTCATTTCATGATAACTACCGTACATAGAGGGAATATCAACGGCGAAATGCCTCTTTCTGTAAATGTCCTCACGGGTCTCAAAGGTATCGGGGGAGAGGATGATACCCTTGAGTTTTTCAAGATAACTGCACAGTTTGATCAATCTCTCCTTGGGATCCTTTTCTCTGAGGGCCTCTTTTAAATCCCCCAGATCGGGGAGACTGCTGAACTGGAGCTGGCTCAAGTAGCTATCCATTTCAGTCAAGCCTAAGTGATACTTCTGGTGAAGGAGTTTATACAACGTGAGGGCCATCCCGACCCTCTCCATGTCCAGGTCCGATGCCCCCTCTATCTGACCCATAAGACCATTTAGGCCCTCTTCTTCCACACCCAATAAGGCCGTTACCTCCCTATTCCCGCTGTTACGGAGAAGATGGGTGACTACCGTGTGAACACCGTCAATGTAAGGACCTTCCGTTTCTATCTGATCATAAATGCTGGAAGGCACAAAGGCCCTGATCCCCTCCTTCGACTTTGTCTTCCAGAAATCAAGGGTTCCCTCCACCAGCCCTACTATACGATTGCTGCTCTCCACGTGACTCTGCTTTCTCAAAAAGTGGATCAAAATATCCTTTCGCATGCATATCTCGTCAATCTTTGTGGAGATATCCCTGAGTCTCCCTTCTGCACCGATGTCGTTGAAATAGGCGGGGAAAAGACGGGCCAACTGCTTGGTAAGGTTATAGACCGTGCTGATGTCGCTATTCAGGAGCCGCGTGATGTCACGCGGAAAAAGATCCGTATCCTTAATAAAAACACCGTGTAAAGAGAGGTGGATAATTAATGAGGAAAGGAGTTTTTTGGACCACTTCGGGTTAAGCTCTATCAGCTCCAGCCAGGTGCATATATTCCGCACATGGTTGGGATTGGAACGCACCTGCCAGTCATCACCCACACCCCGTATCTCGGGGGCCTGAAACCCTAAGGAGACCACGGAATCCATGAAAAAATCCACAAGGTCGCTCTCGTCGGTCTTGTAAACCCCCTTTCCCATGGTCAGCACACAATTCAATGCCGTGCCAGGATATTTTCCCACACTCACCCTGAGGATCTCAAAGGTCTTTTCAAGGGATTTGCGGATGTCCTCCAGGGCCTCATTTTCAATGAGCCAGACAAGCGTACGGTTAATATCCCTCAGTGTCTCCTCATGGATGGAAGAGAGGCCTGCAATGTTCATAATATGGAGGAGAAATATTAACTGCCATTGATTCCCCAGCCCCTCTTGCTTGCCAGCGGCTAAGAGCTTTCGAGGCATCTCGCCGTATTGTTTAACAAGCTGGCCATATCCGGGGAGTTCTATTAGCCGGTCTAAGGTGGCCTTGTCTCCATCTTCCGACTGGCCTACAATGCCTTCCAGCCCATCTCGCCATGAGCTGAGGAAGTTGTGAGAGATCGGCCCGAAAATCTCATTCAGTCCGGTTTCTTTTGCCGTCCTCCCAGACTCCTTTTCAAACCAGGCCAGCGGATCTTCAAGGCCCAGCCAGTAATCATAGGTATATCTGTAGTACTCCACCAGGAGCCGGTTTATGGCGCTGAAATCTTCCCCCTGCCCGACGGAATCTAAATAGCTTTTCCCGATCCTGTCCAACCGGTAATAGCTCTTTACAAAGAGAGAGAAAATCTCTTCAGGATAGGATCTGATGCGGTCAAAGGCATAATCCAAGACAGGCAGGAACCTGTTCAGGTTATCACCTGCCTCCCTGATGATCTTGTGGATGAAAAAGAGGAGGTTATCCGTGGCATTAACCCTTACGCCCTCGTTTCTGGTGCCATCGATGGCCTGAAAAAATATTTCTTCATACAGTCTTGAGGCCTCAGGCCCCTTCTGCTGGGCCTTGAGCAGGTGAAAGTAGTTGAGTGCATAGCCCCTGGCCTCCTTAACAATGTATTCCCAGTTTTTATAGGGGTGGCAGATCTCCTTCAAGAAGGCCTGCAATCCTTCCCGCACTCCGTGGTAACGGCCCATGACCTCCTGAAGGACATCATATCTCCGGTCAACGGTGATATCTACGCGGCTTGAGGCGATATTCACTTCAAGGGCCTTTGAAGGCATGGTATGTCTCCCCTGCATCCCAAGGGCAGAAATGTGGGTGATTGGGCATCTAAGCCCGGCGTCCCTTATGTTGGCTAATAAGGAATCGCTCTATTAAGCTGTAAGTATATAAAAATTTGCCTTGTGTGTCAAAAAAGAATGGGGCCTAATATATGGTGTTTTAGTATTGTGGTACGGGGAAGGAGTCGTGAGTGGTTAGAAAAAGTGAGGATCGAGGGTTGTCTAAGCTGAGATGACCGTCAAATTGACGCTGCATGTAGTCCTGTAAATTTTCATCGGCCCCAGGCCCCGGATAAATGCGTATGCTCGCTACCACGTCCTGCCCGGTTCTCGCCAGGGTATAACGAACATCCAGTTTATGACCGGTTGCGTCGTGCCGGCGGATTCGTATGCGCTGAAACGGCCCCACCTCCTTTGGAAGTTGCATGCCGGAGAGCGGATGGGTATACAGTCCCGGTACCTCAATGGTCCAGGGAATGTCCGGCCGGGGCGGTTTCACGGTTTGACAACCGAACACCGTGACGGTCAATGAAACAAGCAGGAGCACTTGAATGAATTGCGAGGCCTTGGGCACCGGTTACCCTCCAATCCATTTTTTCTCGCCATTCCGAGGCTGCAGAAGACAGCAACTGTTTCTTTTTACGTATACACCATTCCCTTTTATTGTGAATCTTTACTTTCCAAAAAGGCCATCCAAGAGCCTTTTCACAGGCTTTTCAAGTTCCTCCGCTTCTTTGGGTAGCTTAAGCTTTTCCTTCAATTTCTTGACGCCCTTATCCACTGCCTTATCCACTGCCTTTTGTGTGTAGTGTTTTGCCAGGGCCTCCAGCACATATTCTTCATCCAGGAAAGGGATCGGCTTTTTTATCGGCCCTTTAATGGTGACCGGCAGAACAATTCTTTTCTTTGGATCGAACAGGGCCTCCAACACCTGGGCCTTACGGGCCAATTCCTGTGAGTGCCGTTTTGACAAGATCAGCTTGCCTTTTAGGTCCAGTTGCTTGGTTTCCAGGGAACATGTGCCTTCCAGCGTGGCAATTGAATCTGTGGCCTTGCTTGTGCGAATATTGTTAAGCTGCAAGGTCTCCAAATGAAACGTCTTCCCGGTCATTCTGAGCGCGCCTTCCAGGGAATCGAACTGTGTTGTCTCCTGTTTCGCAATTTTTGCTTGCTGACCACCCAGGAACTGGGCAATGCCTTTTAGCCCGAAGAGTTTATCCAGGATGCTCCCTGCGAGGTTGAAATTCTTCAATTCCCCATGGGATAGGCTAAAGGTGCCCTTAGCGTTCATTGCGGCCAATGCATCCGGCCCTTTGGTCCCTTGGGCCTGGAATTGCCCTGAAAGGTCACCGGAAAAGCTGTCTTTGTATTCGGAAAAACTGTCCAAGGCCTGGCCCACTCGAATCCCCTTGAAAACAGGCGCAAAGGCCCAATCTCCCTTTTTGGGCTTAAAGGTCCCTGAGCCCTGAATGGTCCCTTGAAAGGCCTCCAGGGCAAGACCCGCTATGTTCAATTGATCCCGTGAAAATTGAAGGTCTAGCAATAGGTTTTGAAACGGTGCTTTCATGACCGCCCCTTTTTTAATTTCAACTTTGCCTGAGCCTTGGATTTCATCGGCCCTCTTCAAGCCCTGCGCCTGGATGCTGACCGCCTCCACGAGCCCTTCACGGGGGGCTGCTGCCGGCTTTTTATCCTTGGGCGGGGGGAGTTTAAACCCGACCCGGTCGGATGAGACCTGGAGGTCAAAGGAGGCGTCTTGAGGGGTTCCGTTCAAGGAACTTTTCAAACTGAGACCGCCGTTCAGGTGAAACGGGGATAATTTGGGCACCAGGGCCTCCCAGCCTTGGAGCGACACAGGGTCTGTCTGTATGTGAAAATCAAAATGCGGCTTATTATCCTTGATCAGTATCTCACCGGGGGCCGTCATCCTAAGGTGATGCAAGATAAGTTGGAGTTCTTTGAGGATAATATGTTCCGCCTTCCTATCTCCCTTCAACGCGACTGAAAGCGGCATTGCGGAAGATTTTTGTACCAGGTCCTTATACTTGATTTCCAGGGCATTCATATCCACATCCATGTCAAGGTGGAGACTTTCCTTGCTCCCGGAAGATGAAAGACTTATATGCACCGGTCCTTTGACTTGTATATCCTCCGGGATGTCTCGGGTGTACATGGGAAAAAGTGCCCTGAGGGAATCCGGCCTGAGCCCCTCGGTCCACACCTTCATATCCCATTTCGGATCGGTTAGAAAGTCCTTCACAGCGCCCTTCACAAGAAGCCGGTTTCCATTGACCGAGAAGGCCCCTGATTCAATGGACACCTGCTTTTGGGAGTAGTCCACCGACGCCTTGTGGGCAAGTGTGCAGTGGAGCGCACCCGACTTTTCGCCCCTTGCTTTTTCCCTCTGATCCTGGAAAACCAGGCCCTGGAGGTCGATGTCTGATTTTGACACCACCGTGTCCGCAAGAGAGCCCGTAGCTTCCACCAGAATGCTCAGGCTTCCGGAAAGGACTTTTACGGGCAGCTTCTTGGGAAGTCGATCTTTGAGGCGTTCCAAGGGAAATGACTCTAAGGATAGCACGATATCCAGGGGCAGTTTTTCCACCTGGAGGTCCTCTCCAACCGGACCCATTTTCCCGGCCAAGTGGAAATTTTGGTCTGAGGCCTCCATGAGATTTGCCGCAACCGCAATGGATACGGGGTGGGTGAGGGATAGATCCTCCACGCTCAGGTCCAATGCGTCGATCACCATGGGGCCGGCCCCGGGGAAAAGCTTCTCATCTTGGTAAATGATCTTGCCGTGACGGATTTCCAGCTCATTTACCAGGAGCGCCCCTAAAATGCCCGGGGCTTTGGTCGTTTTTTCTTCCTGCCTAGGTTTTTCCTTTGCGGCCTTCTTTCCATGGGCGACCACGTCGTCGAAGCTGAACTGGCCTTTTTCGTTTCGCGCCAAACGGACAACAGGCTGTTTTAGCACGATCTTTTTCACCTTAACCTGTCCCTTTAGGAGCGGCAGTATTTGAACCCGAACCTCTAATGCCTCCAGACGCAAACAATCCTCCTGCGAAAAGGCAGGGTTATCCGATATGCGAAGGCCACGGATTTCTGCGCCCAGGCCTGTAAGGATGGTCAGCTCGATGCCCTGAAAATCCACTTCCCGGGGTAGATACGGCTTAAGCTTTGAAAGGATGGTGTCTTTGTGCTTATTCAGATCAATAAAAAAGGGTGCAAGGGCCGCCAGGACAATGCATAAAACCAGAAAAATAGCGAGGCCAATGACAATCTTTTTCATATGGCTTTCTCCTTTTGAACAATCAAGGGTTTTTCCAATGCAAATGGCAAATTAACACTCATCCACCTGGTTTGCAAGTTGAGTCGCTGGAAATGGATATTTAAAAGCACTTGCTCGATATTGACTTTTTTGTTAGGTTATGTTATTAGATTAATTGGGATAATCCTACTAAAGGGGTCAAGTCTTTGTTTGACTATTTATTGGTTTTAGTCTATAAGGGAA
>CAYYPQ010000068.1:0-2656 GCA_964473615.1 uncultured Desulfobacteraceae bacterium
TGTCTAAAGTGCCTAAAGTAAAGGAATTTTATGCCATTTTATTGAATAAAAGAGCGAAGCTCTACATTAATCCCGCCCGGGGCGGGACTCACTTCATGACCTTGATTTCTAGTACAGCATAGCCTAATTTCTCTGACTTGGCCCTGAGGACCAGGTTTCCCAATTAACAATGAACCTGGGCACTATATATTATACACATTAGCATGGGTGGCTGGGTAGGCCTTTTTTGAAAACGACTAGGTATTTAGCACGGCAGTGGAAAAGTCTGCACAATTTAACCGCATTTTGTAAAACCGCAGAAGTGACAGGTCATGCAGCCTTCTTCAAAGCTAATGGTATGACCACAATCTGGGCAGGTTTCTCCTGATAGGCTGTTTTCATATTTACCGCTTCCCTTATCGGAAAGGTTCTCAAGGTATCTTTTCTCAAGGACTCGGCTGATAGCGTCTGGGATTGACAGGACCAGGCCATTCTTCTGAAACACTGGATGCTCTCCACCAATACCTTTTAATTGATCCACGATCTTTTCTATTTTCACACCCGACCTGAGCAAAAGGGAGACAAGCCTTCCGATTGCCTCGGTCTTGGCAGTAGTAGACCTTCCTGATTTGCCGATAGTCGCAAATACCTCAAAGGGTCGACCTTCATATTCCGTCACTGTGACATAGAGGTTACCCATGCCCGTAACCATCTTGGTGGTAAAACCCTCCAGGGTCTCAGGCCGTTCTTTGACCGCCGTCATAAAGACATCGTCCTGTTTCTCACTGCCGGAAAATGAAAGTACCTGATTCTTCTTACTGCCATCCCTATAGATCGTCACTCCTTTACAGTCCAGATCATACGCCAGATCATAAACCCGCAAAACATCATCCACTGTAGCTTCCTTGGGCAGGTTGACTGTCTTTGAGACAGCGTTGTCCGTGTATTTCTGAAAGGCGGCCTGCATCCGGATATGCCACTCTGGCGATACATCATGGGCGGTCACAAATACCTCCCGAACATCCTTTGGTATCTCTTTTATATCCTGAATGCTTCCCTTTTGAGCGATGATATCCATCAATTCATTATTGTAAAAGCCCCTCTCCCTTGCAATCATCTCAAAATACGGATTCACTTCCAGAAGCTCGTCATCATCCATGACATGCCTCATAAAACTGAGGGCAAACAATGGCTCAATACCGCTTGAGCAACCCGCGATAATGCTTAATGTCCCGGTGGGAGCAACTGTAGTGGTCGTGGCATTTCTATAATTGGCCCCGTCCTGGTCCTTGAAGACACTCTTGTCAAAATTTTCAAATACGCCCCTCTCTTCGGCTAATCTTTTCGAAGCCCTATGGGACTCATCCTGGATAAATCTCATCACCTCCTCGGCCACCTCAAATGCCCTCTCAGAGTTATATGGGACCTTCAACTGGTATAGCAAATCAGCAAAGCCCATAACTCCAAGACCAATCTTGCGATTTCCCTTAACCATATGTTCTATTTCTCGCAAAGGATACTTGGACATATCGATGGTGTCGTCCAAAAAACATACAGCATCTTGGACTGTTTTCTGAAGGTTCTCAAAGTCGATAGTCGGCTCACCGTCCTTCTCGATGACGAACTTGGCCAGGTTAACGGACCCGAGGGTACAGGCCTCCAACGGAAGCAACGGCTGCTCCCCGCACGGGTTAGTACTCTCTATTTCACCCAAAAAAGGGGTGGGATTATCCCTGTTTATCCTGTCCAAAAATATGATACCGGGATCCCCCCGCTCCCAGGCCTGCATCACCATTGCATGATATACCTCAGGTGCCTTCAGTTCTCCGACTTTTGTCTTTTCATTTGGATCTACAAGGTCATAGGTCTTATCTTCCTTCACCGCATCCATAAAGGCATCTGTAACCGCAACCGAGATATTAAAATTGTTCAGCTCTCTCCCGTTCTTTTTGCTGTAAATGAATTCCATAATGTCCGGATGATCGACCCTTAGAATGGCCATATTGGCCCCTCGTCTAGTGCCCCCCTGTTTGACCTGTTCAGTGGCCGTATTGAAGATTTTCATAAAAGAAACAGGCCCTGATGCGATACCTCCAGTCGTTCCCACCCTGCTTTTACTTGGTCGTAGGCGGGAAAAGGAGAACCCTGTTCCGCCGCCCGATTTATGAATGAGCGCGGCACTCTTTAAGGAATCAAAGATGCCCTCCATGCTGTCCTCAACGGGCAACACAAAGCAAGCCGCCAATTGACCAAGCCGACGCCCGGCATTCATCAGAGTGGGGGAATTGGGCAAAAACCTGAATTCAGCCATCATCCTGTAGAAGGTCTCTTTGACTTCGTTTACACGCGAGCCGTCCCCATACCTTTTTTCCGCCAATGCGATATGGTGGGCTACCCTCCTAAACATCTGCTCAGGCGTCTCAACAATCTGGCCCTTGCCGTCTCGCTTAAGGTATCTCCTCTCTAAAACCGTCCTCGCATTCTCAGAAAGGGGAAGCTCGCTCTTTATGAAAATAGATTTATCCAGCCGAACTGGAGAGGCCTTGGCAAGACCATATTCCAGCAATTTTGCCTCGATAATCTTCTCTATAACCGGCATGGTGATGGTATGGAGTTCCATTTTGGCGATCTCTTCACGGAGAAATCGGCTGATGTCCATGGCTTGATCTGTATTTAT
>CAYYPQ010000068.1:2756-14327 GCA_964473615.1 uncultured Desulfobacteraceae bacterium
GTCCCCGATCAGGACGCATTATATTGGCAGAGAATCATATTTTACACACAACATATAGTATTATGTCAAGGAAAAAAAGTAATAGCTCAATAAAAAACCCTTCTGACGTTCCCCTAAATATTGAGCTATTACGAAAAGAGTGCCATGGTCAAATTTTTGAGGTGCAAATGTGATTGCCTTAATACCGACCCAATAGTAAAATGCTTGAAAAGGTTTTGAGGAGGTTAACATGTCTATCACCCATGGCTTTCAGATTCAGAGAAAACAATTTATCAAAGAGTTAAAGACAAACGCCCGCCTTTACCAGCATAAAAAGACCGGCGCTCAACTCTTGTCTCTTTCAAATGACGACGAAAACAAGGTGTTTGGGATTACCTTCCGTACCCCACCCCCAGATTCCACCGGAGTGGCGCACATCCTTGAACATTCTGTCCTTTGTGGTTCGCGGAAGTATCCAGTAAAAGAACCATTTGTCGAATTGCTAAAGGGTTCATTGCAGACATTTCTCAATGCTATGACCTACCCCGACAGGACATGCTATCCAGTAGCCAGTCAAAATATTCAAGATTTTTATAATCTTATCGATGTCTATCTCGACGCGGTCTTTTATCCACGGCTTACTCCTTTCGTCTTTCACCAGGAGGGGTGGCATCTCGAACTTCAACACCCCGAGAAGAAAATTTTCTATAAAGGCGTTGTCTTTAATGAGATGAAGGGGGCCTACTCCTCGCCTGACAATGTGCTCGCGGAGTACTCCCTGCGGTCCCTTTTTCCGAACAACGCCTATGGATTCGATTCAGGAGGTGACCCAAAACATATCCCAAGCCTCACCTTCGAAAAATTTCTGACTTTTCACAGGAGATTCTATCATCCTTCCAATTCACGGGTCTATTTTTACGGCGACGACAATCCTGAAGAACGCCTCAGACTCGTAGACGAGTATCTCAGAGAATTCGACCCAATGGAAATTGACTCAGAGATAGGGGAGCAACCGGCCTTCGACAGACCCAAATTTATCACCAGGCCCTTTATGGTGGGGGACGAAGAAAAGGTAAAGGCAAAGGGATTGATTACCCTTAATTGGTTGCTTCCTCCAACCATAGACGTACGGACGAATTTCTCCTTGCGTATACTGGGATATATATTGTTGGGCATGCCTGCCTCACCCCTTCGTAAGGCATTAATCGACTCCCAATTTGGCGAGGATATGGCGGGCGAGGGGCTTGGAAGCGAGCTAAGACAAATCTACTTTTCGACTGGGCTCAAAGGGATTGACACGAAAAATGCGGGCCAAATAGAAACCCTAATCCTGGAGAACTTGGATTCTCTGTCAAGGGAGGGGCTTGACCCTATGACCATAGAGGCAGCAATGAATACAATCACGTTCCATTTACGTGAGAACAACACAGGAAGTCTTCCGCGAGGCCTAGTCCTTATGCTCCGTTCTCTCACCACATGGCTCTATGACGGTGATCCTATGGCCATGCTGGCCTTTGAATCACCCCTTGAGGCCATAAAAACGCACTTGAAATCAAACAGTTCCTTTTTTGAAGGTATGATCACCCACTTTTTTCTGGAGAACCCCCATCGAACCACCCTTGTCCTTGAGCCCGATCCTGGACTGCGAAAGAGGGACGAGGCCGCTGAAACTGAGCGACTTGAAAGGATCCGCGCGTCCATGGCCCAAACCGAACTAAAAGAGATTATTAATAAGACCCAAGAGTTAAAACGACTCCAGGAAAAACCCGATTCCCCCGAGGCCCTTGCAACCATCCCTGTCTTGCGGCTTGATGACCTAGACAAAAGGGACAAGCCCATCCCCATCTCCTGCCTTCAAAAGCAGGCACCTAAGATATTGCTTCACGACCTCTTCACCAATGGCATTGTATACCTGGACCTGGGTTTTGACCTCCACAACCTCCCTGATAAATACCTACCTTATGTGTCATTATTCGGGAGGGCTCTTGTTGAGATAGGGACAGAGAAAGAGGATTTTGTCGCCCTCACACAACGTATAAGAAGAAAAACGGGCGGGATCACCCCTCAGTCGTTTACCTCCACCATAAAGGATACAACACGCCCCACCGCCTGGCTTTTCTTACGCAGCAAGGCCACAGTAAGTTGCGCTCATGATCTTATGGATATCCTCCGTGATATTCTTCTTGATGTCCGACTGGACAATAAGGAGCGTTTCCGTCAAATGGCATTGGAGGAAAAGGCCAGGGCAGAGCAAAGGTTGATCCAGAGCGGACATCACATCCTTAATCTTAGACTCCAGGCACACTTTGACGAGGCCCATTGGGCCGCAGAGCAGATGGAAGGGATAAGCAACCTTTTTTTCCTGAGGGAACTGTGTCGAGCGGTTGATGAAAAATGGCCTGAAGTACTCGAAAGTTTAAAGGAAATACATCGCATTCTGATCAACCGGAATTCAATGATCTGTAACATCACTGTGGATGAAGAGGGGTGGCACAGTCTCGAGCCACACCTGCGGAACCTCATAAATAAATTGCCTGCTGAAGTATCTACTGAAAACCATTGGACGACCAAGGCACCACCCCTTTTGGAGGGCATGATCATTCCCTCGCAGGTCAACTATGTTGGCAAAGGTGCGAATATCTATGAACAGGGGTACCAATTCCATGGCTCGGCCCTTGTTGTCACCCGTTATTTGCGTAATGCCTGGTTATGGGATCAAGTCAGGGTCCTGGGTGGCGCATATGGGGCCTTCTGCCTTTTCGACCGTTTTTCTGGCGCACTGACATTTGTCTCCTATCGAGATCCAAACACCTTTGAAACACTCAACGCGTTTGACCAGTCGGGACAGTTCCTCAATGATACGGAACTCCGTGACGAAGAACTAACAAAGAACATTATTGGTGCCATCGGCGATATGGATGCGCATCTACTTCCTGATGCAAAGGGATATGCCTCAATGCTACGTTATCTGACAGGCGACACTGAAGAGACCCGACAAAGGATGCGTGATCAGATATTGGGAACAAAGGCGGCAGACTTTAGGGCCTTCGCACAGACCATCCAGCAAGTTGGTAACAATGCGGCAATCAAAATTTTGGGTTCTCCAAGTGCACTTGAAAAAGTCACAACCAGACGTCCACACTGGCTGGAGGTGTTCAGGGTCATATAGCACAAGCCTTCCCTTCCTTGGCCCATTTTTCTTACAATATCACTTCACATTTTACCCCCTAATGATTATTATAGATAACGATAGGATAGGGCAGCATAATAATTTGGGAAATAGACTATGACCATGAACAGATACACCGTAACCTTCCTGCCCGATAATAAGTCTGTGGAGGTAGATGAAGGCACAACTGTGGCGGAGGCCGCCCAATCAGCCCAGGTATTCATCACCAACCTGTGCGGCGGGGAGGGCGTTTGTGGCAAATGCCGAGTTCAAATCTCTAAAGGAAAGGTCGCGCCTGAAGAAAATGCCACGGCCTTGTTCTCAGAGGAAGATATAAAAAAAGGCTATGTGCTCTCCTGCCAGACGGAGATTCACGAAGACCTTGAGGTCGTTATTCCCCCTGAATCAAGGATGGAGGAGTCACAAATAATGACCGGAGAGGCGGCCCAGGAGACCCCTGAATCCGGGCTTAATCCACTGGCAAAAAAGATATACCTTGAGCTGCCCCCTCCTTCCCTTGATGACAATATCTCTGATATCGAAAGGGTATCAAGGGAGATAAAGAAAAAGATCGGCTCACGTTCCTTAGATATCCCCCTAAACTGTCTCCAGAACCTATCCAATAAACTGCGTGAAAACGATTGGAAAATTACAGCAACTATTGCAAGAGATAGGGACTGTTACCGAATCCTGAACCTCGATCCTCTAGATACTTCAGCCCAAAACTATGGTTTAGCCGTCGATGTGGGGACCACTACCGTGGTTGCCCAGTTGGTTGACCTCAATTCAGGCAAAGTAATTGGTGTGGAAGGATGTCACAATCTGCAGGCAGGCTATGGGGAGGATGTTATTTCCAGGATGATCTATGCCTGTGGAAAGGGGGGATTACCTCCCCTGCAGGAGGCCATTGTAGAAGACATCAATCAACTGATTGATAAATTGACCGGTAAATATAAAGTCCCTTCAGAACAAATAAACGCTATTGTGGCTGCCGGTAACACCACCATGAGCCATTTTCTACTTGGCCTTACCCCTTGTTCTATACGGCTTGAGCCTTATGTCCCAACAGCCGATGTGTACCCGCAAATTCGGGCAAAAGAAATTGGCATCCATATCAATCATGCCGGGATTTTGGAAACCATTCCCAGCGTTGCATCTTATGTAGGCGGAGATATTGTAGCGGGCGTAATATCATGCGGCATAGCCGATCGCACGGAGGTAAGGGGTCTTATCGATATCGGCACCAATGGAGAAATAGCGATAGGCAATAACGAGTGGTTGGTCTGCTGTTCTGCTTCGGCAGGACCCGCCTTTGAAGGCGGAGGAACCCGGTGCGGTATGCGGGCGACCAAAGGGGCTATTGAAAAGATTAGCATTTCCGACGGTCAGTTAAAATACCAAACCATTGGGAACGCCAACCCAAGGGGGATATGTGGCTCCGGCCTCATCGATTGCATTTTTGAATTGGTCAAGAATGGGATAATCGGTGCCGACGGCAAATTCCATAGAAGTCTTCAGGATACTAGGCTAAGCATTGAAGATAATATCCCTCAATACACCATTGCCAATCCTGATGAAACCGAAAATGGTGATGCCATAGTTGTTACTGAATCTGACATTGACAACCTAATTAAGTCAAAAGGCGCCGTCTTTGCTGCAATCAAATCTCTTATCGATTACATCGGCCTCGGGTTTGACCAGATAGAAACATTCTATGTGGCCGGGGGCTTCGGTAGTTTCCTGGACATCTCCAAGGCAATTGCAATTGGCCTGTTGCCCGACATCGAGCAGAAAAAAATACAGTTTATCGGGAACAGCTCTCTTACGGGTGCCCGAATGTCCCTCCTTTCTCAGTCATCCCTTGAAAAATGCCTCAACATCTCAAGGTCTATGACCAACATAGAGCTTTCCAATTACCAGCCCTTCATGGACGAATTCATTGCCGCCCTCTTCTTACCACATACCGACCGCAGGCTCTTCCCCTCCGTCAAATATTGAACCATCGTAATACGTTAGACCTTTAAAATAAGTATTCTAATGACTGCTGTCCAAGAAAAACCGTTTTTGGACAAGAGTGTTCTCTAATAAGGGCTGAGTCCCGCCATGGCACCTTGACTGCAAATAAATGATGATTATTTTATGATCAAACAAAGAATCATAGATGTAAAGGAGGTGACAAAAATGACGAGAATGTTAGATATCATTCCTATGACAGGCTCTCTTTTACCGGGCGGAGGCTTCTTTGAAAGTTTTTTCGAGGACTTGAATCTTGCGCCTATATTCGGTGAGCGTCAAAAATGGGTGCCGGCCTTTGACATAACTGAAAACGATAAAGAGTATCTCGTGACAGCGGAACTGCCAGGGATTAATGTCAAAGACCTTGAAGTAACCCTTTCTGACAATATCCTGTCAATTAAAGGGGAAAAGAAGCACGAAAATGAAGATAAAGGCGCCGATTATCACCGGGTAGAAAGAAGTTATGGTTCATTTCACAGGAGCTTCCATATTCCTGAAAAAATTTTTATGGACAAGATAGATGCTGCGTACAAAGACGGGATCCTCAAGCTGACACTCCCAAAGGCAGAATCAGCTAAGGCGAAGAAAATAGACGTTAAAGAACAATCTTAAAAAATCTGCTCAATAATGAGCCACCAAAATAAACCGGGCGTTGCAATCGCACGATGTGTGCTTTAGCAACGCCCTTTTTTCAGGTCCATCCGGTTTCTGCGTGGTTTTTTTACTTCATCCACAAAATAAGTATTTGTTGCAAGACACCTGCACCAACCCATTCTTCAGATTAACCCCTTTTGCAAATAGAAATACGTTTCTGGCGGATAAGCATTTAATTAGTACTAAGAATCCACGGCCTCTGGGCGTGGTAATTTATTAATCCGATTCGTATGGCATGATCTACCCTGATGTTACCGTGAATATATTGTAAAGGGCTTGCGAATATGCTAACATTACGGACAAAACAGGCAGCGATATGAATGACACTCACCCCGAACGCCCATATACAAAACCTATTAAGCCCTTTTTTGTGGACGGTCACGTCGATATTCCCTATTACTTAATGAATCAACCAAAGGATTCGCGCCTTAGTACCTTGGAAAATGGCCCTTTTACCTTTGCAAAGGCCGTGAACGCAGGCATTCGGCTTTTTGGCTGTGCCGTTTACTGTGAGGACCGGTTCAACGGTGGCCGGTCTTTTGACCACTTTGAGCACGTCCTCAAGTTCACTCTCGACCGCCTGGACTGCGTCGAAATCATCAAAAACAATAAAAACCTCAAACACGTAAAGAAAGATTCCCATCAGATTGGTGCCATTTTACTGCTAGAAAACGCCGATGCCTTGGCCGATAATCTGACACATATTGAACACCTAAAACAAACCGGCATACATGTGGTGGGGCTGACTCATAATGGAAAAAACCGCCTCGCTGATGGGAATGCCGTCTCATATCCCAACGGATTGACAGAAAAAGGAAAAAATGTCATCCGTGCCTTGAACAAAAACCGATTCATTTTGGACGTCGCCCATCTCCATCCGAAGTGCTTTTGGCAACTGTTGGATCTCTATGAAGGCCTGATCATATCTTCACATACTGGCATAAAACAGGTTTGTGACATTCCCAGGAATATAGATGTCGACCAGGCCAGAGAAATCTTCGAGCGAGGGGGTGTTGTAGGTGTGACGTTTAATCCTGAAATGCTTGTTGAGGGGGGAAGGTCTAACATCCAAGACGTCTTTGCCCACTTAGATACCCTGGTGCAGAAGCTTGGTCCTGATATGGCAGGCATTGGCTCCGATTTATGCGGCTATGATCCAGTCACGGAGGGGATCGAGGATATCACCGGCATAGTAGATCTAATGGGAATCATGCTCGAGCACGGTTACGGCAAGGAGGCGGTGAGCAAGATCATGGGCCTCAATTGGTTACGCGTATTTGAGAATCATCTTAGTGCCTAGGCCGCTATTCCCACCCATTTCATGTCGCCCGGGTCAATTAGCGGATATAGAAACATATGTTGCAGATAGGCAGCGTAAAACTCAAAAACTGGCTTGTTATGGCCCCAATGGCAGGGATCACCAATCTGCCATTTCGCATTATGGCCAAGAGACTGGGTGCCGGCCTGGTAACTACTGAAATGATCAGCGCCGTGGGCCTGAGTATTGGTCAAGAGAGGACCCTGGGTTACCTGACAACGCATCCCTCTGAAAGGCCTCTCGCCGTTCAGATATTCGGATCTACCCCTGAGGTGATGGCTAGGGCCGCCGGTACAGTCGTTGATGCCGGGGCCGATCTCGTGGATATCAATATGGGCTGTCCAGTGAGGAAGGTTATAAAAACCGGCGCTGGTGGGGCGCTTCTTCGCTCCCCCAGGAAGGTGGAGGAGATGGTCTCCGCCGTTCGCCGCAACTGTAAAGTCCCGTTGACCGTAAAGATAAGGGCAGGATGGGCTGTCGATCAGCCCTCCGCCTCTATAATAGCCAAGATTGTGGAAAATTGCGGCGCCGATGCCATCACTGTACACCCGCGGTTTGTGGTCCAGGGCTTTTCCGGGACGTCAGACTGGACGACCATCGCCAGGGTGAAAGATCAGATCAAAATCCCTGTAATTGGAAATGGTGATATCTTCAGCCCCTCCTTGGCCTTCGAGATGAAAAGGGGAACCGGTTGCGACGGGGTAATGATAGGTCGAGGTGCCGTCGGCAATCCATGGATCTTCAGGCAGGTTCTAGACTTGGAAAGGGGTCTCCCAGCGCACATGCCTGGATTAGATGAACGCAGGTCCATAATCATGGAACATTTTCGCCTCTTGTCCATTTCCGTGGGTGAAACAAGGGCTGCCAAAAACATGCGCGGCCTTGCCCTGTGGTATACGAAGGGGCTCCCATACAGCAACCGCTTTCGTGGGAGCATTACCGGGATTAAAGATTCCGATACACTGATGTCGGCCCTGGATCGTTACTTTACACTCATCAAAGAATCCCGCTTCACTATCTCCAATCGGCCTATCTCTGGCCCGACCACTTACCCCTTGCCGGTGGAGGACAGAATTTGAAGGTAAGGCTGGCAAAGACCGCAGGATTTTGCATGGGCGTACGCAGGGCCATGGAGATAGTCCTGGCCGAGGCCCACAAGCAAAGAGGGCCACTTTACACCTTTGGTCCCCTGATTCACAATAAACTGGTCCTGGATCTCCTGTCCTCAAAGGGTGTCAAGCCTGTTGAAGACCTGAATGGTCTTCAAAGTGGTAGGATCGTGATAAGGGCACATGGTATCCCGCCTCAGGTGCGTGAGACAATTAAGAAGACAGGATTGAAGGCCATAGATGCCACATGTCCCAAGGTAGCCCGGGTGCAAGCGATTATCCGATATCACACCAAAAAGGGATATTCCGCCGTTATTGTGGGAGACAGGGACCACGCCGAAGTAATAGGCCTAAAGGGTTACGGCCAGACACCGGCCCATGTAATCCAGGGTGTGAAAGACGTTCCCTTTCTTCCTCAACTGGATCGTGTGGTCGTTGTCGCCCAGACGACTCAAAATGAGCAGACCTTCCATGAAGTGATAAGGGCCCTTGAGGAGCGATTCCCCGAACTCCTCGTATTTGATACCATCTGTGACGCTACTCACCAGCGTCAGCAAGAGGTAAGGAGTTTTGCGCGTCAGGTAGATGCGATTGTCGTTGTGGGCGGATATCACAGCGGGAACACACAGCGTCTTGCGCAGGTCTCGAGAGAGGCAGGCCTGCCCACATTTCACGTGGAAAGCGAAAAAGACCTAGACAGGGGAAAACTGGCGGGGATGGATCTAATTGGTGTGACCGCAGGGGCATCTACTCCGAACTGGATCATAAAAGATGTGGTCAGAAAGATAGAGGGTTTCCGCGGCCGTGGATATAACCCTCTTGCCCGGTGTATGAAGCAGGTCCTTAAATATCTGGTATTAAGCAATCTATTCGTAGCATCCGGGGCCTTTTCTTTTGCCTATGCAATAGCTTTCTTCTCGAAAAGGGCATCTGATTTTACCCTTCCCTCTATCACCTTTTTCTATATTTATGCCATGCACATCCTTAATCGTTTCTTGGACAAGGGGGCTGGCGCTTACAACGATCCTGAAAGGGCGTCGTTCCTTAAGAACCATAGGCGTCCGCTGATTACAGCAGGCATTATCTCCATTGTGACTGCCCTCGCGCTGTCCGGCCGTATGGGCATTTTCACCGTCATGGCCCTAGGGGGATTATGTCTATTCGGAATCATATACAGTATCCCCTTTCTCCCTGAGAAAATACGCCACCGCCACCCTTATTCCAAAATCAAGGACATCCCAGCGTCGAGGACCCTTTCCGAATCTCTCGCGTGGGTAGCTGTCATCGCCATATTGCCCTTATTAGAGATAAAGCCCATTTCCTGGCCAACCGCAATTATTTCCATATTGATCGTATTTTTAATGTCTTTTGTCAGGGCAGGCCTTTCTGACATATTTCAGGCACAGGGAGATCTGATTGTGGGAACAGAGACACTCCCAATCATGCTAGGAGAAAAAAAGACCTTAATTCTCCTAAGATTTTTTCTTGTGGCCGCAGGGTCTATACTTACGGTATGTCCCCTTTTGGGTCTGGCGGACGCCTTCTCTTTTGTCCTCTTGCTCCCTTTATTTACATTATCCCTTTGCCTGATTGCCTATGAAAGACGTTGGCTGTATCCAGGGATTCGCCTTGAGGCCATGGTGGAAGGGAACTTTATCCTTGCTGGACTCTTGGCAATCCTATGGCAGGCACTGTGATGGCAAGAGTAAGCATCATCATCCCCACGTTCAACAGGGAGAAAAAAATCGCAAGGGCGATTTCATCCATATTTTACCAAACCTATCCCGATTATGAAGTCTTTATAATAGACGACGGATCAACGGATAACACAAAGAATAAAGTGGCCCAGTTTGGCGATCGTCTGACCTATATCGCCCATTCATCAAATCTAGGTGTCTCTGCAGCCAGAAACACGGGGATCAAAATATCCAGCGCTCCTCTGATTGCCTTTCTCGATTCTGATGACTACTGGCTGCCCGGAAAGCTGGCCGCCCAGGTGGCCTTTTTTATGAAACATGCAGACGAAATGGCCTGCCAGACTGAAGAGGTCTGGATAAGAAGGGGACGTCGCGTCAATCCCCGGCAAAAACATATGAAACCATCGGGGGACATATTTGAGCGTTCGCTAAAACTCTGTGTGGTAAGTCCTTCCGCCGTAATGCTGAAAAGATCTCTTCTGGAAAAAGTTGGGCTATTTGACGAAGACCTGCCTGCATGTGAAGACTACGACCTATGGCTCAGAATCGGCTCTCATTATCCCGTGCACCTGATAAGGGAACCCCTTGTGGTAAAAGAGGGGGGCGCTCAGGATCAGTTATCTTCCCGTTACAGTGGGATGGATCGCTTCAGGATCAAGGCCCTGATGAAGTTATCACAAAGTGGCAAGCTTGACCCCATGCAACTGAAGGCCGCGTTAGACGAACTCTCGCTAAAAGGCAGGATCTACGGTGAGGGGTGCGTTAAGAGGGGAAAAAGGGCCGAAGGGGAATTTTATCTTGCTATTGCAAAAAAAATCAAAAAAGGACATACCCTCGCTGGTCTTGGCCTCCCCCCATCATTCCCTGCCCAGGACTTTCTCTGAAGTTACTTGAACAGGAATAAGTATCTCATTCCTTTTGTAGAACCAATACCTCGATCTTTCCCTCTAGGGCCTGCTTGAACCTTAGGGCATCTTCCTCACCACCGACAATCGCCCCATAGTGCATTGGTATAGCAAGCCTGGGATTAATTGCCAGGGCGGCCTTGACCGCCTCATCCGCGGTCATCACATATGTGCCGGATACCGGTAGAAGCGCAATATCCACGTCAAGGCCTCTCATTTCAGGGATGAAATCCGTGTCCCCGGCATGGTAGATCTTCAGGCCTTCTACGTCGATAATAAACCCCAGCCAATTGTTTTTCTTGGGATGAAAGTCCTTATCTGTGTTGTAGGAAGGAGTGGCGGTGATCTTCACATCATCCACAGTGAGAACATCCCCTGGTTTCATAAGCCTGACATCACCTGAAAGCTTTTTCGCAGAATCATTTTCCGTTACAATCACTGTCCGGGAACCCTGGATCTTTGCCACGTCCTCGGGTGAGCAATGATCAAAATGGTCATGTGAAATAAGGATCAAGTCCGCAGCTGGCCCGCCTGATATGCTGTAGGGATCGAAATATATTGTTTTTTCCGCATCGATGCGAAAGCCGTCATGCCCTAGCCACGAAATCTTTTTTGCAAAGGCCTCAACCATCTCTACCACCTCCTTAATACGCTGTAATCATAGCATAAACATCTTTTCTGGACCCACCTTTTTCCTTCCTTAAACCCAGCGTCCAAGATTCTT
>CAYYPQ010000069.1:0-3645 GCA_964473615.1 uncultured Desulfobacteraceae bacterium
GCACGCGGCATGATGTCTTGATCTGCCTGTTTCTTATTATAGCAACCCTTTCTATCTACTGGCAGGTAAGGGGGTTTGGGTTTGTTAACTACGATGACCCAAGGTATATCATCAACAATCCCCACGTACAAAACGGCCTGACCATGAAGGATGTCGCCTGGTCCTTTACTCTCAACAAGTATGATCCACTTTGGCATCCACTGACATGGATATCGCTCATGTTGGGCTGTCAAATCTATGGGATGGACCCGGCCTGGCACCATCTGACCAATGTCTTCTTGCACATAGCCAACGCCCTATTCTTGTTTTTCATACTGAGGAGGGCAACTGGCGATTTTTGGCGGAGCTCCTTTGTTGCTGCCCTATTCGCACTCCACCCTCTTAATGTGGAGTCGGTCGCGTGGGTTACGGAGCGCAAAAACGTCCTAAGCACCTTTTTCTGGATGCTCACCATGTGGAGCTACATCCGGTATGCTGACCGTCCGGCCATTAACAGATACCTACAGGTCCTCTTATTCCTGATACTTGGGCTCATGTCCAAGATGACGCTGGTCACCTTACCTTTTGCATTCCTTTTGCTGGACTACTGGCCTCTAAAGCGCTCTCGGCCCGCCCTTCGTCTGGTCTGGGAAAAAATACCGTTCCTTGTTCTTGTGGCGGCATTTAGCGTCCTGACGTTTATCGGGCAGCAAAAGGGCGGGGGAATGAATTCTCTGGAGATATTGCCCTTCCATTTCAGAATCGCCAATGCCCTAGTCTCTTACGCAAGCTACATAGGAAAGATGATCTGGCCTCACCACCTGCCGGTGCTCTATCCGTATCCAGGACTCCTACCGGCATGGAAACCCGCTGGGGCCTGCCTGTTACTCTTGGTCATATCTTTCCTGGTATTGAGGGCCCGAAAGAGCCGGCCCTATCTCGCGGTAGGATGGTTTTGGTATGTAGGCATTCTTGTGCCCGTAATCGGCCTGGTTCAGGTCGGAAACTATGCCATGGCCAACCGGTACGCATATGTCCCCACAATAGGCCTGTTTATCATTGTCGCCTGGGGTGTTCCCGAGCTGGTTTCAGGATGGCGTTTTTGGAAGACAGGCCTTGCCACGATAACGGCAATTCTTCTTTCAATACTCATGGCATCTACATGGTCACATCTTAGACACTGGACGAACAGCCTTTCTCTTTTTGAATATGCCCTTGATATCACAAAAGATAATTATGTGGCGGAAAATAACCTGGCAATTGCCTTGTGGGGCAAGGAAGAATTCGATAAGGCCATCCCCCATTATTATGAGGCGCTGCGGATAAATCCCGATTTTGTTGAGGCACACAATAATCTAGGTCTTGCGCTGATGAAAAAGGGACGGCTAGCTGAGGCCATCTGGCATTGTAAAGAGGCGTTGCGCATAGACCCTGATTCAGTTGAAGCGCACCTTGATCTCGGAATCGCACTGGCAAAACAGGGGAAGGAAGGTGAGGCTATCAGGCATTATTACGAGGCATTGAGAATCAGGCCTGATTATGCAAAGGCGCATTATAACCTGGGGATCGCACTGGCAAGGCAGGGCAAGATGGCCGAGGCCATTAAACACTATCACGAGGCCTTAAGAATCAGGCCTGATCATGCAAAGGCGCAGAACAACCTGGGGATCGCACTGGCAAAACAGGGGAAGATTGATGAGGCCATCAGCCATTATCAGGAGGCCTTGAGGATAGATCCTGATTTTGCGGGCGCACACCTAAACCTGGGCAATGCCTTGATTGCCCGGGGGAAGACCGAGGCCGGCATCAGGCATTATTACGAGGCCTTGAGAATTAGGCCTGACTATGATGACGCCAAGGCCAACCTGAGAATGGCACTGGGTGCAAAGGCCAAGTTCAAAGAATTATTTGAAAAAATGCAAAAAGAATTAAAACTTAGACCCGAAGACCCCATGCTTCATTTAAAAATGGGAAATTTATACAGGAGAAAAGGGGACCTGGACAAGGCGATAAACCAATACCAGGAGGCACTCGTGATTAAACCGGCGTTTGTGCCTGCCCTGAACAATTTAGGCTCAGCATATGCCATAAAAAGAGAAGACGAAAAGGCCCTTTCTGTGTTTAAGCGCCTGGTAGGGCTCAGGCCGGATAACCCAGGCCTGTACTATAATATGGCATGTCTTTACGCCAGACAAAACAGGACAAAAAAGGCCATTCATTGGCTCAGACAGGCCATCGAAAAAGGTTATAATAACTGGGCGTTAGTCAAAACCGACACAGACCTGGAAAACATAAGGGGGTCTCTGGATTATAAGGAGCTAACAACGGGGCATTAAAGAGTTTAGGGTTCAGCGTTCTGGGTTAAAAATTGGGTTTTTTATCAACCCTGAACCCTGAACGGTTTTTATGCAAGAGACAACAGGTAAGAACGCAAGTTTACCTTGCTGTTTTTCAGGCCCAACTTTTTTCTGATATTGTTCCGATGAAACTCGACCCCCCTGTCGGAAATGTTTAATAAGTCCGCTATTTCTTTGGTCGTTTTGCCCGCCTTAACCAGATCTGCCACCTGAATCTCAGTGGGAGTAAAACTCAGATATTGTGAAGACAACTTCCTCAAGAAAGGAGAAACAATATCATGGATATTGGATTCAAGGATTCGAACATACGTGAGCTGTTTGTCATCTAGTCTGGTATTGTTCAACTTTTCCATGTAAGGGGTGATAAGCTCCTTTACATTTGAAAGGACCTTCTCTTCAAGATCATCTTTATCCTGCTCTCTCCGTTTTAACAAAACCTTCAGTGCGGTGTTGGCCTCTTCAAGGTTTAGCGACTTCAATTTCAGTTCCTCTGTCCTCTCCTCAACCCTCCCCTCTAACTCCTCCTTGGCCTCCACCAATTTCTGTTCAGCTATCTTACGGTCGGTTATGTCCACAAATGAACCCATCATGCAGAGGGGTTCTCCTTTCTCATTGAGCACAAGACCCGCCGACGAATGGACAGCGAGCAAAGAGCCATCTTTCTTCACCCCCATTATCTCTCCGGTCCAACTGCCTTGTTCAAGAATCGTCCGAAGAATCTCCTGGCCCTCTTCCTCAGACTTGGCGAAAACAATTCCAGGTTTTCCCAAAATCTCTGCTGAGTTATCAGTCCCCCACATCCTAACCGCGGCATCATTCACGTACGTTATCTTCCCTTCAAGATCGGCCAGGGCTATCCCGTTCACAGAAGAGGCAACGGCGAAATCCTTCACTCGCAGATCATCCTCTAATCGCTTCCGCTCCGTGATATCCACAAATGAACTCATTATGCAGATCGGTTCCCCTTTATCATTGCGTACCAGGCTCGTCGATAAATGCACATCTCTCGCCGTTCCATCACGCCTTAACCCCACTACCTCTCCTGACCAACTTCCTTCTTCTATCACCGCAAGGAAAATCTCCGCAGCATCTTCCTCCGACTTCGCAAATTCCATCGCAGGCCTACCCAAAATCTCAGAAATATCACCCGCTCCCACCATCTTCAGCGCGGCATCATTCGCATACGTTATGTTCCCTTCAAGATCCCCTATCGTAATCGCGTCTATCGACGAGGCAATCGCATTCTCCTTAATCCGCAGATCATCCTCTAATCGCTTCCGCTCCGTGATATCCACAAATGAACTCATTA
>CAYYPQ010000069.1:3745-13406 GCA_964473615.1 uncultured Desulfobacteraceae bacterium
TGCAGATCGGTTCCCCTTTATCATTGCGTACCAGGCTCGTCGATAAATGATAAAGGGCCTCGGTTCCATCTTTTCTCCTGATCGGCAGCACTCCTGTCCAGCTCCCCTTATCACGCACCGCGCGCAGGGTCTTTTGCGCCGCGCGCGGAGACCTTGCAAATATCACCGCCGGTTTTCCCAAGATCTCAGAGGGATCATCTGTCCCCCACATCTTTAATCCTGCCGTGTTCACGTACGTTATATTGCCTTCAAGATCATGAAAGGTAATGCCGTTGATAGACGTCTCAACCGCGGCATTTTTCAAGTGCATCTCTTCCTCAAAAGACATGCTCCCAATGCTAAGGCCCTTAACCGGGGGACCTGTTTTGGTCTTTTCGTCTGTGAAATTGTCAGGCATAAGATTTTCCTCCTATTGTCACCTATCCACTCCCCATGTGCTGGTCCTTTTCACATGCCCTTACATTTGCGATGGATCCAGGGTGGGGCACGAAGTTCTTGGACGGCCAGGATGGTATATGAGGATAACACAAGGGCGGACAAAATATCAAGAAAGGACTAATGGGCCGGGTTAACCACCAAAGGGTGAATAGTTACCCCAATTATTGAGTTCTTACCATTATACTTTGTTCAATATCGGGCATGATGGCGGTCTCAAAAATTTACGACTATTCTTAAAAAGGTTGCGTTGTGGTGAAGGAAAAGAAGTAGGCCTCAAAATCCTGCTCATAATCCAGGCCCGCATAAGGATTGTACACAATGTCGGTCCACACGGTCGAATTTAAATTCTTGCTGGTGTTGTTCGGGACCCTGTAGCCCTTCTTGACCATATAAGCAACGGCCAGTTCCAGTTTGTGCCCCTCTGGCAGAGTCACCTCCAGCCCAGCCCCATAATTATCCAGGTCGGAAAACGGAACCATCATGGAAAACAGATTATCAGGCACCGAAGTCGGCCGGTGCTCGTAGCCAAATCTCAAGCTCAAGAGGTCTGTGGCATGGAATTCAAGGCCGAAGCTCATGTGCAAGGTATCCTTCATGTTCCGCTGCATAACGAGTGTCCTGTTGCCATAGGGATAACCCAACATCTTCATAAGCTTAAGGGCCTGAAGGTCCTGGTCCACGACAAAGCGGTCGTCCTTCCAAACCGACCAGTCGGCCCAATGAAGATCGCACAAGAGCTTTAGCCTCTTAATGGGTCTTAGCATAACCCCGAAATGCGCCATTTGTGGAAATTCCATCGTCGACTTGACCCTTCCGGTCTGAAAAGGCACGGGCTCATACGGAAGATCGAACATGCCGGAAGAGATGAGCAGCAGAGGAGAGCTTCCCAGCCAATCAACCTGTTTCTGGAACTGTTTGCTGTAATTCATCTTATAACGACCCACCAGGTCCGCCCTGATGGGGCTTTGATAGCACACGCCAAAGGAAAACCAGTTTCTCGGCTCCCACAATAACCCCAGATTGAAGTTTGGGGAGAAGTCATCGCGCAGGGCCAAATCCAGATCAGCCACCTTCTCATAGGGGGATATGCCGCCCCCGAACCATGGGGGTGGCAGGGTTAGTTCCGACCAGACAGGGATCTCGAGGTCTTTTGTCGTCTCCCCCAGGACCCTCGTAAGGGCTATCATGTCATTGGGGGTCCGCTGGTCCATATTCGCCCCCAGGGCTGTCTGGCCAAAGCCCACGGACAGACCCAGAGATACGGAATCTGACACCTGACAGCTCGTACCAAAGCCCGTATAAATCAGGTGCTGCAGGTATAGCTCTTTTGTCGCGAACCGTCCTGGATCATCGTCTTTTCGATACATACCACCACCAAAGGGGGCATACTGACCGAAGGCATAGGTCCACTTTGAACCGGGCGCCCTGTAAGACAGGCCCATACTGGGGGCAGGCCCTGCGATAGGCAGCTTCAGGGGGCCATAAAACGGGATATAGTTTACGGCCCCGCCCAGCTTGGACTCCGTGCCGCTCAAAGGATCGGACTGATACAGGTCGTGGGGATTGTTTCGTTTGGGGTATCCAGGACCCCAGGTGTCCATGAAGCCCTTGAAGGTTGGATCCTCCTGAAACCTCGCTAACATGATGACATACCCCATGGAGTTGCCGTTGGCGAAGACCTTGCCTTCTGGAAGATGGGATAGGCCGGCGGGATTATAATGGAGGACACCCGCCCTGGGCGGGTAGGCAGTCACGGTGTTGGCAAGAGATATGGCCTTTGTGCTCACGGCCATCTGTTCCATCAAGACGGCGTGGGAGGGGAATGGACGTGCCAGGATAAGCACGGTCCCGATTACCAAGACAAAAAGCGTTGATTTCATCTGAAAAAGCGGCCACACTGGCCCTCCTGCGGCCATTATTTTTTCCCCAATGTGAAATCGAGTGGCGTACTAAAAGAAAACGAAAAACTCGAGCCACCTGTGATGCCAAAACCTAGGCCTATATTGATGCTCCGGGTTGGCGACACGTGCCATCCGGTGCCGATGCCAAAGCTGGCAGATGTGCCAGAGCCGCTGCTTGTCTTTAATAAGCCGTTATTCCATGTATAATCAGTTCCAAAGCTGTAGCTATAGTTAAAACTCATGTTCAAAGACACCTTGTATGAGAGGGCATAGCCAATGCCAAAATTAAGACTCATGCCACCGCCAGGTTTGACCTCATTCAGGACATCGCTTCCCCGCCTCTGGCTCAGGCCCTTGATCGGGAGAGCTTTCGAGTACCTTAGGCCTCCGAAGGCAACCAAAGGGTCCATTTGGCCGCTCATGGACATTCCCAGACCAGCCGCATACGTCCCGGATCCTGTGGACAGCTCTTCGCCTGTAACAGTCTCATAAGGGCTCCCACCCAGTGGGAGGGAAACGCTCCCGCTCACTATCGGCGCTGGGAGCACGCCAATCTTTACGCCCTTTTTTAGGGGCTGCCACTGCCAGCCGAAACTGATGTCGCCGAAGTCGGTCACTTGCTTGGACGCCGCTGTGCCCACCTTGTCATACTCGTACACAAAGGGTATGCTGGTGTTTACGGTAAAGTTGTCTTTTAAGGCATATCGAAGGCTGATCGTATTCGTCAAGTTATGGTCCGCGCTATGCTCTACCCTATACGCCTCCGTAATATAGTCATAGTAATTATATGAGTACGAAAAGCTGTAATTCGCCCCTATTGTACCCTTTCTCGCCATGGTATACTCTCGGCTCACGGCCTCCAGGATCTCCCTCTCCTTTTCTGCTGCCTCCTCTTCTGTGGTCTTCAGTTCTTGCCGTGCCTCGGCCTGCTGCCTTAATTTTTGGACCTCCTCCTGTAGCACTTCAAGTTGCTGTTGCAGATCTTTGAGCTTGGGGACCTCTTCCGTTTCTTCTTCCCCCTCTTGTTCCATGGGTTCAAAGCCCTTGATTTCCTGTTCTTTTTCGGCCTCTTTTGGCATCGGCGCCTCTTCTACCTGCCCTGGACCCGCTGCCTCCTCTTCCCCGGGGCTCACAGGGGCCGGGGGAACAACGGTAACCTCGGCCTTTTCGCTTACAGGGGCCTTAGCGGCAGCCGGCGCCTCTTCTACCTGCCCTGGACCCGCTGCCTCCTCTTCCTTGGGACTCACAGGGGCCGGGGGAACAACGGCAACCTCGGCCTTTTCGCTTACAGGGGCCGGGGGAACAACGATAACCTCGGCCTTTTCGCTTACAGGGGGCTTAGCGGCAGCCGGCGCAACAGCCACTTTCGCGGGTTGGGAAACAACTTTTGCCTTTTCTTGAACACGTTCAGTGGGCTTAGGCCTCCTGGCCTTCACCCTGACAGGGGAAAGGGAATCCTTATGAGTAACAACTGCCGGCAACTTTTCCCGGCTTTCAAACAGGGAAACGGCCTCAGCCGCCTTATTTGCTTCTTCATAATCACCTATTCTGATGGCGTACCAGGTCTTTTTGTTTCTATCCTGGCCCTCAAACATATACGCCTGATATCCCTTTTTCTTCAATTGGGCCACCCTGTCCTCGGCGTACTTTTTTACCAAACAGGCCTCTACTTGAACGGAAAAAGGCAATGCCTTCGGTGCCTTACCGGAAACTGTTTCGGTGTTTAAGACGGATTCGGTCCGTTCTGGCTTCTCTACGGGCGTGGTATTGTCCTCGCCGTACACCGCTGTTGTCGGCAGACACACAACGAGTACAATCAAAAAAAGACCCCCGAGTCGTTTTGTCACGATTCCTGCCCTCCTCGTTGCCTGCGCTTACCCGGCATTCCCTGATAATCCCCCAAGATCAAACACATATGCCCCATATCAGTGCCTCTTGTAATAACGGTCAACGTTTGGCACAAGCTCCATTTTCCGCTGCTCCGGAGGAATAATCGGGGGCTCGTGGTCAAATAGAATCTGCCGGGTCGTCTCTTCGTCTATATAGCGCAGGTCTTCTTCCCTCAACCGTAGTCCACTCAACTCCTTGGCCCCTTGAGGGTACACCACTAAAATCACGTTCTGGTACCACATATCTATGAACTCCGGGAGGGTAAAACTTATGTTCCCCTGCCACGGGTCTGCCACGAATACGTGTCCTCCATAAATGCCTTTGAGAACAACAAAATGGCGGTATTTAAAGATCTTTATGGGAAGGATACAGGGCCTTCCCAGGGTCCTCAGGTCCTCTATCCCGGCCTTGTAACCCACTCCTTTGTAACCCAAAACATTCACGAACTTTTTCATGTCCAGCAGGGAAAATGCCCGCCGCGTGCGGATCTGTTGGGTGTCGCCGTATTGAAGCATGCCCCGGATTACCTGCCTTTCACTCAGTTTTTCCCCCAGGTAGTTGTCAAGCAAAGTGGCCAGCGCGGCGGAACCACAACTATAGTCATAGGTCTGCTTGATAACCCTCTTGTATTGAAACTCCGTGCTGGGTTCCACAATCTCTCGCACCTCAACTTGTTTGGCAGGGTCGATAACGAGTCTCATTTCCCCCTTTGGGGTCTCTAGTACGGTGTGAAATCCAGAAATAAGGCCCGCAACTATTAGAAAGGCGATGACGACATGCATGATGTGATCCCCTCCTGTATCAAAAGGACCTCAGGCCTCGGCGTGAAAGCCATAATTCCTTGGCCGTATGAAAATTCGGATTTCTTTTCCCATGCGCCTGTGCACAATGCCTGGTTGTGTTCAAAAAGCGACACAGGCCTCTTTCAGATCGCGGTCTACACATAAACCAGCACAGAATGGTAGACATAGCTCGTCTGATGTCGAGTGAAGGGAGATGTCTCCTATGAGTGACCGCTGGAATAGCGCTGTCATTTCAGGAGTTACGGTCTTTAGCGTTTCTTGCATGAATGCCCCCCTTGCGCTGTGCCAAGGTTAGTAAATAGTGTGCTACGATCAAGATATGCTCTGGATAAAGGCAATAAGCCGTATTAATTGTTGGGTATTTTTGCAAGAGATATGCCAAGGTTCATGCAGTGAATCAGATTTTTGTGACAAAAAAACCCCTTTCAACCCCGCAAGCGGGGCGAGAGGGGCAGTTGAAAATCTTAATCAGATCAGGGGGCAGCGATTAAATTGAGGGTATTTCAACAGAAAGGCGGTGCACTTTTATTCCGTCTATAGCGCACGGCCCAAAGTCTTCCCCGCCGAAAGCTAAATCTTCAATTCGCAGGGTACCTGTCATGGGAAGATCTAGGATCACGTGGGTGGTGTTGTTAATAGTCTCGGTTATAACGTCGAACCTTGCGGGATCATTATCAAAAAGATTCCCAACCCTAAATTTGCCGCTGAAGGCCCAGGTTCCAGGGGTCTCCGGCGCGCCTGAAGCGCTTTCAGCCAGGTGAATTCCCTGCAAACTAAGGGAGGTGGGCGCCGTGTTATAGGTATAAGAGAAATCATCAACCTTGAGTTCCAGCCCGACCTCAAAGCCTACCCCCCCATGGGGGTCCAGGTATAGATAAGAGTTTGGTATGTCTATTACTCCGATATCCAGACTCCCGAGGTCTTGATTGCAAAAGACGAGGTTATCAACGGTATAGTAGACATTTTGGGTCCAATCAGAATTCACCAAAGAAAAGAGTGTCCTACCGTTTATGGGGCTGGACACATCGTCTACGGTGAACAGATCCAGTATAATGGGGGAGTCGCCAGTATCAAATGTCATGGGACCCCCTGCGCCGTCATGACCAGTGATGTTATTGAATTCTATGGCATTTCCTGTGTCTGTATCGGTATATTTTACGCCACCTATGCTCAAATCAAAAGAAACGGAGTTGATGCATATGCTCACACCTGAAGAGGCCTCGATTTTGGCTAGTTCGCTATCTTCAACAGGGGTCATCCGGGCAAAGGCAGGAAGGGGAATTACCACCAAGAGCAAAAGGCCATAAAAGATTATTGTTCTCAACTCCTTCATATCACTAATCTTCCCCTTGCTCCTCTCCTGCCTTCAATTTTGAGGGAATAAAAAGGGGGCCCGGGTTGGGTAGCCCGGCACCCCCCTTACTTGCACTCTAAACCTGCCACACTAAGTCAGCAGTTCTTAGTGAGTAGAGATGATAACCAATGCCCTGTGATTCGGGTTGATCGGATGAATGGTCTGACCAGGAGTCAGGTTCGCACTCTCATATCCGCCAACATAGGCGTGAAAGGTCATCTCGACACCAGAGATCTTCAGCTGGCCAAGGGCGTTTGACTTGGCAGGCGGAGTCCTGGTGAAGTCCCACTTCTCTGTTGAGAGATACTGAGCGGTCTGAACGGTGTAGGCCTCATCATCCAAAAAGAGGCCACCTATATCGATCTCTTGCACTGAGATATACACATCTGGAACTCCAAAAACGACGCCAGTCTGGCCCCTACCTACGCAGAAGGGGTTTTCCCTGGCATTGGTGCTTCCAGTCAGGATATCGATGGTGAACGGATGAGCGGCACTCTGAATAAAGGTACCGGCTCCATCAGATGTAATGCCTGTTGCTGCCGTATCCATGGTGACATAGATGTTACTCATCTGGATATCGAACACGTTGAAGTAACCTGGGCCATATGTAACAGGTACTGTGGACACGACCAAGATACCGCAGTCACTGTCGCCCCATGCAAAGTTCATCACAGACATGTCCATGGAAAAGTCAATAATGGAGATGCTCACACCGGTCTGACCGGTGACGGCATCCATCTGGCTATCTGAGATGACGTCCATGGCAAATGCTGAGAAAGGGACCATCATCAAGGCAGCCGCTATGATACATAATGCTATTTTTTTCATTTTAATTCTCCTATGAGTTAAGATGTGTTTCTCTCACCACAGGCAGCCCGACAATCCGCATTCGATCCTTTTCGCCGGATTCGTGGCTTTCCGCCCCCCGGTCACCCGAGGTTTGGCCTTTTCTATGGCATCACAAAGGTTATAAGGTTAACAGTTGACTAAGATAATGCCTATAACATCAAATCATTCTTTAAGACCCTACACCACCTCCTTTTCATCTAAATTTGACTAATCCGCGGCGACCCTCCTAATGGACTATCGTCGCATTATCGATGGTATACCATATCCCCTTGTGGGGGCCATCGATATTAATGGACAGGGACAGCTCCGAATTAGTCAATTGGAACGTCCTGTTTCCCAGAAAACTCCTGTGATAGGCAGTGCTGTTTAAATCACCGTTGAAACTGTTAAAATCTGCCTCCAGGGTTCCGGTCACATCCTTAAAGCCTATCTTAAAACTCTTCAGTGCCCTATTTGCTGCATCATTGATGTTCTCAAATTCAGCGCGGACAAAAAAGCCTTTGAGGTCAAGATCTTGAGCCTCCGAACCCAACTTTACAGTAGTCCAGTTCTCATCCCAGTCTGACCCTGTTCCATTGTCCCAATATGCTAGTTTCATTGAATCAATTTCCGTATAGGTTAGTACGCGAACGTCAAATTCCGCCAGGGCAACACCATCAACGAGCGTAAATTTTGAATACCCCGACCCGGTCACTTGAGCAAGCTCGGAATCCGACATGACCGTCATCTCGGCGCTGCAGATCAATGGCGTGGCAATGAAGACGGCCGCCACGCTTACTGCGAACAACCGGATACTGCCCCTTATGACCCGGAAACCCTGCCCGTGGCACCTCTTCATTTTTCTATCCCCAAAATGCAAAAGAGCAATCTTTTTTGACTCCTTACTAGAGAGTTAGGAGTATAGCGCGATCTCTCTCTTTTGTCAAGAACCAAATGCTATACGTGTACGAATAACCGCTGCCCCAAGGCCTAATACCAGACACATGTTAGTCAGAGGCCCCTCGCCCTGACTGCTGCTTTAGACCCTGTCTGCGACTTCAGCAAGTAATATGCCAAAGTTTTAGACCTACGCAGAAGTCCGGTTGCTGAAAGAAAACCCTTGCTATTTAAACAGGTTAAACATTATCAAGCAATCCCTTGATAACCCTTTAGACATATGTTTTCTGTGTCATGTGTAAGAAAATGCCATCTTCTGCGAAAATTAGTTCCACTCTTTGGCAAAGATTTTCACACCACCATCGAGGCAATGTATCAGAGCGACGCAAACCTTTGTTTGTAAAAAGGGGTTAATCCGGGAAATGCGTTCGTACGGTCATAAGATTGCGCGAAATATGATGAGTAGGGGGTCAGGGGTCAGGGGTCAAGGACACTCAAAGCTAGGACTCATAAAAGGCGGTGCCAGTCTTAGACCGCCGGCCCTTGAGTGTGTAAAAACTTACCATAAAACAGCAGTTTCTTTCTCATAACGATATGACTTTTTTGCACATTTCCTGATCTTGGGGGTGGTGCCAAAATAAGGACGAAATACCCGGGGGGTTTTGTGCTGTTATTTCAGTAGGTTGAGGCCATGGGGTCCGTGTGCTGTAATCTTAAGGCATTGGAATAGGACTTGCAGAGTTGATGGGCATTATATCGCAAACAGATATTGAGGACCCCTTGCGTTAGGCCTCAATTCACAGCCAACTTAGCGTTTTGATGGACGTCTCTTCTATTGATTAATTTAATATTTTTCAACTGTTTTCATTAATATCGTTCTGCCCGTTTAATGTTAACTCGTTTTACTTTTGACAAACCCAGGTCCTTTTCCCCCCAACATTTTATTGCACATAAGGACTTATAATCATGCATAAAATATATACAATTATTTTGGTTTCCTTGATGATATTTCTCGCTGCACCAATGGCCTATGCTGCCCCGCCTGTAGCCGTCGATGACAGCATGACAGTTGCCGAAGGTGGAACCGTTACTGTGCTGGATACGGCTCAGACTAGCGTCCTTGCCAACGATACTGACCCTGAAAATGATCCGCTGACGGCCGTCCTGGATGTGGGGCCAGCCCATGCATCGGCCTTTACACTGAATTCGGACGGGACATTCTCTTACACTCATGATGGCGGCGAGACCACAACCGACAGCTTCACCTATTACGCCAATGACGGCACTGTCAACTCAACGACGCCCGCCACTGTCACCATTACAATAAATCCGGTAAATGACCCGCCCGTGGCAGCGGATGACTCTGCAACCGTGGATGAGGGCGCCACTGTAACCGTACTTGACACGGCACAGACGAGCGTACTGGCTAATGATACTGATGTCGACCTACCCGGTGACACTCTGACGGCCGTCCTGGATACCAGCCCCGCTCATGCATCCGCCTTTACACTGAATCCCGACGGGACATTCTCTTACACACACGACGGTTC
>CAYYPQ010000070.1:0-13267 GCA_964473615.1 uncultured Desulfobacteraceae bacterium
GGACTCCAAATCCGGGTGTTGGGGGTTCGAATCCCTCCTGGCCTGCCATTTTTTGAATTGCGGAAAATATAATCCAGATGAAAAAACAGAATCGAAGATCAAAAAAAAGAAAGACTCAGAAGCCAATAAATCACGTCTCTGGTGAAAAACAGGCTGTGGCTTCCAAGGAACAGCACCCTGAGAAAAAGGTGATCAAGCAGGGTCCTGTCAGGAATATTCAGAAAAAACCGAGTGAAAGAAAAGGAGTAGAGGGCAGCTCTATTCTCGGATATATCAGCAAAGGCACTCAGTTTTTGAGAGAATCAAAAATAGAGCTCAAGAAGGTCAAATGGCCCACGAGGAAGGAATTGCTGGCTTCCACGGCTGTCGTGATTATTCTGGTCCTTATAGTTGCCTTTTTCTTGGGCCTGGTTGATTTTGGTCTTTTAAAAATAATCAAGAACGTTATCGGATAAGGTTCAGGAATCTCGATTGTCTGATTATCTTTCGGGTCTAAAAATACTTAGGTGTTAGAGTGGATTTTAAGTGGTATATTGTTCATACCTATTCAGGTTTTGAGAACAAAGTAAAACAAAATCTTGAGGAGCGCGTGAAGACACTTGGACAGGAAGAGCTCTTCGGCCAGGTCCTAGTTCCAACAGAGCAAGTGGTTGAGCTTAGAAAGGGCCAGAAGAAGACCTCTTCCAGGAAGTTTTATCCGGGATACATTTTGGTCCAGATGTTTTTAAATGAAGAAACATGGCACACTGTCAGAAATACAGCCAAAGTGACAGGATTTGTTGGAGGGGAAGAAAAGCCTACTGCAATCTCTGACAAAGAGGCGGAGCGGATTATTCACCAGATGGAAGACGGTGTGAGCAGGCCAAAGCCCAAATACCGTTTTGAAGAGGGGGATGAGGTGAGGGTAATCGATGGCCCGTTCAGTAACTTTCAAGGCATTGTGGATGAGGTGAAAGCAGACAAGGAGAAATTAAGGGTGCTAATCGCCATATTTGGACGTTCCACGCCGGTGGAACTGGACTTCATCCAAGTTAATAAGATTTAAAAGGGGTTCGTGATGGCAAAGAAAGTGATTGGATCTGTCAAACTCCAGGCGAAGGGCGGGCAGGCAAACCCATCGCCACCAATTGGCCCTGCATTGGGTCAATACGGAGTGAATATTGCGGAGTTCTGCAAAACATTTAATGCCAGAACGCAGGATCAACAGGGCACGGTCATTCCTGTTGTTATTACGATTTATGCTGACAGGTCTTTTTCTTTTATTACCAAGACACCTCCGGCCTCAGTACTTTTGAAGCAGGCTGCGAAAATAGCAAAGGGCTCTGGCGAACCAAACCGAGAAAAGGTTGGAGAGGTTACGCAAAAGCAGGTAGAGGAAATTGCAAAACTAAAGTTTGAGGATCTAAATGCATATGATTTAAACGGTGCCGTTAAGATTATCGAGGGTACCGCCAGGAGCATGGGTATCACAATCACCGAGTCGCCGTAAGGCCATGAGGAAAAAGAGATATGTCTAGGAGAGGAAAAAAATATAGAAATAGTGCAGAAAAGATCGATAGGCTTAAAAAGTCCAGCTTTGTAGAGGCCGTGCGTTTGGCATTAGATTGCGCTTACGGGAAATTCGATGAGAGCGTCGATCTGGCGGTGAGGTTGGGTGTTGACCCTAGGCATGCCGATCAAATGGTTAGGAGTAGTGTGGTTTTGCCAAACGGTGTAGGAAAGGAAGTCCGGGTAGCAGTTTTTGCTAAGGGTGAAAAAGAGAAAGAGGCCCTTGAGGCAGGGGCAGATTATGTAGGCTCTGATGATCTTGTGGAGAAGATTCAAAAGGGCTGGCTCGAATTTGATAAGACAATCGCTACGCCGGACATGATGAACTCTGTTGGAAAACTTGGGCGTGTCCTTGGCCCCAGGGGTATGATGCCGAATGCGAAACTGGGCACGGTTACCTTTGATGTTGCCAAGGCTGTGAAAGAGATTAAGGCCGGAAAGATTGATTTCAGGGTAGAGAAGGCAGGTATTCTGCATGCCCCAATGGGCAAGGTTTCATTTGGTGTAGAGAAACTTTCAGAAAACATCGCTGTTTTTATGGATACCGTATTAAGATTAAAACCTCCTGCTAGTAAGGGAACCTATCTCAGAAGTATAGCCATCTCCACGAGCATGGGGCCAGGAATCAAGATCGACCCAGCATATGTCAAAGATCTCCTAAACCAGTAGTAAGTCGTTAGTGACCAAGATTGAAACTGGAAACTCAATGTCGCACGCAAACTTCGGGATATTTATTTGTTTCGAGTTTCAAGTATCAATAGTTTTGTGCTCATTGACCCCATGCGGGGGCAAGCCAAAGCCGGGCCCTCTGGACCCGGATTCTTTACTTTGGACAGCAATTAATTAAGACAGATATATTTTAGGTCAAAGACAGTAGGTGCCATTGCGACCAAGAGTATGGTGTTTAGGGGCTTAAAATAAATGCCTACCGAGACCGAAGTTAGCTTTGGTGTTTTGCGCCTCTGCCTTTGACAAAATATTTTCGTAACAGTTTAGGCCCTTGAAAGACTGATTGGTGCATGACTCAGTTTCAAACAGCTAAACTGTTGCACATTGTCTAAGAGGAGAGGAGGTGAAGATGAAAAGGCAAGAAAAAGAAAAGTTCATATCGGACCTTCGAAGTAGGCTTGAGAAGGCACAAGGCAGCTTTATAGTGGAGTACCGTGGTCTAAATGTTGAAGGTATAAACCGGCTAAGAAGAGATCTCAAAAAGGTAGACACGGAGTTTCAGGTTGTGAAAAATAGACTTCTCAAGCTTGCTAGTGAGGATACAGAAACAGGAGTAATGAAGGGACAGATGCAAGGTCCCTCGGCCATAGCCGTCACCTATGAGGACGTAGTAGGACCTGCAAAGGTCTTGGTAGATTTTGCGAAAGAATTTAAGCAGCTAGAAGTTAAGAGTGGTCAAATATCTGGGAAAGTGATGGATTTTGGCGGCATCAAGCGACTCGCGGATTTGCCGGGAAGAGATGTCCTTCTGGCTCAAACCCTATCCGCTATGCAGGCCGTTCCAGTGTCGCTGGTGTCTGTGCTTAATGGTGTCATCACGAAATTCCTGAATGTATTGAAGGCCGTTGAACATGAAAAACAATAGACCCCTTAGTGTGGGTTTGAAAATTACGGAGGATGAAAGAAGACATGGCAGCGAAAATAAGCAAGGAAGATGTGATTGAATTTATTTCGAACATGACCGTTCTTGAGCTATCAGAGTTTGTGAAGGAATTGGAGGAAAAATTTGGAGTGACTGCGGCGGCTCCTGTTGCAATGGCAGCGTCTGCCCCTTCGGCAGAGGCCAAAGAAGAGGCAGTTGAAAAGACAGAGTTTGATGTGATTCTGTCTGCTATCGGGGACAAGAAAATTCAGGTGATTAAGGTTGTTCGTTCTGTCACGGGTTTGGGCCTTAAGGAGGCCAAGGCAGTGGTCGATGGAGTTCCTGGGGCCATAAAAGAGGGAGTGCCTAAAGACGAGGCGGAGGGCATCAAGGGACAGCTTGAGGAGGCAGGTGCTACTGTTGAGATTAAGTAAGTGTGCCAACTAGGGCCTAAGTGGGTATGTCGCGAAGGAAATGAGACAAAAGGATTTTTCCTATTGCGGACATGTAGGGCCCTGAATAGGGATTAACTCTAAACCAATAATTCAAGGAGATACCATGTCAGGAAAAAATGGTGTCGGCAAACGGGCGAGAAGAAATTTTGGGAAGATCGATAAGATTGTGGGGATCCCCAATTTGATTGATATGCAAAAACGTTCCTACGAACGCTTTTTGCAAAAGGATGTGCCCCCTGAGAACCGTGAGGATGTGGGACTTCAAGGGTCATTTAATAGCGTTTTCCCTATACATGATTTTGCGGGCACTTCCTCCTTAGAATTTGTGAGATATAACTTCGAAGACGTCAAATATGATGAGGAGGATTGTCTTAATAAGGGGATGACTTATGAGGCCCCTCTCAAGCTTACCGTGCGGTTAGTTGTGTTTGACACAGATACTGCTGATGGTACGAGAAGTATCCGCGATATCAAGGAACAAGAGATTTATGCCGGCACCTTACCTATGATGACCGAGCGAGGAACCTTCATTGTCAATGGAACCGAAAGGGTGGTCGTCAGCCAACTCCATCGATCTCCCGGGGTCTTCTTTGACCATGATAAGGGGAGGACACATTCTAGTGGCAAACTTCTCTATTCCGCTCGAATCATACCATTGAGAGGTTCATGGCTTGATTTCGAATTTGACCATAAAGACCTTTTATTTGTTCGTATTGATAGAAGAAGGAAATTTCCAGTTACCATTATTCTAAAGGCCATAGGATACTCGACCAAGGAGATACTACATCATTTTTATGAGATTGAGACTATTGGGATCGAAAAGAAGTTATATTGGCGGGAGGCCAAGATAGAGAATTTATATCAGAAGAAGATAAGCAGAGATATTGTTGATACCCAGTCTGGCGAGGTCTTAGCAAAGAAGGGCGAGAAATACACCAAAAAGCTACATAAGGCCCTTAAATCGGCGGGTATTACCCTTATCCCAGTTCATATCGAAGATGTTGAGGGTCGAGTAACCGTTGATGATACGGTGGATCCCGGAACGGGTGAGGTGTTGGTTGAGGGAAATCAGGTGCTTACCCGTGAAATACTAGAAATGGTGCAAAAAAAAGGGATTGCGAATATCGAATGCCTTGTTTTGGATGCTCCGGGTGTAAGCACTACTATTAGGGATACCATGCTTTTGGATAAGATAGCCTCTTCTGATGAGGCAGTGCTTGACATTTACAGAAAGATGCGGCCTACAAGTCCCCCGACGCAAGAAGTCGCTAATAATTTTTTCAAAAAGCTCTTCTTTAATCTAAATACATATGATCTTTCAAAGGTAGGGCGGCTGAAACTGAATTACCGACTTAATGCAGATATTCCTCTGGAACACCGCACACTAAGAAAGGAGGATATCTTAGATACTGTTAAAGAGCTGATTAGATTGAAGAGTGCCGAGGCCATCGTGGATGATATTGACAACCTTGGGAATCGAAGGGTGAGGGCCGTCGGCGAACTACTGGAAAATCAGTACAGGATAGGGCTTGTAAGAATGGAAAGGGCTATCAAGGAAAGGATGAGCCTTCAGGAAGTAGAAACATTGATGCCCCATGACTTAATCAATTCGAAGCCGGTCTCCGCTGTGGTAAAGGAGTTTTTCGGTACCAGTCAACTCTCTCAATTCATGGACCAGACTAATCCGTTGTCGGAGATTACCCACAAACGAAGGTTGAGTGCCCTGGGGCCTGGAGGATTGACGAGGGAAAGGGCGGGGTTTGAGGTTCGTGATGTCCATCCAACCCACTATGGTAGGATTTGCCCCATTGAAACTCCTGAGGGGCCAAACATCGGTTTGATTGTCTCACTGAGCACCTATGCAAGGGTCAATGACTTCGGCTTTATTGAGACACCTTATAGACATGTGGAAAAAGGAAAGGCAACTGAAGACATAAAATACCTGTCGGCCCTTGATGAAAAGGATTATCCTATTGCCCAGGCCAATGCCCCGCTGGACAAAAGGGGGTATTTCATAAAAAAGGAGGCCGCGGTGCGCGTGGAAGGGGAGGCAGGAAAGGTCCCGGTCAAGGATGTGGTGTATATGGACGTCTCTCCGGATCAACTGGTGAGCATTTCTGCCGCTCTAGTCCCATTCTTGGAACACGATGATGCAAACAGGGCATTGATGGGATCCAATATGCAGCGCCAGGCCGTTCCCCTTTTAAAGGCCAAGGCACCTTTGGTGGGGACCGGTATCGAGAGTGTTGTCGCAAGGGATTCAGGTCTTTCAGTTATCGCAAGAAGTGATGGTGTAGTGGAGGATGTGGACGCTTCTCGTATGGTCGTCAGATCCGGTGCAGGTTCGAATAATGACGATAGTGATGTGGAAATTTACAAATTAGTAAAGTTTAAAAGATCAAATCAAAATAGTTGTTATAGCCAGAAACCCCTGGTAAAGATTGGAGACACCGTAAAGAAGGGTCAGATTATTGCCGATGGGTCAGCATCAGAGCTTGGAGAGCTTGCTTTGGGCCAGAACGTAATGGTCGCATTCATGTCGTGGGGAGGGTATAATTTTGAGGACTCCATCCTCATAAGTGAAAGGGTAGTCAAAGAAGATATCTATACCTCAGTACATATAGAAGAGTTTGAAGTTGTTTCAAGGGATACTAAGCTGGGCAAAGAGGAGATCACCAGGGATATTCCTAATGTAGGAGAGGATGCCCTGAAAAATCTGGATGAGAGTGGAATTATCAAGATCGGGGCTGAAGTCAGGCCGGGTGATATCTTGGTTGGAAAAATAACACCAAAAGGTGAGACCCAGCTATCTCCCGAAGAGAAATTGCTTAGGGCAATATTTGGAGATAAGGCTGGGGATGTGAAGGATACCTCATTAAGGGTTCCGCCTGGAGTCCAAGGCATTGTAATTGATGCAAAGGTGTTCTCCAGGAGGGGGGTTGAGAAAGACGAGCGGAGTATAGCAATCGAGACCAGAGCGAGGAATAGGTTTGAGAAGGACCTCAGGGACGAAGTGGATGCCTTGGGGAGAAGTACAAAGGAAAAGCTGAGCGACCTCCTTATCAGGAAAAAACCCAAGACTGATTTACTGGAGGAGGGTACGGGAGAAGTCCTCATCCGTGCAAACAAGGTGATAAAACGGGATGATATTGATCGCCTTCCAGTTGAGGCATGGGCGGGAGCCGATTTGAGGACCACCATGGAGGTGATTGAGAGGGTTGAATCCATTATTGAGAGTTATTCTGAAAAGGTCGCTCATATCACAAAGAATATCGAGGACAAGATTGAGAGATTAGGCGTTGGTGACGACTTAGCCCCGGGTGTCATCAAGATGGTAAAGGCATATGTTGCGGTAAAGCGCAAATTGTCAGTGGGTGACAAAATGGCGGGACGTCATGGAAACAAAGGTGTTCTGTCAAGGGTGCTCCCGGTTGAGGATATGCCTTACTTTGATGATGGTACACCTGTGGATATCATTCTTAATCCCTTGGGAGTACCGTCTAGGATGAATGTGGGACAGGTCATGGAAACGCATTTAGGTTGGGCGTCTCGTGAACTCGGCAGGCAGGTTGGGGCCCTGCTTGACAACATGAAAGACTCTGACGAACTAAGACATAAGCTCAAGAAGTTGTTTTCAGATGGAGAGTACAAAGAGATCTTCGACAGCTTGTCCGAGGTTGAGCTTAAAGAGAGGGCCAGTTTGTTGAGAGAAGGTGTCCCCATGGCGTCACCTGTATTTGACGGCACTAAAGAAAGGGAGATCAAGAAGTTTTTGAAAGAGGCTGGCTTGCCCATAAGCGGCAAGACAACGCTTTATGATGGACGGACCGGCGAGCCCTTTGACAATGAGATAATGGTAGGCGTTATGTATATAATGAAGCTCCACCACTTGGTGGACGACAAGATTCATGCACGTTCCATAGGACCTTATTCCCTTGTGACGCAACAGCCTTTGGGTGGAAAGGCACAATTTGGCGGTCAAAGACTGGGTGAGATGGAGGTTTGGGCTATGGAATCGTATGGCGCCGCCTATTCACTCCAGGAATTTTTGACCGTTAAGTCAGATGATGTTGCCGGGAGGACCAGGATGTATGAAAGGATTGTTAAGGGTAATAATATCCTTGAGGCAGGTATTCCAGAGTCATTCAAGGTGCTGATGAAAGAGCTTCAAAGCCTCGGTTTGGAGATCCAGCTCTTTGAGGATAGCCAGACATAGGACGGGCCAAGTATTTGAGTGGTTGAGCGATTGGCTGGTGTATGAGTTTACCCGATCAAACTGCTCTGTCAATGAACTATTTACCATAACACTTTAGTACCCCAATAAATATTCATAATTTCAGTAAATTGTAGAAATTCTGAGACGTCTAATTACAGGGAGAAAGGCATTGGAAGAAATATACAGTTTCTTTACAAAACCCAAGGATCCATCAAGTTTTAATGCAGTTAGAATCTCTTTGGCATCCCCGGAAAAAATCAGGGAGTGGTCGTTTGGTGAGGTCAAGAAACCTGAGACCATTAATTACAGGACCTTTAAACCGGAAAGAGATGGTCTTTTTTGTTCAAAGATATTTGGCCCTATAAAGGACTATGAATGTAATTGCGGCAAGTACAAGCGAATGAAGCACAGAGGTATCGTGTGTGAGAAGTGTGGTGTGGAGGTCATTCAGTCCAAAGTCCGTCGGGAGCGAATGGGCCATATTGAACTGGCTTCCCCTGTAGCACATATCTGGTTTTTGAAATGCCTTCCCTCTAAGATTGGGGCCCTTCTTGACTTAACACTGAAGGACTTAGAAAGGGTTCTTTATTTCGAGTCTTATATCGTTATTGATCCCAAAGATACGCCACTTATTAGAGGTGGTCTTTTGAGTGATGAGCAGTTGCAACAGGCAAGAGAGGATTACGGTGATCGATTTGAAGCAGGTATTGGTGCTGAAGCGATTCAGAGGATGTTGAAGAGTATAAATCTTGACGAACTCTCTGAGACCCTCAGAGTCGATATGTCAGGGACTAAGTCGGAAGCCAAGCGGAAGAAATTGACCAAACGGTTGAAGATTATTGATGCCTTTAAGGAGTCAAAAAATCGACCACAATGGACAATCCTTGATGTAGTTCCTGTTTTACCCCCGGACTTAAGACCTCTTGTACCCCTCGACGGTGGTCGGTTTGCGACATCTGATTTAAATGATCTTTATCGCCGCGTCATTAATAGAAATAACCGATTGAAGAGACTCCAGGAGCTAAATGCCCCTGATATCATAGTGAGAAATGAAAAAAGGATGCTCCAGGAGGCGGTAGACGTATTGTTTGATAACGGTAGAAGAGGAAAGGTCGTTACGGGTGCCAATAAGAGACCTTTTAAATCCCTGAGTGATATGCTGAAGGGGAAACAGGGGAGATTCCGTCAAAATCTGTTGGGGAAACGTGTTGACTATTCAGGACGCTCAGTAATCGTTGTTGGCCCTGATTTACGTTTACATCAATGCGGTCTGCCAAAGAAAATGGCGTTGGAGCTTTTTAAACCCTTTATCTATAATAAGCTGGATGAAAAGGGGTTAGTAACCACCATTAAGAGCGCAAAGAAGATGGTTGAAAGAGAAACACCGGATGTCTGGGATGCACTGGATGAGGTCGTCACAGAATATTGTATTTTACTGAATAGGGCCCCGACATTGCATCGGTTAGGTATACAGGCCTTTGAGCCTATCCTTATCGAGGGAAAGGCCATCCAGCTTCATCCCCTGGTATGCACTGCTTTTAATGCCGATTTTGATGGCGACCAGATGGCAGTTCATGTGCCTTTGTCCATTGAGGCCCAGATCGAGGCCAGGGTCTTGATGATGTCTACAAATAATATTTTGTCTCCAGCCCATGGTGAACCTATTATAGTTCCAAGCCAGGATATTGTTTTGGGCATATATTATATGACCAGGGAAAGGCCGTTCTGTAAGGGAGAGGGAAGGGTCTTTTCCAAGCCGCAAGAGGTGAGAATTGCATATAACGCAGGCGAGTTGGATTTGCATGCATCTATCAGGGTAAGAATTGAAGGGAAGATCCAGGAGACGACAACGGGCCGTATAATTCTAAATGAAATTCTGCCCGAGGCCCTGCCATTTGCCATGATAAATAAGGCCATGTCCAAGAAGGAACTGCGCGCCTTGATCAATGAATCTTACAGGACAGTGGGCACAAAAACCACCGTTATCTTGGCTGATAGGTTGAAAGATATTGGTTACAAATATGCGACATTGTCAGGGATTTCAATCTCCATGGAAGATATGGTGATTCCATCCAAGAAAGGGGAGATTATCCATAAGGCCGAAAGTGAAGTAAAAAAGATCGAGGACCAATACGTAAGCGGGCTTATTACTGACGGAGAAAAGTATAATAAGGTTGTGGATATCTGGGCCCAGTCTACCGAGAATGTGGCCTCAGAAATGATGAGAGAGATGTCTCTTGAGGTAGTGAAAGGCCCCAGAAATAGAAGTGTTGAGGTCAATAGTTTTAATCCTATCTTTATGATGTCAGACTCAGGGGCCAGGGGAAGTAAGGACCAGATGAAGCAGTTGGCCGGGATGAGAGGTTTGATGGCAAAACCTTCTGGAGAGATTATCGAAACCCCGATCACCTCCAACTTTCGTGAGGGTTTGACAGTTTTGCAATATTTTATTTCCACCCACGGAGCCAGAAAAGGCTTGGCAGATACTGCCCTTAAGACAGCCAACTCCGGATACCTGACCCGCCGCCTCGTGGATGTTGCACAGGATGCAATTATTACGGAAGAAGACTGCAAGACGATAGATGGTATTTGGGTGGATGCCCTAGTGGAAGGGGGAGAGATTCTTCAAAGGGTAGGTGAGCGGCTTTTGGGTAGGGTGGCCGTCCAGGATGTCTACGACCCGGTGACAGGTGATCTTCTGGTAAAGGCCAATGAGGAGATCGATGAGGAGAAGGTGGTCAAGATAGACGATGCAGGGATAGAAAAGGTCAAGATAAGGTCGGCCTTGACGTGTGAGGCAAAAAGCGGCATTTGCAGAAAATGTTATGGCAGGGATCTGGCACACGGCCACGAAGTCAATATTGGAGAGCCTGTTGGCATCATTGCCGCTCAGTCTATTGGAGAGCCAGGCACACAGCTTACGATGAGGACCTTCCATATAGGAGGTACCGCGAGCAAACGTGTGGAGCAGTCGACTATACAGCCAAGGAACCAGGGAAAGACAAAATTTGTTGATTTGAAGAGCGTAAAAAACGATGAGGGCGACTTCGTAGTTATGAACCGTAATGGTCAGATTGCCATTTTGGGCAAAGGTGGGAGGGAAGTCGAGAGATATCCCATTATTTACGGAGCCACCTTGAAGGTAGAAGATGGCCAAAAGGTCAAGTCTGATCGTGTTTTGGCTGAATGGGACCCTTTTACGATACCCATTATGACGGAAGTGGGTGGAGTGGCTAAATTCGGGGACATTGTAGAAGGACGGACCATGCAGGAAAAACGTGATAATGTCACAGGAAAAATCAGCAGGATTATTGTCGAGTCCAATGATGTAGACATCAGACCTCGTATTTCCATAAAAGATGGCAGCGGGAAGACGGCGAGTCTGCCTGGAGGTTCAAAAGGTAAGGCGCGTTATCACCTGCCAATGGGCGCTATCATTATGGTCAATGAAGGGGATAAAGTTGGTGCCGGTACCGTCTTGGCCAAGATTCCGCGAGAAACAACCAAGACTAAAGATATTACGGGAGGATTGCCTCGAGTTGCAGAGCTGTTTGAGGTCAGGAAACCTAAAGAAACAGCCATAATATCTGAGATTGATGGCATCGTTTCTTTTGGAAAGTACACCAAGGGCAAGAGGAAAATGATAATTACCCCGGACGTTGGTGATCCTGTAAGCTACTACATCACTAGAGGAAAACACGTGAGTGTCTTTGAGGGGGATTATGTGAGGGCTGGTGAGGCATTGATGGACGGTTCTGTCAATCCCCATGACATATTAAGGGTTCGGGGTCTTAAAGAACTGGCCAAGTATCTTGTGAATGAGGTGCAGGAAGTTTACCGTCTCCAGGGTGTGAGAATTAATGATAAGCACATTGAGGTGATAGTAAAGCAAATGTTGAGGCAGGTGAATGTGACGGATGTTGGCGACTCTCATTTCCTTTTGGGGGAGCATGTTGAAAAATGGCGTTTTGAGGAAGAGAACAAGAAAATTGTTACCCAGGGAGGGAGGCCAGCCAGTGCAGAACCATTACTCCTGGGAATTACCAAGGCCTCTCTTAGCACAGAGAGTTTCATATCGGCGGCGTCTTTCCAAGAGACCACAAAGGTTTTATCCGATGCCAGCGTGGCCGGAAAGATAGACTATCTGAAAGGACTAAAAGAGAACGTCATCATGGGTCGTTTGATCCCTGCGGGAACAGGGTTGAGGGAATATAGAGACACTGAAATGGGAGCGGGGGCCTATATATATGTTGGCAATAAGTCTTAAAAATGTGTTGACAATAAATTTGACATGAAATAAACTAAAAAAATTTGTGTAATCGAGAGTTTTAAGCCCACATATTGATTTCCAGGAGATCTCATGCCGACCATTAACCAGCTTATCAGGAAAGGCCGCATTAAGGCCAAAAAGAAGGTTAAAACTCCCGCCCTTCAAGGTGCGCCACAAAAGAGAGGAGTATGTATCCGTGTCTATACCTCGACACCCAAAAAACCCAATTCTGCCCTAAGAAAGGTGGCCAGAGTTAGATTAACAAACGGGATAGAAGTGACATCATACATTCCAGGGATGGGCCATAACCTTCAGGAGCATTCTGTCGTCTTAATTCGAGGCGGACGCGTTAAGGATTTGCCCGGGGTCAGATATCATATTGTTAGAGGAACGATGGACACAACTGGTGTGGATGATCGGCGGCAGGGTCGATCAAAGTATGGGGCCAAGAGGCCTAAAGGTCTATGATGGCCTAGTAGCCTTTGTCGGTTGTCGCTGCTCCTTTGTTAACCACACCCCTAATTTGACCTGGAAACTGGATTGAATTAGGAAGGGAAGCAGATTCCCGGTTAACAAGATAAATCAGCTGATATTAGCATTTTTCGGAGAGCCTTTATGCCTAGGAAAAGAGTGGTTGCCAAAAGAGAAATAATACATGATCCAATGTATAAGAACGTGCTGGTTTCTAAATTTATCAATAGCTTGATGAAGAAAGGCAAAAAGAGCATCGCTCAATCTATTTTTTATGGCGCCTTTGACATTATTAAAGACAAAACGAGGCAAGAGCCTCTACAGATTTTCCAGAAGGCAGTTGAAAATGTAAGACCTATGGTAGAAGTGAGATCGAGGCGCGTTGGTGGTTCTACTTATCAAGTGCCTACAGAAGTGAGACCCTCCAGAAGACAGGCTCTCAGTATTCGGTGGATCATCGCCTTTGCGGGAGATAGGGGCGAGAAGACAATGGCAGCCAAATTGGCCGGCGAGTTGATAGATGCTGCTAATGCGAAAGGGGCGGCAATAAAAAAAAAGGAAGATACACACAGGATGGCTGAGGCCAATAAGGCCTTTGCCCACTATCGCTGGTAATATGGCTTTTAGCCTAAGAGCGACATCTAGGAACTGACACGTAATAAGGAGGTTAAGAGATGTCTAAGAAGAAATTTGAGAGGACGAAGCCGCACATAAAT
>CAYYPQ010000071.1:0-5708 GCA_964473615.1 uncultured Desulfobacteraceae bacterium
ACAAAAAATTAGAATACTTGTAACGCCTACTATAATCCCTTACTATACTTCAATCATTAAACTCAAATATCAAATTGGCCTTTTGCACATCCCGCAAAGACAAACGAATTTGATCCTCACCGAGGTCAATATACAAAGACCCATCATGTAAGCTATGCAGATAACCTATGAAATTTCGGCGACCATTTATAGGAGCAACCATTTTGACCTTAATCTTCTTTCCAAGGGCCTTTAAGAAATCCTTTTCCCTTTTAAGCCTTCTATTGAGGCCAGGAGAGGAAACCTCAAGTACATATTCATGCTGGAAAATTTCCTCCACATCAATTAAGTCGCTGACTTCTCGACTTATCCGTGCGCAATCCCCCACTGTTACTCCGCCCGCCTTATCGATATAAATTCTAAGTATCCATTTACCGTGTTCTGAAAGATACTCGATGTCAACAAGCTCAAGACCCATATCATCCAGGACGGGGGAGATTACGGGTGCTATCTTCTCGATAGCGAAATCGTGGGCATTTGGCATATAGGAAATCCCTAAATAATATGCTTTCCCTGGCCCTGATAATAAAAAAAGCGGGCCTTGTGCCCGCTTCCTCACTGCAGACTAAAATGTTAAGCGCTTTATTACATAAAATCCTTACAAGGAATTATGAAAAAATAAACGCCTAGTCCGCAATTCGAAGAAAGTCAACCACTTATTGATTCAAGTTGACAACCTCAAAAGGGGGAGGCAGGCCATACAAAAATCCACAACAATACATGGAGCGGGCAACGGGGTTCGAACCCGCGACACCAAGCTTGGGAAGCTTGTACTCTACCAACTGAGCTATGCCCGCCCATGCCTACTAATCAAAACTAGACTTACTACAATGGTATTTTCCAGTCAAGGGTTATTTGAGAACAGAATACCCACCTGAAAGCAAAGGCCTTGACATCAGGCAAAGATCAAAATAAAATTTTCAATACCTTAGATGTTAAAAAAATGTCGTTCACCCCAAAGGCTTTTGCTGGACAACAACGTATATTGAGAGAATCATTTGCAAAGGGCGAGGTGGTGAGATGTCCGCTTTTTTAATATACCATTTTCACACAGCTTAGCAGGAGAAAAAACTATCCTTGGAAGATGATTCAGTACAAGGTTTTTTCGGCTTCATCAAATCACTGGTCAAGAAAAAGGCTGACCTGGGCAATAGCGACGATCTGACAGAGGAAATCCATGATCTCATGGATGAAGGGCAGGCCAAAGGCCTAATCAGCGACGATGAATCACACATGGTCTTTGGCGTGCTCGATTTGAAGGAAACTAAGGCCCATTCCATTATGATCCCGCGCACAGAGATTTCAGCCGCCCGGCTCGATTCTACGCTGGGTGAAGTAATTGAACTGGTGACCAATTGCGGTCATACGCGAATCCCTATCCACAAGGAGAATACCGACGAGATCGTTGGTATTCTCCATGCCAAAGACCTGCTCAAGCTGTGGGGTGAGGAACCCTCTTCCAAAATCCCTTCTGAGATCCTCAGAAAGCCTTACTTTGTGCCTGAAAACAAGAACGTAAGTGAATTGTTCAAACATTTGAAAGGAGAAAAAACCCATCTGGCAATTGTAACAGATGAGTACGGCGGCACTGCTGGCATCATTACTATCGAGGACATATTAGAAGAGATTGTTGGGGAAATCATGGACGAGCACGATAATGATAGGCCCCTCTTTACGGCGTTAGACGGCGAATCGTTCCTGGTTGACGCCCGTCTAGAAGTTGAAAAGCTGGAAGAACGCCTAAATATCCAACTACCAAAGGGAGACTTTGAGTCTGTAGGCGGGTTTATAATTCACCTATTAGGCAATATTCCAGAGACAAATAAAAAGATCACCTTTGAGAATCTGGAAATCATCATCCAGAATGCCGATCAGCGCAAGATAGATAAGGTGCTGATCAGACGCAAGCCCAGAACGATTCCTCAAGAGGAGAAGAAGGATATTTAACCATGGTGAATATATCAACTTGCTCTCAAGAGGAATTCCACTAACAAGCTACCGCCATATTTTCCCTGAAATTAGCAGCCAAAATCCAGTGATTTGAACTAATTACAGAAAACGTTCACCCACACATAGGCACAGAGAACAGGCATATGGCCCGCGACATATTAAAAAAATGGATGGCCCTCCCAACACGTTGCGTCTTGTTGGCTATACTTTCCGGGGCCATGTTAACCGCCTCTTTTCCACCGGGAAGGACCTCATTTCTGGCCTGGTTTGCATTGGTGCCCCTTTTCAAGGCCTTTGAAAATGAGCCCCCCCATCAGGCATTTAGATTGGGTCTCATCACTGGATTCACCCATTTTTTTACTTTGATCTACTGGATTGTAGTAGCCGTCGGCCACTACGGAAACCTCGACATCTTCATGAGTCTTTGCATCCTTGTTTCTCTTTGTGTATATTTGGCCCTCTACCCTGCCCTTTTTTCGGTCTTGACCGCCTATTATCTGAGGGAATCCCGTTTTCCCCTGACGTTTATGGCCGCTTTTTGGGTGGGTCTTGAATACATAAGGGGTAAATTCCTTACGGGTTTTCCCTGGTGTCTTCTCGGATATACCCAGTTTGAGCATTTAAATATTATTCAAATCTCCGACTTATGCGGAGTTTATGGCGTGTCCTTCCTCATAGTCCTCATAAATGGCACAATCTTTTATTCACTTTTAGGCCGTCGTGGAAAAAGACGCCTTTTTTTGACACTGGAGATTATTTTTACGGCTATTATTGCAGCGGCGGTTCTGGTATATGGCTGCCATCGCCTATCATGGGCCAATGGGGAAAAAGAATCGCCACAATCTCTCAGGACAATGATTGTCCAGGGAAACATTGATCAGTCGGTCAAATGGGATCCTGCCTACCAAGCAAACACCATGGAAATATATGAGAGGCTAAGTCTCATGGGTTCTGAGTTCAGACCCGAACTGGTTGTATGGCCGGAGACATCGGTACCTTTTTTCTTCCAGGATGGCCTCAAGCTTTCCGGCAAAGTATTTTCCATTGCAGAGGATTTGGATGCTGCACTCCTATTCGGCAGCCCGGCCTATAAACAGACGGGCAGGGCTATCACATATTACAACCGCGCCTATCTAATAAGGGGAAATGACCGGCAAATACGGTATTATGACAAGGTGCATCTTGTACCTTTTGGCGAATACATACCCCTTAAGAGACTCCTCTTTTTCGTTGGTCAGTTGGTCCCTGGAGCCGGAGATTTCGAACCAGGAACTAAAATAGCTCCTATCGAGTTCAAGAATGTCTCAATAGGCACCTTGATCTGCTTTGAGGCCATTTTTCCGGAACTTGCCCGCGCATACGCAAGGGCAGGCGCTAATATTTTTGTCAATATTACCAATGACGCCTGGTTTGGGATGACGAGCGCCCCTTATCAGCATTTGTGTATGGCGGCATTCCGTGCTGTGGAAAACAGGATACCGTTAATACGTGCCGCAAATACCGGTTTCAGCACATTTATTGGCCCCCAGGGTAAAATTGGTCAAATGAGCACTCTCTTCCGTGAAGAGATCTTAAAGGCCCGCGTACAAATATCCAGACCCCATTTGACCTTTTACTCCCGTTTCGGAGACATATTCGTCTACCTACTCCTCTGCATTTCTGCCATAAAAATAGCATTGTATCACTGGCAAAAAAGGATGACACACAATTGAACGCCGCCCTTTTAATGAAAATAAGGGGTGACTACTTGAAATATTTTTTTCATGGATTAAAATGGTGGGTATCTGTAGAAAGTTTTTTCTTGGAGAGCATTCGGGCATTTCTAGAAAAATTGGGGCTTTATTATAATATTTTGGGTGCTCTTCAAAAGAGTTGGTGATAACCTAGGGGTCAATATTTTATACATGGCAGGAGAAACAGTATGCACGAAGGAATAATCGACAAGATTGATCATATTTTGAGCAAACTTGATGGTCTCAGAGGTCATCTTTGACTTGGCCAACCGCCAACAAGAACTTGAAAAAATAGAAAAAACAATGTCAGATGCCTCTTTTTGGCAAAGGGACCAGGACGAGATATCTGTGCTGAATCAGCAACGGGCCGGCCTCAAAGAAATAATAGATATATGGCAGAGATTTCACACAGAGGTCGAAGATGCAAAAATACTCGCTGAAATGGCCTTTGAGGAAAATGACGAAGCCACCATGAAGGAGGTGGAGAGGGATGTAGCTCGCCTCCAAAAAGAGATTAAGGGCCTTGAGTTTCAATCCTTACTCGGGGATCCTGATGATAAAAGAAATGCCATCGTCGCTATTAATGCGGGTGCAGGGGGAACAGAGGCCCAGGACTGGGTGGAAATGCTATTCAGGATGTATACCCGTTGGAGCGAGGACAAAAACATGGAGCTTCAGGTTATTGATTCCCTTGGTGGAGACGAGGCAGGGATCAAAAATGTCACCTTTAATGTGATCGGTCCTTACGCATACGGTTACCTGAAATCAGAACATGGCATTCATCGTATGGTCAGAATTTCTCCTTTTGACGCTACGGGAAAAAGGCACACTTCATTTGCCTCTGTCTCTGTCCTTCCAGAGGTGGATACCGATATCAATATCGAAATAGATGAAAATGACATTCGCATCGACACATTCAGGGCCAGTGGACCGGGGGGTCAACATGTCAATAAGACCAGTTCAGCGGTGAGAATCACACATCTTCCCACCAATATTGTTGTCCAATGCCAAAATGAAAAATCCCAGCACAGAAACAAAGATATGGCGATGAAAGTGCTAAAGTCCAAGCTCTACGAGCTGGAGAAAGGAAAAATGGAACAGAAAAAGCAGAAAATGCACCAGTCTCAAAAGGAAATTGCCTGGGGCAGTCAAATAAGGTCTTATGTGTTCAACCCGTATAGGATGGTCAAAGACCACCGCACAAATACTGAAACCGGTAATGTTGACAAGGTCATGGATGGAGGTATCGATGATTATATCGATGCCTTTTTAAGGATGAATTGCCAATCTTTCTCCTCCTAGCCGCCCCCCTGATAAACTTCATCAATGCTCTCAATATAGGTCTTTATGCCAGTACAGATACCTTCCGCCACCCTCTCTTTATATCGCTTTTTGACTAATCTCCTTCTCTCGGTGCGATTGGTCAGAAAACCTGTTTCAACCAGTATCGCGGGCATCTCGGCGCCAATTAAGACATAGAAGGGGGCCTGCTTTACACCCAAATTTTTTACTGGCTTGTATTTCTTAGCCTTCAGATTAGATATTACTCCTTTTTGCACTGAATAGGCCAATCGGCTTGATTCATTAATTTTGGTATTTAGCATCAGATCGTTAAGAATAGTTTGCAGGTCACTGATATTCTTTTTGGAGGTCGCATTTTCCCTCGCTGCCACCATGACGGCCCTTTCATCTGTCGCCATGTTAAGATAATAGGTTTCAAGGCCTAAAATTCTCCTGTTCCTATGGGCATTGACGTGCAGCGATATGAAAAGATCGGCCTTTTTCATATTTGCAATGGCTGTCCTTTGCTCCAGAGATAAAAAAACGTCTTTAGTCCTGGTAAGGAAGACCTCACATCCAATTTCTTTTTTGATTTTCCGCGCTAAGAATTTAGCTATATTAAGAACAATATCCTTTTCTTTGATCCCGCCTGGTCCAATACATCCCGGATCTTTACCTCCATGACCAGGGTCAATCACGATCCTC
>CAYYPQ010000071.1:5808-13095 GCA_964473615.1 uncultured Desulfobacteraceae bacterium
TTTACGGGGCTGCTAAGGTCGATGACTACCCTGGTGTAATAGGGGGTTGACCAATGACGGATGTCGTTGACGGCAGACAATTTGCTAGCTGATGCAGCCAGGCCTTTGGAAACCTTCTGTTCATCATTCTTGCTGAGCACCACGGCCAACCGGTCAAGCATTTTCTTGGCCCTCGGCCGCATATCACCTGAGGGATATTTTATGTCAACCCTCAAGAATTCCACATATGCCTGCGATGTATTCTTCTTATATTTATAAAATATCTCCCCGATAAGATACTGGGCGTCGTCTGCCAGGCGATGATCTTTGTAATCGTCTGCCAATTTTCTAAAAAGAAGGATTGCCTCATCAAGGTCTTTAGACCTTCCTGAGTAGGTATAAAGCCTGACATAAAGCCGGGCAGAATGGTAGATAGCCCAGGGTGCCTGATCGGTCTTGGGATATCGGGCATAGACCTTTTTGTAACGATTGATACAGTTCAACCAGTAATGACGGTATTTTCTCTTCTTTGCAGAATGATACAGCCTATTGCGGCATTGGTCAGCCCTTTTAAGAAGTGAAGCTGGCTTAGTAGAAGACCTGCACAGCGCTTCATCTCTCCCAATGAAAAAAATACCAGAAAAGGCCAACAGGATTATAATTAATATAAATCTAGTTTTAGCTTTCATGGCCTATGTCCAGACGAATCCCGCAGCAAAGGGACTGCCGTTCGAGAATACACGTATTCTATAAGTTTATTGAGTTGTATTAAGGCCTCCAGAGGTGTCATGGAAGAAATATCCAGGCCACCAATCCATTCCCTAAGCCTCCTGTCCTGAGAGCCAAAAAGGCTAAGCTGTTCGAATTCGGCTTCATGTCTTTCAGACAAGCTATGCGCCAGACGTGGCCTCCCTGCCTCATCCAGTTCTGATCCTTCCAGGTTATCCAGAATTTCCTTGGCCCTTTTTAAAACCCTTTCAGGCAGACCTGCAATCCGAGCTACCTGTATACCGTAGCTTCGACTGGTTCCACCAGGAACCATCTTTCTCAAAAAGATAATGCGGTCATCCCATTCCCTCACAGCTATATTAAAATTTTTTACCCTTTGTTCTGTGGCCGCCAATTCAGTTAGTTCATGGTAATGAGTCGCAAAGAGGGTCCGCACCCCCTTTCCCTCCCTTGCGTGCAGGTCTTCAGCTACGGCCCAGGCAATGCTCAGACCATCATACGTGCTTGTTCCCCTTCCAATCTCATCCAAGATAACCAGGCTTCTGGGTGTGGCATGCCGCAATATATTTGCCGTCTCGTTCATTTCCACCATAAAAGTACTCTGGCCTCTTGCCAGATCATCGGATGCACCAACTCGCGTGAAGATACGGTCTACAACCCCAATTATTGCCTTTGAAGCGGGCACAAAGCCCCCCATTTGTGCCATTAGGACCGTCAGTGCTGTCTGCCTAAGAATAGTTGATTTGCCGGCCATATTGGGCCCCGTAATGATCAAGATCTGCTGTCCCCTTGAATCTAAATGGATATCGTTCGGAACAAAATCTTCCTCTTTGACCGATTGCTCGATCACGGGGTGGCGCCCGTCTAAAATCTCGATATCGGTATCCTGATTTACCTCTGGACAGATATAATTGTTCAGTTCGGCCACATCGGCCAGTCCGGCGATAACGTCAATCTCGGCTATTAATCCTGCTGCCTTTTTTACTCGTCTGTTCTCAAGCGCCAGTTTGTTGCGTATTCGGTCAAAGATCTCGTACTCCAGGTCAACACGCTTCTCTTCTGCTCCAAGGACCTTTTCCTCCATGGCCTTCAGGGATTCAGTGATATAACGTTCCCCATTGACCAAAGTCTGTTTCCTAATATAATCGGCAGGAACGAGATGAAGATTGGACTTTGAAATCTCAATATAATATCCAAACACCTTATTAAAACCCACCTTAAGGCTTGATATCCCGGTCCTCTTTTGTTCAGAAGCTGCAAATTCCGCGATCCAGGTCTTCCCATCACGACTGAGGGAGATGAGACTATCCAGCTCTTCATCATACCCTTCTCTAATAATGCCACCCTCTTTAATTGATACAGGAGGATCCTCATGGATTGCCTCATCAATCAACCGGGCTATGTCCTGAAGTGTATCTAGTCTGATGGCGATTTCTGACAATAGCGTGCTAGCTGAATTGCTCAGGGCATCCTTTATGAATGGAAGTCTCTCGGTGGAGTACTTAAGGGCCAGAAGGTCTCTTGCATTGGCCCTTCCTAAGGCCACTCGTCCATTTAAACGCTCTAGATCATATATCTTTTTGAGTACATCCCTAAGTTCTTGCCGAAATATTGGATCACTCTTAAGGCACGAGACAGCGGCGAGGCGCTCCCGAATCATATCAACTTGGATCAACGGGTATGAAATCCACTTTTTCAAAAGACGGCTGCCCATTGGGGTCACTGTTTTATCGAGGACTTGAAACAAGGATCCCTTCACAGATTGTCGCCGCATAGTCTTTAAGAGTTCAAGATGATAACAGGTAGATTCGTCAAGAAACATGGAATCACCGAGACGGTAACTCACGATATCCTTGATATGCGCAGGCGGTTTTTTCTGCGTCTTCAAGAGGTAATGAAAGATGGCACCCGCAGCGACTATTCCGTCTGACATATCCTGGCATCCGAAGGCCACCAAGGAGTTTACACCTAGTTGCTCTTTTAATAGCGATTCTGCCCCTTCAAGATCAAAAGATCCTTTTTCAAGTGTCTCTACCCGAAAGCGTGACAGATCTTTGCGCTTTGACAAATATCCGTTTTCAGGAATCAAGAGTTCAGCGGGATCTATTCGTCCCAATTCGTCCAGTAGTTCGTTATATGTCCGAACCTCTGTCAGGCGAAATTCCCCGGTCGACAGGTCTACATGAGCCAATCCATACCTTTCATCTCCATTGGTCTCGTCTTGCGGGGCTTTCTGAATAGCTCCCCCATAGATCGCGGCCATAAACAGATTATTCTTATCGTCCACATCTCCTTCATCTACAATAGAGCCTGGGGTAACCACTCTGGTCACATCCCTTTTTACGATCCCCTTGCTGGACCTTGGATCTTCCACCTGGTCACAGATAGCAACCTTCCAACCACTATATACCAGCTTCCCTACATATGATTTTGAGGCATGATGGGGTATGCCACACATCGGCACCTTCTTCCCGTTGTAAGTCCCTCTGGTCGTGAGTGTAATACCGAGGATCCTGGACGCAGTCTGGGCATCATCAAAGAACATCTCGTAAAAATCACCCATACGGAAAAACAAAATAGCATCAGGGTAATCACCTTTGATACGCATATATTGCCTTATCATAGGTGTGGGCTGCGCCATAATCTTATGCCTCTAAATGACTTTAACTTATTTTCATAACATGTTTTGATATAAGAATAATTCATTATATCATTCTAGGGCTAATCACTTTTTCACGCCCGTGTTCAATGGATCTTATCTTGCTTACCGCTCACCCTTAATCCCTGTCTCTGGATTTATGGTAGCGGTGGACCGACCCCCCGTGGAATCTATCAGACAAATTGTGTCCCACCTCTTACATTGCGGACATTGCCATTGAAGCTCATCTGTCTGAAGTCCACACTGCGAGCATTGAAATTTAAGATACGGGACGTCAAGGGAGCCCAGAAACTCCCTGTAGCCTGTCAAGGCATCCGTTTCACTCCCGTGGTTAAGAAGAATTTCCCCTTTGAATTTCTTGGCCTCAAGAGAGGAGGGATTTAATGTGAGTGCATTTTGTATCTGCCTGAGTGCGCCTTTGATATCATTTTCATTATAGAGATACCTGGCGAGCGCCATATGAGTGAAGGAATCGGGGTTGCCACTGGAGCATTCCTTCAAAAAGCTTTCAACCGGCTTCAGGTCCTTCATTTTTGAATAGGCACCTTCAAGGCGACGATAGGCAAGAAATGTAAGTTGGGGCGCCACGTTTAGCACCTTTTTCCATATTGAGATTGCCTTCTTATATTCGTGTTTGCCAAAGTAAAGGTCTCCTAGGTGAAGATACGCATCAACGCATTCCTTATGGGTAGAGATAGCCTTATTAAAAAGAGAGGTGGCCTTGCCTGTCGCGCCCTTTTGTTGCTGGGCCTTTCCCATCTCAACCAGATGATGGGCAAGTATGTGGCGATGCTCACCCTTCACCAACCTGGAAAGCCTTTGCCGGGTACGATATGCATTCTCCCAATCCTTTAGCTCTTCAAAAATTCTTTCAATCTCCTTCAGAGTCTCAATATCACCGGGGCGTTTATCTATCACCTGTTGAAAGGTCTTCAACGCCCGACTTAAAAACCCCCCCCTTCGATAATCCACCCCGAGGTCAAAGAGGGCGTTGAGCTTTATCTGTTCATTGATGTTGGGCCTTAAAATGATGGTTTGGCGTATGCGGATGGCCCGATCAATATCTCCCTTTGATCGGTAGAGATTGCCAAGGGCCACATAGGTCTCTATGGTGTCGGAATTGACCTTTACTGATTTGGTTAATTCCTCTATCGCATGATCGTGGTCATTTGATAGAATGTATTGAACCCCCTTGAATAAGGACCTATAACCCTTGCTGGTAATGGATTTTTTCTTTTCATCCCTTGACCAGCTCATCCTTCGTCCGATGATTGAGCCGACCACAAAGGCAATAATGATTCCTAATAAAAGGTGCAGGTTTCCTTGGCCAAAGAACCATTGGACAATCGGCTCCCACATTAAATGTCTCCCTCATTCCAAAAGACCATCGTGTCCATTTGTCTAACTCTCGAACAGTTTAATCGCCTTGGAAGCTCAAAAAATGTATTCCACGAATAACCCCGAAACGTTATCCTGTGGTCAATAGCTAATGTGTTACGAATATTCGATTAATGGAATAAATGGCAGACCATTGCCGTTTCACAAGGTTATCCAGATTCCTTGATATTGAATCAGGTTCCTGAGGTATGATCTGAGCTCACAATTTCGGTGGTTACAGGGAGATTCCTCAAAGAATTTAGCTCCTTCTCTTTTTCTCTGCTGTCCCTTATCAGGGACTTGATCTGTTTCCGGAGACGGAAACGTTCCGAAATTCCGTATAGCCACGCTGCGATAAGACCAATTAGAAAGGTAATGACCGCGACAAGAGCAAGAGGCATTCCTGATGTCTCATATTTGATAAAGTAGAGATCTAATCCAAAAGTAACTGGGTTGACCAGAGTTCCATAGTTCTGGACGGCCACAATAAACCCTAGCAATAACAACAAAACCACAAACAACCATTTCAGATTATTCATTTGTTCCCTCCAAATTGAAATTTCGGCCTCTGAAAATACGGAAGGAGTTTGTGATAAGTCTCCTCTATATGTTCAGGAATTACCCTTACCTCCCCCAAAACAGTGATATAATTCGTATCCCCATTCCAACGTGGTACGATGTGATAGTGCAAGTGCTCCTCCACGCCGGCACCCGCACTCCTACCTAAGTTAAGTCCCACATTAAACCCCTCTGGACCGATTAACTTCCTCAATACCCCAACGGACCTCCGAACCATGATCGCAAGGTCTATTGTCTCTTCCTCGGAAAGGGATTCCAGGTCCGCGACATGTCTCACAGGTGAAATCAAAAGGTGCCCATTAGTATATGGAAAGCGATTCATCATCACCATAGACAAAGATCCAAGATATAGAATCAGCCTTTCCTTATCTTTGCCTCGATCAGTTCCAGGGCAGAAAATACAATCTCCGCCTTTCTGATTAGAAAGAATATATTCCATTCTCCAGGGCGCCCAAAGTGTCTTCATCTTCCTTTCTCACAACCTGATGATTTGACCACGAATCGAATCACCTACTTCCAAGACCCCCAAGGTACGAATACCAGAAGACGTAAAGCCCGTCGCCGTCCCTGGATTAAAAAGGAGCACGCCCTCCCGAACGTGATTTGCCGCATGATGTGAATGGCCGTAGACGATCGCGTCTACCCGCTTAAACTCGGTCCAGATTCGGTGTTCAAGACCTACAGGGGACCCCCATCCATGTATCAATCCCAGCCGCACTCCCCCTAAATCTATAATCTTTTTATCTGGGAGGGCCGACTTTAGCTCAGGGGGGTCCATATTTCCGTGAACCCCATGAAAGTTTTTTCCTTTCAGGAAATCAACAACTTCGGATGAAACAACATCACCCGCGTGCAAAATGATATCCTTATCAGATAGATATTCCTCATAAATTGCCCTGAATTCTCTTGTCAACTTATGGAGATGTGTATCTGATATGACTCCAATTTTCATTTCTTTACCGGAATAAACGCCCCCTTTGAGCAAAAATTCGGGACTGAAGTATACCAACATCAGAAAAAAAGACAAGGCATAATCTTACCTTCATGGTGCCAGCGCACCTTCACATCCTTCTTATGAGGCCTTGTCCAAATCGGGAAGTCAATCCCAAAAACATTTGACTATGTAAAATTCTTTTTGTATCTGAGATGGGTAGGAACAGTTTTGGGACCTTTCAAAATAAGTATGGCCGGAGGTTATGAAGGAAATGCCTATTTATGAGTTCTATTGCGCGAAATGCAACACAATCTTCAATTTTTTCTCCAAGTCGGTGAATACCGAAAAAAGACCATTATGTCCGCATTGCCAGAAAATCGTGTTAGATCGCCGCGTGTCGGCCTTTGTCACCCCTCGGAACCGGGGAGAGGAAGATAAAATGCCCTTACCCGATCTGGATGAAAACAAAATGGAAAGGGCAATGAGTCTTCTGGCAAAAGAGGTGGAACATGTCGACGAAGATGATCCAAGGCAGGCCGCTAACCTTATGCGCAAGTTGACAGACATGACTGGCCTAAATCTCGGCCCGGGCATGGAGGAAGCACTCAGAAGAATGGAGTCCGGCGAAGACCCTGAAGATATAGAAGCGGACATGGGAGATATCCTGGAAGAGGAAGAACCTTTTGCCTTAAAAGAAAAGGCCGCAACAGTCTTAAAATATCGCCCGCCAAGGGTAGATGAAAAACTCTTTGACCTGTGATTATGGTCCCAATCCGGGATACTACAGGTTGTAAGCCACATAGGCCAATGTCAGTTGCCCGTTGGACCACGGGCAGTAAAGAATCCGGGTCCAGAGGGGGAGTGACTAAAGTGATCTAAAATGGCTAAAGTGCCTAAAGTTAAGGAATTTTATGTCATTTTACTGAATAGAAGAGCGAAGCTCTACATTAATCCCGCCCGGAACGGGACTCACTTTATGACCTTGATTTCTGGTACGGCATAGCCTAATTTCTCTGACTCCCGCATAGCG
>CAYYPQ010000072.1:0-13025 GCA_964473615.1 uncultured Desulfobacteraceae bacterium
GATCAATTCCTTTTCGATCCCATTTCTGGTCTACCTGGTTTTTCTGGAATACTCCTGGCAAAACGGAAAAAGAAAGGTCCTGTCTTCTTCGTTGATGAGATCTTTTTATTCTTGGGGGGGGAGATATCAAAACGCTTTTCCTCCTGTTTCAGGCGAAAGCATTCGTCTTTCTGGATCAGGAAGGTGCCTGGTGTGTTGATAACGATCTGTATTGCTGGGTATGCCCAGTTGTTGGAGTAAGGAAGGCTATATGGTCCTCTCCATCGTGGAGTGAATCCAGGCCTCTGAAAGCTTTTACAAAATTATACGCAATTGAAATCTCAGTCAAGGATTTTCGCGGTGCAATATAATGATAGCAGTCTATGGCATCCAGGGCACAAATCTTCCATCCTATCTATCGCCCTGTAATGGCTGGCCGTCACCAGACATCTGCAGGGAATAATCATCGGCCCCCGGTAAATACCCGCTCTTAATTATATATGCTATCTTGACTATTTAGTGGAAAAGGATTATTCGATAATCTAAACGATAACATTAAGGTGGAGGCAGGCAATGACCATCGATGTAATTGGTCCCGGGTGCCCTTTTTGCAGGCGGCTCTACAAGCGCGTAAAAGAGGTGGTGGAGGAGAACCAGATAGAGGCTGAAGTCCACCATATTACCGATTTTAAATCTTTCGTTAAGCATTTTCCATGGACGCCGGTCCTCCTCATCGATGGTGAGAGGGTCCACCGCGGAAAGATACTGCTCAAGAAAGAACGGATTGTCGAGTTACTCTCTTCCAGAAAAGGCCAGGCTTAGTCCCCTTTTTGGTGCCCACTAAAAATCATCGTCTTGAACTGCTATACGGAAATGGCCCGACACAACCATCACATTGGACAGATAGTTTTTTCAAAGGACACCGATCTTCACCAGACATAGCGGCCATTTCAGATCGGGTCTTTATAACTTGCTCGATGAAGGCCTCACTTCCTCCTGATACCTTTCTGTAGAATAACACCCCGCAAACAATCCCCAGAAGGAGCCCGGATGCTATACCAATGATTCCACCTCCTATCCGAAAAGCAAAATTATCTGTGAATATGACGGCAAAGACAATTCCCAGGGTGGTACCCGCTGCGGGAACGCCCAAAAGTGTAGCCACATTTTTCATGATGGCCCTGATTTCCCGCCGCACAGAGACCCAATCTCCCACGCCGGCCCCAACCACGTTCACTGCCTCAATGGTTATTGCGGAGCCGTCGGTAACGCAATGACAGACCTGCCTGTTTACCTCTTCCGTGGTACCGGGAATACCAGGAGTGGTAGGCCGGATAATCACTTCTGCCCTATCTTCCCCTTTAAGGCTTGTTACAATGCCATCATATCGAGGCATTTTGTGTCTTCTCCTCAAAATCCTGTCGAAAGGGATCCAGAATTTTTATGGCTCGCAGGTCAAATGGCATACCCCTGTCGGGGTATCCACAGCGTAAGGGAAATACTTTCTCTTAAACCACAGGGCAACATTGACCAGGCTGATGAGCACAGGGACCTCCACCAGTGGTCCAATGACCGCTGCAAAGGCCTGGCCCGAGTCGATGCCAAACACCGCCACTGCCACTGCAATAGCAAGCTCAAAGTTATTAGAAGCCGCTGTAAAGCTCAGGGTGGTGGATTGCTCGTAGGTGGCACCCACCTTCATTGACACATAAAAAGAGACAAAGAACATGACCACAAAATAGATGCAGAGAGGCACCGCCACCCTGATGACATCCAGGGGAAGCCCGACGATAAATTCACCCTTGAGGGAAAACATGATAAGGATTGTGAAAAGCAACGCAATCAGTGTAATAGGATTGATCTTTGGTATCAACTTTTTTTCATACCATTCCCGCCCCCTGGTCTTGAGCCCGATCAGTCGCGAAAGGACCCCTGCAATAAAGGGAATCCCCAGATAGATAAAGACGCTCTTGGCAATCTGCCCGATAGATATATCCACCACTGCCCCCTTCATGCCAAGCCATTGGGGCACAATGGTGATAAAAATGTAGGCGTACAAGGAGTAAAAAAGCACTTGAAAAACGGAGTTAAACGCCACAAGTCCTGCGCAATATTCCGCGTCACCCGAGGCCAGGTCATTCCACACAATGACCATGGCAATGCAGCGAGCAAGGCCAATCATGATCAGCCCAACCATGTATTCATGCTGCCCGGAAAGGAAGCTGATGGCCAGAAGGAACATGAGGATGGGGCCGATCACCCAGTTCTGCACCAGGGAAAGAAAAAGGACCTTGAAATCCCGGAACACATATCCCATCTCCTCGTACTTCACCTTCGCCAGCGGCGGATACATCATCAGGATCAGACCGATGGCGATGGGGATGTTGGTGGTGCCCACCTGGAAATAGTTGATCACGTTTCTGACACCGGGGAAGAGATAGCCCCAGGCCACCCCCACAAACATGGCCAGAAATATCCACACGGTCAGAAAACGGTCCAGAAATGAAAGCCTTCTTGATTCTACTTCTGGCATGTCTTATATCCTCCTGCCAAGTTTGATTTCATTGTGTATGGTTTCTTGATCATTGTTTAAGGACCTTCATGATATGAAAAATGGATTCACTACAAAATACACACCTAAAAGGCCTATGATAGCCCCGGCACCCTTCCGAAACCACTTGCCGGCCCCCTGCCATTTGCTGTTCTCAACCAGTTTTTTCACCACTGCCGTAGAACTCCCCGCAATCAAGATGGGAGCGCAGTGTCCAATGGCGAAAAGCAGGATAAGAAACACGCCCGTGGCCACTTTCTCCTGGACGGTGATGATTGCAAGTATCGGAGCGATAAAGCCGAATGTGCAGGAACCTGAAAGGACGCCATAGGCCAAACCTAAGGCAAAGGCCCCGAACATACCCTTCAGGTTCATACGATAGAGCAGATTGCCGGACATAGAGCATCTCTCAACTCCGAACATGCCCAGGGCCACCCAGATCAGGACCAGTCCAATTAGAACCTGCCAGTAGTTCCCCACATCACCCAGCATACGGCCCAATATGGCACAGACTATGCCGATAAAGGCGATAGTTATAAATAGCCCTATTGTAAAGGTAACACTGTAAAGGCTGGCCTCTTTCGGTTCCAATGCCTTTTCCTGGCCCCCCACGTAGGCAACAATCAGGGGAATGGAAGCCAGGTGGCAGGGACTAAAGACCACACTGATCATTCCCCACAACAGACAACCAACTGCTGCAATGGATGTACCCTGGCTCATCCATTCATTAACGGTCAAAAAGATTGCTTCCAACATAAAAACCCATTACTGTGTATTCATTCCACACCCATCTTTCTTAGTTGCTCTACTATCGCCTTTTCATCAAAAAAACCCACATGGCGGTAGACCTCTTTGCCCTTTTCATCAAAAAAGATCTGCGTCGGGATGGCGCGTATACCAAACTTCTTCGCCTGGTCCCGATGCTTCCATACATCGATGAATATGATGGCGGCCTTCCCTTCATAGGCCTTTTCCACCTTTGCCATAATCGGCGCCATCATCTTACAGGGGATGCACCTGCCCGCACCCAAATCGACCATCGTGACCATGCCTTTTACTGGAGCTTTCGGTACGTCACTGGCAAGGACCACCAGACTAGCAACACCAATAGCGCCCAGCATTAGCAATAAGACCATTAATGATCTGCGAAAATACCTTTCCATTTATCCTGCCTCCACAGTAACGCTCTCTTCGATTCCATCACTCCTTTTAAGGTCTCTCAATGGCAACAACCGCTGGAGTCCATTTCCGCTATTGGGGAAAAAGGTTGCTTAGGGCCGCAGACCTCCTTTACGGCGTCCTTGACCTTCTGGATTTCATCGGCCTTCAGGTCAAAATTCTTGTTTTTTTCCATGCCTAGATCGGTCAGGACAAGATAGCCTTTAATTGGGATCTCAGCGTGTTCAAGTATTGCCTTAGCACAGCCCACAGAGCATCCATCGACCGCCACCATTTGTGGGACATCTCTGGCCGACTGCACAAACCCGCTAAGATGCCCCCCAATCCCCGCAAGGCAGAACATCTTGCCAATCCCTTCCTGAGTAAGCTCTACGGCCACCCGATTTGCCAATTGTCCAACGTTTGAGCCCCCGGAGCAGGCCAGGATCATAATGTTTCTGTTCTTTGTACAACATCCTTCTGCCATTTCTTTCTGCCTCCTTTTTTTTCTGGTTATTTCTTGATCCAGGTCTTGATCTCTTCCTTTCCCGGGATCTTTCCGACACTTTTCACTTCATTATCTATAACTACGGCCGGGGTACCAAACACCCCGTGCTTGGCGATTTCCATGGTGTCCGTCACCTTTATAACCGTAGCGTCCACACCCGCCTCAGAGACCGCATCCCTGACATTTTTTTCTGCGATCTGGCACTTGGGGCATCCCGGTCCTAATACCTTAATCTCCATTTCCTGTCCCTCCTTTCCATCATGCCATATTATCCTTTACCTTCTTTTTCGTTCACCAAAAGTTTCATTGTTTTATTTTCTGCCCTCCTCCGCCCTGTGGAATGCGGAGACTATTCCTCCGGGGTCAGCAGAAAAGAAAACAACAACTCAATTCTTTGCGTTCTTTGCGCCTTTGCGGTGAAAAATTATCCAATGATCCAGCCATAGAACATCCCTGCGATGGTGGACATGACCACAATGATACAGCAAAAGACCGCCGTCTTTTTGACGCCCATCACTCCCCCGATTACCAGCATGTTAGGAAGCGAAAGCGCAGGGCCGGCCAGAAGCAATGAAAGGGCGGGCCCTTGCCCCATTCCCGACCCCATCAGACCCTGCAGAATGGGTACCTCGGTAAGGGTGGCAAAATACATGAGCGCACCCGATACTGAAGCGAATAGATTTGCCCAGAGAGAATTTCCACCAACCAGAGCCTGGATGTAATGCTCCGGGATTAGCGCGGCATGACCCGGGCGGCCCAGCATAAAGCCTGCCACCAGCACGCCTGCACCCAAAAGGGGAAAAATCTGTTTCATAAATCCCCAGGTGGACTGTACCCAATCCAATCGCTCGTCTTTTCGAAACCAGCCCTTGAGCATAAATGCGAGAATGACCAGAAGGCCCCCGGTGATGTACCATTTTACGGAAAAAATGGCCGCCCATAGGCCTGTTGAACCGGGTGAAGGATGGGCAAAGGAGGCAAAGATTAGGATCAAAACCAAAATGAGCATAAAAAGCGAATCTTGAAGAAGGGTACGCCCTTGCACCTCTTCATCGGGCAGATACATCTCCCCTGCCGTGCGAGCAGCATCATCCCTGCGAAAAATCAGTGCCATGAGCAATCCTGTTATTACGGCGAAAAGTACTGCGCCAATTGCCCTGGCCACGCCCAGTTGCCACCCCAAGACCCTTGCCGTAAGTACAATGGCCAGGACGTTTATTGCAGGTCCAGAATAGAGAAAGGCCGTGGCCGGACCAATACCCGCCCCCTGGGTATAGATACCGGCAAAAAGAGGCAAGACCGTACAGGAACATACGGCCAGGATGGTCCCTGAGACAGACGCCACAGAATATGACAGGATTTTTTTGGCCTTTGCGCCGAAGTATTTAAGGACTGATGCCTGGGACACGAAAACCGCAATGGCCCCGGCGATAAAAAAGGCTGGGATCAAACAGGTGAGCACGTGCTGGCGAGCGTATTCCTGCAGCATCATGAAGGCCTCCAGCCCGGACCTGCGAATCGTGGGATCGGACCACGGGATATAATAGCAACCAACGAAAACCAGAATAATAAGCAGCAATTTCCATCGTTCCTTCATTATCACACCTCACCAGGGTCCAAATATAGACTGGAATGACCACATTTCTTTAGCTGACTATCTGAAATTTATTAGCACATATGTTGTTTGAAAAATCAGGTTGTCATCTTTATTCACCGCCCGTTCGCTCCGCTCACTAAAGGCGCAGAGAACGCAAAGCTTAAGGTGTTTTTTTGTTTTCCGTTGAGAGGACGGAAAACAAAAAGAAACGCGCCATGATTATCAGTCGGAGACGTAGTGCATTTACCTAAGACGTAGTAGTCTTTAAATTGTCGCCTCTCACGACAATTTAAAAGAACAAACTTCTCTGCGTGCCCAGCGCCTCTGCGGTGAAATTTGCAGCCTTGCAAGACAGTTTTTGGACAAGAATGATCACACCTCATTTCAAATAAAGAATCCGCGTCAAAAGGGCCCGGCTTTGGCCTGCCATTAAAGGGGTCTTGTTTACTCGCGTATCTGCAGGATCTTGATTTCTGGTACGGCATGGCCTAATTTCTCTGAGTCCCGCATGCCGGGAGTTTGCCGATTATCAATCAATATATTGCTATATGGCAATGTGTTAAGCGCAAAAAAATTTATCGCTTGCAGATGTCCTCTCTGTTGATCATTGGCAGTTCCTTTTTCAATCGCGCAACCTCTGGTTCATCCTCGAGCCAGTGTCGCATGTTGCCGAGGAGGCTGGCAACATAAGGGCTGCTGCTGCCGTCGCTAAGATGATAATTGACCCACAGACCGTCTTTTTCATACCTCACAAAACCTGCCTCTTCAAGGATTTTCAGGTGCTTGGACACAGTAGGCTGCGCCACCTTCAGGGCGGCCTGGAGCTCACAGACACACATGCTCCTGCGCTGGAGCATCTTGACAATCTTTACCCTGTTGGGATCCGAAAGGGCCTTAAACACCTTGACAAAATTTTTCACGCTCTATCCCTACTATATCTATAAAAAGTAATTTAACTCCTCTAACCTCTCCTGTCAAGGAAAACAAGAAATCTTATCACGGGCATAATGAAGACCTTGAGAGATGAATCTCCTGTCATCTATGGTAAGTGTTATCATAACAGCATAAGATCAAAATTTGTCAATACGTCAAGGTCCGCTCTTGGAAACTTTTTCCTCATCGCACTTCACTTTACTGATCTTGATGAACACTATACTAGGCCATATCTATTTTCCAATAAAATTGCCATTACTGAACTTCCCTGCAACCCTTTTGCCGTCCGGAAAGATATAGGTCCCTTCTCCATCAAACCTGCCATTGCTAAATTGCCCCACATATTTCACACCATCGGGAAAAATAACCCTTCCCTTACCTTCATACTTACCCTTATTAAAATGACCCACATAAATAATGCCTTGCGGGAAAATCACCCTCCCCTCCCCATCCTGTAAATTATTCTTAAACCGACCGACATACTTGGTCCCATTCGGAACAGTCAAGGTACCGTCTCCATGCATACGACCAGCCTTGAATTGACCCACATATTTGGTACCATTAGGAACAGTATAGGTCCCTTCACCATCAAACTTACCACCCTTAAAACTGCCAACATACTTTGTTCCATTGGGGAAGACGTAAGTCCCGTATCCATTTTCACAATCGCCTTTCACACACCCGCCAAATGAGCTCACCGGAGAAAGATAAAGCAGGACCAGCAAAGAAACCAATGATATTTTCACATGCCTCATAAAATTTGCCTCCTTTCTTTCCCTTTCTCCACCGTTTATTTTTTTCGCCATTTCGGCCAAGACCCAATCCTTGCTTAGGTACTACCCCAATTAACCGAAAATGCTCAATTGATAGTTGCCGGTTGCCAGTTGTCAGGAAACGGAATTAATCAGATTTTTACAACACCAGTATAAGTGACATATAATTCTTTGTCTCTAAATCACCTGCCAATCCCTGAATCCTGACCCCTGATAGCTCCCTAATTGAATATCGGCTCAATTAGGGTACTATCTCTCCCTTAGTTGATAAACCAGATTGATACTAAAAGATGAAATTTAAAGAAAAAGAGCTGCAACCTGTTGGACTGACGAAGGAACTTGGATTTTTATGAAAACAAGGGAATATCTTAGTGGATGAATATAAGAAAATTAGGCCTGGCGGTCAACCAAGAATCAATGAGATTACGAAAAAGCCTTCAGATGACATCAAAGGGATTTATCAAGAAAGGCAAGAGCCTTAAGCAGGCATTAATCCTGGAAGACATTTTGCGATAACTTCATTGTAGGTTCAGCGGGCAAGATAAGAACGAATGTTGCCCCCTCATCGGGCACACTCTCCACTTCGATGGACCCACCATGGTCTTCCATGGCCTGATGAGTAATGAACAAACCCAGGCCTGTACCGTTATTGATATTGCTCTTGTGCTTGGTGGTAAAATATGGATCAAATATCTTGTTCATCATTGATTCCGATATCCCTATCCCGTTGTCCCTAATCTCGATACGAATAGAGTCGGGCCTACCGGCCTCGCAGAATCTTCTTGTCAACACCTTGATCCGGCCCCCTTTTGGGGTAAACTCCACGGCATTAGAAAGAATGTTCAAAATAACCTGTTTTATCTTCTCAGAATCCAGCCAAACCTGCCCTACACTGGAATCAAATTCACGGATGACCTTGATACCTTTTGCATTACTTTGAGGTGAAATGAGGAGAATCATTCTGTCAATCAGGTCATGGAAATCATGGAATTCCAGGTGTGGCCTTTTCGTTTTTACCAAATCCAAGAGTTCTGAGATCAGGCCATTCACACGGGTCGTCTCCTCCATTGCTATCTTATAGAAATTTTCTCTGAACTCTTTGTCATCGAATTTCCTGGGCAGCATCTGCATGAAGGTCTCTATGGCCGTCATTGGATTCTTGATCTCATGTGCAAGTCTTGCCGCAAGGTTGCCCAAAAAGGAAAATTTCTCGGCCCTGCTCAATAGGGCCTGGGATTTTTTTAGTTCCGTCATCTTTTCTTGCAATTTGCTGTATAGTCCGGCGTTTTCAATGGCGATGGCCATCTGCTGGGCAAAAATCTCCAATGTCTCACGAGCCCCCTTTGGGATACCCTTCTCGCCGGCGGCATCCGTTGCAATGACCCCTATGACCTTGGATCTCGTTATCAATGGCACTGCATAAACAGACGCGGACCTCAAAGGCAACATGATGCCATCATCACCCTGTCCCAGGCCTTTTATCCGGGGTGCATACACTGATCGGCGCTTATTTATGGCCCCTACCAAGATGTTGTCCAAACAAGTAAGGGGGATCTTAAGATTTCTCACCTCCTCCGGGACAGGACCGCCAAAACCAGCTCCATGCATAAATTCAAGGCACGCATCTTCATCATTGACAAGCATGATAAGTGCACGCTTGACCTTACAGACGTTGGACAGGGTATTCATTATTGCGGCGACAAGCTGCTCCAGATCCAAAACCGATAAGATCCTCTTTCCTGTCTCTTGTAAGGCCAAAAGCTGATTTACTCTTTGATTCAGCTCCGCGTTTAAACGATTGACCTCTTCGTATTCCCGCTCAATTACCTGCTTGTCCTTCTCTATCTGACTTATTGCCTCTGAAAGAAATGATCGAGATGAGAAAAAACGCGAAATGACCTCATATAATCTGTTTCTTGCCGGCCATTTCAAGCGGTACTCACAATAGGGCGCCCCCTCAAAGTAACAACATGCCTCGCTAAGACTCAGGGGCCTTCCATCCCAGATATAGGGCGTAAAGGTATAAATCCCTTGATTATAGAGGCAAATATCCTTTGTTACTTCAATTTGCGGGTCCCAATGTAACCTGACTATGGCCCTATTTCTCTTCATCTCCACTAATTCTACCTTTTTTGTCCTATTCCATTTGTCGTTTAATTGTTGAAAATTTTTCAGAACCTGTCTATATGAGCAAAGCGATTCGACTATTATTCTCTGTGGGTAACCCAGGGAAGTCTCCTCAAGTGCGTATTTTGCGATCTTATAAGCGGCCATATCGTCGTGGAGCATTAATCTCGCCCTTTCAAACAATTTTGAGACAACGCCGCATGGGACCCAGTTGTTGGGCTCTCTCAAAAAGCCTTCCGGATCAGGGAGATCGTCAAGCTCAGGGTCGAGATTCTCCACAAGGGCGGAGCAGTCTACATTCGTATGGTCTCTCACATACTCCAAAATGGCCCTGGAATTTATGCAACTCTTTTCTTTTCTCATATCAAGTAAAGAATCCAGGTCCAGAGGGCCCGGCTTTGGCTTGCCCCAGGAAATCTCTGAGCCGATATAAGGGATATTCTATAGCAAAGGCCCCACATGGCTTCCATATTTGCTGCCAAAAAAATTCTCTCAATATTCATGCCGAGAGACAATAAGTAGGCCAGACAACCGAAAAACATACGGCAAATCCGATTGTACGGCCTAACTCAAATAAATTTCAAACATCTCGTATTCCACACTATTCTGCTAATTTAGGACATCCAGGAGCCTGTGTCGTCTATTGTGGCCTATTTTAGCGGCGGCAAATCCGCCTCGCGAAGACATAAACGGGCTGCATAATATTCTGTGCAACCCTGCACACTTTTATGTGCAGGGCAACGAGAGCCGACAAATCACATACATCCGGATTTCCTGCCTGGCCTTGATTGGTGCGCTGATATATCCGATAAAGGGCACCTAGCCCCTAAAATGGAAAAATTACTTTGAGATACACGATTGTATGGCATAAAATATGAAGGAACTGATCCGTCTGATAGACTGAAATGAGTTTGGCAGGATGAGGGGGATTTAGAGTGGGCACGAATAAGAGGGCTACTATTCTGGCCGTTGATGATGAACGTGGGGTGCGCCAATCCTTTAAAATGGTCTTAAAAGACGAGTACGATGTCCTTCTTGCCGGCACTGGAGAACAGGCAATTGACACCCTATCAAGGACTCCTGTGGATGTGGTTCTTCTGGACATCCGCTTGCCTGATATTGACGGCCTTGACCTGTTGCAGGAACTAAAAGAAACTGAACCAGATACGGAGGTTATAGCCGTCACTGCCGTAAAAGATATCGAAACAGCGGTAAGGGCAATAAAGCTGGGGGCCTATGATTATATACAAAAGCCTTTTGGAGTTGACAATGTCATAAACATCATAAACCGGGCACTTGAAAAACATAGCCTTGTCAAGGAGGCCACTTATCTCAAAAAAGAGCTGGAGAGGTACCATCCATTTGAAAAAATCATTGGCAAAAATGAAAAGATGGGAAAGGTTTTCAGTTTGATATCGATTATTTCTGGAACTGATGGCGCGGTCCTCATCCAAGGAGAAAGTGGAACAGGCAAGGAACTTGTTGCGAGGGAGATACACAACCTGAGCCCCCGACGCAACCAGCCCTTCATTATCATAAATAGTGCCGCAATCCCGCCGACCCTAATGGAGAGCGAGTTATTCGGGCATAACAGGGGGGCCTTTACGGGTGCGACCAGGACAGAACTAGGCAAGTTGGAAATAGCCGATAAGGGCACTGTGTTTTTGGATGACGTTGACACATTAAATATCGGTATGCAGGCAAAATTGCTCAGGGCTATTCAGGAGAAGGAATTTGAAAGGTTGGGGAGCACCCGTGTCATAAAGGTCGATGTCAGATATCTAGCCTCATCCAACAGGGACCTTCTTGAACTGGTTTCCCAGGGAAAATTCCGGGAAGACCTCTTTTACAGGTTAAATGTGTTTCCCCTGAACCTGCCCCCTTTGAGAGAAAGAAGAGATGATATTCCTCTCCTACTAGATCATTTCCTCGATCTTCACGCAAAGAGGATGGGTAAATTCCCCAAAAGATTTTCTAAAAGGGCCGTTAAGACATTAATGGAACACCCGTGGCCCGGGAATGTGAGGGAGCTTCAAAATTTGGTTGAGAGATTATCTACCATAACAATGGAGCCCATTATTCACTTCAAGGATATCTCGATGTTCAATGTTGCAATAAAACAGACTGAAGGCTGGGGCCTTAGAAAGGCGGTAACCGGTTTTGAAAGACGTCACATTAGCCGTGTGCTCGAAATTGTTGATGGCAACAGGAAAAAGGCAGCCAAGATGCTGGAAATTCACCGCAACACCCTCTTGGCCAAAATAAACCAGCTAGGTCTGAAGACATGAACAAGGAAATTTTTATCATCGCACAAAAGATTGCAGAAGGCGGGAATAATGTAATCTTCACTGGTGCCGGCATATCAACGGAAAGCGGAATCCCCGACTTCCGCAGCAAGGGCGGCATCTGGGACAAATTCCAGCCGGTATACTTCTCCGATTTCATTTCATCAAGAGAGGCACGAATAGAATACTGGCGGCAAAAGTCAGAACTCTACTATGACCTTATAGATGCCAAACCGAATCCAGCTCATGTGTCAATCACCAAACTCTATGAGATGGGATTGATAGAGGCAGTCATCACCCAGAATATAGATGGTCTTCATCAAGAAGCTGGGCTTCCGGATAAAAAAGTCATAGAATTACATGGCAACAACCGCAGAATACGTTGTATGACTTGTGGAAAGATCTCTTCCATACATGAGGCACAGGAGAGAATCGAAGGGGGTGACCTTGCACCGGAATGTGACTGTGGCGGTTATCTAAAGCCGGATACCATTTCATTCGGCCAGGCCATGCCCCAGAGGGAGGTCGAAAAGGCGGTGGAATTATCCCGAACATGTGATTTTTTTATGGTTGTGGGGTCCACCCTCCTTGTTCAACCGGCCGCGCATATGCCGCACTACGCCAAACAGAATGGCGCCTTTCTCGCCATCATTAACCTGTCGGACACGCCGTGCGACGGAATATGCGATGTCCTGGTCCGGAAAAAGGCTGGTGAGGTCCTGCAAGAGATAGTCGCAGCGGTAAAAAAAATTAGAAACATCTAGACCACTTCTCAAATGAATTGGTATTCCAGTATCTTCTGACATCCGTTTACAATATTCGATGATGTCGATACCCATTCGAATAGTTACTTGTTTCTTCAACCTTTTCGCATAAGGATTTTTACGGCCTTTCATTTTTGAAAAATCGTATTCTTTCCTCATGATTTTTCTCCCGTATATGCCTTTTGTTCTTTTTTCGTCGCCTTCCTTGCCGATGCGCAGCCTGTTTCCTGCCAGCGTTATGAAAAAAAATGAGCGAAAGGCCTCTCTCCTAAATCGCTCATTTTAACGCGTTTTACTGGTCGGGACGCGGGGATTTGAACCCCGGACCCCCTGAACCCCATTCAGGTGCG
>CAYYPQ010000073.1:0-12774 GCA_964473615.1 uncultured Desulfobacteraceae bacterium
CCGGTCCAGGACACTGGCCTTTCACGCCAGTAACGTGGGTTCAAATCCCGCTGGGGACGCCAATTCTTATTATCCTAACATGCCACAATCACATCTCTTAGGCTAATCCAGGACATCCCGCTTACAAAGCGGGATAACGTGGGTTCAAATCCCGCTGGGGACGCCACTCTTTTATTCAAGGGGCTCACTCGGGTAGCCCCTTTCTTTTTGTCTACCCCTAGGACATCCCAATCTCTTAGGGCATTCCTTTGCACCCTGAGCGTTTCCCTCAGTGCACGAATCAACGAAGCGAGTCCTTCTCTTAAAACCCAGCGCGTCACCTATGGTGCGTTCGGGTTTGCAATCTCAGGAGGGCCAGTGTCATGTATAATAACATCGTATTCCTGCCCTCTAATAGTCATCGTCCTACCATGGCTTTCAATCCTACGTCCACTTGGGAAAGAGTAATCCCTTTGCTCCATACTATCGACCTTCGGTTTAGATTCCGGGGTGAGGATTTCTGAATCAGATTTCGTGTGAAGGTAATTATCGAGCTTGTCCTCATCACTTTCCTCTAACTCATCATTTTTTCTCGATTCCGTATCTGTTTCAGTTTTGGGGACAGCCGTGATATAGAAATCCCCCGTGCCTATTGAATTTTCTCGCATCTCTTTCTCTTTCAACTCAGCCATCTCGGTCACTGCGGACTGGGAAAGCATTATCAACCAAAATGCACCACATGCCAGCACCAGGATTAGGAGCTTTTTCATCTCTAACCCCCCTTTTTCTAACGTCTCTACTGGCAGCTGCCATCATCTTGTCCTACACATGTGGCTTAAATAAAGAACTGATGATGACCGATAGTGCTAAAAAAACCGAATTACCATATTCCGCGGGCAATTCGGTTCTCTACGACTTCATCCTTTTCATGGTAGGATTAGACTTCCATTAACGCAAAGGGGCCTCAATCTTTCGATAAACGCCAAATTCCTACCATAAGCGGGCAAAGAATATTCCTGACTTATTAAAAGCTTGCTTTAGGCTTAGTGCTTTAGGCTTAGAGGCAATTAATTTCATTTTAAAGTAAAACGATCTAAATGTAAAGCCTAAAATCACCAGACACCACCAATAGCCAACCTAAACCTTCGCAAACCATATCACATTCTAGAAAATCAGGCAGTTATGTGTCCTAAATGACTTCGAACATACTCAAATAATTGTATTGACCCACCTCAATAACACCTTTCTGAATAAACCCGTAATCTGAGACCATATCATCTAGTTCACGGGGTGATAACCTTATCCTCATCGGCGGTCCTGGTGGCCCTTCGATTTTTTTGAATTCTATTATTGCCAGCCTCCCCTGCGATCGTAGGTCCCTTGCCGCTTCTTTAAGTGCCCCATCATGTGCATCTATCTGCATAAGATCATGAACAACAGTAGCAAACAGGCACACATCAACGCTGTTCTCCTCAATCGGAAGCTGTTTGCTGACATCCGCCAGAATAGGCCTGATATATGAAATATTATTTTTCGAAACATATTCCCTCAAGGTAGCAATACCATCCTCCCATAAATCAACCGCATATATCATGCCTTCGTCATTGATAATCTCTGCTGCCGCCATTGAATACCTACCGATCCCACAGGCCATATCAAGTAAAACAGTATCTGCCCTAATTTCAAGTTCCCGAAATAGTATATCCGAATTGATGAGATCAAAGCTGCTCTTGCCGGCAGCTATTGGTTTTTCGTTCATTACACTTCCCTTTATGAAATCCTTTCTTAACCGCCTAATCAATTTTCCAGCATCCCGAATATTACTCTTTAGAAAAGTAGGCAAAGCCAAAAAGGGCTGTCAACATTACCTGTATAATCCAAGTGGGTAGCATTCTTCCCACGGGAATAAATTCCGCGCAGACTGCATAAATGCCCGCAATTATTAATCCAAAAAGGACCGGAAATACGGTGATAAGAAGAACGCCTTTTCGTTCTACAGGCCTTCTATCTGCCCAAATAAGCAGAAATGTCCATCCCGCCATTAGTGAGGCACCTATCCCCATAGCATATCTATATTCGACACCTGGATCAAAACCGGGTATGCCAAATAATAACCCGCCAATCTTTGGGAAAAGCATTGGAATCACCATTAACCCATCCAAAGCCGCACCCGTCCAATAACTTATGCGTAACAAAATACTTTTATCTTGCACAATGTGGCCTCCAAATCCTACCAGGGACAAACTCCAACACTGAAGCACCAGCGGAAAGTGCTACAGGATTCAAACCATTTCCTTAAGCCATTTACTTTACTGCTTTTCCACGAACGACCACAAAAGATCCGTCACCATAACCCAACTTGACCGGCTCCGAGGCCTTAACCTCGTCTAGACGCCCAAATATCGTCTGACGAAATTCAAACTCCCCAAAGCCTGATTCTTTTAACAGATTAAGGACCTCTCTCACATTGAAAAATGTTGCCTCTCTATAAAAAACGCTTTCTTCCTTATGTTCCAGGTAAACCTGGCCAATAGGGCTGTCACGATCTACGAGACCAATAACAAGATGCCCACCATTTCTGAGGACCCTGTAGGCCTCTCTAACGGACTGCTGTGGGTTATCTACAAAACATATTGTTGTAACCATCAGTGCAAAATCAAAGATTCCACTTTTCAGTGGGAGGGCCTCTGCGATACCCTGAATAACTGGAACGCCTCGCTCCAAAGCAATTGCGCCCATCTGAGCGGATGGCTCAATACCTATCCGAATGTCCAATGGAGCAGCAAATCTCCCTGAACCTAGGCCAATTTCAAGGCCACGGGTCTGGAGCGGCAACAGGGATTTTACAGCCCGTAACTCGGCCTGGTACACCCAGAGATGTTCCCCAAACCAGGCCTCGTATTCCTCCACATGTTGTTGAAAAGCTGATATTCGAGGCATAAGAGTAAAATTTACTTATCGCGGTCCCCCGGCATTTCTGGATACCCCATGTCTGTGCTTTTTCTCCCGATTCGCCTGGATTATAGGGGCGGAGTAATCTTTTTTCAAAGCATTTTTCAATTTCCCCACAAAGGACCAGAAATGGTGCTCAATTTTAGCGAATCAATTCAGGCTTGACAAACTCATAACTTTCTACTAGGAAATTCTTCCAGTCCTGAAGACTTGATTTCGCCTTTCTTCCTGATCTCGCCCTTCGGGGATGAGAGGAGACAAGCCCACGGCCTAAAAAATGTATATTAATTCCTTAAACAGCCATGGAGGGCTATTATGAACAGGCGATGCGTGCTTCATTGTTTTCTTTTCTTGGCTTGCGCTTCTCTTGCGCTTCCTACCAGCTCATTTTCGAATGAAACTCCTACAGGCCCTCTAAAAATAGATTACACCCGCCCTGTTGAGCACCAGGAAATGGAGGAATACGAGGGGCCTTCAACATGTGAGGACTGCCACGAAGGTGTTGTGGATCAGGTAATTCGATCGACTCATTACACATGGGCCCCGAAATTTCGTAACGGTGGAAAATATTCCGGGCTCCAGATGACTGCAGTACCAATAAACTGGCTCGGCATCTTGAATAAAGAGAAGCACATTCCTGGGGGGTGCGGCCGTTGCCATATTGGTGGCGGACCAATGCCCATAAGCCCTTCAAACCTTACAGAGGCGGACAAGGAAAAAATAGACTGCCTTATATGTCACGCGCAAAATTATAACACCAAAGTCCGATACCCCCGCTTGGTTAACGGCCAATGGGTTATACCTCAGGATAGGAGCCTTGAGGCGGCCAGGAGCGTTGGAAGAACTACCCAGGACATGTGTTTGAGGTGTCACTATGTCACTGTAACCGGTTATAAAAGAGGAGCGGACCTGAAAGAGGACGTCCATTACAAGAAAGGGATGGGTTGCACCCGATGTCACCGGGTATATAAACATGAGTTTCCCGGATTTGGCCCAACAATCACAGAAGAAGTGAACAAGAGGGTCAAATGTACCGACTGTCATGATTTCACTCCCCACAAGAATAAGACCCTAAATAAACACGTTCGCCTCGACTGTAGGACCTGCCACATTGTGGAGGCAGGTGGTGTGGTTTACAAGAATGGCACGCAAAGTGGCATCTATGACGAAAAGACCGGTCTTTATAAGATAAGTCAAAAGATGGGAACCAGTCGGCCTTTCTATTTCTGGTACGATGGCGTTTCCCATGGTCCCATGCCAAAGGGCAGTATTGACGATTCCACAAGCAAGATCCAGCCCTTTAAGAAGTTTGTGGGCGTGGCACCTGTTGACAGTAAGACGGGCGCTTTTCTCTGGCTGAAGCTCGGAGTGTTTGCAAAAACAGGAGACGTGGATAAGGCAGTAGAAGCTGGCGTCAAGGCAAATGGACATCCATACAGCGGTTCATGGAATGCAAAAAAATATGCCATCTATTATCAGCTCAGCCATGCCGTAACAAGAAAACATGCCCTGCGGTGCAAGGATTGTCATAGCCCGAATGGGGTCATGGATTTTAAAGCGCTAGGTTATTCCAAGGAAAGGATAGCAAAGTTAACGAAAAAGAAATAATATACCAAAGTTACGGCCAGCCCCTGGTCAATAAACTAATTGGTCTGGGGCTGCGCCATTCATTTCTCTCTGCAATACTCCAGTCCGTTTAAATGTATCTATATCAGACCTCATCTATCAAAAAATCCAATAACGAAAAGATGTGATGGTCCTGAGTTTTATTCCCTGCACTTTCCAATCCGCTTCCCACTGACATGAGTCGTCATCTGCATCTTTCCCTCTTCCGGATCATTTGATATCATAGTAATAGTACCGTCGAAGGTGTCGCCGTGATAGGTCGTCTCACCCTTCACTTCCATAGCATCCTTGCCGCTGCATTTCATGACCCATTTCACTGTATCGCCCTTTATCTTCTGGTCTGTAATCTTACATTCCTGTTCCTCATCCTGTTCCTTGGGCACCATGGTCTTTAGCATATTCTTTTTTGTCAGACATTGCGTATGTTTCCTGGCGGGCATCTGCATTGGCATCCCGGGCATCTCCATCCTGGATGTGATTTCCCACAGTCCTTCATGCATATTCACTGCAAAGGCAAATGTGCCCCATAAAAGAGATACGGCAATCGTTCCGGCAAAAACCATTTTCTGTAACATCTTATTTCCTCCTTTCATTTACAAATGGACGCCTCTCATTTAGAGTATAACATTAAATCTTCCAATAAGACAAGGAGTGGACGCCACTTTTGAGGCCTTAGAGGGCCATTTTGATTTAAAGAAATGGTCTAAGCCTTATAAAGATCCATCCCTTTAATAAAAAAGCGCTTGGCAAGTGTCACGTGACGATTTACATTGTCGTCATTATAGGAACATTTGCCGGCAAAGAAACTCAAGGGCTTTTCATCAAAGGCAAAGCGAAACAGCAAGTTCGTTCAAGCACCTCTAAAAAAATTCTGTGATACTCCTTACAGACAAGAACCTGAAAAATGGGGGAAGGAAATATGGATGGGAAACAGGTGAAATATACAAACTGTAATATTTGTCTTGCTGCTTGCGGCATGGAAGTCGTAACTGAAGACAACCGCGTCGTTAAAATTAATGGCGACAAAAATCATCCGCTTTCAAAAGGATATCTATGTATCAAAGGAAAAGCCATGGCGGAGTACCAATCCGATGAATTAAGGGTAACTTCACCCTATCAAAAGGTGAACGGCGAGTGGAAACAGATCGGTTGGAAAGAAGCATACCGAAAAATCACCGCGCGGTTAAAGCATATCATTGAAAAACACGGGCCCCGGTCCACTGCCATGTATTTTGGCGGCGGAATTCCACTGTCCTCCGCCGCCCCCGGAGCAGCCGCCAGTTTTCTTAAAGGCATGGGATCGGATCGATTTTACAATGTTCTTACTCTGGAATTCACCAACCGGTACCTTGCCTTTCAAAAAATGTACGGCAAGCAGTTTCGAGTCAGCCAGGCCGATATTCCAAAAACCGATTGTCTCCTGATTTTCGGACACAATCCCCTTGTATCTCTGGATCACCCCGGAATCAAGGAAGAGATCAGGGGATTGAGCAAACGCGGTGCAAAGATGATTGTCGTAGATCCCAGGTTGACGGAGACGGCGAAAGTGGCCGATACGCACATTCAGATAGAACCCGGGAAAGACCTGTTCCTCCTGGAAGGAATGATTCACCACATCATGGCAAAAAAAATGTATGATGCCGAATTTTTGGAAAAGCATACGGTTAATAGTGAGTTTTTTCACCAACACGCCTTCCTGACGCCTGAAGAAGCGGGCAAACTCTGCGGGGTGCCTGCCGAATCCATCATTCAGATTGCAGAAGATTTTGCAAAAGCCAAAACAGCGTCGGCCATCTGTAAACTCGGGGTCAATGTTTCGCCTAACTCCACTGTAACCTATTGGCTGGTGGAAGTCCTGAATTCCCTGACCGGAAATGTCGATAGAGAAGGCAGCCTGATATTCAACCCCGGTATTATTGACTTGGACCAGAAGCTGGCGCTGGCGCTGGGGGAGGAACTTCCCACATCCTATTTCGGCAAACACCCCTATCTGACCGGAGCCTTTCCCGCAAGCGAGCTGTCCCGTGAAATCCTTATGGACAACAAAGACAAGGTCCGGGCCCTGTTTGTCAGCGGCGGTGATCCGTCAATTGTCTTTCCGAATTCGACACGCACACAGGATGCCATGAGGGATCTGGTCCTTCTGGTCAGTGTAGACTACTATATGAATGAGACTGCCCAGGAGGCGGATTTCTTTTTACCGACAACTCATTTTCTGGAACAGGAGGACCTTTTCACCATGTTCCCTGAACATCAGCCGTACCCATTCGGCTTTTATGCGCCTAAAATCGTTGAGCCGCCCGAAAATGTAAAAACCCAGTGGGATATTTATGCTGAGCTTTGCGAGGCCATGGGAATACCGTTTCTGGTCGGTGACCTCATCAAAATGTTCGCACCCAGCCCGGATGAGGCGGGACCCACCGTAGAAAATTACTTTAAGTTATTAATGGCGATTTTGGGTAAAGCCAATTTCGATGAATTAAAATCCGCTCCTCACGGATTTAAAGTCGATGACATAAGGTTCGGCGAATTCTTAGAAAAAGTTGGAAAGATCGATGTGGCGCCGCAGGAATTTGTGGATGCACTGAAAGCCGTTAATGTGCCGATCACCGCAACAGAGGAATACCCCCTGACATTGATTAGCAATGAACGTATCATACAAACAAAAACAACCTCTTTGCGCGGCGTCCCCATGTTGACTTCCAAGGTTCCCGAAAATTATGCCAGAATCCATCCTGAAGACGCATATGTCTTGGATATAGCAGACGGAGAAAATATACAATTAGAAACAAAGAACGGGTCGGTGGTGGTTCGGGCAAAAATAGACCATAATATCAGGAAAGGGGTAGTGTCGATATTACCTGGATGGGGAAGGGTCTTATTTCATCCTGAAAAAGGGAAGAAGATTATGGCCGGGGCAAATGCAAATCTCCTAACGGATGACGAAAATTTGGATCCGCTTTCGGGAATGCCCGTGTATAATGCCATTCCGTGCCGAATAAGGCGTCAAGGTCTTGATATAGGACAAGAGTAAAGGCAGATGTCTCATGTCAAGACCTGGTCGCATTTCCTTCCTTATCGGAATAACGGCCCTCCTACTCTTTCGCAAATTTCGACAGCCAAAGCAAATATGATATCAGTTGATAGATGCTCGGTAATGGTTCTATCGTAGAGTATCTTTGCTTCAGGCGGGAATTCATCATCACCTTTCCAATAGAGGACAGCCACTGGAATGCGCGGCGTAATTATGAAACTATATGCCGCATCTGCCATATCAAGAGGAACACCATGAAGCTCCTCACATCTTTTTCTGAATTCTTTAACATCATTGCCATATTGTCCACAGATGAGACGAGTCGGTATTTCATGGGGACCGCGAAAAAATGTGGGGCCGCCCGGTATATCTTTGTCTGATATCCATTCATCGCTTATTTCAATATTTTTTGCTTTCAATAGATAATAAATAATGAATAGATAAAAATATTCGTGAGGTCTATGGCCATGGTTGCTAATACGATCAATCTTGAATTCATGAGGATATATGGCGTATTCATCACCCCATACATGCAAAGTATAAGCCTTTTTTGTTTTATCGTATTTGCACAGTACTCGACTGCAAATATCTTCCGGGTCTTGATGGGATAATTCTTGAAAATAAATGGTATCGATTGAATCTATCATGATTCTTCTAATACATTAATATTTTTAAACCTGACTCTACACAAGAAACAGGAATTATAAAGACGGGGAAATAGAAATCTTGCAACCTTACCCGGTTGTCAACCGAACGGCATCGACCTTAAGCCGTTTTGAATAAGCCTTGCGCTTTGCCCTATGTCATCATTATATCCTGCCCGGGCAATAATTGGCTGTTATTTGTTTTTGTCATACTCTGTCCAAAGGAAAAATCAGCCACGCGGGTAGCGAGTCGGCTGGATAGCCTTGTTGCGCAATCAATTGGTCTATATTCACTGTCTCGTGTACAGTGGCTGACCCTTCGTCCTTGCTATTTGCTCTCGAGCCGACCAGTCCATTCAGGCATTGATTCCGGAGGCCAGCCAGAAGGGCTCTCTTTCTGTTGCCGGCAATACCTGAAATTGCAGACTTCATGACCGTTGGCGATCGTCTGGGTCCTTTCAACACTTATTCCGATCGATTTCCACTTCGCCCAATCGGTAAGGCAGAGATAAGGGACGAATTCTTCAAGTCCCTGCGAACACCAGAACTTATAAATCCCACATTCCCTGATATCATAACCGTAAAGATAATCTGCTCCTCCCTTAACATACTCGAAGACCCAATCCGCGGGAAACTTACAGAGACTGGACTCTTCAGCCGCCAGCTTCCATTTTTCAATGTTTCTTTTCTTGTAGTAGGAAAACCTATTCAACAATCGCAAGGGAAATGGGACAGCATTATAAGCTCTTTCAGCCAAAGCAAAAATTTGCTCTCCAATTTCTCTGGTGGGAAAACGCTCCTTTTTTAAAATTATGACCATAGGCATGATGAACGTCGCTAGTACGAGGTTGTAGTACATGATGTTCTTCTTTCCGCCAATGTCTGGAATTAAGGAATAGATAGACTTAAAGACCTGCCTTGCGTTTTCCAACCAGATATCGGTTTTCTGTTTACCATAACGTTTCTTCAACACTTTCCTCTGAAAGAAAACAGAAACATCGAATGCCAGCAGAATTTTGGTAGGTGCCGATAGAGTATCTTGACTCATTTCAAGCCTCCATTGGCCGCTTCTGCTTTACAGCACGGTGAAACACCAGCGGCCGCCGATGCTCAAGGTTCCGATTTCATAATGCATCATGCCATATATATACTTCTCTAGCAATGAGTGAATAAGGGGCCTGGTCTTGAAATGGGACACCTCCCTTTATAAGGTCCCCACATAAGGGGGCAAGATAGGGTCATGGCCAGGCCATTGAGAATCGAATATGAGGGGGTATTTTATCATCTTACCGGTGTGTCAAAATCAAACCAGAGGCTACAGCTTTCTTGTCCAATGTCAAGACGCGACCCCATCTTACGACTTTATCAAATTTAAGTGAATCTGAATTTGTTTATGTTATTGACAAAATAAGCATTGTTCAATATATTGAGCCATGTTCAAAAATGCCCTTGTCGTTAAGTATTTAAATTCCATATAAGCTAAAATAAAGAGGAGGACACCCCATGTATGATTTTCTGCTTACCCCTGAAGAACAGGCATTAAAACAGGAGGCCCGAAAATTTGTGCGAGAGGAAATCACCAGTGATTTCCTGCGGAAAATGGATAAGGATGAAATCACCTATCCCAGAGAGTTTGTGGAAAAGCTGGCAGCCATAAATATGCGGGGGATCCGTTTTCCCAAGAAGTACGGTGGCCGGGGAATGAGCTGGGTTGCTGAAGTGGCTGCAACCGAAGAAATTGGATGCCTCGGGGTTGCTCTTGGCTGCGCGTTTGTCATGCCGTCTATTGTGGGTGAAGCAATCAACATGTTCGGCACTGAGGAACAGAAGGAAAAATATTTAAAACCGTATATCGCAGGGAAACTGGTGGCCGCGGAAGCACTGACCGAACCCCGCGGTGGGTCTGACTTTTTCGGCGCCATGACCCGTGCTGAATTAAAAGGGGATCATTTTCTGCTTAACGGTATGAAACGATTTGTTGTGGGCGCCGAAGGTGCCGACTTTTTCCTGGTATACTGCCGGACCAACTTTGATGAAAACGCTCATAAATATCAAAAATTAAGTCTGCTGCTAGTTGACAAGGGGCCCGGCGTTGAAGCCGAATACATGTACGGACTGATGGGATGCCGGGGCGGCGGAACCGGGCGACTGGTTTTCAGGGACGTGAAGGTTCCAAAGGAAAACCTCATCGGCGAGCTTCACGGAGGCGCCTTGTGCTTCCACCAGATGATGATTCCGGAACGCCTGACATCAGCGGCCGGTTGTCTCGGAACCTGGGGATCAATAGACCTTGCCGTCAGATACTCCAATAAAAGGCGGGCATTTGGCAAGGAAATCAGAAAATACCAGGCCATCAGTTTTATGGTCGCAGACGCCATTACTAACCTGGATACCGCCAGGGCCATGACATATATGGCAGCCCGGGCGGTTGACAACAATTACAAAAACGTCCGCCGTCTTGTGAGCGAGGCCAAACGGGTGGCCACGGAATCTGCGTGGGATGTCGTTAACAAATCCATGCAGATCATGGGTGGTATCGGTTACACGGATGTATATCCCATTGAAAGGGCTTTGCGAGACACCCGGTTGTCAATGATATGGACCGGGACATCTGAAATTATGAACTTAATGATTCAGCACGAATATTATAATGAGGTGCTTGACCCCTCCTATGATAAACGCATCATGGAAGATGACGCCACCAACCCGGATGAATCCGAAAGGTGCTTTAATGATGAAGATTTTCTGGATGTGTTCGAAGGCAAAGTAAAATAATTTTTCACAATAAATTAGAATAATTTTCGGAGAAAATATTGCGGCAATCCAGTCTCTTGACTCGCCCTTTAATGGGTGACCCCCCATTCCATTCATGGAAGCCCGCAGCTAACAACTCCCGGAACATCGCATGCAATGCATATGCAACCTTTTGGTGGCCCGAATTATTCCAGTGACTGTCAGGAAGGGGTTGGTAGTCTTTTTTTGACAACAGGCCGACGGGGTCAAGGAATTTTATGTTGTTTTGTGTAAGAATTTTTCGGATAGCCAGATACTCAGAATTTATCCCTTTCAATATCACTGTTTTTCTTGATGGTATCGTCAAAACGACTAATTGACTGCCATGTTCATGGGTATATTTCTGAATAGCCTTTATCATTCCAGTCGTTTGGCCTACAAGACTATTGGCAAGGGAAAACCTCTGCCGCTTATAAGAAGATAACATGATATCATTCAAAATAATATATCCAATTCGTGTTTTTTGAATCCAGTCTCCATATTCCGTCATATATCTCTTATTAAGATGTTCCAAAATTTCTTCGTAGCCCATTTTCAAATACCTTCCTTTATTTTTGTCATACTGATATTGATTTATAATTATCCCCGATTCTGTTCGAAGGTCCTCATCCAGGGGACGAACATTGCTATAGAAGTCATTTTCAAAAAAACACAGGATGACAAAATCGGGATCCATAATTGGGTGATATTTTTTCAAGACCAGGATCTGTTGATTTGTTGCGCAAGCAGGCATCGCTGTATTCCATACCAGAGCGCCTGGATTATCTTGACTGATCATTTCTTCAAATAACTCGACAAATGAAAACCCGATATCTGCCGAAGCTCCCCAAGCAAAGGAATCACCGAGAACCAAGATCTTCAGTTTTGACTGTGAAGGCTTAACAAATTCATCTTTATCATGATACCCATTTTTGTTGACTATACTCAGTCTTTTCCAGCTAGCACTAATGCCAGTAGCCTTTAACAGAATATCCTTTGTGATATGGTCCCTGTCAAATTTTGTTCCGACTTGCGGGTCATAAACCCACCAGTTAGCGAATTTACGTTCTTTAACTTCCTCAATTGCTACCAAAATCATCTTGTATCCCTTGGGATAGTCCAGTACTGAGAGAATAATCTCGGCCAGAACAAGGCCTGCAATTAAACCAATCATTACTAAAATGAGATGAAGAATTTTCAAACGCATGACAAATTGCAAAGCAATATTCTTTTGTGAAATTTAAACACCCCCTAGCTTGATATTACCGCACCTAAAACACGATAAATCCATTCCCGAAATCCCACCGTAATATCTTAATCAATTCCTGAGCCGGTTCATAGAATCCTTCTGACGTTTAGTTAATTGGGTTCAGGACTCCACAATTGACATTTCGGACTGCTGTTGAATCTTGATTCCCGATACCGCTTTCTGGGCGTCTCATTTAGTATTATAGATCTCTCGCACCGCATCTATGAACCAAGGCGGTCTTTGGAGCACAACGTATATAAGATAAACAAAAGGTCAAGTCTGCTTTTGACTGTTGCTGATGTTTTTGCTTAATTCATCAATACACTTTTTGAAGTTGTTATTCTGTACCATTTCCTGTTCCACTCTTTCTACAATATAATTACTGCACTATGATGGGGCGATTCTACTGTGCCTCTTATTAATTCAATGCAAGAGTCAAAGGCAGATTTGACACCTTTTCTTACGGATTTCGCCCCTGAGCTCCCATAGATTGACAAGGGGCCTTGTTTCTGCGACAT
>CAYYPQ010000074.1:0-12212 GCA_964473615.1 uncultured Desulfobacteraceae bacterium
CCGCCTGTAGTGTAATGACTTCTTAGTTTGAGACATTGTCTCAGAAACGCGTCGGGTGCGACCAATAGAAAAAAACTGTCAGATTCAAGATCGATGGACAAACTTACGCCATTTATAGTTTTACTTAGGCTAACACTGAAAATAGATGTAATGGATTGCCAAAAGAAATTATTAACAAGCATTACAACATCATCTTCTAATACATATACAAGTGTTTCGTGGGATAACCCTGTCGAATTTGATCCATCACTTCCTTTTGCTATATTTAGAGCTATTTTGTTTCCTTTGGTTTATTTAGCAGATAGTCCTGATTTTAGTTTTATAAGGCCTCCCTTTCTAGTTAAAACTTCTTCACTCTTTGAAGATGCTATACAGGAGGCCTTCTATAGGCTTGATGATTCCATGTATGAGCGTCTGCCCGAAATGGCCAGGGCGCAAGTTCAAAAACGCTCTTCCCCATCAGATCTTATTCTTTCTTTTAATTACTCTGACTCCTCGTCCCTCATTCCAAACAAGACCATCGATGCGGGCGAGGAGTCATCTATTGCTGTGACCATCACCAATAAGGGCAAAGGACCCGCCTTTGACGTAAACCTTAATACCAGGTCCGACTACCATAGCATTCAATTTCCCAAGACAACCTCAGTTGGTGATATACAGCCGGGAGAGTCAAAAGATGTGGAGGTTAAGATAAAGTCCGACCTGGGTTTGGAGGGGGGGACTGTCCCTTTTTGGATTATAGCTAAAGAGAAGCGGGGCTTTGATTCGAAGAAATACGAGTTGAATATACAGGCGGCGCGGCTGCAAAAGCCCAATATTGTAATCACAAGTTATAAAATCAATGACGGTAGCGCTGGTCTTGGCAGCGGGAATGGAAATGGCATCCCTGAAAATGGGGAGACCATTATGTTTATCCCTTTTGTCAAGAACAATGGTGTAGGCAAAGCCATACAGGTCACCCTTGAGATTGAATCCATCAACAGTGGAATAGATATAAAACAAAAAAGGGTCATCATTCCACAGATTATGCCTGGCCAGACCGTCACGGGCAACCTTGGCTTTTCTATTCCCAGGACTTACTCTGGTGGAAAAGTCAAAGTGAGTCTAAAGGCATCTGATGTGAGAGGAGCTTCGGAAGCCGAGAGATTGTTTGCCATCAACACTGAAACTCATCAGCCGGTATTGGCTTACAGCTTCAAAATCCTCGATAAAAACAGGGACGGATTTCTTGAAAATGGAGAAGAGGGTGCAATCGAGATTTTACCATCGAACAAGGGGAAGATGGATGCAAATAGCGTTGAGGTCTGTGTGCGCTCCGATGATATTTTTCTCTCAAAGAAACGCATGAATATAGAGCGAATATCAGCGTCTTCCAAATACGTACCCTTGCGATTCCTCTTCAGGGTACCGCGCACCCTGCAGAAGGATTCAGTTGACGTTCGACTTGATCTAAGCCAGAAAGATTTTGCAGGCTTAACAGACCACATCAATATTCCTGTCAAGCTTGTTCTGCCGGATCTCCAAATCACCCACCAGATTCTTGACCCTGATAATAATGGCCGAATTGAGCAGGGTGAAACCGTAGACCTTATTGTCAAGATCAAGAACACAGGTGGCCTTACCGCAGATGACGTTGTTCTCAGCTTGCAACTTGATCAGAATGGCATCATCATATATGGAGATAAGAAGGTTGCTATTGGAAAGATTGGTCCAGGAGCAGAAAGTGAGCCACAGTCATTCACGATAAATGTTCAGCGAACGGCCAGTGTGGGTGCGCTACCAGTCCGCTTTACCATTTCTCAAAAGGATTTTCATGAGCAAGACATGTCAATTGCCCTGAATATTGAAAAGGAAAGCCCCGAAGTTATCACGGTAGCGGGTCAGAAAAAGCGCGAGCATGTCTTGCCGATACGCCCTGTAATGGCCAGCAGCCCCCCGGTAATAGCGATCGCTTCTCCCAGGGACAATATAGGGGTGGCTTCGGCATCAGCCAGCCTTATTGGCACGGCAGTGGATGATCAGGGAATTGCTGATATTGAGATAATGGTAAATGGGAGGCGACTGGACACCTCAAGGGGTATAGGGATAAAGGGGCGTGGGGGTCGAGACCAAAAGGATAGGGATTTCAGGATCAAGATCCCGCTTAATATGGGAAGGAACGAGATAACTATTACAGCCTTTGATATTGAAAACCTTTCCAGCTCAAAGTCTATCACGGTTTACAGAGAATCTGAACGCGGGGAGATATGGGCAGTAGTGATCGGTATCAACCGGTATCAAAATCCCAGCATCTCCCTCAAGTATGCCAAAAATGATGCGAAGGCGTTCGCCAACTATCTCCGAGGGCACATGCGTTTAAACAACAGCCATCTTTTTGAATTATATGATGAAAAGGCCACATTGAGGAAAATTCGATCTGCACTTGGAACCAAACTGCGTAAAAAGGCCAACAGGCCGGAAGATACGGTATTTATATTCTTTGCCGGTCATGGTGCCCCATTAGAGGACAGTGCAAGTAAGGATGAGGACAAGATTACCAAATACATCCTCCCCTACGACGCGGATTTGGACGATCTTTACAGTTCCGCCATGCCGATGGATGAAATTGCCGGGATCTTTAAGGCTATAGCCGCGCAAAGAGTGATATTCATAGCAGACAGTTGTTATAGTGGAGGCGCCGGTGGTCGGACAATCCTTGCTTCTGGCCTGCGTGCCAGGCTTTCGGATTCTTTCATTGACCGTCTTGCCAAAGGGAAAGGGAGAATCGTTCTTACATCATGTAATGCAAATGAAGTTAGCCGGGAGTCCGATGAACTAGGTCACGGTTATTTTACTTATTACCTCCTAAAAGGTCTGAAGGGTGGGGCGGATATAGATAAAGATGGGCTCATCGACATAGATGAGATATATAGATATTTAAACATATGGGTGCCGGAGCGGACAAAAGGGGCTCAACATCCTGTCAAAAAAGGCCAAGCCGAGGGTCAGGTAGTAGTGGGGCGAGTAGGGCGCCATTCTTTCTGATCCTCGCGAGCCTTGCATGAAAGCCCCCGTACGAGTACGAAGGCCTTTTTTCAGATGCCAACGTGAGCAGTGATTGACAACTTTTTCTCAGGTTTTTTATCCAATCCGTGCCACCAGTGAATGACGCAAAGACCTTTACAAGCTCAAATCTCGTAAGCCCTTTGACAAAATCTGGCCAGAGCTTCTTTACTGTTTGGCCCTCCGGGTCTGAAACTGCAAGCAGTCCTTGAAAGAAGGTGGTCCCTGACCGCGCCTACTACCAGGTAGCATTGAGGCAAATCGCTCTTAAGCGAGGAAAACCATTGCTTGGTGTGATAGTCAAGACTGAAGGTCCATTGATACATATCCGTCCAGGGATTATCCCTATTGCCCCTTCCCCTGCTTCATATAGAGCGACAGCGCCCACAGCCACGCTGGAAGGATGTGGATTTCGCCTGCCTCTGTCTCCAGATGCTCCTCATGATTCAGCGAAACCATGGTGGCGTTTCTTAGCCCGGTTTCTTTCATGGCCTCAATAAGGGCCTTTAATTCACGTAATCGAGTCACAGAAATTTCCATTTCTGCCGCCACCTGGATTAGCAATTCCCTGCCTTGCCTGTCGGTAACAAAGAAGTCCACTTCGTGACCATTGTCCGTCTTGTAATATTCAATGGTATCATACAGCCTTCTCAGTTCCATGAAGACAAAGTTTTCCAGCAGATGCCCCCATTCCGGCCGGGTATTACGAGAGCATGCATTGATAAGTCCGGTATCAATGACATATATTTTTCGCGGGTTGACCATGCGCGCCCGTTCTGATCGGCTGTGTACATATACCTGAAAGAAAAGATACGCATCGGAAAGGTAATCCAGATATTCGTGAAGTGTGTTTTTGCCGCATGAAATGCCTTGTGATTTCAAGTCATTGTAAAACTTATTGACACTGAAAAGAGACGCCGGGGCATTCATAAGATGCCTGATCATGTAACGAAGCGGGACAGTATTAGATATTCGGTGACGCTCTACCAGATCGCGCAATATGACAACATCCAGATAGTCTTGAAGAATGCGAATCCTGTATTCACCGACAAGATTCTGTACTTCGGGGAATCCGCCTTCAATGAGATAGGTCCTCATTCGGTTTTCCAAAAGCGCCCGTTTTTTTGCGCCTGGACGTCTTGTGTCCTCCGTATTTATTCCGCTGTTATTGAGAGATTCCGAAAAACTGAACGGGAATATCTCGGTTGCGAGTGATCGGCCTCTCAAGCTCGTTGCTATTTCTCGGCTCAGCAACTTCGCGGAAGAGCCTGTGAGACATATATGGATATTTTCGGTATCCAACAGTCGCCGGACAAACTGTTCCCATCCCGGAACATTCTGAATTTCATCAAACAGGAATATGCATGATCTGTCCCGAGCCGCTGGATAACGACGGAAATACATATCGGGTATCAGGTGCAGCTCGGATGCCGTCATAGGTAAAAGCCGCTCATCCTCCAGGTTCAAGTAGAGAATGGATTCCTTTGGCGTTTCTCCTTCAAGCAGGTCCGATATGACCTGAAAAAGAAACCAGGTTTTCCCTGATCTTCGCATACCGATGACGGTATCGATTTTTCCAGGCAGCCATGGAAGTTGAATATGCCGGCGGGTTAGGGAAGGAAGCGGACGTTCCTGAAAATCCGCGATGAGCTGTTCAAGGATTGTTTCCATATATGTATATTTATCTCTATATCAAAGACAAATCAAGCATTATTTATCTTCCCAACAAAGCTAATTCTGCATTGAAACCGAATGATAGGTGGCACTGGGGACTTTCTAAAATAATAGCCTTCTCCATTTTAAGGGACTGCATTAATAGTTGCTTGAATTGCGAACATAAATTCGTCACTGAAATTATAAAGCTAGGTCCTTAGACAGATAATTTCATGGATGAATTCAGTGAAGTAAAACATCTTATCGAAGAGTTTGATCCTTTTTTCAGCGGCGAGTTAAGAATGACCGATGAAAAAAATGTTGATATATATTGTCTGCCTCACTCGTGCAAAAAAGACCGACTCTTTCTCTGAGAAATTTTTTTGAAGAAACAAAGGCGAGGTGTTCACCCTGATATGGCACCCTGGTTTGGAAGGATGATCGAAAAGTGCAAGGTTGCTAGAAACCTTTGCAGATAGATACGCTGACCAGAAAATGCAGAAGATACTGTCCGGAAAACGAGGAAAGCAAAGCCACATCAGACCATTCGGCGTCTGATCGAATGAAATGCTATCTCTCCTCATCGTATGTTGCTTTTCACCCGTTCGTTTCATGCCTCCCTTAGTGCTTCGATTCGCAAATACGGTCGCGTATTTTAGCGAATAAGAATAGATAGAATGCTCACTCAGCACTCAGTCCTGAGTAAATGAATTCGTTACCGAATTTATGAATCGATGGACTTAGCATAAGGATGAGCCACACATTGAAATCTTCCATAGATTTAGGTATTACGTAAGGCATATACGCTGAGGTGCAATGGATGGCAAAAAGTTAGGGCTTCGCAGGGTCTGGGCCATTCTTTCTGATCCTCGCGAGCCTTGCATGAAAGCCCCCGTACGAGTACGAAGGCCTTTTTTCAGATGCCAACGTGAATGATGATTGACAACTTTTTCTCAGGTTTTTTATCCAATTCGTGCCACCAGTGAATGACATAAAGACCTTTACAAGCTCAAATCTCGTAAGCCCATTGACAAAATCTGGCCAGAGCTTCTTTACTGTTTCGCCCTCCGGGTCTGAGGCTGCAAGCACGTCTACCAATAGATATTTCTTTTTTTCATGTTCCAATGCCGCTTTCCCTATGGCAAAGATCCGACGGAGCGCCTCTGGAGGCAAAACCTTCCTTGCTCCCGAAGTATACCTTGCAAGCGCCGCTGAAATATCGCCGGGGCTATAATGTCGGAACATAAAACCCACAATGTTGTTGCGGAATATGGGGTTTACCGACCACAGGGCAGGGGCAAGCTGATTCGCTGAAATCATCTCACTCAGCTTAGTCCCCTTTTTAATAAGGATTCTCCAGACTATCTCTCTGAGGCTGTCGGCCCTCTCTGAAGCAAAAATTCTTACCAGGGCCTTTATCATTTTATCGGGCAAAGGCTCACAAGACGGGCTGTAAACCATGTCTTCTTCAAAAAGGAGATGGCAGATATCATTTAGAGGTTTTTCTATTCCTTGCATTGTGAGATTAAGAAAGTTCTCCAGCAATGCCTTTTTTTCTATGGTACTCAAGAGACCAAATCGTCCATGTTTGATCGTCTGAAGGAACCTCACGAGCCTCACCGCCTTGTATCGGCGAACACCTTCCAGCCCTTTCCCCAGTATCTCCAGAAGCATCTTCTGGCACTTATGGGGAAGGTCTGCGTGCTGTATTGACTCATGAAGATCTGAAAAAAGATGTTCCATTTGCCCTTGAGACCCAATCTACGTGGAAGTGTCTTTGTACTCTATATGATTTCTGTGGGTAAGCCTTACGGGTCTATAGAATTCACTTGTCTTTTGACGCTTGATGACATCTCCGAGTTCCCCTTCAAGGAATTCCGTGAGTTTTAGACACTGTGGGCCGATCACTCCTTCCGCACCTAGAGTGACCTTCCCGTCCTTCTCAACGACTATCCTGATCTGTCCCTTCATATATACTGCCTCCTATGCCACCTTGCGTAGGATAATCTCTATCTGGCCCTTGAGGTTCAGCTTGTCCCGTATGACGCAATAACCTCTCTTGGCCGCCAGATTCAGAACCTTTTCCCGCGAATAGGACTGATATATCGCCCGTGTAATCTCCCGCTGGTTCTCCTCTTGCATCTCCCAGTCTGCGACGATTTCGTATGCGCTTTCTGACGAACTCATGCGCCGGAACCCTATCCTTTGTCCTGTCTTCTCGGCAAGAATTTCGACCCGCATCCCTTTTTGTTTGTTGCGGCCCGCAAAAATAAGGCCCTGTTCATGGACATGATACCCAGTCTTTTTGAGCGCCTCTTCCAATATTGCAGCGTCCTTTAGCGTGGTCTTTACTCTGGTAATATGCGACATACCTTCCTCCTTTCTCCCTCGCCGGAATCATCAGGTCCTGACGCAAACCTGACTCTTGAAAAACACCATTTTCTCATGGATGCTATCTCCTCCTCCATGGTGACTGAGAGCGGGATCACCTTCCTTACCTTCGCTAGTAGCTCAAACGAACTTGCCTCTTTTCCGGACCCTTCGCACCCATACAACATCTCCGTCACTGCCTGCTCGATTTCAGCACCACTGAAACCCTCGGTCGCTTCCAGGATGGACCCTGTTATTATAACTTTCGCCAATCCATATCTATTCAGGACGGTATTGAGGATTGCCCCCCTCTCTCCCTTGTTCGGGAGGTCGATAAAGAAGATCGCGTCAAAACGACCTGTGCGCATAATCTCCCTGGGGAGGTCCCGGATATCATTTGTGGTAGCGCATACAAATACTCCATCCCTCTCTTCCTGAAGGAAATCCAGGAATAGGCCGAGGACCCTTGAAAGGACACCTCCGTCAGAGCCGCTGTTTGCAATCCGGGGAAAGAATTTTTCGAATTCGTCCACCCAGAGGATGCATGGGGCCAGGGATTTGATGGTTGCCAGGGCCATCGCCAGATTTTGCTCGGTCTGGCCCACAAGGGATGAAAAGAGCCGGGAAGGGGCCAATTTGACCAGGTTGACCCGCCATGATCCTGCCAGGCAGGAGACAATGAAAGACTTTCCGCACCCGGGCGGCCCAGTGAGCAACAGCCCTTTTGGAGGGGGCAGGCAGGGAGATTTGTCACGACGTTTTTGTGCGATGAACCGAGCCCTTTTTTCCAGCCATTTTTTTAGGTTATCCAGCCCTCCAACCTGGTTGAGGTCCCCCTCAGGGTGGCAGACCTCAATAAGTCCCCCGGCTTTTTGATATATCAGGCTTGTCTTTTCTTCATTGATGAAATAAAGATCAAGCCTCTTTTTTGTGGCCAGGCTCAATGAAAGGAGATTTTCACATTCAAGTGTCGTTAGCCCCTTGAGTGTTTCCTTCAATTTCTCCTTTTCATTTTCAGGGATATTCCTTTCGCAGGCCTCCAGGATATCTTCGATGTCACCTCTGTCGAGCGATGTTACATTTATCCTTGGGATATCAGAGATTATCCTAGGCAGATCCAGGTATGGCCTTCCCATCAGTATAACGCTGCATAGGTGGTGACTGCTGTCGTTTATGAGCCGGAGCTTGGTGAGCACGAGGGGATCTTGGTTCTCCAGGAGGAGGTCAAAGTGCTCCAGGAGAAAGACTCTTCTATCTGATGTATCCGTCTTATGGTTAACGGCAAGGATGCGATTCAGCATCTCAATCGGGTCAATATCACCATCTTGCATTCTTTTCCCCCCTGGCCGCCAGATACCAGTGGAGATGTTATACCCGTAAATCTCCATGGAATATTTGGAAGCAATTTCAATACACCTTTGCACCATGAGCCTCTGTTCCTGCGATCCCAGGTAAAAGAGGCTGCAAAGAGAGGCCAGGAGGGATTCAATATGCTCGACATAGTTCATTTTGCTCTAACCGCAGGGCCGGGGTTCTGCAAATTCGGTCTTTCCGAGTTCTTCGGCCAGATCCTGAATTGCCTCATCGTTCCAGGAGAAAATTGTAAAATCCTCATCAATCAATATCTCTATATCCGGGGCCATCGCCATTGCATCCAATTGTCTCATTGCCGTTTGTTCGGTTGAATAGAACATGAGGGGCAAAAAATATATGCAATACTACTTAGTTGGAATATGTTCTCTTCCAACCAACCTCATCTCCGGTAACGTTGGTGAGCAGACCGAGTTCCTGGAGCCTGATGATCATGGCATGTTTGGATACGTTTCTAAATCCCCCGGCTTCACATATCATAGCCGCTATAAGATGCCAGTTTTCAACACATGGGTCCACGCAAATGGATGTTGCTCCAATAGCGCTCTTGACATTGCTAATGACAATGGCATCTGAATCGCAGACAATCTGGAATGCCTCCTTGACCTTGTCCTCGGGCATAAGCAGGCAGGCAGCGAAAAAATCGGCCTGCCACTCAATGGGTTTTCTTGCATCACTGGTCCTGCAGATGATACTGCTTTCCTGCCTGTCAGACCTCCCGGCCATCTTGACGAACTGCCGGTGAAGTACCCAGTGTCCCACTTCGTGCGCACAGGTAAAGCCCATTCTGCCCTCTGACTTTGCCTCAAGCAATTCTTCGCTCAGGCATATTACCCTGGCATTCACATAGGTCGCCCCCAGGACGCCTTCCAATCCGAGGCCCTTTTGAAAGTCCAAGAACTTCAGCTTTAGGCCAAGGTGCCTCTGGATAATGTCTTCAACGGGTATTGGCGGCCCTATGGTATGGCCAATAAAACCCTGGTATCCAGCAAGCAGCTCTCCTGCCTTTCCGGCAATCTCTTCTCTTGCCAGCCATGGGACCTTCATTTTCCTTCCTTCCCCTTCTTGCCAAGGCCTGCGATCTCAACAAGCTGTTTAGTCTTTCTCCACTCTTCAGGGCCAAAATAAGAGGTCTTGCGCAGGAAATCCGCTGCTTCAGGCTGTCTAGCAATGTACTCCACTTCTTTATCCGCGGCCCTCAACAATTCCCATTTATCCACCTGGAGGGCCAAGGCTAGGTCCATGATGACATCCACCGACGGAGGAGCGGCCTTATCCTTTTCCACGTCGCTCAGGTAACCCTGGGATTTTCCGATCTGCCGGGCCAGTTCACGCAATCCCAGCCCCCTTTCTTCCCTGCGCCTCCTCAATGTTTCGCCAAAAGAAGTGTCCATAAAGCCCTTTAAGATAGAGTTTTGTTCTATACTAGCGAACAGATGAACGATGTCAAGAGAAAAATATTTGGAATCATGCCCAGGCTTATTAACTAGCATAATTTACATTATAAATATGCTTACCAACATCCCTTAACAATATCATGCAAAATGTTAAACGATACCCTTTCGTGGTTACAGATGGCCTTTCGTCCGATTCATGGCCTTCGGCCACCGCTATTTCAAAAACATTCTTCAGGCAGGGCCAAATGACTCTGAGTCCGCCCAGAGGGCGGGGTTTTTCAACACATAATAAATATCACATGTTCAGATACCCGTAAATATGTCCGGTGGATCTTTCCCTGTCCAAGAAAAGAGTGCTGATGACCATATAAAGACCTGTCAAGGGTGCTTTTATGGGATATGGGAGAAGCCTGAGGTGGTAGCTGGGTTCATGACCTCCATGTGTGGAGAAAGGGTAGGGTGTATTGGCACGGATTCACATATTGACACTGTCGCAGAGAACATCCTGGGGGTCGAAGGATTCACCAACCTTGATAACAATACAATCCAGCCTTTAAAATAGATGTTCCGAATCAGATAGAGCCTCATGCTGAGAATACTGGCTGGCGCATTGAAAGAGGAGGGTTTATCTCCGCTCGTGCATAAATTATCCGAGAACTGTGTTTACAACGGGATCTTGAAATCATAGAGGGGCATACTATGCCTGACTTGTTTCAAGCGGCTTCTTCGATCCAACCTAGTAATAAGCTTGAATAACTCAACTGCACCCGAAGTCTTTTTGAATTATGGCCGGGACGATCGCGAGCGGGAGGAGGGAAACTCGCGTCCTTCCCGTCTTCATCAACCTAATTCATTAAGAGGGTCCCTTTTTATTTTTCCTTACACAAGTACGCTCTTTCCGGATGATCCTTGAGTGATTTAAGATGATAAACTAAAAACTGTAAATTATATTTGATTAAGTTAGATTTCGTTTGAATAGGAAGCTTTCAAACGGGAATAAATTATCTAACACCCATATCCTGAACCTCTTTACGCTTGACACACAATATATGCTATATTATACTTGCCTATCAAACGTTGGTTCATTGACCGCGGAAACAATATCTAAGTTTAGTGTTTGTTAAGGATTGTAAAATTGTAAACATTTTAGCTAGATAAGACGGCTGTTTCCTTGCCCAAAGACTGGAAGACATAGATACAGGATTCGGTTGGATAGGATGGCGTTAGTCAACAACCAAGCACGTTTTTTGGCAAAACTGATGAAGTCGTCTGTTTTTCATTTGCAGATCCGCGAACGGCAGGATCTCAGGCTTGGTATGGTGAAAGATATGAATAAATTACGTGTTAAGTGTATCAAATGCGGTAGAGAGTGGAAAAAAGATGCGGTAATTTCGTGGGGGCCAGATGATTTCACATCATCACTTTGTAATCCCTGCTTCAAAGAAGTCATTTCTCCTATCATTCATAGGAAACAACTAAACGAAGGTAACTTCGACTGCTTTGGGAAAGCAGACACGTACTGTGATCAATTTGGATGTAAGTATATAAGATATTGCTTCTCTACAGAGGGAACAGGACAAACAATAAGCGGATAGAGGCTGCAGAGGAAGGTTCTTGTCACGCTATCCGAAAAGTTTTTTGCCAAAGCCGAAGCCTGGATTCAATCCAGCATTATTAAAGATTTGATCTTGTAGAACTCAACCGCTCCGCGGTAGATCTCCCAATCCACCTACCTTAGCTTTTTCCTCCGACCTATTATAATAGTCCTTTTCCTTTGCTTTGTTTCTATAAAATACCTCCGATCAATCTAACCCTATCCAAAGGAGGTATATGTCATGACGCCACTAAGGCAAAAAATGATCGTCGTCCCCGACCTCCGGCGTCGCAGCCCACTAGATAAAGACCCTCAACCGGTGTGCGCGGGTTGGGCTTGTTCTTGCCTACCTGATCATCCTGATACCAGAGGAACGCTTTTGTTTTTCCGGGTTTTATGATATTATGGGACAAGATCTCGGCGTTATGACTGCCATATCAATATTTGAATAAATTCAAACCGATAGATAGTCTTAAAATGTAAGAATATTTGAATTCCGAACACTCCCACGCAGTGAACATTATATTTTGCATGCTGTAAATTGGGAATGTAAGGACTTTACCGGCATTGCACTAATGATAAGCAACTTTTCAACTATCGTTACATGCCTCATTTTTAAATTTGCCAAGTTCACAATAAAACTAAATTAAAATGTAGATTTTCCCAATGGATAACAAGCATTCAATTAAGGAATTTGAACAGACGGTGAAGGCGTTGGGATACGATAAAGGGAAGTTACAAGCCTTTATAGAAATTTTTGATAACATCTTCGGTTCGGTTCGTGA
>CAYYPQ010000075.1:0-5035 GCA_964473615.1 uncultured Desulfobacteraceae bacterium
CCGCATTCATCGGCGTGCGGATCTCGTGACTCATGTTCGCCAGGAACTCCGACTTGAGACGTTCAGACTCCATGAGTTGAATGTTCTTTTCCTTCAATCTATTTCTGGCACTCTTCAAGACACTGCCGGTGTAACCGGCAATGAAGGCCACAACGAAAAGCAACCCGGTAAAACCGGCTAGACAACCGATCAGAACAGGCCACTTGAAATCATAATGAGACAGCAGAAGATTTTGATGTGGAATAAAACCAAAGTGTTCCAATGTCACCATTGAAGTGAAGGCAAGGGCACAAAACGTAGCTATCATCAGTGGTATCCTTCTCGGTGCCATAACCCCGACATAGGTAATCAACGCTGCATACATCGGGAGCATATAGGAGGCTCTAAAGCCACCCAAAAAGTAAATAATTGCCGTATATCCTATTATTTCAAGTACGTTTATAATAATAGAAAAGAATTCATAGATTCGCTTTCGCTTAATGTGCCTGAGGACCAATAACGTGGGCACGTTCATTAATATAAGAAAGGCAACAGAAGCGGTCACACCCTTAAACGCATCTGTGTCCATCGCATTATAATGGCAGGTGATCAGACCAAACAACCACATGAACATACTGGCCCCTGATCTGACAAGTGCCCCTTGAAAATGCGTCCTAAAAAGTCTTTTCGAATTGTCAGGCCGAAGATAGCGGCTATTTTGTCCCCCTTGCTGAGTGGGGCCATCGTCGTTTTGCATTTTTTTCGCTCTCATCCTTGGGTTACTCCAGGCACGTGATTAGCACGATTCAGAACGAAGTCACCTTGATTATCCGATACAAATCATAGTCGCTAATAAAAGTCTACAAGTTTTGATTTGAGATATCGGTATATAAAATGAGGGTTGTGGCAGCCCATTTTCTCTGCCCGTCAGAAAGACGGCGGGCAGGGGCCGGGCCTTAAGCTCAACACTATCCTCACAGTCCCAGCTCGGCTAGCTTTTCGGCGGTGGGGTGGGATGACTCGATGTCCCAGCCTCGCTCGTCATAGTACTCATCCAGTTCCAGTTTCAAGTCGTCCTCGCTAAGTTCCCTGCGGTGGTAGTAATCTGAGAGCACCTTCTCCCCGTCCGGCGTCGCCTTGGGTTTCAGCCATATTCGGGGTATCCTATCGTCCTCCCGGCCGAAGCCCTCCTTGACGTTGATCAGTTTGAGCAGGTTGTGGCCGCGCTCGCCGCACAGCTTGAGTTCGCTGGCGCTTGTCTTGTTTCCCGTAGCTGCAGAGTAAAGACGGGCCAGGTTCTGCATGTGCAAGGGCAGGTTGAGGATATAGTATATGACACAGGCCCCGAGGCTGTCCATGACCATACCGACGTCTTGTATATGCCTTGTCATCCTGCCCACCTTTATCTCTCCGCCAGAGAAGATCCTCGTGGCGTCCTGCTGTGAGACCCCGGTCTTGAGGAATTCCTCCCGCAACGTTTCATAATTGACCCCTGGGGCGGACATCACCCAGTGGCACTGGGGATGATGGGAACCGCGCGGGTTAACAACCATATGGAAGGATCTCACGTCCAGTCCGGTGTCGCGCATGTCGTAAAAACAGAGGGCGCCTTTCTCCAGCCCCATGAAGTCCTCCAGGTCCAATCCCTCCAGGTGGTTTGATAGGGCCACCCATCCCTGGGCCGCAGTCTCTCCCACACCCTTTCTCTGACATATAAGGCGCAGGATGGAGGCGTACTTCTCTTCTTCCGCTGAGAAGTCCACGCCTGAGGTTTCCTCCTCGCTTACCAGTCCCATTGACTGGCCCATGGAGATAACAAAGGAGGCTCCGATCCCCGCCAGGGCATCCAATCCGGCGCGGTTGCAGATGTCCATAAGGTAGACCATCTTGGGCCATTCCCTGATATTCAGATACTGGGCCAGGCAGGCCATATCCAGAAAATGGCCGGTCTCCATCCTCTGACCCATCCTCGGCCCTTCTCCGACCTCAAAGTCAGTCTTACAGCCCAGGAAACACCCACTGCAGGCGCTGGAGCCTGCTCTTGCCTGCCTCACCACCTCTGGACCGTAGTATCGATCCCATTCCTCTCTGGACCACAAGCCTGGGTTTAACAATACCTGCCACATATCCCAGGTGGTATGTATGCCCAGCTTGGGGAATTCTCGAACGTAAGGTTTGTCCTTTGACTCCTGCCTGATCTCCTTCACCACTGCCTTGAAGGCCTCGGGGTCCCGAGGCTTGACCTTCCCCGAGCCCTTGACCACCACGGCCTTGAGGTTCTTGGAGCCCATTACAGCCCCGAAGCCATTCCTCCCCATGGTGGAATGACGGTCGGTGATGGCCAGTGCAAACCTCACCAGGTTTTCCCCTGCAGAGCCTATGGTCATAACCCCTGATCCGGGGTGGGCCTCGTGCAGGGCGTCCGTGGTCTCGTAGGTGTCTGCTTTTCCCCATAGTCCAGAGGCATCGCGGACCTCTACATTGTCGTCTTCGATCAAAAGGTAGACGGGCCCGGAACTACGGCCCCGGATGACAATGTGATCGTAACCGGCGGCCTTTAGGCTACTGGCAAAGCGATTGCTCCCACTTATACCAGAGGCAACGTAGCATTTGCCGTCCAGTGTGGCCGGAAGGGCGAACTTGGTCGTGCCGGCGAACTTACCCGACCCTGGAGAGGAACTGCCGGAGAGACATCCGGCACCAATCACTATCACGTTCTCGGGGGATAAAGGATCCACCCCAGGATCGCAGCGATCCCAGTACAGTTTGAGGTTAAGGGCACTCCCACCCAGGAATTGCTCCTTGAACTCTTCAGGCAGGGGTGTAGATACGCTCTCCCCTTTGCTCAGGTCCACCTCGAGTATCTTTCCCGCATACATGGCATTTCCCCTCCCTTTTTCAAATAAGATTGAAACACCTGGGCCATCCTAGCCTGGCCTCATCTTTTTTCTCATATTCACATAGAATTTAATCTTGATATCACGTTATCGGCAATCCTGGAAGCGGTTTTCTGACTTAAGAGCAGCGTAGCATAACAGAAGCCAAGAAAAAGCCTGTCATCAAGCGTCGCGACATGCAATAGGGTCAGCCAGTCTCCCAGACTACGGTTTGTTCCGAAATAAAACTTTTGTATACGATACTCACCGCATTGCTCTGAAATGGAACATACCCGATGTTGGTCACGCCGATGCCATAGGGAAATATGTTTTTAAATAGGCCACTATCCAAAGAGTGGATCATTTTGGCCAAGATTCTTTTCGAATATTTATTGGGTGGCATGTTTGCCATTTTATTGATGGCTCCATGAAGCTTTATTTTGGATAAACGTGCAAGGTCCCACAATTCTATTTTTAGATCGATTGCATGTATTGTTCTATAAAAATTTACAAAACAACCAATCACATGCGTATCAATTTGAGGCTTGCACTCTTTTCGTACGCTGACAGGTGTAAAGATAACCTGTTTCAATTTTTTATTTATATTCAAACGGCCCTTACATTCACAGACACCCAGGGCAAGGCAGGCTGTTATTAGGCCTGTCAATGTTGTGTTTTCATTACGACACCTTTTCACAAGTCGAGTTAAAACTGTTCCCTCAATTGCACGATATTCAATTTTGGTGATGCGTTTTTCAATGGGTGCATTCTGTTCATAGGAATTCAACTCCTTCATAGTAATAAAGGTAAACGTTCTCATGGCATTGCGTGTAAGAAAGCCCAACCAGCTGCTCGGCTTTGTCAACATCGATTAAACTGCAGGAAGAAAGGGTAGGCTCTTTTGATATGGCAATGTTCGGTTATCGTTTTGATTGAGATAATTCAGGAATTCATCAAAAAAATTGGCAGTTGAAATGCCATCGGATATGGCATGCTGGAATGTCACAAGGAATTCATGGGTAGCCGGCCGGCGTTCGTCACCATGAATCAAAGTAAATCGCCATAAGTAGTGATCATCTTCAGCAAAATGCATTTTCATATTCTGGTCCATAACTTCCATCCATTGACGCTCACCATTTCTTATAAGCGTTTGAAGGGGGAGACTTTTGGCTTGTTCATCAACGGCGAGAAAATCATTTCTACCTTTTCTTCCATGCCAGAAAGAACGAAGGACAGGGTGTCTTTGTTGCATCCTTTTCAGTGCTGCAATTACTCTTTCTAAGGTTAAAGTGCCGACTAATTGAATCATGCCGGCCAAATTTGTCGTACCGTTTGCATGATTGTGGCAGAGTTTTGGATAGATTTCGGTGAGTCCTGTCTCTCTTTTATGAAGCAAGGGGTCACCCTTCCCCTTTATATTACTATACTCTTAATTATGTCTACCAAAAAAATGTGGTCAAGACAATTCTTGTCTTTTGGCCATGCCTAACAAGAATCAGACGTAGATTTTTACTTGACTTTTCAGAAGAATTAGGCAAACTTTTTTCTGTATAGCCCTGAGGCATTAGCATCGGGGTCGGTTGCCAAGATATTGTAAGTTTACTAATAAGCGGAGGTGCAGGATGAGAAAGGGTATCACAAACATTCTTGTGTACGTCCTCGTATCGTGGCTTCTTGGCTGTGCGAGCGGTATTGACTTCAGTGAAATAAGCCAGGATGCCAAGGATTTTCACCCCAAGACGATAGGAGTGCTTCCACCGACAGTCGGGAAGTTTGAAGCCAGCAGAGATGTCGTCGGCCCTTCAGTCTCCCAGGAATTGGTAAAATGTGGGTGGTTTGATAATGTGGTAGACACGCTCACCATAAAGACTCAAATAGCCAATTCAGGCGAATTGGCCGATGATATTGCAGACTACCTCCAAAAGCTCAATACCTTAGGAGTTTCCGACCCTGGCCTTTCTGCAAGGCTAGGCCAGGCCCTTCATGTCGATGCATTGTTTCTGACCTATGTCTCCTCATGGGGCTATGGGAGGATGGAAGGCAACAAGGTAGCCAGGGTAGGACTTGGTGTTAGACTAGTTGACTGCTCCAAGGGGACCATAATATGGAAGGCCAGCCATGAGGTCGTCAAAGAATACTGGATCTTCAAGCCGAAATTGGCTGATTTATCCAAGGAACTA
>CAYYPQ010000075.1:5135-11156 GCA_964473615.1 uncultured Desulfobacteraceae bacterium
CTGCTGCATCCCTCGTTAGACGCAGAAGTTCATTGAATGGCGAATCAAGTGTATGATTTTGGACATAGCGTTTGGCACGTAATTTCGGAAGATTTTTTTTAGCAAGAAGAGCATGTTTTTCTCTCCAGTATGTCTGGAACTCTTCAAGTGACATGTGGGAAAGCCGTTTCAATGCAAAGATCATTTTAATCATTGAACACCTCCTGATAGAAAAGTGTAAAAAGACGGTTAGCCTTTCAACTACATGTATACTTTGTCAAAAGGATGAGAACTTACATCGAAAGCCCGAAGAATCATGAATCCATAGCAATAAGTAAATCTTTGACAAGGTTTGGATCAAAGAGAGGCCGATTATCAGTTCGGGGTGCCAAGCCGCCCGCTATTATGTCAGCAACGAAGATAACAATCTGCTCAAACTTGTACTTCTCATAAATCGTGGCAAGATGGATCGCTCCTTCGGCCATACCGACCATGAAAAAGCCCATGAGCTCTTGATCAATGTTTCGAAACACCCCTTGTTTGATAAGACGTTCTATTTCTGCGCTCGCGATTCTGGCGAAGTACTTGTAGATTGTGTTGAGTCTGTTCTTTGCCCATTTATCGTCCATGCAAACGCCCACGCGCAATTGACCAAGGATCTCGGCGAACTTCGGATAGTTCTTTCTAAACATCTGGAGCATGCGAACTCCTCTCTTAATCGGATCCTTTTCCATCCGCAGAACATCAGCGAAATCTTTTACCATACTCCGCATGACAAATTCTGTTACCTCCGCAAACAGTTCGCGCTTATCCGCAAAATAGATGTAAAATGCAGACGGCGAAATTCCCGCCTCTCTCGCAATGTCCCTGATATTTGTCGAATAGAAGCCTTTTTTTGAATAGAGACGGAGTGCCGCATCGATAAGCTCTCTCTTTCGCCTGGCCCGGCTATCCTGCCTTGCAGCACTACCGTTTGATGCCCCTGATCGCTTGAGTTTCGACGCCTTGTCAGCTTCCTCAAGCTTTCCCATGAGGAGTGGTATCGGCATGTAAGGTTTTTTCTTGGCATTTATGTAATTTCGCTGAATGTTTTTGATCTCTTTGAGCCTTATGACATGCGTTTCATCACAGTATCCCATTGTGCGTCCTGTCTTGTCCGGCCTGTGGACAAGTCCCTCGCGGATATAATAGTGAATCGTTGAACGTGGAACTCCTGAAATTTCTTCCAGTTCACTGATCTTCATCTTTGGTTTCACGGACATTTAAAAGCCCCAACAACTATATAGTAAACTACATAGTAACATATAGATTGAAAACGTTATTTAACCTGAATTAAGAAAGACTTAGTAACATCATAGAATTCGGCTTATTAAAATTAGCTAATATTTTAAGCAAATTAACAAACCTGAATGATGTACACCTAACATATTGAAATTAAAATATATATTGACATAGCTTAATAAATATTGTAATGTACTTTATATGATATTGTCAAGTAAATTAAATAGTAAAATGCAGAGCTTCATAGGTATTGGTTTAATTTCGGGCAGGTTTTATAACATAACGCAGTTTCGGTGGAATATCCCCGGAACATGGCAAATCTAAATCAGGGAAAGGAGAAAAATAATGGCGGATCTAGCAATAAAATATGCAGGTCTTGAGTTCAAGAATCCGGTCGTGGCAGTCGCAGGTCCTCTGGGCAGGACGTTCGAGGCTTTAAGAAAAAGCATTGAAGCGGGAGTTGGCGCTGTAACGCTTAAATCGGCAAATGCAAGACCAAAGGAAGACATGCTGCCCAAGCCGGGCTGTCATGTTTACCCGAAGCCCGCTCACATGTTTCTGCGAAAATACGGGTTGCCGACTCTAATGTTCAATTGGGAAGGCGTGCCGGTTGATTTTACGGCTGAAAAAGAGGCGGAGCTGATATCGAAAATTAAACCACTCGCCCAAAAACACAACACAAAAATCATTGCTAATATCCATCCTGACTTGATGTACATGGAAGATGAAGAAATGTTCAGGAAGGACCTCGAAATAATTTTAGACTCTGGGCCTGATTTATTAGAGGTGTGTTTCTGCCCGTACCATCTTCCACCGGAGGTGACGTATCAGGAATCACCAATTGATACTGAGGTAAAAGACGCGGTACTGAGAAGTTATATAATTCCAAAAGACGTAGCGGACATTCCTGTAATTGCAAAATCCAACTGTAAAATCTTTAGTTCTTTATTTGATGATATAAACAAGGCAGGGATAAACACTTGTCATATTACAGAGGGGCCCTTGGTCTATGGAACCATCGTAGATATAGAAAAAATGAAACCCTTGGTACCTGGACTTGGGTTGATAACCTATGGGACTCTACGGAGGCCATTGGTAAATCTCGGCTGTGCGCGGGTCAAGGCTTTGGGAGATGTAGAGCTAATCAGCAGTAGCGGTATATGGAATGCCAACGATAGTATCGAACGCATGATGTGCGGAGCGCATTTGGTAGGCCTTCACACGGCCATACAGTATCATGGTCATCAATTATATGGAAAAATAATCAATGGGATATCCGAATTTCTTGACAGAAAGGGGCTTAAAATTGATGAGATCATCGGGGTCGCTGTGAATGATATTGTCAGTCAGGAAGCTCATGATGAATTTATGAGGGAATGTGACATAACTAATGATGAAATTAGGCCCGTAATAGATATCGAAAAGTGCACCCAGTGCGGGTTGTGTGCGCATTGCATCCATGGTGGTATATCAATGGAAGATGGTAACCCAAAGACGCATTTGGATTTGTGTGTTCGATGCGGGGTGTGTGAATCATTATGTCCAGTAGAAGCAATAGTCCTGGAGAGGACATAAGGCTAATTGTGGTTATAGAAAAGGGATCTATTTGGGTGATTCAATAGATACCTGCCAGGATTAGATACCGTGATAAAACTTTTTGGTAAATACCTGAACTGTCTCTAATTTTTTTTGGCTGGAATTTACAGAGAAAAAGATCAAGGAGGTAGTGGAAATATGGCAGCTCTTGGAAAATATGGTGTAGATTATGAAGAAAGGATCGATTATGATCGATTGAGAAAAGAAAGGCTACAGCGGGCAAAAGATCAGATCGCTAAAGACGGACTTGGTGCGCTGATAACGTGGGATGCGGCCAATATCAGGTATCTTACATCCTACTACGATCCCACATGTATGCGGGCATCTGAAACCCAGTGTGTTTTCATTCCGAGGAATGGTGAACCGATCCTGTTCTGTGTAGATACACCCACAGAAACAGAACGGCGCATGCCATGGATGAAGGGCAGGGTCAAGCCCTCAATACCCAGTGTAAAGCTAACGGCCAAGACATCTAAAGATGTAGTTGTTTTGGTTTTTGTAGACACAGTGGGCAAATTAATGGCGGAATATGGTGTGGAGAAAGAACCTCTCGGAATAGATGGTACAGTCTGCGGACTCATTATGAATGAGGCCCTTCAAAAAGCAGGGATAAAGGTGGTCTATGGTAAGCCCACTATGGAGGAAGCAAGGGAGATAAAGACGAGAGATGAAATTGAACTGATGAGGATAACCTGCGCCAATACCGAGAAGGCATTTGCCGCAATTGCGGATGCCATAAGGCCGGGCATAAGGGAGTGTGACTTGGTAGGCATCGGGATAAAGGCATTGTATGAGGAGGGTGTTGATCATACTGAAAACCTGGTGTGCTGCTCAGGCTACAATACCAATCCGTATAGATGGTCATTCGGCGACAAACCGATACGCCCTGGTGATCTGATCTACATTGACGTAACCGGGGCCTCATATCAGGGATATATGCCGTGTGTCTATCGCACATTTTGCTGCGGAAAGGCAACACAAGAACAAAGAGATCTATATGAAGAATGCCGGGCCATGTTGTATGACGGAATAGGTGTAGTTAAAGATGGGGCTACTGACTATGATATTTGTAATAAATGGCCGTCTTCACCAGGATACTGGGGGTATGATACCTGGGAAGAATGCGCTCCTTTTGCATTCGGCCATGGCCTGGGGCTTACCCTTCACGATCCACCGATTATCAGCCCTTTAAGAAAACTGGCCAATTTACCTCCCGTAAAGATCAAGGAAGGCATGACCATAGCCCTGGAAACTTATGCAGGCCGTAAGGGTGGAAATGACGGGATTCGGCTGGAGGAGAACCTTCTCGTCACAAAGGAGGGCTATGAAGTGCTTTCCAGGTGGCCCATAAACGAGTTAATGGAGTGCTGGATGCCATATAGGTAGAGTAAAAATATAGATGAAATGGACACAGTCATCTATTTTCTTTATGAATCCCAGACCATGTTTTTTCGTAGTCCCTACTGGTCAGGAAAAAAGGATGAGAAAATAAAGAAAATAGCAAGACTCGCTGACCAGTACTTTTACAACGGCTTGGGTCAGGACTTCGGCGGCCATCCGACCATGGCATTACGCGCCATTCCCATTGAAAAGACTATCCAGGACAAACAGCAGATCCTGCCGTACGAGAATGTACGTCAGGTGGTTGAGCGTGAGGACTATATCTGTGTTGCCCATTGCCCTTGCCGACAGAGGAAGAATCTCGATCCAGATTCACTTTCCTGTAAACATGAGACCCGGAATTGTCTCCATTTTGGCCCCATGGCACATTATCAAGTGGAAATGGGAATGGCTGAAGTGATTAGTCGGGACGAAGCCATGGAGATCTTATCCAAGGCAGCCGATGCAGGATTGGTGCATGCCGTGTCAAACACCAAAACCGGCCCCTTTGATATCTGCAACTGCTGTTCATGCTGCTGTGTATTCCTGCAGTCTGCAAATGTTCTTGGACTTAGAGGGCATCAACCGTCAAATTATATGATAGAAGTTCGAATAGAAACCTGCAAGGGATGTGGGCTTTGCACGGAACGCTGTCCAATGAAGGCATTGAGCCTTGAGACTTTTCCAGCGGCTAAGAATAAAGAAGGGAAATTGGCCGTCCTGGAAACAGAACAATGTATCGGATGCGGGGTATGTGCGCACAAATGCCCGACCCAGTCCCTCAAATTAGTTCACCGGCAAGGCGAACACGATTTTCCAGAGGATATGATTGACATGGCCGAACGCATGGCCAAAGATAGGGGAAGGAGTCTATTCGGGTGAAAACATGAAGATGTGCCTGATTGCCTTCGTTGCCTCAATGCCGTCCATATCTGGCATCTGAACATCCATAAAGATTAGGTCAAAATCCTTGGGAGATGTTGTAAATTTATCAACTGCCTCCTTGCCATTATTGGCGGCCTCAACTTGATACCCGGCCTTTGTAAGAATCATCTTTGCCAGCTTCTGGTTTACAGGATTATCTTCAGCCAAAAGGATATGAACAGAGAGAATTTTGGGATATCTTGCCGTCTTGAAGATACCCTTTGTGTACCACAGGATTTAAGGGAATTCGAATGCTGGTATGAATGGCAGATATGCCAGCCCCAATAATGAAAAACTAAAGCAGAAATCCGGCCTCTTCAGAGTATAAGATTGTAATGCAAGTCATAACCTTTCGGGGTATGCTTTGGCTAATGACTAATAGCAGCAGAATCATTCAATGCTAGGGGAAATTCGGGTTATACAATGTGTGGTATAAGTCGCTAAATTCCCCTCATGAGCTTCAGTGTTGCGTTCGTTGGATCCAGAGCAAGATTAACTCAAGAGTTCCTGAACTGCATCTAATAGCTCTTTTCGTTCTATAGGTTTAGCCAAGTTATGTGTCACACCAAGGCCTTCGGCCATCTTGAGATAATCTTCCGCCCCGACAAAGCCCCCACCAGAGATCGCAATGAGTTTTACTTCAGGAAAATCTCGCTTTAGTTCCCTGATCGTCTCAATGCCTTCCTTCCTTGGCATGATAATGTCCACGATGACTACGTCAGCTGGTTTTTCATGATAGAGTCTTATCCCTTCTACACCATCAGCAGCTTCCATAACTTCTCTCCCTGAACTTTCCAGCATTTGTCGGAGTACCGCCCGCATCTGATCATCATCTTCCATGATAAGAATAGATGCCATGAC
>CAYYPQ010000076.1:0-9766 GCA_964473615.1 uncultured Desulfobacteraceae bacterium
GGCACTCAAGTTGATTGCATTGCACAAACAGCTCGTTTTTTGATTTACGACTGAGGAAAGGTATAATTTTTAAAGTAATTTCAACATCCTCAGATACAACAGTACAAAAATAATCTTTTTCCCTACGCTTTGCCACTGGTTTTCTCCTCCCTTTCACGGGGACGGCGGGACGTACGTGATATTTTGACATTTACCAACGCTCATCTACCCTCGTCAGCTTATAATCTAAGGTCTTGAAAGTGTACTGTCTGAATTGGTTCGGGTTTAAAGTGAAAAGTATAGGGGTAAAAGGAGTCGATCATTCCATCCGGCAAGATCATTAACCATTTTTGAAAATCAGGCCCTTGTCAGAGAGGTCATATCCAAAGGCCAATATAATCTTTCTTTTGGTCTCAATTCGACAACTCATACCTTTCTCAATCCTATCAACAGTCAATGGGGAAATCCCTGCGTTCCTGGCAAGCTCCGCCTTGCTCATAAGGAATTCCTCCCTGATTTTTCTGACAGTATTATGCACCAAATCATCCTCCGGTTTCATCCTCCCAATGAAGGTAGTCTTGTATTAGTTCTTTTCGCCTTTGGCGATCCACTCATCAATGATCTCCTTGTCAAATCGCCAGACCCTACCTATTTGAATTGCAGGGATTTTACCTTCTTTGGATAATTTACATATTGTTATTGCATGCAATTTTAAATACTTCGCCATTTCTTTGGTTGTCATAATCTGTGCCAAAATAGATTCTCCTTTGCAGTCTTAAACTTATCAAAAATGCGTGCTCTTGTAGAAATGAACAAAGAATTTTATTTCCAAAAGATCCTTCACACGTTAAGAAAGATTGTGAACAAACGCATAAATTGCAAATTAGCCCCAAGCTATTTATGTAGAGGCCAATAAAAGCAGCCGATACAGGCTGCTTTAGCGCCTTAGCCTGCTATAGTACTTTCCTGCTTGCATAAGTAGGGGTTTAAAAAGGGTACCCCCTGTAAGTAAGTGCCGTCCCGCCATTGAGGGGGGAGAAGGCAATGGGATTGATTTTGTCTATCTCTTGCTAACCCTCCTCCTGAACCCTGCTAGACCAATTAAATGGGATAGCAATTTTATAATATTATCAGTAATTAAATTTAGTTTTATTTAAAAAAATTAAATATTAATTTATCATTTTTAATTTTATATAGTTTATCTTAATAAAAAACTTAAGTCAAGTTTTAATTGTATTTTACTTATTTCACTTAATTTCTTATTTATTTTCTTGCCATAATAGATTTGTCATCTTAAGTCACTCAGAATCTATGTTTATCACTGTTTGTCATTACCTTTTTTGAGGGTTCAAGTCCCGCCTTCGGCACCATTTCTAGGGAAATGGGGACATACCTTTTTTTACGCCTTAGAAGGTATGGCTGCATGAAAGGTTTAAGGCCTGACTGTCCCAATTCACCTCATTTAGCTTTGTTCGCGCCATTCCTCCTGTTGCCGGGAAGCTGTGGTCCTCACCTTCCTCTGTATTCCACTGATTCCAAGTGTAGGTCAGGCCTGTGTCCCAGTCCCTGGCCAGTGTATAACTTATTCCGATCTTGCTAACGATGCCTCTGCCATCTGCCTCATGCGTAAAGCTCACCGGGTGCTTGAATTCATCTATTAGATTCCAGTCAGCCTTGGCCTCATATTTGGCAATATGATATTCAAGAGATGAGGAGAGAAATAGTCTGCTCACTATCCTGAGATGTATGTCCATTCCAAACCAGAGACTTTTCCATTGCGTCTCATAGGTGCTGTTCAAAGAATCCGAAAAAGGTCCTATGTCAGGGGTCCTACCCGGAGTTGAAACCGTTTGAATTCCGTCTTTTATGCAGATATTTTGCTCGTGATAGGATACTCCAACCAACGGGGCAATTCTTAATGCCCTGGGGAAAAAATCGAACTCATAGCCCAACCCACCGGTAACATCGATCACATCATGTTTATCTATTGCAGATTCGGATCTGGACCAAAGCCCCTGTCTATTGTCGTCATCGTAGTCAGAGTCAGTACCATTTCCATCCGTAATTTCCCCTAGATAAATTGATACACGGGAGTAAATTCGGTTGATAACCAGGTTCGTTTCAATGCCGGCCTGAAGGATTTTCATGTCATCAAATTCTAATTCTGAATAGACATTAGGATTCTGGCCGGATTGGTCTCCGGCGATGTTCCAGTCCAGGCTGTCGACACGATATCCAATGCTTGCACGTACCGCTGAATCTCCTCGTACGACGATATCAATGTCTTCGTCAGATAACTCGAAGGCAAGGCATGTAGGCAAAGAGATCTGGATACTCACAATTGAGAATATCAATACCGCTGCATATCTTAAGCATGTTTTTCCGTTCATGATCAAAGACCTAAAGTCCTTTCTTTTCTGTCCTCACGCGATTTTGAGTGCGCAGCCTGTCTAACACATCTGCCCGGAAAAAAAAAGGGGGACAGATAATTCTGCCCCCTTTCTCATTGCCTTATGGAGCGCGGATTATGCCTGATCTGGTTTACTTATAGATATCACCGCAAGCAAGGAGTGGGACTCCATTGGTATGCCGTTGCCATCAATCGAAGGTTTTAAGGCATATTTATGCTGTTGTTTTAGGTAGTTATGATGCAGTGGGTGGAACCTTGTTATCAGGGGACTGCGGCAAAGTGTCCAAAATACAACTCAGCACCGGACAATTTCTTCTGGCATATTGCTAACATATTAATATATAGGCAAAAATTGCATCAGGGGGCGTGTTCACTAGACGACAAATAAGGCAAAGAGGGGGCTATAAGGCGATATAATCTGATTACGCGGCATGATATGTCATGTAGGGCATGGATAAAAACCCTTGACGGGGCACCGGGTACTGAACTGCGCTCCTAAAAAGGCCTCTTGATACGGTATTTCTTCATCTTGCTATAAAGCGTGCTACGGGCAATGTCAAGGGCCCTGGCCGCCCGATTAAGCTTCCAATCCGCTTCTTCCAGGACCTTTCTTATCAGTGCCTCTTCCACTTCTGGAAGGGTGAGGTTGCTAATATGTATGATTACTTCGCACGATACAGTTTCTGTTTCATATTTTTCGAGCATGATGCACTCCTTTCAGCAAAAGGGTATGGCCCGTACTGCTGATTGCGACATATGTAATGGGAGTTTTGCCACACCCTTGATCATGATTTTTGTAAAGAATAGCAATTTAGATGCCAAATTAATTGGGAGATTGACTGAAGCGGGTTCGCCTTATACTCTTTTATAGGACCGGACGGGACAAAACGGGCTTGATAGATGCTCGGATTTGCTGATTTTATAAGGGTGAGAGGGTGGTTATGGGAGACGTTAAATTTCTTGGGGCCTTTCTATCCCGTATTTTTTCATCTTGCTGTAAAGTGTGCCCCTGGCAATATCCAGTTCAAGGGCCGTCTGCTTTAGGTTCCAGTTTGTTTCCTCCAGGACCTTACGTATAAGTGTCGATTCTACAAGTGGGAGTGATGTGGATGGAAGCCTGAGGGTGATTCCTTTTGGTTCAGAGATCTCCCTGAATTGTTTGGGCAGGTTGTCTGGATTAATCTCTCTTGCTTTACAAAAGATGACGGTATTTTCGATGAGGTTAGCCAGTTCCCTAACATTGCCGGGCCAATCATAGCGGGTTAAAATCTCCATGGCCGCCCTGGAGATGGCTCGGATATCCTTTCTTGTCTGTGTGCAAATCTTTTTTAGAAAGTAGTTGGCCAGGAGGGGGATGTCGGATTTTCTTTCCCTTAGCGGTGGTATACGAATTGATACAACATTGATCCGGTAAAAGAGATCCTCACGAAAGTGATTTTCTCGAACCGCGCTGAAGAGGTCTTTGTTGGTGGCACAGACGATACGGGCATCCACTTTCGTTATGTTCATGCCGCCTACACGGTGAAAGGTGCCTAATTCAAGCACGCGAAGCATGGCTATTTGGGTAGAGACAGGTATGTCACCGATTTCATCCAGGAAGATTGTCCCGCCATCGGCGAGCTCAAAATGCCCTTTTCTTTTTGCCAAAGCACCGGTGAATGCCCCTTTCTCGTGACCAAAGAGTTCGCTATTGATAAGTGTATCGGTAAATGCGGCACAGTTTACCTTTATTAACGGGCCATTTTTTCTGTCACTCTTATAGTGGATTTCATTAGCTACGAGTTCCTTGCCCGTCCCGCTTTCTCCCATGATAAGAACAGTTGCGTTGGTGCTAGCCACATCTATTATCCTTTGGAAGACATCGAACATCTTTGGGTCCTGCCCAATGATATTCTCAAAGCGATGGATTTTCCTGCGCTCCTTCCCTACAAAGGCATTTTGATCTAACATCTTTTTATGGCCGGCAATTTTCTCTATCAACAACTTGATCATATCAAAGGCAAGGGGTTTCATGATGTAATCATAAGCCCCTATTTTCATGGCCCGGACCGCTTCTTCAACTGAACCATGCTCTGAGGCAATCACCACAAAGATGTCTGGGTGGTCCAGTTTGATCTGCTCCAAGAGCGCCATTCCGTCCATGTCGGGCATTGTCACATCGGTTATTACAATATCTGCTGGGAAGGTCTTGAGTCTTCTTAAGGCCTCTTCGCCCCGAGACACGGTCTCAACCAGAATTGATCCATTTGACATGGATTTAGAAAAAAGCCGACAGATTGCCTCCTCATCATCAACAAACAATAGTTTGGTTTTGGAAGACATGGAATTAGGCCTCCACGGAGGACCCAGGTCTCAAGGTGAGAAGCAGGGTCTTGATATTTGGTTCGGGCAACCTCGATTGAGGATTATGCTTTTGGCCTTTCGGTCTGAATATTTATACTAAATTCGGCAATAAGGCAAAGTTTTTAGGCACAGTATCATCATCCGCGGTAGCTTTCGAGTGTCAATCATGAGGCGCCTGACTCAGGCATACCTCGCATCCAGGTAAAAAGGGACCAGATTGAAATGATAAGAATCTTTTTTGTGCTCAGGAGTATATGGAATTTGCCATTGTGAGTCAATGACAAATCTGGCCCATGATATTGTGTTTTCATGTTTTATCATAAGTACAGGGGATCATGAATCCAGGCTGGAGAATCCTTGAGAAATGCGGGTATAATTTGAGGGACGTTACGGGGTATTCTCGTCCTTGACACATTAGTGCATTTAAGCTATAATAATCACAATAAATTTTCGTCATATCAAAGTAATTATGAGTGTAATAGCTCAATAATTGGGGGTAACTACGGTAGTAGAAGGCCAAGGGCTTGTCCGCCTTAGGTGGGCTGGCAGTGGGGCCTTTTTTCGTCCTTCTATTCTGCCGGAGGCATTTAGGGGGTCGACGTCAGAGATTGTGAATGGATTCGCAAACTCCACGAGGTAAAGTCTCCTAACCACTTATGTCGAACACAAAATCATACATGGGAATTGATCTCGGGTCCGTTAGTTTGAACGTGGTCATTATTGATGATGAGGGAGAGATCAAGGCCTCCAAGTATACTCGAACGGAAGGGCGTCCATTACCCGTTCTCCTCGGTTTGCTGGAGGAGCTAGGCACGGATTTTGACTCATTTGAGGGGATAATCGCTACAGGGAGTGGCCGAAAGCTGGTCGCCAAAATTCTCGGCGTGCCAGATATCAATGAGATTGTCGCTCATGCCACTGCCGCGTGTCATTTCTACCCTAATGCCCATACCATAATCGAAATCGGAGGGCAGGACTCCAAACTCATCTATATAGATCAAGATCCAAAGACCGGCGAACCTGTTATTATTGACCATGTCTTGAATGATGTTTGTGCCGCCGGGACAGGATCCTTCCTGGATTTGCAGGCCCAGCGCCTTGGGATGACTATTGAAGACCTCGGCGGTCTGGCCCTTTGTTCCGACCATCCGGCCAGGATTTCCGGCAGGTGTAGCGTCTTTGCCAAGAGCGACATGGTCCATCTTCTGCAGGAAGGTACGCAAAAGGCAGATATTGTCGCAGGTCTCTGCTATGCCCTCACCCGTAATTTCATAACGAATCTGGGAAAAGGAAAATCGTTTCTGAAACCGATTATTTTCCAAGGTGGTGTGGCCGCCAACCCCGCCGTTGTGGACGCCTTTGAAGACCTCTTGGGAGTGAAACCAGGGAGCCTAATTATCCCCGAGCATTTTCTCGTCATGGGGGCCTTTGGTTCTGCCCTGATAGTCCGCAACGGGACGAACGGTTCAAACCAGTCTATGAGCTGTCTGATTGAGTGCATAAGAGACGCCCTTGAAGAGGAGGCAATACGTAGCGCTCAAACGGATCACTTAAGGCCCCTGGGCCCACGAAAGGGCAATGGGGAAACAGAAGACCAATACTATGGTATCAGGCTGGGAGATGGCCGTGAGGCATTCATGGGCATTGATATAGGCGCCGTAAGCACCAACCTTGTCCTTGTTGATAGACAGGGACAATTGATGGCCAAACAGTACTGGTATACCCAGGGGGAACCGGTGGACACCGTTCGAGCAGGGCTCGAGGAGATGGCCCGCAGGATAGGGGACGGTATGCAGATTTGTGGGGTGGGAGTCACTGGAAGCGGTCGTTACTTTATCGGAGATTTTGTGGGTGCTGATGTTGTGATCAATGAAATTACTGCCCAAGCGAGGGCGGCTGTACACCTAGATCCCGCAGTTGATACTATCATCGAGATAGGCGGGCAGGACTCCAAGTACATAAGGTGCAAGGATGGACGGGTCATAGATTTTGAGATGAATAAGGTCTGCGCGGCGGGCACGGGTTCCTTCTTGGAGGAACAGGGCGCACGCCTTAAGGTGGAGATTCGCAAGGGCTTTAGTGACCTTGCCTTTTCCTCCAATGCACCGGTGGATCTTGGTGCCCGGTGCACGGTATTTATGGAATCCGATTTGGTTCACCACCAACAGAAGGGCAAGAGTATCGGCGACCTGACTGCTGGACTTTCATACGCCATAGCACACAACTATCTGGAAAAGGTGGTTGGCACCAAGAAAATCGGCAACCACATTCTATTCCAAGGGGGTGTGGCCGGGAACCAGAGCGTGGCCTCTGCCTTTGAAAACATCTTGGGCAGGCCTTTGCACACCCCTAGGCATCACAATGTCACTGGAGCTCTGGGTGCGGCGTTGGCGGCCAGGGACGCCGAGCCGAGTTCCAGCCAGTTTGCGGGTTTTCACCTTAAGGATCGTCCATATGAAATGAGGACATTTGAGTGCCACAAATGTCCGAACCTCTGCAGTATCCATCAGATCTATATAGAGGGCACGCTCCGCGCCTATTATGGGAGCCTGTGTGGTAGGTATGAGAAGACCTCGAAACATAGCGATTATGCCCATCTGCCCGATCTCTTTGAGGAACGGCAGTCGAGGCTTTTCGAAGGCTTTGATGAAGCAAAGGGGGCGCAAGAGGAATCCGGCCAGGTCATTGGCATCCCGAGGACATTGAGTTTCTTCGATTATTTTCCTTTTTGGCATGCCTTTTTCAAGACGCTGGGTCATCCAGTTGTCCTTTCAGAGGGCACCAACAAGACCTTGCTCCAAGGTGGGCTTCCCTACATTCAATCCGAGACCTGTTTTCCAATAAAGACGGTTTATGGGCATGTCCGTGATCTCATGTCAAAAGGGGTAGACCAGATCCTGCTCCCCTGCGAAATCGATCATCCCGAGACGGCTGAAAATGAACTTCGCAGTTTTAACTGTCCATATATCCAGTCCATGCCATACATGATACAGGCAGCAATGGGCTCGAAGGTGAACCTTCTTGCACCAACAATACGGTGGAGTCTTCCAAGACGGAAGCTTGACCGTGTGCTCCTTGGCCTTGGCAGATCTCTGGGCAATAGCGCTGCCAGAACAAAAGAGGCAATTGCCGCAGGGCGGGAGGCCCTGAGGCGCTTTGACAAATGGCGCCAAGAGAGAGGCAAGGCCATTTTAGACTCTATTGGACAAGGGGAACGATGCCTTGTATTGCTTGGTAAATCCCACAATATCTTCGATGCTGGCCTGAATCTCCATCTTGCCAGGAAGTTGAGACTCGAAGGACAAGTTGTCCTGCCATTTGACATGCTTCCTCTTGAAGGAAGGACCATCCCTGGCCAGTATGACAATGTGGTCTGGAAAAATACCCGTGATCTCTTAAAGGCACTTCTATGGATGCGGAATGATGAGCGCCTATTCCCGGTACTACTGACCAATTTTGGGTGTGGCCCGGATTCCTTTTTTATCAAATACATGGAGGCGGAACTCACTGAGAGACCCTACCTTATACTGGAAGTGGATGAGCATACGGGTGATGCGGGCATTGTAACCCGCATTGAGGCCTTCTTGGATACGCTGGATGCCGCTCCAAAAGGACCACAGCCTGTCCCCCGCCCCCTTAATCTGACCACCAGGGCGAGGCGGAGGGCTTTCGATGCGTGGGGTCCGGAGCCTGGGATTATGGGGCGTTTAGAAAATCGGATACTTTATTTCCCTTATGTATCAGCTGCTTTTTCTTTGGTATTTCAGGCCGCTTTTCGGTCCATCGGCCTTGAATTCCGCGTGCTTCCTGAACCGGATGATGAAAGTGAGTACCTTGGGAGGCAGGTAACCTCAGGCAGGGAGTGCCATCCATTTGTGGTCACCTGCGGGGATTTTTTAAAGATGACCCGTGAGCCGGAATTCGATCCCGAACATGCTGCGATCTTTATGTTAAATTATGATGGGGCCTGTAGATTTTCCCAATATGCCATTGGGCATGCAGATCTATTCAGACGTCTGGATATGCCCCAAGTTCCTATCATTGCCCCCATATGTTCTACCCGTTTTGACGAATTTTCAGGTCTCTTCGGCCTGCGTTTCACCGCACAGCTTTGGCAGGGCCTGCTGGCCTCTGAGGCGCTCGACAGGGTTCGCCTCCACGTACGTCCTTATGAAAGAGGGCCTGGTGAGACCGATCGCGTTTATGAACGATGTATTCAAGATATTGCCAGGGCCGTGGCCAAGCCCAGCGGCATGTCTTCCATATGGAACAGGAATATCAATGCTGCCCTGAGAAGGGGTGTGGATGCCCTTGAGGCCATCCCTGTTGACCGGTCACAGGGCCGTCCAATTATTGGTATTGTGGGAGAATTTTATACTGTCCTAAATCGCTGGGCCAATCAGGATATAATACGGACCCTTGAAAGACTGGGCGCAGAGGTCAAGATCCACGGGCTTACTGTATCTAATAATTTCGCCATGTATTCGGGACATTATTACTACAGAAATCGTTTGAAAGAGGGAAGACTGGGCTCTGCCCTCTATTATTTTCTCCGAAATCAGTGGGTAATGTCCTGCATAAGGCATACAGAAGGGAGCCTGAATCCGAGACTTCGCCCGTTTGGTACGCTCGGGACCAAAACCATGCTCCGTGAGACAGAACCCTTTATTCATCATGATATCGACGCGATCCTCGCTTCTTTTACAACTCGTGTCAGGCGCTTTGCCGCCTCCGGCGTATCCGGCATATGCAACCTGTTCGTGCTCAACTGCATGCTCGGCAATATCACAGTGCCGATCTTCAAGAATGCCTTAAGATCTTACAAGAATCTCCCCATATTGAATGCTGTTTATGACGCCCAAATGGAAACCAACATGCTCACGCGAATCGAGGCCTTCATGCATCAGGCCAGGCTTTACCGAGAGCGGCAAAGATAAAAAAGGGGTTTCCAAAGAACCATTGGAAACCCCTGGCGACAGCTGGTGGGCCTGGGGGGACTCGAACTCCCGACCAATTGATTAAGAGTCAACTGCT
>CAYYPQ010000077.1:0-9221 GCA_964473615.1 uncultured Desulfobacteraceae bacterium
CCTGCGGCCTACGGGTTCGAAGCCCGGCGCTCTATCCAACTGAGCTACGGGCGCATGGGTGATTAAAACATTTAGCAGCAATGATGCTTTCTGTCAACAGAATTTCCAGAAAGGGGTATCAAGAAGCAGAAATGACTTGACATAAACAGGGTATTCTTGTAAAAAACAAATTTACATTTTTTACGGGATAATAATTATGGGAACATTTGTTGTAAAAGAACATGAAGTCAATAAAAAGTGGTACCTGGTGGATGCGAGGGGCAAGATCGTGGGAAGGATCGCAACCCGAATCGCAACGCTCTTGAGAGGCAAACACAAGCCAATATTTACTAACCATGCTGATGCAGGGGACTTTGTTGTGGTTGTGAATGCGGATAAGATAGCGCTGACCGGCCGGAAATGGGACAATAAACAATATTATCACTACAGTGGCTATACAGGCGGTCTGAAAGAGATTACGGCCAGGAAGCTCCTGGAAAAGAGGCCCGAGAATATCTTGCGTTTTGCCGTCAAAGGCATGCTTCCCAAGAATAGCCTAGGACGTCGCCAGCTAAAAAAACTAAAGATATATGCCGGTTCCGACCACCCTCATCAGGCACAGCAACCGGAGAAACTGGAGATTTAAATGGCAGAAAAGGCGTTGTACGCGACTGGAAAGAGAAAAACGGCAGTGGCTCGAGTCTGGGTAAGTCCGGGTAATGGAAGGATTATTATCAATAAGAGGTCCATGGAGGAATATATTGCCAGGAAATCGGACAGGGAGCGTATCATGGAACCTCTGGCACTTACAGATACGGCCGGCAGGTTTGATATGTATATAAATGTCAGAGGAGGCGGTATTTCCGGTCAGGCCGGGGCTATCCGGCATGGTATAAGCCGGGCACTCGTTAATGCTGATCCAGAACTGCGGGATTCTCTAAAGAAAAAAGGATTCCTGACGAGAGACTCCAGAATGAAGGAGCGAAAAAAATACGGTCAGCCTGGTGCGCGTGCCCGCTTTCAATATTCCAAGCGCTAGTCTTTTGGTTATGTTTTTGACGTTGAGGTTATAGGGGGAGGTCATTTTTGGCCCCCCTTTTTTGTTGAAGGATCCCGTGAATGATAAGAATATCAGACTGACCCTAAGCTATGACGGGAGCCAATACCATGGATGGCAGCGGCAAAAAAATGCTGTGACGATCCAGGGGGTCATAGAGGAAAGGCTCCAGCTTATGACGGGAGAGCCAGTGAAGCTGATTGCCTCGGGACGGACAGACGCAGGGGTCCATGCCGTTAACCAGGTCTGTAATTTTATTACCCGATCACGGATCAGCCCAGGGGCTATCAAGAGAGGCCTTAACTCGCTCCTTCCAGATGACATCTTTGTCAGGGAGGCAGAATACGTAGCCATTAGATTTCATGCCAGGTACGATGCAAGAAGCAAGACCTATGAATACAGAATCCTGAATAGAGAAGACCCCGATATCTTTCTGCGCAACTATTCCTGGCATATTAGGACGCCGCTTGATACCAAAGAAATAGCGAGGTGCCTCGACCTGCTGCTGGGCAGGCATGACTTTTCATCTTTCAGATCTTCGGGCAGTGGCAATACCAGTTCCCTTAGATCAGTCTTAGGGGCTGAGCTTTATGGTAAGGAGGGTGAAGGGATGATGAGATTAGTCATAGAAGCCGACGGTTTTTTGAGACATATGGTGCGAAATATTGTGGGTACACTGGCGGATGTGGGTTTGCGTAAGATGACCCCTGGCAGATTTGAAGAGATCTTTGAATCAAAAGATCGACGGCTGGCCGGGGTTAAGGCCCCTGCACAAGGATTGTTCCTCATGAAGGTCCTTTATTAGTTTCAGAAGCCCTCTCAACCTTCCAGTTCCTCAAAAAAGGCCTCAAGACGAGTGCGGACCTGTTCTTCAGAATAGGTTCGAAAATCGGTCATATCTGCCTCAATAATCAGAGATTTGACCCCGAGGCGTTCCGTCAGAAGCCGCTTTAGATCATATTGACCGACAGAGTATGGTTTACAGCTCCGAATAGAAAGGATGACCAGACCGTCGATCCCATATTCCTTTACCATCTGCCCCATCATCTTCAGGCGATGCTCCAGGTTATTATTGAGGATAACCAGACTGTATGCCCTGGCCATGGATTCAAAAGGAGACCCCTTGTCCAGGTAATGGATGGTCTCGGCCCATGCATAGGTATATGTGGCGGCCACGAAGTTAAGACCTCTTTCAGCAAAGAGCATGGACCAGTCCCGCAATTTGAACCAGACGGCAATGTTGTCCCACATAAGGCGCTTTTGCTCGTTTGCAATTCCTCCAATCCCCTGCTCTACCCGGTCTTCCAGTTCTTTCTTAAGCAGCCGGTAATAGTCCAGGGTGACCGGCAGGCCTCTCAAGGAAACGATAGGGGCCATGTGCACAAATGCGTCAAAGATCGTCATAGGTGCCGGGCGATTTTTCATGGTTGCCAGGATTTGTCCCCAAACCGATGCAGCCTCCAATGAATACCCGACGATCTCCTGGAAGCGAGAATAGGAGAACTTTCGTCCTGAAATCTCTTCCAGTTTTGGGATCATTTCTTCGAATTGGCGGGTCATATATTCTATGTCACTATCCCGGATTTCGCGGAAGTTATAAGGGGTGTCGAAGGTGATTATAGGGATCTTCCAGTAATGGGAAAGCGCCTTATACCAGTAAAGCACTGTCTGACAAATATTATTGGAACAGAAAAGCAGGTCCGGCCTTGGCAGACGGCCTGCAGGTGTCTTGCCCGAAAACGCATGTCCCAGGTCGATGCGGGCATAGGAACAGAGATCTGGATGGTACCCCTTGTTTTCGGCGTGGGCGCAAAGATCAGGCCCCATCCTCTGGGCACCACAGAGGGCGCCGTGGTTTTCCGGGTAAAATGTGTAAAAATCAAAGGTTCTCAGGATTTCGACTGGTGCCCCGCTGGTAACCCAGGCCACTGGTTTGGCACGCTCTGCGAAACGCGCCAGGTAGTAATGCCGCGTCATGATCTCCCGCAGACGTCGCGTGGATTTTAGGGGAGGACCTAGATGTGGATTGGGCTTACGGGGCCGCCTTTTTTTTTGTTTCTGCCGTAACCATAGCAGGGCAGGGGAGCCCAAGTCCTTCATAAAATTATATTGGATCTTTCGTGCAATAGACATGAATTACCTCAAGCCAGCATCTCGACAAAGGCCTCTACCCTGGTCTTCATCTGACCGGAAAGTCCCTGGTTCACCTCTGTATCCAGGACCAGAGAAGGGATCCCTTTGCCCTTTAATTCATTTTGCAGGTTGGGGATATCAAACCATTCTGGTTCACAGAACTTCACCACGTTAAAGATTACTCCTTTTGCAGCGGTGGCATTGATAAGGCGGAATAGGTGCTCCCTCCTTTCAACTATGGAGGATCCCCTTGTAGAACATGGCGCCATGGCAAAATATGAGTCTGTAAGCTGTTCAAAGGGGTCTTCCAGGTTGCTTGGTGGAATAAGTAGGCGCCGACTGCCTATCAGAAGATCATCGTGGGCCACTCTCACCCCAAGATCGTCAAGAAGTCCAAGGATTTCGTGAGGGTTAGGAAGAACTCCACTTAAGATCACGGGTGTGCCAGGCCTTCTTGTTGAGGCCTTTTTTTGGGCCAGGAATTCCTCTAGCTCAGGTATCAGGTCATCGGGGAAGAGGTATTCGCCTTTGCGAACTACTTGATAGAATTCCATATTGCTGGCATCTAGCTCACCCTTTGCCCTCAAGTCGTAAATGTCTTGAAAAAGCCTGGAGATCCTCCGGCCCATGTCTACCGCTTGTTTTAGGGCCTCTATGTTCAGGGGACCAAATTGTCTCTCCAGGGATTCGGCCAGATCTTTTAGATGTCTTTGATAGAAGTCTCGGCCTGCCTGCCCATAAGGCGCCTTGGGGTGATAAAAAAAATAACAGGGCTTGTCTGGCTTGATGTAATCGAAGATTACGGAGGCCATGTTCTGGATGGAATCACATGTGTGCGGAAATAGGAAGCCATCTAATATGTCGCATTTTCCCTGGAGAACCAATTCCAGACCCAGCTTTACCACGGAACAGATGTAGGTCTGTAAATGGGTATTGGCCGCGGTAATCTCCATGGGAGGGTCCCAGATCTCCGCGGGTACAATATTCATTGCCCATAGGATCTCCTTGGGATAATAGGCCGGAAAGACCCCAAGAAGATGCCTTCCCATTTCCTTTTGTTTGATCAGGTATTGCCTGCGTGTTGTCATAAGAGGTACCCGAAATCACCTTCTGGCTGGCAGGGCCCAGAGGCAATATAGTGATAGTTCACCTAGCGTGTCAAGGCCGGCAGTGGTGCCTTTTTTCGGCCTTCTATTCTGCCTGAGGAATTTTAACAGTTAAGCCCTTATTTACCACGGTTTTCCAGGTTTTGGGCAAGGGAGCAAAGGACAGGAACCACTACCAGCGTCAGCAGGGTAGCCAGGGCCAGTCCAAAGATTACGGCTATCGCCATTGGCCCCCACCACTGAGATGACTCGCCCCCGATGTCCCAGGATAATTTTCTGAAATCAAAGCTGACCCCTGTTGCCATGGGGATTAGGCCCAAGATGGTAGTTATGGCCGTCAACATGACGGGCCTAAACCGAACTATGCCGGCCCTTATGATGGCCTCCCGAGGGGGCAGACCCCTGATCATTAGCTGGTTATAGTAATCAATCAACACAATTGCATTATTCACCACCACCCCTGCCAGACTGATAACACCGATGCCGGTCATGATGATCCCGAAGGCCGTACCCGTTACAATCAGGCCAATGAACACGCCAATCAACGAGAGAAGCACGGATGCCAATATTATGAAGGGTGTCAGAAAGGAGTTGAACTGCGTTATCAGAATCAGGAAGATGATAAAGAGCACTGAAACAAAGGCCTTACTCAAGAATCTCTGTGCCTTTTCCTGTTCCCTCTGCTCCCCTGTGAAGCGGTAGGTATAGCCCCTGGGCCAATCAAAATCGTTGGCCAGTCGTTTGTCAATATCCCGGATAATATCGTTGGCCAGGCGACCCGAGACATCGCCCGAGATGGTTACCACCCTTTTCTGGTCCAGGCGCATAATCGCACCGAGGCCGCTTTGCAGAGACACATGTGCCACGCTCGTCAAGGGGATAGGCTCCCCGTGTGGGCCGGATATAGTGATCCGTTCGATGCTCTCAACGGAGTGCCGTTCGCGCTCCGGAAGGCGAGCGATGATATCATATTGCTCTTTTCCCTCGCGGTAGACACCAACCTTCACACCATTAATGGCGGCCTTGACCGTGTGGGCTATGGTGTAGGTGTCAAGGCCGAGGAGGGCTGCTTTTTCCTTGTCTATCCGCACATGGATCTCGGGCTTGCCCTTGACAAAATTGTCCTTAAGGTCCACGAGACCGGGGATGTCCTCAATTTTTTTTCGAACACGTGCCGCCAGGTTGCCCAGAGTCAGGATATCCTTACCCGAGATCTCAATGTTTACAGGCGGTCCGGTGGGTGGGCCTTCCTTCTCTTTTTCCACCTGGACCTCGGCGCCGTTGATGGTATTGAGAAGCCTTTGCCGCACCTCTTTGACGATTTCGGACGAGGGACGGGAGCGGTCGTGGAAGTCCTTGAAGTCCAGGGCTACAAGGCTTATATGCGTTCCGGTCCCACCCTGCGAAAACGGGTCTCCACCAACGGAGCCAATATTGGAGATGACATACCGGATATCCTTATATTGGGAGACGACTTTTTCGACCTGGGCTACCAATTTGTCCGAGGCATCCAGGTTGGTTCCTTCGGGGGCCTTGATATGGATATAGGCCCGTCTGGGTTCTGTGTCCGGGAAGAACTCAGTGCCCTTGCCGAAGAAGGAAAAGCTGGCGATAGAACCAACCAGCAGGAGAAATGCCATCAGGACTATGATCAATCGATGGTCCAAGGACCAATTTAGGAGACTGAGGTAAACCCTTTTGACCAGGGGTTCACGTGATGAGGTTTGGCTTGGAGAGGCGGGTGCCTTTGCGGTCTGGTACCGGGCAGAAAGGACCGGATTGATGACCAGGGCCACAAACAGGGATGAAGAGAGTGCCAATATGAGCGTGAGAGGGAGATAGCCCATGAACTCACCCAGTATGCCCGGCCAAAAGAGCATGGGAAAGAATGCCCCCAGGGTGGTCAGGGTGGAGGTAATGACCGGCCAGGCGACCTCGTTGGTGCCTATTAGGGCCGCATCCTGCCGGGATTTGCCTTCCTGCATGTGTCTGTAGATATTTTCTACAATGACAATGCCGTTATCGACAAGCATTCCCAGGGCAAGGATAAGTGAAAAGAGGACCACCATGTTCATGGTTACATCCAGACCGGCAAGGAGCGAGAAGGTCATGAACATGGAATAAGGGATGGCCAGGGCCACGAAGATGGCCGAACGGCCACCGATGAAGGCGAAGATCACTGCGATTACGAGGATTAGACCGGACAGTATATTGTTTTCCAGGTCGGATAGCAATAGTCGCACGTCGTTCGACATATCCGAGGTGAGGTCGATCTTGAGGGATGGAGGAAGCAAGGGCCTCATCTGCTGAACCGCCTTTTTTACCTCGTCAGTGATACGGACAATGTTTTCGCCGCTTCTTTTCTGTACGGCCAGGGTCACGCTTTGTTCGCCATTGATCCTGCTGCGGGAGATAGGGTCCTTGAAGCTATCCCTGATGAATGCCAAATCCCGCAAGTAGACAGGCCTGCCATCTTTCACGAATGCCACGATAGAGAAGATCTCCGACGGATGCTTGAAATCCTCGGGCATCCTCACCAGGTATTTGGCCTGGCCTATATCTATGCTGCCGCCCGGCAGGTTGACATTGCTCCTGGTGACCGCATTGATCAGACTGGAAAAGGGCACCTTATAGGCCCTCACTCGGTCAAGGTCAAATTCAACATGTATTTCGCGTTCCAGACCACCAGAAATCCGCACGTCCAGGACACCAGGGATGGACTCAATACGGTCCTCGATGTCTTCACCAAATTTCTGGAGGCGACGCAGGCTGAAAGGCCCGGACAATACCACTCGAATGACCGGCAGGTCCGAAAAATTAACCTCCTGAATGACTGGATCATCGGGGAGATCCGCGGGGAGATCGCTCTTCGCCTGATCCACCTTGTCCCTAACCTTTTGAACTGCGTCATCAATATTTACGCTGGGCAGAAACTTGATGGCCACTGTAGAGATGCCTTCCGCAGAGGTGGAACGGATCTCTTCTACATCTGCAATGCCTTTGAGCTTACGCTCGATCGGGATAGTGATCAGTTTCTCCATGTCCTGGGGGGCCACACCTTCGTATGTGGTGGTCACAAAGACATATGGGATTGTGATATCAGGGAAGGATTCCCGGGGGAGGGTAATGTAAAAGTAAACGCCGGCTATGACGATAAAGACCAGCAGAGCCAGAACCGTGACCTGACGTTTAAGGGCGAGTTGATTGATGATCATTGGACCTGAACCCTCGTTCCATCTTCGACTTCGGTCTGGCCCATGACGATTAAATGGTCGCCCGCATTGAGCCCCCTGGTGATTTGAATACGGTTTCCCTCAATGATGCCGATGGACACTGTCCGTGAATAGGCCACACCATCTTTTTCCACAAAGAGGATCCGCTCACCTGACTTGTCCACCAGGGCAAAGAGTGGCGCAACAAGGGCGTCAGGTATGACTCTAAGCTGTAAGGAAACTCGGGCTATCATGCCCGGCCTGATTTCATGGTTTGGATTATCGATCAGGACCCTCACCAGAAAGGTCTTTGTGGCCGGGTCCGCCTTGAAGGCTACAAAATCTACGGCCCCGGATAGCTGACGGCCGGGATACGCATCAATCGTAACCATGGCCTCCTGCCTGGGCCGCAAATATCTCACATTCATTTCAGGTACGTTGATATTGATTTTTATCCTATCCACATTGACCAGGGCAACCAAGGGCTTCCCCCTATCAATGAATTCACCCTCATCGACAAAGAGATGGTTGACCATACCGGTTATAGGGGCCAGGAGAAAGCCCCGCCTGTGCTCGATCTGGGCCTGATGCAGGTTCGCCCTGGCGAGGTTCCTCTCCGTGAGGCTGCGGTCCAGTTCCTCCTGGTCTATAATTCTTTGTCCAAAAAGCCTTTTGCGGCGCTGGTAAAGGTCTTCAGCCAGTTTAAAGGCGGCCTCTGCGCGGGCCAGAGCTGCCTTGAGGGCCGAGACATCAATCTTGGCCAGGAGTTGTCCCTTTTTGACCTTGTCTCCCTCTTGGGGTCCGATCCACTCCACACGACCGTCTGTTTCTGCAGGAGCCAGCACGTCTTCCCAGGCCTCGGTCTCTGCAGGGAGAATCATGATGTCATGGATTGGCACGGGCTCGACCTTCACCACGGAAACCCTCACCGCCCTGGTCTTATTATGGGTGTTTTTGGGGTCTGCCGTGCTTTCACTGCGGCCGCATCCCGTAAAGGTGACCAACATAAGAAACACGGACAACATGGTACATGATTTAAGGAGTGGGTACTTCATTTATTTGTTTCCTCTGCGGGCAAGGCCTTGGAAGGCAAGGCGCAAGAGACGTTCTGGACGTCCTGTATCCAACGATTGCGGATAGAGGTGGTCCATATGAAAACCGAAATCGAGAAGGCTCAGGACTATAAAGGATACCTCCTCCGCATCTGCCTCAATAACTTCATTTAGTGCCAGCCCGTGCACATAGATTGCCTTTATCGTGCTGACCATGCGCAGATGATACCGCTCGAAGTCATATTTGGGGGCCCCCTGGGGCGGGCCAAAGATCAGGTTGTGGATCATCCTGAAAAGAGTTTGATTCTCCAGGACGCCTTGATACACACGACTGTAAAGATCAATCAGTCTATCCAACACGGAGCCAGGTGTTTCTAATACCTGTTCTAGCAGGGCCTCCTGGCTTTTGGCTGCCCGGTCAAGGATGGCGCGGAACAGGCCCTCCTTATTCTTAAAGTAGTAATAAAGGACCGGCTTTGTAACACCGGCGGAAGCCACGATCTCCCTCACTGAGGTCCCGGTATAACCCTTTTGGGCAAAAAGGGCTATGCCGGCCTCAAGCAGCCTTGATTTGGCGCCTTGCTCGTGGCCGTTATTTTCATTTTGACTTTTCAAGGCCCTTATCCCGCATTTTCCAGCTAAACTGGACGACAGATGGCATATCCTTTACCGTCTGGTCCTG
>CAYYPQ010000078.1:0-1583 GCA_964473615.1 uncultured Desulfobacteraceae bacterium
CACTGCCAGCCCTGTTATTCTCCTATCATAGTTGCCCCTAATTATTGAGCTTTTACTTTATTTCTGTTCTGCGGCTAAAACCAGTATTGTGTCTTGAGCGAGAAAAAGAGACGATCATCGCTTGATCCGCTGATAAAGTCTGCGTTCTTTAGATGTTCCATGCCCAGGCTCCCAGAAACACTGAAGTTGTCTGTATATCTATAGTAAATATCAATCTGTCCCTGGGTAGCGTCCTCCTGTGTGTCCAGGAAAATGCCGCGCCTTTCATAGTCGCCCTGAAGCCCTATTTCCAGTTTCGGGTTCAATAGGATGTTGAGACGGGCAAAGAAATCTCGGGCACTGCTGCCCATATGATGCCCAAATACCCGTCCCTCATAGGTCGCCGGGTACTCGCTGTGGTTATACCAAACGGTTGTTCCCTCATTGCTGTAAGTTGAGGTGTCGGCGCACTCAAGGCGGAGTTGTAATCGGCCCTGGCATTTTAGGAAATCACCGAACAGGAGCCCCAGTTGAAAGGCCCTCTTATCCGGAGGATAGCCCTGGTCCTCGCCACCCCATTCGCCATAAAAACTCAGGGTCTCGGCAATCGGAAGGAAGTCGGAAAAGCGGTACCATCGAGACAGCCAAAAGATGGATGTCTCAGTGTTGGAAGAGAGCTTTCCGGTCAGATTATTATTCTCGAACATGACCCGGAGGTGATCTGTAAGGCTGAGGGCCTTTCTCCCTTCACCACCATAGATGCTGATCTGGTTGAAACCAAACTCGAACCATGGGCTGGGCTTAAAATCCAGGTGTATGCCGAAAAGGTAAGGATTATCGTGTTCGGTGATCATCGGATTTTGTGACGGCACGGGGTCCAGGCGATTTTTGTCGAGCATTGTAAATATAAAGTTAAATTTGAACAGACCAAGCCTCTGCAGGAGCCAGGGAAGTTCTGCTGGAAAGGGATTTGAAAGTTTTAGCATCTCAAATGGTTCAGCATTGTTGGACATAATGAGGGCACCGTGATGGGAAGGCCCCCACCAGAGAGAATCCTTTCCATATTCAATTTCAAAGTTCCTTAATTCCAGCTTGGAGTAACACTTTTGAAAATCAATATCGAAGTTCTCTACCTCATTCCCTTTTATGTCTCTGACATCTTTTCTGTCTTCATAGTAAATAAGCCGGGGTTGGGCAAACAGTCCCACATATCCACCGATCATCGCACGCATAGTCAGATCGATAAGGGCATTACTTCCTTCGTAATAATTGGTGCCCTCATTATTAAAGATCGAGTAGCCGTCACTTTGATACCGGTAATAAGCGGTCAGCCTCTCCGCGGGTTTTATAAACGAGCTTGATGACTGCTGGTAGCCCATTCCCTCATCAAGCTCCTCTCGGAACCTTTTTTCGAGGCGGGTAAGGGTCTCGTGGATCGGACCAAGCCGTTGCCTTTCTTCCTGGGGAAGCCTTTCCCATGCCTCACGGGCCTCATGGACCAGCCGGGACATTTCAAACCGGGTCAGAGGCCTGGTTCCCCAAAGGTCACTTTCAATAAGCCCCTGCCCTATGACCCTCTCCAGGTCCCGGTATACAGGGTCGTC
>CAYYPQ010000078.1:1683-4977 GCA_964473615.1 uncultured Desulfobacteraceae bacterium
GCGTCTACGGTGAAAGCCACATTAGGCTAAAGCCAGTTACGTGTCAAGGTGAAGCGCAGACCCTCACGGTTGTCTACGATAACAACTACAAAAAAAAATCGTAAACCAATCAAAAAAAGCTTGAAATCCTATAAAAAAGATGTTTAATGAAGTCTTATGATACATTATTAGCTCATAAATAGATTTGGGTTCAAGACCCAGAGAAAATTTTGTTTAGTTAAATTTTGGGCACTTTTCAGGTTCATTTAGTCATTGAATACCTCTCACACAGTGGGGGCCTTCCATGGAAAAGAGAAGCTTTTGCTTTGTAGGTAAGGTCGGGGCCTTCTTTCTGTTAGTATCATTTATTCTTATCCCCATCTCAATATCCCCGTCCATATCTTTAGATGCCGAAAATGCATCAGCGGGTTCCTATATTGAAGGGGGAGGTGAGGTTGGAGGCCAGCTAGTTACAAAAACCGATCCGTTGGTGGGGTTAACAATCGCTCCATCGGAAGGTCTTGATGTGGCTGCAGTGGCCGCGGTGGTGGCTATCGGCTCATTGGTTTCCCCTGAACTTGAAAGCAGCATATCACAGCAATAAAAAAATTCCTTAATTAAGAAATCACAGGCCCATCTGACTTGATAGCGGAGGAGGATATTTTTTCTCCTACGCTATTTTTTTTGGGGAGATGTTTTTGATAAGCCGTCCTAAAAAACTTGACATATCTCTATCACCCAAAATATTTTATAATGTTTATATGATGCCAAATTGAGCCCTCATAGCAACAGTTATTATAATAATTCTAAAACGTTATCCCGGCAGATGGAATGGCGCCCAAGGGGCGGAGCAGTGCCCAAAGGCTTGTTTCCTTGGCAATTACAGTGATCAATCAGGAATATAACTATGAGTAAGACATGAAAACATATCTTGTTACAGGCGGTGCTGGCTTTATAGGCACAAATTTCATCCGCAATGCCCTGGCACAAAGAGCTGACTGGCGCATAGTCAACCTGGACGCACTTACCTATGCCGGTAATCCGGCAAATCTCGAAGACCTTGACCAGGATATGGCACAAAGACATCGGTTTGTCCATGGGGATATTCGAGACAGTGTCCTACTTGACAGGCTCTTTCTTGAGGAGCAGTTCGATGGTGTTGCCCACTTTGCCGCTGAATCACACGTTGACCGGTCCATCCTGGGGCCGGAGGCCTTTTTGGAGGCAAACGTACTCGGTACGTTCCGGCTCCTTGAGGCGAGCATTAAATCATGGGAAGGCAGGCAGAGGCCTGGGGACTTTCGTTTTTTGCACATATCGACTGATGAGGTTTACGGGAGCCTGGGTGCCGAGGGCTATTTCACAGAGAATACGCCTTATGATCCCTCAAGCCCCTATTCCGCCTCCAAGGCCGCTTCTGATCACTTTGTCAAGGCCTATTTTCGGACCTATGGTCTTCCAACCGTTATTACAAATTGCTCAAATAATTATGGTCCCTACCAGTTCCCCGAAAAACTCATTCCCTTGATGATACTAAATATTATGGAAGAAGAGCCCTTGCCGGTTTATGGAGACGGGAAAAACGTTCGCGACTGGCTTTATGTTATCGATCACTGTGATGCGCTTATCAGGGTCCTTGAGGAGGGAAGGCCGGGGGAGACCTATAACGTTGGCGGAGGAGAAGAACGGGAAAATATCGAGATCGTGAATCTCCTTTGCGATCTGGTGGATGAACGGCTGGACCGATCTCCGGATAATTCGAGCCGACGGCTTATTCGCTTTGTCGCTGACCGGCCGGGGCATGACCGCCGTTATGCCATTGATTCTTCCAAGCTGCGACACGAGCTGGGGTGGCATCCAGAATACGATTTTAGTGAGGCCTTGAAAATAACGGTGTACTGGTACATGAATCATATGTCCTGGGTCAATTCGGTGAGAAGTGGTGAGTACCGCAAATGGATTGAGGCAAACTACTTGGGCCGTGAGTAGGTAAAGATGAACACGGCATCAAAATATACGCAGAGGAGAATGACGCGATGAAAGGCATAATACTCGCCGGTGGCTCGGGAACACGCCTCCATCCTATAACCAGGGTGGTCAGCAAGCAACTCCTGCCAGTCTATGACAAACCCATGATCTACTATCCCCTCTCTGTGCTCATGTTCGCTGGACTACGGGAGATTTTGATCATCTCCACCCCACAGGATCTTCCACGCTATATCGAGCTCCTTGGCGACGGCACAGAATTGGGCCTAAAGATTGTATATAAGGAGCAGCCCAGGCCGGAGGGTCTTGCCCAGGCCTTTATCATCGGCCGCGATTTTATTGGAGACGACCATGTCTGCCTCATCCTTGGCGATAACATCTTTTACGGCAACGGCCTGCCCGACAAATTGAAAATGGCGGCATCCCAGAAAGAAGGTGCGACCGTTTTCGGTTACTGGGTGAAGGATCCTGAACGTTATGGTGTGGTGGCCTTTGATAAGGGCGGCCGTGCAATGGGTATTGAAGAAAAACCTGCCCACCCTAAATCGAACTATGCCGTGACAGGGCTTTACTTCTATGATAATCGGGTAAAAGATATCGCTGCCGGGCTAAAGCCGTCTGCGCGGGGTGAGCTGGAGATTACTGATGTGAACCGGGCCTATCTCGAGATGGGCGCTCTATATGTAATTAAACTGGGCCGGGGGATCGCCTGGCTCGATACGGGCACCCACGAGAGCCTGATGCAGGCATCCAATTTTATAAGGGTCATCGAGGAAAGGCAGGGCCTGAAGATCTCCTGTGTTGAAGAGATTGCCTATCGTATGGGATATATTGACGGTGCCCAGTTGGAGAATCTGGCGAGACCGCTTATAAAAAATGCCTATGGACAGTATCTCTTGGATCTTCTGGAGCATGAGGGTGCAAAGTAATGAAAGTCATAGAGACCTTATTAAAAGGAGTGATGATCATTGAACCGGTTGTTTTTGGAGACGATCGGGGTTTTTTTGTGGAGACCTATCACCGAAAAAGGTATGAGCAGGCAGGCATAAGGTCTATTTTCGTCCAGGATAACCTTTCTTTTTCTGTGAAGGGGACCCTTAGGGGACTGCATTATCAATACCCTCATGCCCAGGCAAAACTGGTCCAGGTGATCAGCGGAGAGATTTTTGACGTAGTTGTGGACATACGGCAGGGTTCACCCGCCTACGGGCAATGGGCCGGCATACGGCTTTCTGATGATAACAAGCGACAACTATATGTACCTGAAGGTTTTGCCCATGGTTTTTGTGTGCTCAGCGAGACCGCCCTTGTCTTTTACAAATGCAACAA
>CAYYPQ010000078.1:5077-8506 GCA_964473615.1 uncultured Desulfobacteraceae bacterium
GGTAAGGAAAGAGGTAATGAGGCCAGGGGTATCTCTGGTCATAAATGCTGCCGCCTATACTGCCGTTGATCAGGCGGAATCAGAACCCGCAATGGCGTTTGCAGTAAACCGTGATGGCCCGGCACACCTGGCCGCTTCTTGCGCGGAGGCAGGTATTCCTCTTATTCATACCTCTACCGACTATGTGTTTGATGGTAGCAAAAGGGGCCCATATTTGGAAACAGACTGTGTTTCTCCCTTGTGCGTTTATGGAAGGAGTAAATCTGCCGGCGAAGAAGAGGTGAGGAAGGGTTTGCATGAGCATATTATACTGCGTACTGCATGGCTTTACGGGCTCCATGGCAACAACTTTGTAAAGACCATGCTGCGTTTGGGGAAGGAGAAAGAGGTGATAGGGGTGGTGTCCGATCAATATGGCTGTCCCACTAATGCGGCGGATCTGGCCGATGCCATCTTGATCATTGCGAAAAATCTCTTGGAAGGGACCCGGAATGCCTGGGGCACATACCACTTTTGCGGTAAGGGTGAAACCTCGTGGCATGGTTTCGCACAGAAGATTTTTGACCTGGCAAGGGGGTACGATTCTTTAGCCGTCAAGAAAGTGGAACCTATTCCCACATCTGAGTACCCTACCCCGGCAAAGAGACCTGCAAACTCAGTCCTCGACTGCTTGCTGATTGCCCAGAACTTTGGCATTAATCCAGCTCCATGGCCTGAAAGCCTGGCTCGTTTTGTAAGGAAGGTATTTGAAGATAAAGTCGATTAGTGCCCGATCACCTCGAGATTATTCAGGCTAGACCGTCGAGAATGTGCAATGTCAGGTGACCCGCTTTCCACATATTGATTCTTGACATTTTGTTATACTTTGAGACCTTTGCAGAACTTGTCAAGAATTGTCATTTTCATCGGCCCTGGTCTGGCTGATCGATGAGCTGGGGGAGAAAAATGAACTCAGCAGAAGTGCGGAAAATCATGGGTGGTGACAAACACTGAATTAACGCGATGTGCCGTGACAGTTTAATATGCTGAAATTGATTGATAAGCATCTATATTTATGATACAACCACTCCCAAGAAAAGAGAGCCTAAAGGAGAGGAGAAATGCCTGCCCCGTGAAACGCGTGGCATATTTCACTGGGGGGGATATAAGGATTTCAGAGATAGGTTGAGTTTTGCAATGACCTGGAACGCTTTTTGCCTCACTGAACAAATTTGCCGACAGTTAACCGCCTAGACCTTGTTTGCAAGTAAAACAGACCAAACAGACTAAACAGGCCGAACGGAGCGAACAAACCGAACAGACCAGATAGACCAGACAGACCAAATTGTCCCCTGCCCAGAAGGTAACCACGTGCCCTAATATTAACCGACTAACAGTCAACAGCAGACGTGACCCCATCTATAGATTATCAAATAAGAAAGTCATATTGAGGACATGAGATTATGGAAAAAGATAGGATAATTTTTGACCCAAATGTGCATTTTGGCAAACCGTGCATAGCTGGTACAAGAATAAAGGTTGAAGATGTGTTGGAACTGGTTGAAGAAGGAATTCCATTTGCCGAAATCGTTGACAAATACTTCACAGATCTAAGCATTGACGATATCAAGGTCTGCGTTCGATATGCCCTTGATATCATAACTTCAGAAGAGATTCACATAAGAGAAGTCGGTTGATGCGATTTTTGGCTGACCAAGACGTCTATCAACTTACAATCGAATTCCTCATAAAGGAACATCATGATGTTATTCCTGTTAGACAGCTCGGTCTCGAGCGGGCTACTGATATACTTTTGCTCCGAAAAGCCAAAGAAATGGATCGAATCTTTGTAACTCGAGATAAAGATTTTGGTATACTAGTATATTTTGAAGAGGAAGCTTCTGGCGGTGTAATATTCTTGCGGGGAAAGCCAAATCAGATTGAATTGATTCACAGTGAACTGGCCATGGTTTTGGAGAACCTTACTGAAGTCGAAATGAACGAGTACTTTTGTGTTGTGGAACCTGGAAGGCACAGATTGAGAAAACTAAAAGAAAAAGTACGATAGTCCTTCATGCGGGCAAAGGGGCTCTCGGTATATGGCAGTTGTAAGAGGAAACCATTTTAGGACACAGTGCCAAATAAAGGTGGGAAACCGAATTTTGTCACGAGCCGAGCAGTAAACCTGTATAGCGCGGGGTGAATGTGGGCCGGCACTTAGGCTTCCTCTATCCGGGGAAGGCTGTTCGAGGAAATGCCACGCCAACCACGACTCGACTCCGCAGGCCTGTTGTGACACGTGATGAGACTGGGAATAGAACGCCGTGAGATCTTCAAAGACGACAAAGACTCCAAAGTGGCAGGAGTCGGAGGTCGGAAATCAGAGATCAGAAAAGATTCAGGGATAGTACCTGGAAATACGCTTCCAGACCGGAGGGTTGAGCAATACTTTGGCCTGAGCCATCTGCATGACAGGGCACCCAGGGCATGAAAAAAGTCTTTATTAGGACAAAACGAAGGGCGTAATCACGAAAAATCCAACCAAGGAAAGCATGAATCTGAAAAATCTGTGACGAATTTTGTCAAGAATCGAGTTCAAGAGGGCCACTTTGCGTCTATTTACGAAAATTCAAAGGTCTCGTCGTGGCACTCAACAGCTACCAAAAAAAGAAACCTCCTATCTCCCAGCCCACCTCCAATAAAGGATATGTAAAATCTTACCAACAAATAGCATTTCTTTTCCCTCAAGAAATAGAGACCTTTATGCGAATATGTATTGTATACGTCACCCATATCGTATAGCTTGCTGAAATAACGGTAAAAATAAATGATTTCGTCTCCTCCCCAATTATGGCACAATCTGTGCAAAAAAAGTGCACTATGGCAATACTTAATGGATTCGCATAAAGTCTTTCAAAGGATTTTTTGCGAAAATTTTAAATCGAAGGAGACGAGAAATGAAACAAATGAAGATGTTATTGGTAATTGTAAGTGTCGGTATTATGTTACTTTGGAGTTCACAGGTTTTTGCTACCCTTTTGATTTTTGATGATTTTGAGAGTGGTATGTCAAATTGGATTGGCATAGATGGAAATGCTGGTCACGGAGAGATAGTACAAGATCCTTTACAAACTGATAGTGCCTTGCATTTCACTGGGCTAAATTCCGCTGGAGATATTTATACTTCAAAATCATTTTCAAGCCTGACCGGCCACTACGAATTGTCTTTTGATTATCTGGGCTACGGTCAGGAGGGCGTTCCTGATGACTTCGGGGGATTTATCGGCTACAGTTATACCTATGACAGCAGTCAATTACCCGGAAACAATGTCTGGCTGGCTGGCACCAAGGCAAGCTATACCGATTCGGTTTCTGGCCCAATTGTTCATCTAACAGATGGAACCGGCTGGAATCATTATGTGATTGGATTTGACGCAGGCAATGATATCC
>CAYYPQ010000079.1:0-8174 GCA_964473615.1 uncultured Desulfobacteraceae bacterium
CGACCTTCGGGTTATGAGCCCGACGAGCTACCAGACTGCTCCACCCCGCGTCAGCTTTTTAGAATACCCCCCTATTAGATTATTGTCAAACAGAAAATGCCTCCATCCATAACTACACAGCCGGCAGGCGAATAACAAAGGTCGTTCCCTCGCCAGGAATACTGTCGGCCGATATTTCGCCCTTATGGGCCTCAACAATCTTATAAGATATGCACAAACCGAGGCCAGACCCTCTTTCCCTGGTAGTATAAAATGGCTCGAATATGTGAAGCAGCTCTTTATCAGTTATCCCGATGCCTTCATCACTTATTTGAATCTCAATCCCATGCGATATCCTTCTGGTGCTGATAGAGATCGCGCCCCCTTCCTCCATCGCCTCAATACCGTTGCCAATAATATTCATAAATACCTGTTTAAGCTTGTCAGGGTCACAATTTATCTCTTCCAGACCTGAAGATAACTCATCGATAAATCTGTATTTCTTTGGGGAATATATCTCTTCCATTATCTTCAATACGTCCCGTATCACCGAATTTACGTCCGCAGGCCTTTTCATGAGTTTGTATTCTTTAGTAAAATCACCCAAATTGGCAACCAGGTTTTCCAGTCTACTTACCTCGTCGAGAATCATTTCCAGTTTCTGTGCGGCCTTTTCATCAACAAGACTCTTTTTTATCTGGTGGGAAAAGCCGCCAATGATCATGAGCGGATTTTTTATCTCGTGGGCCACATGGGCAACGGCCCCGCCCACTGCTGCTAGACGTTCTGATTGAAGGAGTTTTTTCTCCAATTTTCTTTGGCTGGAGACATCCCTGATAATTGCCGTAAAGGTGATAATATTTTCTATTTCATGGTAGGACAGTCCCAGTTCAATTGGAAACTCTTGCCCACCCTTTCTAAGGGCAGTAAGGGAAAGGGTCCTGCCCATAACCCTCGGAGATCTTGTCTCCAGAAACCTCTTCACAAATCTATAATGGTCGCGATATTGTGCGGGAATAAGCATATTAAGGTCTTTCCCCATGACTTCATCTCTCGAATACCCAAATATTCGTTGGGCGGCATCGTTAAAAAGCACGATCTCATGGTTCTCATCAATGCTTAAGATTGCGTCGGTGGCTGTATCCAGGATTGTTCTGAATTTTTTTTCAGAGCCCTTGAATTTTCTTATCATGCTTCGATAGTCTGTGGCATCTCTCGATATCTCCACAAAGTATTTAGGGGCCTTTCCATGTGCATTCACAGGGTACATAATCCGCATCAGCTCTCCAGACTCACTTAGCTCAAAATTCCCTTTACCTAGATTATGGATGACCTCAACCCTCTGACCTGTACTTTTGGCCTTATCAAGGGGACAAGACTGATTTCCAAAACCGCATGGGCTATCAAGTTGGTATTTTATTTCATGGCATTTTTTGCCCATCACATCTTCTTTCTTGAGACCGTGATGGTCGAGGAAGATCCTGTTTGCATCGTGAACAACAAAATTCTCGTCAATAACCATGATCTCCTCATGAATTCCATCAAACAAGCTCTCGAAAAAGAGATTGCTTACCCTCATCTTTTCAATCTCTTGCTCCCTTTGTGCTATCCTTTCCTTTAACTGAACAATTTCGTCCATGAGGTTTTTCAATGATCCTGTCTCCATTATCATCTCCCTCCGCCAGGAAAATAAAAGACATATTCGAGTGAAAGCATATCAAACATCTCATCTGTTCCCTTCCTGATTGCCTCGAACAGTTCTTTCATGCTGCTGGCCCTGCTCAATTTGGAACGATAATCTAATTCATTGTAAAACCGTGGGTCGATAGGCAGCAAGACCTGATCTAAAGGACCATACCAGTGTATGTCTAGTTCCTTCTTCATTCCAAAAACCTTCTTGTACATGGCCCTCAAGAGGTCAGTCCTCAAGACCGGATTCACTTGATTGATCATACAGTCGATTAGACCCATGAGATAATAGACATCCCTCATTCTCACTTCATCCTCTCGATAAGAAAATACGGCCCGAATGGTGGACGCCCTGCCCCCCTTCAGTGAAAAAAAGTTGGGAGCCTGATAGGGCCCGCCCCATCTGTCAGCAGATTGGGATTTCAACATCTGGACAAAATAGGCCGTCTCCCATTCTGCCTTCCGGAACTCCCAAGGGCCTGAACAGATAAGAGTTTCGGACAGATTGTGTGTCTTGTCATGAAGGTCTATGATCTCGCCCATCAGTGATGCCTGTGTTACAGATTGGAGAATACCTTATAGCCTAGCCCTTTTATTTGGTTCTTCGGCTAATGAGTACAAATTGATACACACCCAACAGCGACGCAAAGAAGAATGGTCGTGAAGCCTTTTCGAAGTGACTGTTGGGAGGGCTTCGTCATTTCATGCCTTACGGAATGGGGGACCCCCTGGCTTCCCGTTCTGAAGAAACGGGAAGAACACCGGATGAACCTTTTATTTACGGTCTAGGGTGGCATTTCTCGTGAACTTGCTTTAGTCGTTCTCTTGTCACGTGCGTGTAAATCTGGGTCGTTGAGATATCCGCGTGCCCCAACATCACCTGCACTGATCTCAAATCGGCCCCACCCTCCAAAAGATGGCTGGCAAAGGAATGCCTCAGGCCGTGCGGCGCGATCTTCTTTTTGATACGGGCTTTCATCCCATATTTCTTGATGATTTTCCAGAAGCCCTGCCGGGAAATTGGACCTCCCCTTGAATTCAAAAATAGGTAAGAGGAATTTGAGCCCTTGGTTAAGCGAGATCTCCCGGCAGAAAGATATTCTTTCAAGGCCCCCACTGCCTTTTCCCCCATAGGAATGACCCTCTCCTTGGAGCCCTTGCCCAGAGTCCTCACAAACCCGGCCTCCAGATTAACATTTACATTTTTTAGGCCCACAAGTTCTGATACCCTCAGCCCTGTGGCATAAAGGAGCTCCAGCATGGCATGGTCTCTCATTCCTCTGGGGGTGGAGGTATCCGGCTGCGATAGGAGCAGGTCCACTTCTTTGGGGCTCAAGACGCCGGGCAGTCGCCGTGGCAGCCGAGGGGTTTCAACTAGCCGTGCCGGGTTGCTCTTGACCTTTCCCTCCGAAACGAGAAAACGAAAAAACATCTTTATGGCCGAGATATTTCTAGCCACGCTTCTGGCAGAGAGACTCCTTCCCAGCATTCCCACATATTCTACAATCTGGTCCTGGGACACCTTAAGGGGAAAAGATTTTTTACCTTCCAAAAACTCCAAAAATCTGTTCAGATCCCTGCTATAGGCCTCCACTGTATTCCTGGCAAGGCCTCGCTCGACCCTGAGATAATTGATAAATTGATCTGCAAGGATATCCATGCTAACGTTTTAACCTATCAACCTAACCCGGATGAACCGGAAAAGTGCCTAAATTGAACTAAAGCCCGAAGTGACTAAAGTCATAAAGGTTATTAGCCTTGGTAAGGACCCTTGAACCATTTTCTTCGATAACTACCATTTCCTCGAGTCTAACCCCACCCTTGCCGGGAATATAAATCCCTGGTTCGACCGTAACAACCATCCCCTTTGTAAGCTTCACCGGATCTCTTGGTCCGAGTCTAGGTCCCTCGTGGGTGGCAAGGCCCACACCATGCCCCAGGGCATGGCCGAAGTATTCTCCAAACCCCTCATTCGTGATGACCTGCCTGGCCACTGCATCAGGATGGTTGCTATCTACCCCCGGCTTCACCTCCCCTAGGGCCGTGACCTGTGCTTGGCGGACAATCTGATAGATCTTCCTGAATTCTGGGGCCGGCTCTCCTAAAAATACGGTTCGGGTTATGTCGGAACAATAGCCGTTCAATTTGACACCCACATCCAGAACCACGGGCTCCTTATTCCTCAGTTTACGTTGTGTGGGAACTGCATGTGGCAGCGCGCCGTTGGGGCCAGAGGCCACGATGGCCGGAAATGACAGGGATTCTGCCAGGGACTCATGAACGAGTCCCTGGATCTGCCATGCCACATCCTCTTCTGTAAGCCCTGGCCTTAGCCCGGAGATAACCTCATCCAAGATCTCCGAGATCAAATCTGCGGAGGCCTCTAAGGCCTTTAACTCCTCGCTGTCTTTAACCTCTCTCATTTTATCTACTATCCGTTTAAGGGGTGTAAAAACAACAGGACTTGAAAGGCTCCCCATCCTCTCATTCAAACGGGTGTAAAGATCCCAGGTCAAATAATGCTCTTCAAAACCCAGATTTTGAGTCCCCATTAGATCTACCAGCCCAGGGAAATCCTCGATCAGATCCGCCTTTACCGTCTGAACATCAAAATCAACCGCCTCCCTTTCAGCCTCCGATGTATACCTTGCGTCAGTCACCAGAATGCTCTTGTCCTTATTAATAAAAAGGGAACCGGACGATTCTGTAAACTGGGAATCATCGGCCTCAAACCCGGATAGATATCTCCTGTTTTCGGGCTGAACGATCCATGCGGTATCAGGAGGGACCCCGGCCAATTTTTTCCTCAGAGTTTTGATACGCTTGCGAAATATCGAGGCATCCATCTGTCACACTTGTGTATGGGTTTCATATATAGACCATTCCCCCAATCGAGCGAAACGCTCAATTGATAGTTGCCGGTTGCCAGTTGTAAGTTGGCAGGAAACGGAATTAATCAGATTTTTACGACACTGAATCCTGGCCCCTGACAGATCCCTAATTGAGCCGATACTCAATTAGGGTATTAACACAGTAATTCTAGCAAAGTCATGGGATGAATGCAAATATGGAGGCAAATACCAGCGTGGCCCCACAACTATGTAGAGAATCCGGGTCCAGAGGGGCCTGGAGTTTTATCTCGAAGTTGACAGAACAGCTACCAGTTGTTAGTAAACCAAGATGGGAAACCAAGAAAAGGAACCCACATTCGCCATGAATCAAGGAAAGATAATAGAATACATTAATCAGGGCCGGTTTATTTGCACCCTGTGTCTGGAGGATAAGGGTAACAAGCTCCACCTCTTGACACCCTCAAATCGAGAGGTCAATATTTCGCCAAAAAGGACTATTCTGGCATCAGGGCCGACCATTGATATCGTAAGGCCAAGGGAAGATCTGATCGAAAAACTGAAGCAAATAGAAAAGACAAGAAACAGGCTAAAGGCCCAAATCAACGTCAAAGAACTCTGGGAACTCATCAGGGATGAAAAGGAGAGTTTTGACCACAAATATCTTGCCCGGTTGGCCTTTGAGGAGGCCATAACTGATGACCATCTATCCGCCCTGGTGCGCGCCTTATTTGAAGACGGCCTTTATTTCAAGATGAAGGAGAACCGGTTCATACCAAATTCAGAGGAAAGGGTCGATCAAATTGCAGGACAAAAGCGAGAAGAGGCATTGAGAGAAAAGATGCTTGCCGAAGGAAGCGCCTGGCTAGGCGATATACTTCAGGGCAAAAGCCATGAAGATCCCCCCTTTAGGGAGGATATCATCAACCTCCTGCTTCAATTGGCCCTCTATGGCATCGAAAAACCCGACTTCAAATACGGAAAGGAGCTGTTATCAAGGGCCGGCATAACCGATGTCCGGGAATCCAGGAATTTGCTAATCACGTTAGGCGTTTGGGAAGAAGACGAAAATCTGGACCTCCTGCGCTCGAATATCGAAATTTCTTTCTCCCAAAAACAACTAGCTGAATCGGAGCGACTGGCCGGCGCGGGTTTCAGCTTGGAGGGATGCGAGGACTTGAGAAACTTGCCAACCCTCACCATAGACGGTCCGCAAACTCGAGACTATGACGATGCCATGAGCCTTGAAATAGACGGCGATGCCCTGCTTCTCGGCATACACATCGCCGATGTAGCCGAGGTGATATCACCTGAAAACATTTTGGACCGGGAGGCGAGAGACAGGGCATCCTCTCTTTATTTACCTCAAAGGCAGATACCCATGATGCCCGCCAATCTGTCTCAAGACACCTTGAGCCTGAAGCAGGGATGTGACCGACGCGCTATCTCGCTTCTAACGCGTTTTGAAAGTAACGGCAAGCTCCTTGAATACCGATTCGTACCCAGTGTGATCCGGGTACAGCGCCAACTGACCTATGAGGAAGTCGAGGAAATTTTGGATGCAGGCACTGAAAACTCCTTACAGGTGATGCATCAGATGAGTCAGCATCTACGTCAGAAGAGGATGAATCAAGGGGCCCTCAATATCTCACTTCCTGATTTACAGGTGAAATTCGATTCCGATTCGTCCTTGTCCCTGGAATTTCTTGACCAGAATACCCCTTCCCGAATCATAGTGGCAGAATTCATGATCCTATATAATTGGCTGGCGGCAAGCCTTTGCAAAGACAATCAAATTCCTATTCTCTTCAGAGCCCAACCAGAACCCAGTGAGGTGTTCTCCGTGGATGAATGCGGGTATCTTTACTACGTCTTCAGGCAGCGCCGAAAACTTAGCCAGCTCCAGATAGATACGGTCCCAGATCCTCACTCAGGTCTCGGATTGAATGTCTATACACATGCGACATCGCCTATAAGGAGATATCTTGATCTTGTAACACAGCGTCAGATTAAGGGATTTCTCAACGGGATGGGACCAATTTACAAAGAGAACGAACTGGAAGAAATCAGGATTTCCGTCGCGCCTGTAATAAAGAGCCTTGAGAAGATAAAAAGGAATCGGCTCCGCTATTGGACCCTAAAATTTATTGGCCAGCATAAAGATGAAAAATATAAGGCCTTGATTCTTTACGAACTCAAGAACAAATACCGCATTGTCTTGATTGATTTCCTCCTGATAGCTGAAATAAGGCACCGAAATGGTCTGATGCTCATGCCTGGTCAGGAGATACTCGTAAGAATCAGAAAGGTTGATCCATGGAATGACTTGCTGGAATTAGATTATGCGTAATAAGATTTATTTGAACACCCTCTCGAAGATATCATCGACATGTTCAAGATGGTAATCTAAGTCAAATACCTCTTCTATCTCCTTTTTATTCAAATACTTCCCAATCTCCTGGTCTTCAATAATGAGCCCCTTGAATTCCTGTCCGCTCTCCCACACCCTCATGGCATTTCTTTGGACCATGACATAGGCATTCTGCCTTTCAACACCTTTCTCCGCAAGTCTCATGAGCACCTGCTGAGAAAAGATCAGGCCCTTTGTCTTGTTAAGGTTCTCGATCATTTTATCAGGATGGACTACCAAGTCCTTCAAGATTGCCCCCAGACGATGAACCATGAAATCTATAAGTATCGTACTATCAGGCGCGATGACCCTTTCCACAGATGAATGGCTGATGTCCCTTTCATGCCAGAGGGCCATATTTTCCATAGCCGCCAGGCAGTTGGACCGCACCAGGCGAGCAAGCCCTGAAATATTTTCACACCCGATGGGATTTTTCTTGTGGGGCATAGCCGAAGAACCCTTTTGCCCCTTCTTAAAGGGCTCCTCCACCTCAAGCACCTCTGTCCTTTGCAGATGGCGTATCTCAACAGCAATCTTCTCCAGGGTTCCCGCAAGTATGGCAAGGCATGTAAAGTACTGGGCATGGCGATCGCGCTGAATGATCTGTGTGGATATATCCGCAGGCCTCAGGCCGAGCCTTTTACAAACCATGAATTCAACATCAGGAGAGACATTGGCAAAGGTCCCCACGGCCCCGGACAATTTTCCATGGCTGATGACATCTTGCGATTCCTTCAGGCGCCTCAGGTTCCGTTTCATCTCGGAATACCAAACGGCCAGCTTAAGACCAAAGGTGGTCGGCTCGGCATGCACACCATGGGAACGCCCAATCATGACCGTATACTTGTGCTCCAAGGCCTGCTTCTTGATAACCTCAATAAGTTCCTCAACATCGCGAATAATCAGGCCCATAGCCTCCCTTAAGAGAAGGGCCAGGCTCGTATCCAAAACGTCTGAGGAGGTCAAGCCCAAATGAATGTAACGCGAATCAGGACCCACGTGTTCGGCCACGTCAGTCAAAAACGCGATAACATCGTGTCTGGTTTCCTTCTCTATCTCCAGGATGCGCTCGACAGAAAAACCGGCCTTTTCCTTGATGTTTTTAAGGGCACCTTCAGGAATTATTCCTTTTTCTGCCATGGCCTCACAGGCGGCAATTTCCACCTCAAGCCACTTGGCATATCCGTTCTTGGCCTCCCAGATGCGGCCCATCTCAGGGCGTGTGTATCGATTTATCATTTTCGTAT
>CAYYPQ010000080.1:0-7790 GCA_964473615.1 uncultured Desulfobacteraceae bacterium
GCTCAACCTACCCTTGTCTCGCCCGCGGACCTAGCGACTGATGTCTCGTTGACCCCTCAACTTGGAACAGGACCTTTTTCCGATCCAGATAGCGCTGATACCCATACGAAGACACGATGGCAGATCAGCACGCTCTCTGATTTTTCAGACCCAGGCCAAATCGTTCTTGATGTCGAGAGCACCACTCATCTGACATCTCTGACTCTTCCGGATTTTACCTTGAATTCAAACACCACCTATTACTGGAGGGTCAAATACTACGATGATCGTGGCGGGGAATCAGTGTGGGCAATCCCCTATCAGTTCTCAACCATCATCAGCGACCCTGATGACACGGATGCGAACGGGATACCCGATGCCCAGGAAGTCGACGACACAGTAGACCTGGACCAAGACGGAAATCCTGACAATTTCCAGTCTGACATCAAATCGATAAACACGGTGAGTGGTGTCATTACACAGCTAGGTGTCAAGACCTACACGTCTGTAACAAGCATTGACTCGATTAAATCAGTCGATCCCGCATCTATCAGCGATAATATAAATAGACCTGCGGACTTACCACTGGGGCTTATCAGCTTCAAGGTCCACGTCCAGAATTTCGGTGATATTGGTTATGTCATCGCCTATCTCTCCGACGCCGCACCGGCCGGCGCGATATGGTATAAATATGACCCAATTAATGGATGGCAGGATTATTCAGGGCATACCGTATTCAGTGCGGACAGAATGTCAGTCCAAATAGAACTTGAGGACGGCGGTTTTGGCGATGCAGATGGCACAGCAAACGGTATAATAATAGACCCATCGGGTCTCGCCCTTGCCCCCCAGGCCCCTTCAGCAGAAAGTTCTGGTGGCGGTGGCGGTGGTGGGTGTTTTATCGGGAGCGCGGCTTATGGTTCTGTGGTGGGTAAACATACGGCTTTCAGAGAATGGAACGATAACTTGCCATCAATGGCGGGCCTCCTGGCATTGGTCCTTGTAGGTATAATTTGGCTTGGTCTTATGTTCCCTAAAAAACCCTTAGGGAGACGTCGCCGCACAGGATTCTCTGCTTTTGCCCCTGTTCGTCAAGTATTATTAGGGCACCATTGCGGTCTATCTGGGAGGCTGTTCCAAAAAGGCTCCCATCATCAGACTTAATCTCCACCTGGGTTCCAAGGACCATTGATCGTTTGTTCCATCTCTCATAAAATTCTTCTATATCTCCGCAAAGCGCCTTGCGATAATATACCTCAAACCTCTTTAATATCTCAAAAAGGAGATGGGACCGTGAGACCCTGGTACCCGTCTCTGCAAGGATACTGGTAGCGGGGAACAGTATCGAGCCATCATCTTCCGGCCCCCAGTTCACGTTCAGGCCCAGCCCCAGAATAACGTAATCAATTTTCTTACCCTTGACACTGAACTCGGTAAGAATTCCGGCGAGCTTCTTGCCACCAAGGTAAAGATCATTTGGCCACTTTATCAAGGGCCTCAAGGCGCTCACATCCCTGACGCCTTCAATTACCGCCAGGGCCAGGACCATGGTCAACACGAAAACCTGATCGGGATCTATTGGGGGTCTTAAGAGCAAGGAAACAAGAAGGTTTTCATTTTTGCGAGACAACCAGCTTCTTCCCATCCTGCCTCTGCCGGCGGTTTGTTGTTCGGCCAGCACAAGGGTCCCTTCCGGCGCCCCTTGGTCCCCAAGGGCCTTTGCCTGGCTGTTAGTGGAGGACAATGTCTCATGGAAAATGATATTTCGGCCAAAGATGGACCTGGATAACGTCTTTTGCAGGAGATTTATGTCGAGACCGTCTTTTTCGGGTGGGAGTTGCTCTCTTTTCATGAATATCTAAAGAACCAAATGGGACATGTCTAGAAATCCAGCTCTGTCTTAAGCTCCCTGGTCATGAGCTCCTTGACCGCCTTTCTTGGATCTTTTCCCTCGTACAGGATCTCATAAACCTGTTGTGTTATCGGCATGTCCACCCCCATTTTCTTGGCTAACTCGTAAGCGGACCGGGCAGTCTTGATTCCTTCAGCCACCACATTCATACCGGCGGTAATGTCATTAAGTTTCATACCCTTCCCAATTTTTGACCCAACTGTCCTATTTCTGCTCAGTTTACCGGTGCATGTCAATACGAGGTCTCCCATGCCCGCCAGGCCGGCAAAGGTAAGAGGATTTGCACCCATTGCGACTCCTAACCGGCTGATCTCGGCCAGTCCCCTGGTAACCAAGGCCGCCCGGGCATTATGTCCAAAGTTTAGGGCATCTGATGCCCCAGCCGCTATAGCAATGACATTTTTCAGTGCCCCTCCAAGCTGAACACCGATCAGGTCTCTGGTAATATATACCCTGAAAAATTGGGCATAAAAGAGCCGCTGGAGTCTCTCTGCATGCTCCTGGTCGCGGCAGGCAATGGTAATGGCCGTAGGGCTCTTTTGGCTCACCTCTTTTGCAAAGCTTGGACCGGCTAGGCACGCAAATCTGCTCATATTATTATCAGGTAGGACGCTGGCAGCAACCTCTGACATGGTCATTAGTGTGTTATTCTCTATTCCCTTTGTAGCCGCTACAAACGACATGGTTGGTTTTATAAAGGGCTTCATGTGGTTTAAGATTTCCCTGAACACGTGTGAAGGCACTGCCAGTACAATAAGTTCTTTTTCCGACAATGCCTCTTCAAATGAGCTTGCCGGCCTTAAGCGGGAAGAGAGTTCGAGCCCTGGCAGAAAGACGCTGTTCATTCTATTATTCTTTATGTCACGAAAAACGTCCTGCTCCCTGACCCACAGGTCTATATCAAGGCCCTTTTGAGCGAGAAGATTGGCGAGTGTGGTTCCCCAGCTCCCTGCACCTATAACGGCAATCCTGGAAATGTCAGGTTTCCTTGCAATTTTCATTGGTTAACAACATCATTCCGTTGCTATTCATCCATCAACTTGGCCACGCTCACTACCTTTTCATCCTCTCCCAAGCCGATCAACCTGATCCCCTGCGTATTTCTGCCAATGACTGAAATATCACCCACCCTGATGCGAATGATCTTTCCATGCCCAGTAATAATCATCAACTCATCTTGATCAGAGATCTGATAGGAATATACGACCAGACCGTTTCTCTCTGTGGTCTTTATTGTCAAGATGCCTTTTCCGCCCCTTGATTGACAACGGTATTCTTCTGTTTTGGTCCTCTTCCCATATCCATTTTCTGTGACTGTCAGGATCGTGGCCCCTTCCTCAAGGGCATCCATCCCTACCACCTCATCTCCCCTCTCAAGCCTGATACCTATATTCCCGGCTGCCACCCTGCCCATGGGCCTTAAATCGGACTCATGAAAACGAATTGACTTCCCATTCCTCGTACTCAGGAAAATATCCTGTTCACCGCTGGATACCCTAACGGCGATTAGCTCATCATCTTCCCTTATTTTCAAGGCCACAATCCCACCGGAGCGCGGCCGGCTATAGAATTCCAGCTCAGTCTTCTTCACAAATCCCCTTCGAGTCGCCATAATTACATATTTACCAGTCTCGAAATCCTTAACGGAAAGGATTGTGGCGACTCGTTCTCCTCTCTTGAGGTCCAGCAGGTTTACTATGGCCTTTCCCTTAGACATCCGTCCTGCCTCTGGTATCTCATGGACCTTCCTCCAATAGACCCGACCCATGTTGGTAAAAAACAGGAAATAGTCATGTGAAGATGCCACGAAAAGGTGTTCAACAAAATCCTCGGCCTTAGGTTTGACGCCTGTCAATCCCTTGCCTCCCCTGCGTTGCGCCCTGTATAGACTAATTGGGTTTCTTTTTATATACCCTTCATGGCTTATGGTTACCACCATATCCTCTTGTGCAATCAAGTCATCCAGGTCTATGTCGGCTGAGTCCTCAAGGATCTCTGTCCTGCGATCATCACTATATCTATCTCGTATCTCAATCAGCTCGTCTTTGATGATTTGCAATACCATCGTCTGACTATCAAGGATGGCCTTGAACCTTTCTATATCCTTGATCAGGTCCTGATATTCTGCGTTTATCTTTTCCCTTTCAAGACCTGTTAGCCTTTGCAATCTCATATCCAAAATCGCCTGGGACTGAACGTCTGTAAGATCGAACTCCGATATCAATCTGCTCTTTGCCTCTTTCGGATCGGAAGAAGATCTTATTAACTCGATCACATCATCCAAAAAATCCAGGGCTTTTTTTAGTCCTTCAAGGATATGGGCACGTTGCTCTGATTTTCTCAGGTCATAAATAATCCTCCGGATGATAATTTCTTTACGATGGGATATGAAGTGACTTAAGATCTCTTTGAGGGTCAGGATCTCTGGACGTCCATTAACGATGGCCAAAAAAATAATCCCAAAAGAGATTTCCATTTGGGTAAACTTGTATAGCCGATTAAGTATAACCAGGGGGTTTCCATCCCTTTTTACATCTATTACTATACGCATCCCATCCTTATCGGATTCGTCCCTTATATCAGAAACTCCTTCTATCTTTTTCTCTTTTACCAGCCCAGCTATCTTTTCAAGGAGTTTTGACTTATTAACCTGATATGGAATTTCTGATATAATAACCCTTTCACGGCGTTCAGCAACCTTTTCTACAAATGCCCTGGCTCTTACCTTTATAATGCCTCTCCCTGTCTTATAGGCCTCAAAAATTCCCTTCCTACCAAGTATGAATCCGGCTGTTGGAAAATCCGGCCCTGGAATAATCTTTATCAAATCCTCGATTTCAATCTCTGGATTGTCTATCAATTTTGTAATTGCATCGCAGATCTCTGACAGGTTATGCGGAGGGATGTTTGTCGCCATCCCGACCGCGATTCCTGATGAACCGTTTATCAATAAGTTCGGTATCGTGGTGGGAAGGATAAGGGGCTCTGAAAGTGTACCATCATAATTGGCGCTGAAATCAACGGTCTCTTTTTCAATATCAGAAAGAAAATTCTGTGCAAGCCGCGTCATTCTAACTTCTGTATATCTCATTGCGGCTGGAGGATCTCCATCAACAGAACCAAAATTTCCCTGACCGTCAACTAAGGGGTACCTCATGGAGAAATCCTGGGCCATTCTCACAATGGTATCATACACGGCGGCATCTCCATGGGGGTGATATTTTCCAATAACATCTCCAACCAGCCTGGCAGACTTTTTATAAGGTCTGTTAAAATAATTGTTGAGTTCAAACATCCCATAAAGAATACGTCTATGAACCGGCTTTAGGCCGTCCCTAATATCAGGGAGCGCGCGGCCGACGATCACACTCATCGAATATTCGAGATAAGATCGTTTCATTTCATCTTCTATATTGACAGAACGCGTGGTCAAATCCGCAATCATCCTATTTCTCCAAAAGTGTTCCTTTCAGTCACAGTCCCCTTAAATATCCAGCTCCAAGACCTCTAATGCATTGTTCTGAATAAATTCTCTCCTTGGTTCTACCTTGTCCCCCATCAGGACCGTAAATATATCGTCCGTATCAACCCAGTCATCTATTTTCACTTTAAGAAGGGTTCTCTTTCCAGGATCCATCGTTGTTGCCCAAAGTTGATTAGGATTCATCTCACCAAGACCTTTATATCTCTGAACGCTTAAACCCTTTTGTGCCTTCTCCATAAGATTGTTTAACAACTGCTGAGGATCATTAATTCTTATTTCCTCTCCATCTCCAGATAGTCTATAGTTTCCTTTCTTGAGTTTTCTGAACTCCTTTGATATACTAATAAGTTGTCTCAGTTCAGGAGATGATAGAAAATTCCAGTCGACCACAGAGGCCTGCCCACCATTGTGTCTTTCTATAACAACAAATTCATAATAACCTCCGTCATGGTCCTGATGCCTGTCCTGGACTTCAAAACCATTTTTTTCAAGCTTTTCAAAAAAATCTTGCATAAAAGACTCGTCCTTGAAAAAACTCTTGTCGGTTGGGCCATGAGTTGCCAGAAACTCTATAAACCTAGGATTATACCCTCTCCTTGAAAGCATCTTGAGATTCTCATAAAACTTAATAACTCCTCTTAAAAGCCGCGCAAGTCTTTTTCCAAATAACTCCTCACCATTTTCTAAAATGACCTTTTCCTTAGTGCATATTCTTTCAAGGAGAAAATCATTATACCCATCCTCGTCTTTTAGAAATAATTCCTCCTTGCCAGCAAGCACGCGATAAAGAGGTGGTTGGGCTACATAAAGATGTCCCCTTTCAATAAGCTCGGGCATCTGCCTGAAAAAGAACGTCAAGAGGAGCGTCCTGATATGTGCCCCGTCTACATCTGCATCTGTCATGATGATCACCTTGTGATATCGCAATAACTCAATGTTATATTCCTTATCACCTATCCCTGTCCCTAGGGCCGAGATCATTGTCCGTATTTCTTCACTGGAGATCATCTTATCAAAACGGGCCTTTTCCACATTCAGTATCTTTCCCTTCAATGGCAAAATAGCCTGGTTTTTTCTGTCTCTTCCCTGCTTGGCAGAACCCCCTGCGGAATCCCCCTCTACAATGAATATCTCGCTATATCTCGCATCCCGCTCCTGACAATCAGCCAGTTTACCTGGTAATGAGTGATCAAAGAGAATTCCCTTACGACGCGCAAGCTCCTTGGCCTTTCTTGCCGCTTCTCTGGCACGCGCGGCATCAATTACCTTGCCCAATATAGACTTTATAACAGTGGGGTTTTCTTCAAAAAAACTACTTAGCCCCTCATTAACCTGATTTTCCACCAGGCCCTTGACTTCACTATTTCCCAGCTTTGTCTTTGTCTGGCCCTCAAATTGAGGGTTTGGGAGCTTAACACTGACAACCGCGGTAAGCCCTTCACGAACATCGTCACCTGTTAACTTCTCCTTAAAGTTTTTTGCTAAATTAGAACTCTGTAGATATTGATTAATACTCCTTGTCAGGGCTGACTTAAATCCGCTTAGATGACTCCCCCCTTCTCTGGTATTGATATTATTAGCGAACGTAAACAGATTCTCCTTATAGGAATTGTTATATTGAATGGCAATTTCCATTAAAACACTGCTCTTTTCTCGTGAAATATAAATAGGTTTTTTGTGAAGTACCTCTTTATTCTTGTTTAAATATTCAACAAAGGATTTTATACCCCCCTCATAGATAAATTCTTTCATCCTTCCGCTACGCTCGTCTGAAATCTTAATTTTTACGCCCTTTGTCAGAAAAGAGAGTTCTCTCATCCTTTTTGCAAGGGTCTCAAAATCAAAATTTACTTCCTCAAATATGAGGGGATCAGGCATAAAATGGATCTTTGTACCCCTTTTTCTTGTTTCACCTATAATTTCTAGTTTGGTCTTTGTTTTTCCTCTTTCATAACGCTGAAAATATACCCTTCCATCGCGGTAGACCTCCACATCAAGGTATTCTGATAACGCATTAACAACCGATACACCAACACCGTGAAGACCACCCGAAACCCTGTAAGTCTTGTTATCAAATTTTCCCCCCGCATGAAGCTTGGTCATAACGACCTCAAGGGCAGGGATATTCTCAGTCTGGTGCATGTCCACGGGAATACCCCGACCATTATCTAGGATCACCACACTCTCATCACTTAATATCTGCAGATCTATAAAGTCGCAATATCCCCCCAGTGCCTCATCAATACTATTATCAACTACCTCATATACCAAATGATGAAGTCCTTCAAAACCCGTGTTTCCTATATACATGGCTGGCCTTTTTTGCACAGCCATTAACCCCTCTAAGACCTTTATATCAGAAGCAACATATAATTTATTTTGCTCTTTCATAATAAATCCTCTTATCTTTCAGAC
>CAYYPQ010000081.1:0-7211 GCA_964473615.1 uncultured Desulfobacteraceae bacterium
TAATCCATCTCTTCTCTCTGTGCCAGGTAATTCTTTGAAGCGGAGCGAGCCAGGTTTCTGATCCGTTCAATATAATGGGTCCTCTCTGTGACGGAAATTGCCCCCCTTGCCTCCAGGATATTAAAGGTGTGGGAACATTTCAGGCAGTAATCGTAGGCTGGTATGACCAGCCCTTTTTCGCTAAGCCTTACAGACTCATGCTCATACATATCAAACATCTTCAAGAGCATATCAACATCGGCCAATTCAAAATGATATGTCGAAAGTTCCCATTCGCCCTTCCTATGGACGTCACCATAACAGATCTTATCATTCCATTTGAGTTCATATACGTCCTCTTTTTCCTGAAGATACATGGCAATTCTTTCTGTCCCGTAAGTTATCTCCACTGAAATAGGATCCAGCCTTATGCTCCCCGCTTGTTGAAAATAGGTGAATTGGGTGATCTCCATGCCATCGAGCCAAACTTCCCACCCGAGACCAGAGGCACCAAGGGTGGGAGATTCCCAATCGTCTTCTACAAATCGTATATCATGATCAAGGGGGTCAATACCAAGGGCCTTTAAGCTCCCGAGATAGATATCCTGTATGTCTATAGGGGAAGGTTTTATAACCACCTGATACTGATAATAGTGACATAACCGGTTTGGATTCTCGCCATATCGGCCGTCCGTAGGTCGCCTGGAGGGTTCCACATAGGCCACACGCCAGGGTTCAGGGCCCAATACCCTTAGCATGGTTGCTGGATTAAAAGTTCCGGCCCCTACCTCAATATCATATGGTTGCTGGATCAAACATCCATTATTGGCCCAGTATTGCTCCAGGGTCATTATTAAATCCTGAAAGGTCATGGTTATCTCCAGACTCTTTATTGAAAAAATGGATCCGCTTAGCCCTCTTCAAAATAATTTGGTCGACTTCAAGCGAATGGTGATGTCTTTTATGAGTGACTGTCGGGAGGGCGCCGTCATTTCAGGAGTTACGGAAGGGGGACCCCCTGGCTTCCCGTTCCGAAGGAACGGGAAGAACAGTGGAGGGGGTAGGATTCCCACGTCCGTAACTGCTTAGAAATGACCAGCCCGGGAGACCCGGAACGAAGAAAAGACATCGGCATTCGCTTGGCATTTTCAAATAGCCAAACTCTTACAAAAAAACCACCTTTTTCCAGGTGATTAACTGATGTACGATTCAGGGCGAGGAAATTTATCACCCAAATATTCTGTTGTCAAGAAACCCATTCAGTCTCCTTTTACTGGAAACAGGAGATATCGCAGCCAGTGAAGGAGTGTGTTTCCATGGAGCAGCCCTCTTTCCGCTTCATCGATTATTCTGAACAGGCCAACTGGATCTGAAAACCAATGGGCCCTTGTGGCCATTTCTTCCTTTGGATCAAGGTGTTTTACTGCCCTGGCAGGGTTACCCGCCGCAATGGTGTTAGGTGATACCGAGCTTGTAACGACAGAGCCAGTGCCAATGATGCTATTTTTACCAATAGTTATGCCTTTACAAATAATGGCGCTATCTCCGATCCATACATTATCCTCTATCTTTATAGACGCCGCTTTCCCCAGAGAAATCCGGTTGTATATGTCATGCCAGTCAGAATCTGTAATATACGCGCCGCTCGCGATCATGCAATTATCGCCAATAACGATTTCTGAGGCACAAGCTATTCTTACTCCAGGACACACCAGGCAGTAATTACCTATTTTGATACCCCTCACGTCCTCCCTGTCAGACCAGACCGAAAGATTTACTTTCCTGTCGCGCGAAGCAATGACATTCACAAAATCCCCCAACTCAATTGGCGATCCGAAGACCTCAACATCCCAAGGCCTTATGAAAGAAAAACCCTTGCCGAGGGAATCGAAATGTGGGCGCAGGAAATGATTGACGTAGAACTCCTGGAATTTCATAAATGCCCTTTTTACAAAATAGGGGCGATGATCTCTTCTCACAATGAACGTTACACCTCCTTTGTCTAATTATTCTGGAAAATAGGCTTCCTGATTTGTAACTATTCAGGTTACCAGGTTCACCGTTCAGGCTTCATGGTTGGTGAAAAACACCCCTCACCCCACCTTGGTAATACGTTTTTTTAAAGTGCTAAATAATTATAAAACATTAAGTTTTCATCAATCTAGCATGGAACTTTGAACCTGAATAGTTACTCTGATTTTAATAGAATAACGCCGTTATAGGGTATTTGTCAAACCGTTCCATAACTACCCATGAGCACTATCTATCCTCGCGGAAAAGTCTTTACCCCTAATTGCACTCTTGCAAGTTCTATGTTAAGGAATAGGTATCACCTCAATAAATGGTGGCTAACTATGAACCGTGTCCTCGATTACCGAGTCGCCAGGGAAAGGATGGTCAAAAACCAACTTGTCCCTCGGGGCATCAAAGATCCAAGAATACTGGAGGTAATGCGAAAGGTCCCTCGAGACCGCTTCGTGGAGGAGGCACTTGTTGCCGAGGCCTATAACGATCATCCATTGCCCATAGGCCATAAACAAACCATATCGCAGCCATACATCGTGGCCTTCATGACCGAGGCCCTCGAACTTACCAATAGAGAAAAGACGCTTGAAGTCGGCACAGGCAGCGGCTATCAAACCGCTATTTTGGCCGAGTTGTCAAAGAGAGTCTATACAATTGAGAGGATCAGGGCATTGATGGTCAGCGCTAGAAAACTCCTTGCCGAATTAGGTTACAATAATATTATGTTTAAGGCCTTTGACGGTACTATCGGATGGAAACAATATGAGCCCTATGATGCCATTATGGTTACTGCAGGGGCACCCAAGATTCCCGAGCCCCTCCTTGATCAGCTTGTAGATGGCGGTCGCATGGTGATACCCGTTGGAAATAGAGTTAGTCAAGAATTGATCAAAGTCACCAAGAAAAAAGGGGGTCACATCCAGGAAAACCTTGGAGGTTGTCGTTTTGTTGATCTGGTGGGTATTCACGGATGGAAGGAATAGTAAAGCACAATCAAATCACTCGATTCTAAAAAACGATTCATCAAAATCAGGCCTCCCCTTGTATTTATTCATATATAATCCCGGCATTTTATCAATATCCTCAAGAATAGCAGGGTCTATGGGGATGCCAGCATGATGAAATGCCTTGACAATCTCTTTTGTTGAGGGGGGGCATCCCTTAATAGCGATCATCTCGTTGATGTGAGGGTCGTCTTTGTTGGTCTGATAGATGCATTTTCCTATCAGAATGGTCTTTTTCTTTCCTGGAGTGGGCTTCATAGCCTTCCCTGTAAGCACCTCCACGTCATCCCATGGCTGTCCTTTCCAGGCGCGGGCAATCTCCATCAGGATCTGGCCGTTAAGAAAAGAACAGTAGGTGCAAAGGGTAAGGTCGTATTTGCGGAAAGAAAGTCCTTTGATACCCATCCTCTTCATCGGAAAAGGGAGAGTCCCGTCATCCGTATAAGGAAATGAGCATTCATGTCGAGAGGCAACATCCTCCACCTTCTCTCCCAAAATTTTTACATCGGATAAGTCTAATGGGCTTCCAAATTTTTGAGCCACACGGGTCAAGTGTGGCACCTCCGATATCTCGTATCCCAGGACCTTAGCTCCCACCATATCGGCAGAGAGGACGTCCGAAGAGGCCACAAGTATATTGCTTCTGCGGATCTTTCCATCAAAACTAGGGCCGCGTTCGTTGGTATATATACCATCCAGAATTGTGAAACACGGAGGAATGATCTGCGGAAACCTCGCGATCATATAGTTTAAATCCCTCTCTCTATCGGCGCTGTGGCATTTCTTCCTGGACCTGATATCCAGTGTCCCTTTCAAGTTCTTGATCCCCAGACTAACTACGGCCTGTGCGTGGGTCTTCAGGACTGGTATGTTCACCAAATAATCGCTATGAAGAAAATCAGCATTAAAATTCAGGAATACGCCATCACCCAAATCAACCTTCTCAAAGGGCCTCTCGTGAACATTAATACACTTAACGCCGTAGCGTCTTGACAAGATATTATAACCCAGGCTCTCAAAGGCGTGAAGGGGTGTTTCCCTATCTCTCGGCCTGTAGGTCACCATACCTTCCCCAATAATAATATCATCAACCCCATGCTCTTTTAAAAGGACGACCATGTCTTCCACCACCCTGGACGTGGTAATTACACCCCACTTGGGAAAAGGTGTGCTGCGAGTCCAGAAAACAATGTTCGGCTTAATAAACACCTTCGCCCTTGGCGGAAGGTTTTCCAGTCCATGACATAGTTCTACGGCCTTTCGCACAGATTCCAAGGGCCTCTCGTAGCGAACAATTGAAACGGTCTTCATCCTTTTTGCGTCCTTAATTGTCTACTATTGTATTACAAGTTACCCGCTAAGGCCAAAGATCTGCACAGCATTTTCTCCAAGAAGGGCATCAATTTCCTGCTTCGTGAATTCAATACCATCCGGGGCATTATCAGGAAGATTGCGGATCATATTCAGCCAGTCTTTCATAGGGATGACTGCCTCCAGTGGGGGGTTGTCCGTGCCCCATAAGATTTTTGATGCCCCGGCCTCATCAATTGCCTCCCTCAACATCCAGCAAAACCCACCAAAGTCCCTGTTCGCTTTTATCTGTTGCCCAGAAAAATCTGCATAAAACGTGGTTGCCTTGCTAGCCATAAGGTTCATCAGTTCATGCCACCAGCAAAAACCAAGGTGTGCCGCTATGATCTTCAGTCGTGGAAAATCACTTACCACGGTATCCAAATAAACCGGCTGGGCATATTTGCTCTTGAGTGGTTTCGATATGGGCCCTGTGTGAGAGAGCACAGGCAGGCCAAAATCTTGTGCCTTCTCCAGTACCCTGTAGGATTCTTCACAATCAGGATAAAACCCGGATGCGGGATGGTATTTGAGTCCACGGCACCCATAGTCATTCACGGCCCTGTCCAGAATATCCACGGCGTCCGGCCTCATAGGATCAACGCCTGCGAATGCAATGATCCTGTCTGGATACTCTTTTCCAAGAGAACCATAGAATTGATTAATCTCATCGATTGTCTTCTCCGCTTCCCCAATTCCATAGCCCCAGTCCACGGGCAGGATGATGGTTTTGTCCACCCCTGATGTATCCATGTTTGCTATCAGCTTCGAGCCATCGGGATCCATCATCGGGTCCATCACCATGTTTTTCACCTCGTCCCTTGTAGGAGAACCCAGGTTGTTTCTCTCAAAGAAATCGATTGCCACCTCGGCCAGTTCGTTCCAGTAGTTATCGGATATAATTTTCCACGTCCACACGTGACAATGAGCGTCTACAATCATTTTTCTCCTCCCTTGTTTTTGGTTTGCCCCGACAGCAAAAAGCCACTGCTCCAGTCCCGATATTTTGCGGGTGGCCCACGGGCTTGCACGTACGGCTAGACAAGGCTATAATCTTTACGCTTATATCTATTGCAGGAATTTGTCAAGAATGACCCTGAAGGCGAAGGGTGATTCCCTGCTTTAAGACATTGAAGCAGGATACTTCTGCCCCACAAAAGACATTTTTGAAATCAAAGAAAGTGGAGGGAAAATATGGCGACAGACGTTAAAAGGGAAATCCTGAGGCCTAGGATAGGTGGTTCTGTTTTTATAGCACCGGGGGCATGCATATATGGAGATGTTGAAATAGAAAAAGGCTCAAGCATCTGGTTCAATGCCGTAATCAGAGGAGATGAAGGAAAAATAACCATAGGAAAAAGTACGAATATACAGGATAATGTTGTTATACATAGCGATATGATGGTGGGAGTCGAGATCGCCAATAACGTCACAATCGGACACGGGGCCATCATCCGAGGCTGTAAGATCGGCAGCAATGTTATGGTCGGAATGAACACCACTGTCATGACCAATGCAGAAATCGGAGATGACTGCATTATCGGAGCTAACTCCCTGGTGTCTTACAACAAAAAGTTCCCGCCTCGATCATTGATATTGGGGGTACCGGCAAAGCGTATACGGCCGCTTGAAGACAAAGATATGGAGGGCAGCAGAATCGCAACGGAAATCTACAGGCAGTTGGTTGAGAAATATTCTGGTGGGAGAATTTCTGGATACAGAAAATAGCAAGGAAGAGTGAATCTGCCCCAAATTGCAATCCATGTAACACTCTAAAACAGACTCATTCCCTTTCCTATTCATCCTTTGGTCATTAACTTTGATGACCCAGCTACGCTCAGGCCAATCTTCTGAACAGGGAAAGCATCTCTTCCTTCATGCCCTGCGGCACACTGGAAAGGCTCTCAGCGGGAAGCTCAATAAATTCAGCGCTACTCTTGACTAACAGGCTGGCCTTGTTGTCTCGGATCTCAGCTTTCGCCTTAATCTTCGGGGTCTGCGATGAGTCGACGACAGTTCCTCTCACCGTCAAGGGGACACCGATCAATACAGGCTTGACGTACTTGATCTTCATCTTTCGTGTTACCAAAAAGATCTTCTTTGAATACATAACCGCCCATGACATAACCTCGTCAACCAGTGCAGATATGATACCGCCATGCGCCATATTCTGCCATCCCTCGTAAACCCTATCCAGGGTAATGTCCGAGCAAATATCATCACCAATCCGGTAAAACTGTAGGTTCAGGCCGATTGGATTGGCCGTTCCGCATGCAAAACAGTAATGACCCCGGGGTTTTTCAATCCTGATCTTCACTTCTTTACCCATACTGATAACAACCTCACTTCAGTCTAATGGCCCCTTTTTTTATATTCTCCATTCAGACCCAACTCTACAGGCTTATTCTTGAACTAGGCTTAGAACCCACTTTGTCCACCCCGAACAAAAAGGCCCCTCGTAAAACGAGAGGCCTTTAAGATGAATTCGGCGGCGTCCTACTCTCCCACGCGGCCTCCCGCGCAGTACCATCGGCGCTGAAGAGCTTAACTTCCGTGTTCGGGATGGGAACGGGTGTTTCCTCTTCGCTATAGCCACCGAAAACTGTAAAAATTATTAGGTTATTGTATCTCAATGAACCCAGAATACAGAAAATGCAATCAAGGGCATGGGTGTATAAATTTATGGCCAAGCCTCACGACCTATTAGTACCAGTTAGCTTCATACGTTACCGCACTTACACACCTGGCCTATCAACCTTGTAGTCTACAAGGGGTCTTCAGCTCCCCCGACAAGTCGAGGGAAAGGGATATCTTATCTTGAGGTTGGCTTCCCGCTTAGATGCTTTCAGCGGT
>CAYYPQ010000082.1:0-5812 GCA_964473615.1 uncultured Desulfobacteraceae bacterium
GTAGCGGGATCTTTGACGGTCCCTGAGGACCAGGTTTCCCAATTAACAATGAAATTTCTGCACATCAGAAACTCATGTTCCCGGGTGTCCTTGGGAATGGGATTACGTCCCTGATATTGGGCATACCGGTCACAAACTGTATCAGGCGATCGAACCCAAGGCCAAAGCCGGCATGGGGAGCCGACCCAAACTTCCTGAGTTCCAGGTACCACCAGTAGTCATCGGGGTTGAGGCCCGTCTCCTTTATCCGCCCGAGCAGGGTATCATAGTCATCTTCACGCTGGCTGCCCCCGATGATCTCGCCGATCTTCGGCACAAGTACGTCCATGGCACGCACGGTCTTCCCGTCCTGATTCACCTTCATATAAAAAGGCTTAATCTCCTTGGGATAGTCCACCATCACAATCGGCCTTTTAAAGACCTTCTCGCAGAGATACCTCTCATGCTCTGACTGGAGATCACTGCCCCAAGAGACCGGAAACTCGAACTTTTCCGTGGCCCTTGACAGGGTCTCTATTCCCTCCGTGTAAGTAATAAATTTAAATTCCTGTGAGATCAGGTCTTCAAGGGTCTTTATCACTGAGGAATCTATAAACCGGTTGAAGAGCAAAAGGTCCTCTTTACAATTTTCCAGCACATACGAAAAAATATATTTCAGGAAATCCACTGCCAACGCAACATCACCATCCAGGTCACAGAATGCCATCTCGGGTTCAACCATCCAGAATTCAGCCAGGTGACGAGAGGTATTCGAGTCTTCTGCCCTGAATGTGGGCCCGAATGTATACACGTCCCCCATGGCAAGCGCGTAGATCTCCGCTTCGAGCTGCCCACTCACAGTCAATCTCGCGGGACCCGCAAAAAAATCCTCTGCAAAATCGATCTGACCATCTTTTTTGGGGATCTGGTCGAGGTCAAAGGCCGTCACCTTGAACATCTCCCCGGCCCCCTCGCAATCGCTCCCGGTGATAATGGGTGTGTGGATGTAAAGAAATCCTCTCTCCTGAAAAAAGGCATGAATCGCGCGGCTCATGGTGTTTCTTACCCTTGCGACCGCCCCAAAGGTGTTGGTCCTAGGCCTTAGATGGGCAATTGTCCTCAAAAACTCAAAAGAATGTCGCTTTTTTTGAAGGGGGTATTCAGCCGGGTCTGCCCATCCCAAGACCTTGATCTCATCGGCCCGAAGCTCTACCTTTTGCCCCTTTCCAGGGGACGCAACCAGAATCCCAGTTGCCATAATCGAGGCGCCTGTCTGAATCTTGACAATCTCATCCAGATAATTGGGCAGTTTTTCCTCGGCTATGACCTGAAGACCGCTCAGACAGGAGCCATCGTTTACCTCAATAAAGGACAACCCACCCTTTGAGTCTCTCCGGGTCCTGACCCATCCCATCACGGTAAAGCGTGCCCCGATCTCTTCTGACGAAATAATTTCAGCAATCCTTGTCCTTCTCAAGTCCAATGCCGCCTCCGGTGTATGCCCTAAGTTTTAAAAATTTGGGAACACTTTTCGCATTTGTAACAGCCGGTTTTCTAAATTGGGGTGAGGGAGATATAACATTTCAGGCATGAGTTTCTGCACTATATCTTACCCCTCTTTCTTTTCAAAATGCTTCATAAAATCCACCAGTGATCTCACTGCATCAATTCCCGTGGCATTATAAATGGAGGCCCGGCAACCCCCGACCGAACGGTGCCCCTTGAGCCCGCCCAGCCCCTCTTTTAGGGCCTCCGCAACGAATTTCCGTTCCAGGTCCTCACCGGGAAGCCTGAAAGTCACATTCATCAAAGACCGGCTGTCTCTGGCCGCCGTGCCTTGATAAAAGCCGGAACCATCTATGAAGTCATATAGGATACGCGCCTTATCCTGATTGATTTGCTCCATTTTCTCCAGCCCGCCCACGGTCTCTTCAAGCCATCTCAGGACAAGACTGATGGCATATATCACAAAACAGGAAGGAGTGTTGAACATGGAGTTCTTTTCAGCAAAAGTGGAATAGCTCAACATGGTGGGCAGGTCACCCGGCACCCTCGCCAGCATATCTTTTCGTATGATCACCATGGCCGTTCCAGAAGGCCCTATGTTTTTCTGTGCCCCCGCATATATCACTCCGAAGGGACTGACATCAAACTGACGGCTCATGATATCAGAAGACATGTCACACACAAGGGGTACTCCCCCACTTTCAGGAAATTCAGACCATTGAGTCCCTTTAATCGTGTTGTTTGAAGTGAAGTGGACATATGCCGCATCCTTGTCTACCATAAAATCCCTCGGAATATATGAGAACTTCTCGTCCTCCGAAGACGCAATCACTCTCACATCCCTCCCCTGTATCTTCGCCTCCTTAATAGCCTTTGTAGACCATGTCCCGGTATTGATATAATCTAGTGGCTTCCCGTCCAGGGCCAGGTTCATAGGGATCATGCAGAATTGCAGGCTGGCACCCCCCTGGATAAAGAGTACTTGAAAATCATCACCAAGGTTGAGTAGCCTTTTGGTCGTTTCAGCCGCCCCATTTATGACATCATCAAACCACTTGGAGCGATGACTAATTTCCAGAACCGACATCCCCGAGCCCTTGAAATTCAACAACTCCTCCTTTATCTCTTCCAAAACGGGCAGGGGCAGCGCAGCCGGTCCAGCGTTAAAATTGTATATCCTTTTAGTCATATCATTATCTCCTCTATGTATGTGCGTACAGTTCCTTGACCATCTCCTTCACCGCCTTCAGGGTTTCGTGATCCGTCTCAAATGGGGGACGTCCGTCCAGATCGGCCTCAATGATGCTGCCTCGATACTGGATGAAACCCAGGAACTGAAAATCCGGCATCTGCTCCAGCAAGAAGTCCCTATCCTTCTCTGACCGAATCTTGTTGCCCACAAAGCTCAATTTTTTGACACCGATATCTCCTGCCAGCTTACGAATCTGGCGGGCCGTCTCGACACTCCGTCTCCCCGGCTCTACGACTACAAGCAACCTGTCTACATTCATCGCTGTCCCGCGGCCAAGATGTTCCAGGCCAGCCTCCATATCGAGGACCACGGCCTCGTCCCTCGCCAGCACAATGTGTCTGACAAGGGCCTTGAGCAAGGTGCTCTCCGGACATATACACCCCGCCCCGCCCTTTTTTACCCCGCCCATGACCATTAATTTTACTCCATCCACCTCAATGGAAAGTCTCTCCGGCAGATCGTCGACCTTGGGGTTGAGCTTAAAGAATGAACCCATAGACCCCACTTTGGCCTCGGTCCTTTCCTCTATCAGTTCCTTCATCTGCGAGATGGGCACGATCTTATCACGATCCTTTACCCCAAGGGCCTGTGCCAGATTGGCATCCGGATCGGCATCAATGGCCAAGACCCTCTTTCCATCCTCTACCAGGGCCCTGATAAGAAACGAGGCCAAAGTGGTCTTGCCCACACCCCCTTTGCCGCTTATGGCGATCTTCACAATTCTTCTCCTTTCCCCGCTTTTACTCCAGGATAGATGTGCGTATCTACCCAATCATGACCATTTTTTCAAGAACAAAATCTCCGCAAAAACTTGAGCAGGTCTTGAAAAAATCTTATCCAAAAAAAAAGGCAGAGCCGACTAAGCCTCTGCCTCGCTTAAATGGAAGGTTCAATGGAAGGTTACGCTGTTAGTTAACGATCCAACCAGGCCTTCTCCACAATGCTTCCAAAAATGCCGTTATTCTCTCCGGAGCGAATCTTTTATTATTTTTTTCGCGGCGCCCGGTAGAAAAGATGCACGCACATCCAAGAAGCATGTTTAAGTCCCGCCTCTAACTTCCTATTTTTTTATTTTGAAGTTGTTGGGTGGAACTTAATAACTGTTGTTTACCTAGCTTGAAAAGAACAAATACTTCAAAGAGGAAAGAGATGATTTTGATATTTACATGTTGCAAGACTTCTGCCATATTTCGTAACCCAAAAATATAGCTTAGATTATAATTAGTTAGCAAAACCATCGGAGGGACAGCACTCGCAAGTGGGTAAAAGATAGGAATTCTATGAGAAATTAATTGCCACTTTTCAGCAAAAAATTACATAGCACCTTAATTTTCCCTTGATACCTAATGCCCATTGTTCTAAATTACCCTTCAATCACTGGTCGGCTATTATGTCTCATAACACTTCAGCGCTTTGGTATTATCGCCATACGTCCTGTAATGGAAAACGTGTGCCTTCTTTTTATAAACCCCTATCGCATGGAGGTGCGAAATGAAAGGGAACCTGAAATGGATCGTGTGCCTGGCGATTATTATCAGTGTAGTTTCCTTACCATTACTCATGTCTACGTCTGTCTCCGCGGACAAACTCTCTGATGCCATTAGTAAGAGTATAGAACAGGGAAAGATCGATCAAAAGGCGGAACCCGGATTCCTTGATATCCCTGGTGCCCCAAGTGTCAATTATATCATCGGGTTCTTATGGGCCATATGGGTTGGGTGGATTTTTTCAACGGTGGGCGCATTTGGTGGCATTATGGCTGGAGTTGGTCACATCACCATCTTTGGCCTTGGTAACTATGCCAAGGGCTTTGGTAAAGGACATCCTCTCAACAAGCTGATCACCGACTCCATCCGTGTCTCCAACCAATGGCTGGTGGGTCTTAGCGCCCTGATATCCAGCAGCAACTATTACCGCATGGGCAGGCTCGTGGCCCCGCTGGGCATATGCCTCGCAATTGGAGGGGTAGGCGGTTCTTGGCTCATCCCCGATCTTACTGCCGGCAAGATTAACCTCAAGGCATACATCGGCTACTTTGGCCTAATTGTTCTCCTTCTGGGTTTCATGCTCTTGCGTGAGACCACCTCCAAGGGCCAGGCCAAAAGGAAAAAGGCGAAAGAGGCCGCGGCCGCCTTTGAAAAACAAGACAAGGAAGGGGCAGAAACAAAACAAGGGGTCAAGATCTTAAAAGGAAGCTGGGCATTGATGCTCCTTGCCCTTGGCGTGGTAATTGTCAGTGCCCTGTGGGCCAACCTGGTTGGTGAAGCCAAGTGGGTAGCTTACATATTGGCCCTGATTGGCTGGGGCCTAACCTTTTTCCTGGGGACAATCCGATTTGCTTTCTTCGGTGTAGAATTCGAATTCAAGGCCTACATCCCCATGCTTGGCGGAGTCTTTATTGCCGCCCTGGCCTCTTTCTTGGGTATAGGTGGTGGATTCCTGTTCGTGCCCTTCCTGACCTCGGTGGCCGGTCTGCCAATGTTTCTGGTGGCAGGGACAAGTGCCTTAGTGGTCCTGGTGGGCATGATAGTCTCCATATTTACCTACATGGTAGGAAAGGGGGTCTTGGTCCATTGGGCCCTAATTGGTTCAGAGCTTTTGGGCATCTTTGTAGGGTCAATGATTGGACCGCGCACATCCAAGTATATTCCAGACATCTGGCTTAAGAGGCTCTTCATCGTATTGGCCTTCTATGTCGGCATACGTTACTCCACAAAAGGATTTCTGGGTTACAGCTTCCTCCCACCCTTTTGAAACGCTGACGTTTATCTTACAGCTAAGTACATGTATCCTTAAATACGATAACGTATTATAATTGAATAATTTACAACCACCGCAAAGCCGCAAAGGCCGCAGAGAAATTTGTTCTTTTAAATTGTCGTGAGAGGCGACAATTTAAAGACTACTCCGTCTTATGTAAATGCGCTACATCTTCGACTAATAATCATAGCGCAAAAAACACCCTAAGCTTTGCGTCCTTTGCGGCTTGAGTGAGCGTAGCGAACGGGCGGTGAAACAATACAAAAAATACGTCAGCGAAATTATGAATCAGAGCACTAAGTGGAAGACTTGGCA
>CAYYPQ010000083.1:0-5781 GCA_964473615.1 uncultured Desulfobacteraceae bacterium
TACACAAAGGGACCAATAAACCATGTCTGGGCCAGGGTTCGAAGTGACTAAAGTTTACGGCTTCGTAAAAAGTCGCGATATTGGTTATATAATCACAAGACAAAAATATAACTACTTGTAAATACTGGATTCCCGATCAGGTCGGGAATGACAAATTTTGAGATGTGACCCTATGAAGCGCCTCTTTAAATTCACAATCTGGCTTTTTTCGCTGGTAGTTTTCATGGCCGCCTGTACTGGGGCATGTTTCTGGTATATCTGGTCCAGTAACCTGCCGTACATAGGATCGGTAAAGGAATACCGCCCCCCTATTATCACAGAGGTCTTTAGTGATGACGGTGAGATGATAGGAAGATTTTGGGACGAGAAAAGGATCGTTGTTCCATTGGAAGAACTCCCTACGTATCTGGTCCACGCCTTTATAGCTGCCGAGGACGCCCGTTTTTTCGAGCACGAAGGGGTGGATATAAAGAGCATTATGAGGGCGTTTTATAAGAACCTTACCGCGGGCAAGATAGAGCAGGGGGGCAGTACCATTACCCAGCAGGTAACGAGATCCTTATTGCTCAGGAACAGCGAGAGGACGTATCGCAGAAAGGTGCGGGAGGCAATCTTATCTATCCAGCTTGAGAAGAACTTCTCTAAGAGTCAAATCCTGTTTCTATACCTAAACCAGATTTATCTGGGGCAGGGGGCATATGGCGTGGAGGCGGCGGCGCGCACATACTTCGACAAGTCTGCCAAAGATTTGTCTCTTGCGGAATCCGCTTTGCTGGCCGGCCTCCCACAGGCACCTGCGAGATATTCTCCTGTTTCTCACTTTGATAAGGCAAAGGCCAGGCAAAAATATGTCCTGACGAGGATGTGGGAGGAGGGTTACATTAATGACAAGCAGTTAATGGACGCCCTGGATACCGAGTTCCATATTCAGACGAAAACGAAAAATTATTTTGCAAAGGTACCTTGCTTTACTGAACACATTCGTCGCCTGCTCTTAAAGAAATATGGCCGGGAGCTTTTATACCGTGGGGGCCTCAAGGTGTATACCACTATGAACCTGAAGATGCAGGATGCTGCCAAAAAGGCGATAAAAGAAGGGCTATCCGAATTGGATAAGAGGGAAGGGTACAGGGGCCCTATTAAACGGCTCTCCGCTGATGAGATTCAGGCCTACGAAGTAGAATCTTCGGAGAAGCTGGCCCTGACCCCGCCTGAAATAGGCTCTGTTGTGGAGGGTCTTGTTGAAGAGGTTGATGATAAATCAAATGAGGTTATAGTCAGGATCGGCGAGCTCAGAGGTCGGCTCCCACTTGCCGAGATGAAATGGGCAAGGAAACCAGATCCCAAGATCCCCTATTATTCGTCCAGTGTGTTGCAACCATCCGACGTCCTCAAGAAAGGCGATGTAGTACTTGTTCGTCTCTTAAAGGAGGGGGGGCAACCACCTTTTGCATGGGAGCTCTCCTTAGAGCAGAATCCAGAGGTCCAGGGTGCCCTGATCTGTATGGCCCCTGATACAGGAGAGGTAAAGGCGATGCTTGGCGGGCGGGATTTTTATCTCAGCCAGTATAACAGGGCAATTCAATCCAAGCGCCAGCCAGGGTCGGCATTTAAGCCGATCATATATTCCGCCGCTCTGGACAAGGGCATGAGCCCTGCAAAGGTACTTATGGATGCGCCTTATGTATTCGATCAACATTCTGGCGAAGATGTCTGGAAACCCAGGAATTACAAGGGTAAATTTTTTGGCCCCACGTTGTTGAGAACGGGCCTTGCCAAGTCAAGAAATGTCATTACCATAAAAATACTGAAGCAAATCGGGGTTAATTACGTAATTCAATATGCGAAGAAGATGGGTATCGAATCCCGGCTCAATCCTGATCTCTCATTGGCACTTGGGTCATCCGGCGTATCACTGATGGAGATAACCAAGGCCTATTGTGTCTTTGCCAGTGGCGGCATGTTGGTGAAGCCTATCTTTATCAAAAGGATTACGGACCGCAGTGGCCAGGTCATAGAGGAGAACCAGCCTGAGGTCACTGAGGTTATGTCAAAGCAAACAGCCTATGTAATGACCGATCTACTAAGGGCCGCCATTCAAGAGGGAACAGGATGGAGAATCAAGGCATTGAAAAGGCCTGCGGCAGGCAAGACAGGGACCACCAATAATCTGTGGGATTCGTGGTTTGTGGGATACACGCCCGAGCTGGTGACCGGGGTATGGGTGGGTTATGATGACCGAAAACCGATGGGTAGGGGCGAAACCGGCTCCAGGGCGGCAAGCCCAATATGGCTCTATTTCATGTCAGATGTCCTGAAGGGGCGACCCATAGTAGACTTTCAGGTGCCCGAGGGGGTTGTATTTGCGAAGATTGACGCTGAGACAGGCCTGTTGGCCAGTCCTTATTCTACGAAGACCGTTTTTCAGGCATTTATGGAAGGGACTGAACCCAAGGAATATTCTCCCCAACCAGAATCTGCCAAATCAGGGCAGTTCCTGCAATTTGATATGGATCATGTTCAGTGATGATCCTACTCCAGAACAGGCAGTTTTTCCCAATGTCTCAATAAATAATTCAACCACTCTTCAAACGATAGATACTTGCCCGTTCTTTGATCGTAACACGGTTCAAGATCTCTATCATCCCCTTGGTTCCTGTTCTCTGTGGCGCGTTTGTTAAAAAAATCTTCTAGATCCTTCTTGGAAAGTCCATATTGCTGAGCAAGTTTTTTGGTCCCTGGTGCATTCCTGTATTGTGCGGATATCTGCCACAGGGCGTTAAGCCTAAGCTCCCTAAGCGTTTTTTCTGATAGGCCTCGGGCCTCTGCCAGAAGGGCTGCCCTTGCAAAATGTCCCCGTTCAGTTTCGGCATTGAATCCAAAACCGTCCTTGCCGTCTTTTACTCGCTCCACCACCACTGAGCCTTCATATCCGGCATTGTTGGCGATCTGCCTGACGGGCTCTTCAAGAGAGCGCCTCACAAGATCCAGCCCTAGCTGGTCGTCTTGGTCCAAGGGTTACTTTCACGGCATTGGCCAGGGTGTCAACCCCCTTCATCATTTTTTCTCTGGCCTTCATGCTGTATTTTATCTCTTTACCTGCCATTGACTGATACCTCCTGACTAGTTATTCCACGATACCAAGGATGTCATCTTCACGCATAATTAGGTGTTCGACCCCGTCGATTTTGATCTCGTTACCTCCGTACTTGCCGAATAGAACACGATCACCCTGTTTCACATCAAGTGGGGTCCTTTCTCCCTTCTCATTCACCTTTCCAGAACCAACGGCAATGACCTTACCTTCCTGGGGTTTTTCTTTTGCCGTGTCAGGTATAATAATACCCCCTTTGGTCTTTTCCTCCTCCTCGATCCTGAGGACCAGTACCCTGTCGTTTAATGGTCTTACTGTCATACTTTAAAACCTCCTTTCTCTGATTTTTCTCATTGAGAACTCTCAATTTTAACCATAACCATTTGATATTATTAGTTTATATAGTTAGAAAAAATTATAAGCACGTTTTTAGAATTGTCAAGGGCATCTATATATTTTTTGATGTTGGCAATTTTAATACCTAAGATTATTATGTATATGCAACTAACTTACACCCTTTAAACATTGGAGGGAGGCCCTGATGTAAATGAGAGTGCAAGTTATTCTAGATGAGAAAGAGACGGCGAGATTCAAATCGCGTGCCATAAAAGAATCGAAATAGCTTAGTGCCTGGCTACGCGAGGCAGGGAGGAAGATGTTGGACACGGATCGTAAATGGCAATTGTTGACAGACCCGATTCTTTTGAAGAAGTTTTTCGAGGACTGTAATGAAAGAGAACAAGGGGTCGAACCCGATTGGGAAGAACACAAGAACCTTAATATTGGAAAGCTATCGGCGAGGGACCTTGTGCATCTCTCGGTATGCCAAATGAATAAGATCAGAGAGTTAAAAACATTTGATCAGAACTTACTCTCTGCGTTTAGAAAAGGCTAAGGAATCATAGCATAACGTCTCAAGTTTCACACCCCCGTGAAAGAGGCTTTTGGAAATATAAGAGGGGCCTCAAGAACGTGTAATGCTACCTTTTTCAGGGTTCCAGGTCTTTGACCCCCTGGAGGCACGTATCAAAAAGCTCCTGGATGTCTTCTCTTTCGAGGCAGGAAAATGCCACACGGAGATCGGTCTTGCCAAGTGAGATCAGCCCCACGCCATATTTTTCAAGTAGATGGAGCCTGAGCGGCTCCGCCTCCACCGTCTTCAGCCTCAGGCACATGAAGTATCCAGAGTTAAAGGGATATGCCTCCCAGGCAGGATCATATCTAGGATCAGCCAGAACCCGCTTCACCTCCAGTGCTCGATTCTGCATGATCTTGAATTTTTCCTCTTTTTCCGCGCGATAATTCTTGGAATGCAATGATTTGAGCACAATTTCCTGGCTCAGATGTGAGGCATTTGAGATGGATCCCCTCACCGCGCCGGCGGTTTTTCTTTCCAGGGCATCGTAGAACCCCGTGGAGTTGTCATTGAGATATGCACCGTAGGTAATAAAACCCACCCGGAGTCCCCATACGAAATTCTCTTTGGTGGCCCCATCCAGCTTGATTGGCAGAAGCCTTGGGGCACGTGCAACCAGCCTGGCAAAGAGGGATTCCTTCAGTGTATCATCGTCATAAAACAGTCCAAAATAGGCATCATCTGTTATTGCCAGGACATTAGTGCCGTTTTTGGCCAGGTCTGTCAGGATATCTACAATGCCGTCCGCCTCCTGCGGGCTCACGGTATAGCCGGTGGGATTGTTTGGAAAGTTGAGGAGAACAATAACCTTATCCTTTTTCTTGGCCTCCGCGTGCACGCAGGCCTCAAAGGCCGCCAGATTGAATCTCTTCCTGGAGTCAAACATTGGATAATGAGTTATCTGTGCCCCTCCGCGCACAGTGAATATGAGATTATAATTGCCCCACATCTTGTCAGGAAGAATAATCGTGTCCCCTGGGTCCACCCACATATCCGAGACAACGCTCAGACCATGGGTTATCGCATTCGTTACGACAGGAAGACTGATCCCTCTACCTCCAAGTGAGGGGTTTTTTTCGATTAGCCCCTCCTGCCATTTCCGGCGCAATGCCATTATGCCGAAGGAAGGGGCATAGGTGAGGGCCTCTTCCGGTTCAAGCCCATTAATCATAGACATGATAGAAGGCAGGTACATAGTCCTTCCTTTTTCGGTGGCCATCCCTATTGTTGCATTGAATTTGTGGGCCTTTTCCTTGGCTTCAGCACTCTGAGAGAGTATGCCTTTCGGGAAGAATAGGTTTTTTCCCACTTCAGAAAGCATCTCGAAGATATGTATGTTGGCTTCTCTTATGATTTGATTCAGGCCTGATGCGATGGGGTTCATGGGTTTTTCCTCTCGTATCTTGTATGGATTTTGTAACTACTCAGGCGGATAGACTGAAGGTAGAAGGCTAATAGGGACAAATTATGCATGATGACACACAACTTCGGGCATTTGAGTTGGCGGAAAAATACTTCAGCCTCCACGCCTCCGGAACTTAAGGAGATAGCTTGTACTTTACAGATTTGTCAAGAAAAATCAGTGTCCCAATTTATCTTGACTCAAAGAGGGTCCCTATATATTTTAGACACATATTTTAGGCTCATCCGGATAATAAGTACGAAATGATACACCCCAACAGGAACTCAAAGAAGAATGGTCGTGAAGCCTTTTCGAAGTGACTGTTGGGAGGCCTTCGTCATTTCATGCCGTTACGGAATGGGGGACCCC
>CAYYPQ010000084.1:0-5648 GCA_964473615.1 uncultured Desulfobacteraceae bacterium
AAAGTCGGACTGAAGTCTTCGCCTCAGGGCGAGAGTTTTTCTCGCATTCCCCGAGTGGGGCGATAAATTTCTAATTTTACACATCTCTTACACAGAAAGACATTGATATCGGGATAGGATAATGTTAGAATAACCATACAGGTACAGGTATGGCGATGTTGTCTTTCTTTTATGTTAAATCACCATGAGTTTCGATTCAATTAAAAAAATGTCGGAAAGTCGTCAAAGGAAAATTCTTAGACTAATACTCCTGACTCTCCTAACTGCCTTCTTTGTTGTGGTTACTCCTGTTGGGAGCGATGCGTATATTGGTCCGGGCGCAGGCTTTGCGGTAGCAGGGTCATTCTTGGCTATATTTACAGCACTCCTTTCGGGACTATTTGCACTTCTTTCTTGGCCCATACGCTATACCCTTCGAGCGATTAGAGGTCGTCGTGCTTTCGCCGGGAGCAAGGTCAAAAAGTTCGTTATACTGGGCCTGGACGGCATGGATCACGAACTGACAAAAAAATTCCTCTCTCAGGGTAAGCTTGTTAATCTGTCCAAACTCAGCAATCAGGGTAGTTTCAGGGCATTGGCGACCACTCTTCCCCCTATTTCTCCAGTGGCATGGTCATCGTTTCAGACAGGCTCCAACCCCGGCAAACACAACATTTTTGATTTTTTGACCCGGGACAAGGCGAGCTATCTGCCTCGTCTTAGCTCTGTGGATATTCGAGGCGCCAGGCGAAAACTCAGCCTGGGAAAATATCAACTTCCTTTGGGTAAGGCGGACATCCGTTTACTGCGCAAGGGCAAACCATTTTGGAAAATTCTGGGCGAATACGGCATATTTAGTGATATCATTCGTGTCCCCATTACATTTCCCCCGGAAAAATTCCATGGGGTGCAGCTATCGGGTATGTGCGTTCCGGACTTGCTGGGCACGCAGGGGACCTTTTCCTTTTATACCACAGAGCATATCAGTGACAGTGAAAATACGGGAGGTGAAATTTTTTCAGTTACCAGAATAGGCGATACGATAAGAGCTGATCTCGTCGGTCCTGAGAACCCGCTTCGCAATGATGGAAGCATCTTGAAGTGCCCCTTTGTTGTGACTATCGGGGATACCGGAGCTGTAAACGTAAAGGTTTGCGGCCAGGTATGCGGACTCAAGAAAGGGGAATATACCGAGTGGATAAAGGTAACATTCAAGGCCGCACCTGGTATAAAAGTACACGGTATCTGCAAATTTTTCTTGCTGGATATTGCACCGGAATTCCATTTATATGTCACGCCTGTAAATATCGATCCTGAAAAACCTGTTATGCCCATTGCACATCCAGGTGTTTATTCTACATATCTTGCCAAGCGACAGGGCCTATTTGCTACCTTGGGCCTGGCAGAAGACACCTGGGCCCTTAACGAAAACATCCTCACGGACGATGGTTTCATTCAGCAGAGCATCAATATGGATGAAGAACGGGAAAAGATGTTTTTCGATTCTCTGGATAAAGTGAAACACGGTCTGTGCGTTTGTGTCTTTGATGGCAGCGACCGTATCCAGCACACGTTTTGGCGCGATATTGATGAAGAACATCCAGCCCGTAAAGCACTGGGACAAAATTATGAGCGCAACGTCATCGAAGACATGTATCTGCGTATGGACGAGCTGGTTGGGAGGACACTGGATAAGTGCAAGGGTAAAGACACTGTGCTTATGGTTATCTCCGATCACGGATTCAATTCGTTTCGTTATGGGGTTGACCTGAACCGCTGGCTTGAGGAGAATGGCTATCTTGAAGTCAAGCCGGGCCTGCGTGGCAGGAAATATCTCGCCGCTATTGACTGGTCAAGAACGAGAGCCTTTGCTGTCGGCCTGTCAGGTATCTACCTCAATATAAAGGGAAGGGAATTCCAGGGGATTGTTGATCCCGGAGATGGGGCTCCCGAACTGCGAAGGGAAATTGCGGAAGGGCTTTCGGGTCTCATGGATCCGATAAGGGGGCAACCGGCAGTTAAACACGTCTACAATTCATTGGAACTTTATCATGGACCATACAAAGACCAGGCCCCCGACTTGATTGTCGGTTACAACCGGGGTTATCGTGCGTCATGGGAGACCGCGATAGGCCAGCTTACCGAAAAAATCTTCCATGACAATGAAAAGGCCTGGAGCGGCGATCATTGTATTGATCCCTCTCTTGTGCCCGGAGTTGTGTTTTGTAATAGACCTATTATTTCTGAGAACCCCAGGCTAATAGATATAGGGCCGACTGTCTTGGCCATGTTCGGTATTCCGGTCCCTGAACACATGGATGGAATACCGCTGGCTGTGGCTGAGGCGGGCAAACCTCAGCAAATGGTTACAGCTACCTGAGGCCCTTTACCCGCTCTAGCGGGGCGGCAGGCAAGGTCAATTTAGGGTATTACGCTTTTTTAAAGTTGGGGAGGGTACAAGATGATCAATAAGGACAAGGGGAAACTCAATCGTAGGGAGTTTTTGAAGCAGTCCGCTGCGGCGGCCGTGGCGGTGACAACGGGATTGGGTACCAGATCGGCCCGTGCGGCAAAGGGGACAGGCCTCTCATCGAGACCACGAAAGAAAGTGATTGTCATTGGCCTAGATGGCATGGATCCACGGTTGTCTGAAAGGATGATGAAGGCCGGTATGCTTCCAAATTTTGCCAGGCTCGGAAATCTCGGTGGATATCGACGCCTTGGAACAAGTATCCCTCCCCAAAGCCCTGTTGCCTGGGCAAACTTTATTAACGGTGCTGGGCCTGGTTCCCATGGGATCTTTGATTTTATTCACCGCCATCCGGAAAAGCAGTGTATGCCGTTCTTTGCGGTTGCTGAGACTGTCCCCGGCCAGGGCTACTGGACAATAGGAGACTATAAACTACAGTTGGATTTTTGGCCTTTTGACGATAAGCCGCCTGTCACGCTATTGCGGCGACAGGGAGTCCCATTCTGGGATTATCTGGACGAAGCCGGCATCAGTTCCACCTTCTATAATTTACCTTCTGACTATCCTGCAAGTCCGTCAAAATTCCATCACCATCGGTGTCTTTCGGGTCTTGGTACTCCAGATCTGCTTGGGACATATGGCACCTATCAGCACTTTTCTGAGGATGGCCCTCTGCAAACCAGAAACGAGGGAGGTGGCAGGCGTTCAGGCATTTCCTTTAAAAATGAGAATGCCAATGTCATTTTGATAGGACCAACAAACACATTTCTAAAGGATCCCCAACCCACTACTGTTGAATTTGCGGTGCATCGTGACAGGCTGTCCAGGGCCGTGGTTATTGAAATACAGAACAAAAAGATTCTGCTCAAAGAGGGACGATGGAGTGAGTGGGTTAAGCTGGACTTCGATCTATCTACGCCTGTTTTTATGCCCGACAAACACATAAGTGGACTATGTCGTTTTTATCTCCAGGAGGTATCCCCAAATTTCCGATTGTATGTGTCGCCCATTAATACGGACCCATCAGATCCGGCAATTAAGATTACCGAGCCACCAGGATTTATTAAGAAGATCTCCAGTCAGTTGGGACTGTTTTATACCACCGGATTTCAGGAAGACCATAAGGCGCTGTCGAACAAGATATTTACAGATGCGGAATATGCAATCCAGGCCGAGATGGTGCTTCAGGAGCGTTTGACCCTCCTGAAATACGCCATGCAGCACTATGATGATGGGCTTCTGTTCTTTTATTTTTCCAGCACAGATTTACAGTCCCATATGTTCTGGTGGGACTCACATGACAAACACCCGACCAGGTCTCAAGAGGACGCCACAAAGTATTTCGGGCATATACAGGAACTCTATAATAGATTGGACTCAGTCGTGGGTCATATTTTAGACCGCTACGGTGAGGAGGCCACTATTATTGTGATGAGCGATCACGGCTTCGCCAACTTTAAAAGACAGTTTAATCTCAACACATGGCTGAGAGAAAATGGCTATATTGAGCCGGCCAATAGCACTTCGATTTTAAGCGATGTTGACTGGGCTCGCACCAGGGCATATGGGTTGGGCATAAACGGGCTTTATCTTAATATTAGAGGGAGAGAGGCATATGGAATTGTAAATCCTGGTAGGGAGAAAGAGATACTTTTAAGGGAATTGGTAAGTAGGCTTGAGGCCGTGACAGACACAAATGGGGCCAGAGTTATACACAGGGTACACCGCACGGATAAGGCCTATTCAGGCCCTGCTAAGTATTTGGCACCTGATTTGGTTATAGGTTACCGTCGCGATTATAGGGCCTCATGGGCTACGTGTCTGGGAGGTATGACCAATGAAGTGTTACAGAATAACGACTCCGCATGGAGCGCGGACCATTGTGCGGATGTTGCCGAGGTACCAGGGGTTATCTTCAGTAACAGACCCATTAAGGCCAGTTCCCCCTCCCTGATAGATATGGCACCATCCATACTCACTGAATTTGGGTTAAAAATTCCACCCTCAATGGATGGAAAAAATATTTTTGCGTCTTAGGCGAAAAGCTCAAGAGGGGTTCCACCAATTGTTTTGGGCAAAGCACCCGGTTTATGGAGAAGAAAATGGCCAAGATTAAAATTGATTCGAATCTTCTTGCCAGGGCCAAGAAGGCCGCTGAAGTTGCAGGATACAGTGGTGTAGAGGAATTCGTTACTCATCTTTTAGAAAAGGCCATGGCCGAAGAGGGCGCCGAGAAGATGGATGAAAAGGTGGTCGATCGGCTCCGTGGACTGGGATACATTGAGTGATGTCTTTCTTCGCTCTGCTTATAACCTGGATAAACATTCCGGTAAATGCCTTATCCAGGTTTCTCCTTGCCCCGGTAGGCCTTGTCCCGGGATGGCTGTCGAACACCATTATCTCTGCACTGGTAGGGGTGGTGTTGCTGATTGTTTTTAAATACATATCCAATCAGAATGCTATCGGGCATGCCAGAGACGACGTCAAGGCCAACCTCCTCGCCCTGAAGCTCTTCAAGGACAATATATCAGTTACCTTTCAGGCGCAGCTATCGCTTTTTATGGGGGCCATGCGTTTGCTCTTGTATGCCATCAGACCGATGCTGGTAATGATCCTGCCTGTATCTTTGCTTCTCGGGCAGCTTGGGCTTTGGTACCAGCATCGCCCTCTGCAAATCGGCGAAGAGGCTACGGTAACTATGAAGCTCAACGGCAGGGTCAATTCCCCCTGGCCAGAGGTGACAATGAATCCCATGCCCGCAGCGAAGATACTGGCAAATAAGATACGCATCTTAAGCAAGCGTGAATTATACTGGAAAATAAAGGCTCGTAAGGCAGGATATCACCGGATCGTTTTTCAAGTAGATGGCAAACACCTTGAAAAAGAGCTCGTCATTGGCAAAGGATTAATGCGTGTAAGTACACGCCGTCCCGGCTGGAGCTTTGAGGACATCCTGGTTCATCCGTGGGAAAAACCGTTTGGTCCGGACACCGTCGTACAGTCTATCAGTATTCAATACCCTGAAAGGAGCTCGTGGACCAGCGGTACCGACACATGGCTGATATATTTTTTTATTTCTTCGCTCCTCTCCGCCTTAATCTTTAAGCCCTTTTTAAAGGTAAGGATATAAAGAATCGATGGGTCACTGGTGCGCCTGGGGTGATTCGAACACCCGGCCTGCGGATTAGAAGTCCGCTGC
>CAYYPQ010000085.1:0-4470 GCA_964473615.1 uncultured Desulfobacteraceae bacterium
TGATTTCTGGTACGGCATAGCCTAATTTCTCTGACTCCCGCATAGCGGGGGTTTCACAACTGACAATGAACAAAGGCAGTTACTTATAGCTCTATCAGTTCAATATCTCCCCAGGTAGCCATTCTGTCATCAACAATAACCACACCTCCCAAGATCCCCTTGACCTGTCTGGCCAGGGCAGCCACTTTTTCGAGATCTCCCTTACCATTGATCCCGTTCCCAAGGGCGGTAGCACATGCATCCGCAAGCGTAGCTGAGGGTGAGATTAGACAAACGGCATCCGCAACCCCCATACTGAGGGAATGACCCACGGTGCCTGATGAAGTGCAAACGGCTAAGGGCATATGCCTCACGGGAATCGATAGGCCCAGTTTCTCACTCAATGGAGATCTTCCGGCAAAAATTGAGACCGTCATCGGCCTGTCGGCCTTAAGATAGATGTCCCCTCCGTTTTCAACGATAACCTGCCTTGTGATGTTGAGCAGCCCACCAGCGACATATTGTGCGATAGCGCCGGCCACAGAAGCCATTGGACCAACCCCCAGATCTCTAGTGACTTTGATCATTTCCCTGACCAATGGAGGGGCACAAGGGTCTTCCTGCCAGGGCAACAACGCGGACAGGAAATCGGGATGAAAGTTTATATAGGTTTCAATCTGGTGCCTGCAGTCAAATATTAGGTCTCTGGTCTCTTTTGTCAGGTCCAGGTCGGCGCTGACCCATAGGTCGGTTTCTTTAATTACCACATGAAAGGAGACAAGATCCCTGGTGTTGACCCTTTTCCTGTAAGTGCGCTCCCTGTACAAAGGCATTGTTCTGTTATCCATACCCTCTCGAGGCCCATAAGTGGGCCGGTCCTCCTCCAGGGCTTCAAAAGCGCAAAAAGGTTATGACTTTTTCAACCAGAGGAGAGATATGCCCTAAAAGGGTATCACTTTCCCAGGGTAATATCCGCCCACAAGAGACTTCATTATCGTATGGCAATGGTCCCCAAACCGGGGTATTACCGTAATATGATATAAACCTCACATTGTCTTCTATAGATGGGTCTTCACCGGCTTCGGGCCCCACAGGCGTGTTCAGGACAACTCCAAATATTGGGATGGACTTTTCCAGAGCGGCACCAAGGGTCAAAAGACAGTGGTTAATTGTACCCAGGCCCGCGCGACCTACTACTAGCAGGGATGCGCCCATCATCTTTACGATATCCCTCATCAAAAGGTCTCTCGATATAGGCACCATAAGCCCTCCAGCCCCCTCAACAAGGACAACATCGAAACCTCCCCTGAGACTTCTGAGGGTCTCCAGAATGACGTCAAGATCGATATCTTTTCCTTCCTTTTCCGCTGCAACTTCAGGGGCTACCGGTGTGGCAAATCTGTACGGACAGAGTTCTGCATCTGAAATCAACCCCTCCGTGCCTGACGCTTTCCTCAGTAAATCTGCATCTGAAGCAAGGAGTCTATCACCTTCACCCACTCTGCAGCCCGTCTCCACAGGCTTCATTACACCAACTTTGAATCCTTTGAACTTCAGCGAAGCTGCCAGTAGTGCCGTTACCGCAGTTTTCCCGATTCCAGTATCAGTACCTGTGATAAAAAGGGGATTCACAGTACACCTGATTTACTGTCCTGTAACTTCTTCAATACACTCTTTCACCACATCCACCAGTAGCCCGAGTTCATTTTCTTTGATCACTAAAGGAGGCATCAGAACTACTACGTCTCCAAGGGGCCTAATGATCAGGCCTTTTTTTCTGGCGGCAATACATACCTTTGCGCCAATTGCCTGATCCCACGGATAAGGCTCTCCGGTAGATCGATTTTTTACAAGCTCTATGCCGACCATAAATCCCTTCTGCCGAACATCTCCAACGTGATCCATATCGGAAATATCTCTGAGTCTCTTGCTTAGAATTTCTATTTTTGGCTGCATGGCAGGGAGGGTCATATCTCTGTCAAATAGTTCGAGGTTGGCCAGACCAGCCGCGCATGCCAGTGGGTTACCCGTGTATGTATGGCCGTGGAAGAATGTCTTTTGTTCACCGTATTCTCCCAAAAAGGCCTCGTAAATCGAAGGTGTGACCATAGTCGCCGCCAGGGGCAAGTATCCTCCAGTCAATCCTTTGGCCATACAAAGGATGTCCGGGGAAACACCTTCCTGTTGACAGGCGAACATGGTGCCTGTCCTGCCGAATCCAGTGGCAACCTCGTCGAATATCACCAAGACGCCCGCCTTTTGACACCTGCTTACGACTTCAGACACATATCCCGTGGGTTGCACTATCATCCCGCCCGCACCCTGGACCACGGGCTCAATTATGAGGCCGGCCACACTGTTGGCCTTGGAGGAAAGTAGCCCGTCTAAGGTGTCCAGACATTTAAAGCCACATTTATCCCATGAAAGACCCCTCGAACACCTATAGCAATAAGGGGCTTCCATGGAGTAGTTCTCGTGGAGCAACGGGCCATAGACCTCATGAAACAGGGCTATGCCACCTACTGAGACAGCGCCTAATGTGTCACCGTGATACGAATTTTCAAGATGTATAAACCGCGTTCGCTTGCTTTCTGGATCTATGTGTTTCCAATACTGGAAGGCGATCTTAAGGGCTATCTCCACAGCAGCAGACCCATTGTCGGAATAAAACACCTTTTCAAGTCCTGGAGGGGATATTTCAACAAGCCTTTGGGCAAGCAACGAAGAAGGTTCATTGGCCAATCCCAATAAAGTCGAATGGGCCACTTTCTTCAACTGTTTTTCGATTCCACGACTGATATGAGGGTTGCAATGGCCATGAACGTTCACCCACAGAGACGATACGCCGTCCAAATACCGGTTTCCCTTAATGTCGATAAGATAGCATCCTTCTGCCGCCGATATGACAAGTGGGTCCATCCACTCCCTCATCTGGGTAAATGGATGCCAGACATATCGCCTGTCTAACTCAGCCAGCTCTTCAACATTGACACTACCTTCTTTCATGCTGCGGCCCCCCTTATGTATCCCAGACAATCAGAATTGTTAACTTCATAATGTCCAAACGCTTGAGTGTGTTTTACAAAGTCCCATACCGTATTTTATTTGTTCATATGGCCACGCAGGGAAAAACATGTAAGCCATTTTTAGCCGCATATGCCCATAGCCCTCGAATGTCTGTAAAGGGCCTCTACAAGTCTTTCTGCGTCCTCATTCGTATGCGCCGCGCTAAGGCTAATACGCAGTCGCGCTGAGTGTTCAGCCACTGAAGGCGGCCTTACGGCGGGGACCCAGAAATTGTCTCTTTGCAACCGCTTGCTCAGCTCCAAGGCGTCAGCATCCTCACCCACTACCACGGGAACTATTGGAGTAAATGGATGTAAACTGCTCCCGTCTCTCGTCTGATGGATAAGCCCTCTTCCCCACACTGAGATCTCATCAAAAACAAACCTGGAGAGCTTTTGCAGATGTTCACGGCGCCAACCTTCGGATACGGCGATATCAATTGCGGCCTCCGCAGCGGCCACAACAGAGATTGGCAAAGATGTGGTATATATAAATGGACGTGCCATATTAAGCAACCAGTCACTCACGACCTTCTTGCTGGCGACAAAGGCGCCAAAGCATCCCAGGGCCTTTCCAAGAGTACCTACAATAATATCAACGACTTCAAGGGCTCCCTGTTCTTCAGAAAGCCCCCCGCCCCCTGTCCCTAATATACCGGTTCCATGGGCATCATCCAATACTACTAGTGACCTATATCGCCTAGCCAGCCTCCCTATCTCGTTTAGATTCGAGACATCTCCATCCATACTGAAGACACCTTCTGTGACTATCACTGTCTTCCCTTTGTTTCTAGGGCCGTTGTCCTTTAGGAGTTTTTCAAGATGGACGTAATCCCTATGCCGAAATATCCTTATCTCGGCCCTACTGAGTCGGCAACCGTCCACAATGCTCGCGTGATTTAGGGCATCACTGAATATGACATCGCCCTCCCTTGTGAGCGCAGACATGACCCCGATATTGGCCATATAGCCAGTTGAAAAGAGAATGGACGATTCACAACTCTTGAGTTGAGCACATTTTCTCTCAAGACCTGTGTGTCTAAAGGTATTTCCGCTAATCAGCCTGGCAGCACCGCTTCCAAAGGGATGGAGGGCTAATGAGTCAATCACTGCCGCACGCAATCTGGGATCTGATGAGATACCCAAATAGCTGTTAGAGCAAAAAAGCAAGACATCTTTGCCTTCTATCTTTGCGTTCACATCACTGATCAGGTCCAATGGGGGTAGCGAACGCCGCCGATTTCGACTGTCCAGATTGGATAACTCTTTTCTGAGATTTTGCAGAAACCAGTCCTTCATCTGTGTACTAACCCGGATGAACCGGAAAAGTGCCTAAATTGAACTAAAGCCCGAAGTGACTAAAGTTAAGGTCAAAATATAGAAGGAAGGGTAACGGCTGTCAAGGAATGACAATGCCAGACCACAA
>CAYYPQ010000086.1:0-3607 GCA_964473615.1 uncultured Desulfobacteraceae bacterium
GTCTTACCCTTAGAAGTATCTCTTCTATGAGTTTGCGGTTGAAGGAGATGACATCGGCGACCAGGCCGATTATCAAGACCTGGAAGCCGATGATAAACAGAATTGCGGCCAAAATGAGGGACTGGATGTGGCCCTCCCCCTGGCCGTCGATGTAGTAAGACAAAAAGCGCACTGACGGAATTAGCCCACATAAGAGACAGAGGCAGCCAATGAAGAAAAAGACCTTTAGGGGTTGATACATGGTGTACATGCGAATCATGGTGGTGATCGAACTTTCCAGAAATTTTGGGATACTCTGGAACAACCTTGAGTCACGGGTTTTTGGATTTGTTCCGATTGGAACGCTGGCGACCGCAATGTCTTGTTTCCCCGCCTGGATCACTGTTTCAATGGTGTAGGAATAATAAGAGACAACATTGGTCTGCATGGCCGCTTCGCGGCTGAAAGCGCGAAAACCGCTTACGGTGTCTGGTATATCGGTATTTGATAGGATACGAACTACAAAGCTGCCTATTTTTTGAAGTTTTTTCTTGGCCGGACTAAAGTGAGGACTTTTGTCGGTCTGGCGATCCCCGATCACGATATCCGCCTCCCCTTTCAGTATAGGGGCTATGAGTTTGGGGATGTCCTGTCCTCTATACTGGTTGTCGCCATCGGTGTTGACAATGATATCTGCTCCGAGTCTCAGGCAGGCATCCAGACCGGTAAGGAAGGTGCGTGCAAGTCCTTTGTTGCGGACGTTCCGGACGATGTGATCAACGCCAATTTCCTTTGCCACCCCAACCGTTCCATCTGTGCTCCCATCATCAATGACAAGGACCTTGACCTGATCTATCCCATCAATTTTGCGTGGTATATCCCGAACCGTGGCAGCAAGGGTTTGTTCTTCGTTATAGCATGGTATCTGAACGATTAGCCGCATTAGTTCCTGTTACTGACCCGCTAAGTTAGTACCTTGGGTAACTACCACCCTTCAACCTTCCGTCTCATCACCTGACTACTTACTACCTTCTGGTATCTCTACCTCCACCCGGAAGTATTCCCTTTCAGGCATTCGAATTGCCAGCCCGTGGAAGCGGTTGGGTGAATCAAAGACCAGGGGTTGACGTTTCACAAAGCCGAAAAAAGTTTGTGTCCCGGCTTTTCCGTCCACGACAACAAACCATTTTGTATTTGAGCTGGCGGTATAGACGATGTGCCTCCCATCTGGGCTGAAGAAGGGCCGGCCGACCGCATCAAAGCCTTGTTGCTCTTTACCATCCAACACAATATGCCATTTTTTTCTCTCCCCCTTAAGATCCCAGGCCTTGTAGGCAAGATGTGCCGAATCCGGGCTGAAGACGGGTATGCTCACCGAGCTATATGTCTTTCCCTCTTTGCCGTCTATTACGATCTTGCTATTACCGTTTTTTATTGCCATATATGCAAAGTGCGAAGAGTCCGGACTAAAGCTGTAAAAACCAATTTCATCATATTCTGGTCCTTGATTGCCGTTGAGTACCATTTTGAACTTGCCATTTTTAACCGTCCTGTAAGCAAATCGGGAAGAGTCATCGCTGAACAGGAAGACACCGAGATGGTCAAATTCCGGGCCCTGTTTGCCATCTAATACTGCCATTTCTTTGTCCTTTTTTCGTGCAATATAGGCAAAATGAGATGAATCGCGGCTGAAATAAAAAGAAAGGATCTGGTCAAATGCAGGGCCTTCTTTGCCGTCAAAGACGACATGCCATTCTTTCCCTTTCTGACATGCATATGCAAGGTGACTTGAATTTGGGCTGAAGGTAGGTATACCTAACTTATCATAGGGCTTTTGTTCCTTGCCGTCCTTGACCATTACCCATTTTTCCCCTTTCTGAGCAGTAAATGCAAGGTGACGAGAGTTAGGGCTATAGGTCGGGGTGGTGATATTGTCATAGGGCCGGCTTTTTTTCCCATCTGCTATAACATTCCATTTTTTGTCCTCTTGTACACCATAGGCAAGGTGTGCGGAATCCGGGCTGAAGACCGGTTCTACCATGGCCCTATAGGCCTGTGTCTCTTTATTGTCGAAAACTAATAAAGTCTTCCTATTCTTGATGGCGACATAGGCCATTCGAGAGGAATCCGGGCTGAAGACAGGATTTTTTTTCTTGGCAATAGCGTCAAAGGCGGGGCCCCTTTTTCCGTCCAGCACGACGAACTGTTCCCTTTCATTCTGCGCCCGGTAAGCCACATGTGACCCATCAGGGCTAAAAACTATTCCAGCCGCATGGTCAAAGCCAGGACCCTCACGGCCATCTACAACAACATGCCATTTCCTGTCCCTGTTCCTGAAGGCCAAAAAGGCAACGCGATTTTTTTTCGGGCTAAAAATGGGGGTGCCTTTACCGATGAGGTCGTAAAGTGGGCTCAGCTTATCATCCACGTTCACATACATACCCTTTTCGCCCAAGGAGACATAGGTCACATGATCCGTATCAGGCCCAATTTTCAAGGATGGAGGGACGAACTTCATATCTTTTGGTGGTTTGCCAAGATAGACTGCCTTTTCAGAAAATCCTGGCCCCTGTTTCTTGGGCTCTTTACCTTGTGTATAAGATGCCTGGAGCAAGAAAGGCACAACGGCAAGCAGGATTGCCATATATTTTATTTGAATTAAGTCTTTTCGCATATTTCCTCCTTTATGGCAGCGGCCAAAATGTATTTATGCTGATTTTAACAAAATATGAAAATTCTAACAAGGAGGCAAAAAATAATCAAGGGGAGAAATTTTTTGAAGTTGAATAAGAAGGCCTTATCCTGCTATAAATAAATTTGAGCCGTGAACCCGCCAACATGAGTAGTTGCGAGATTGATATGTTTAGAGATAAGAAAGTCATTGTTGTAATGCCTGCTTACAATGCGGCCCAGACCCTGAGAAAAACTTATGATGAGGTAATGGCTCAGGGCATTGTGGACTTAGTGATTGTGGTCGATGACGGGAGCCGGGATGAGACCGTGGCCATTGCAAAGAGTTTGCCCGGCACAGTCGTTTATACTCACAAGAAAAATCAAGGATACGGGGCCAACCAAAAGACATGTTACAGGCTGGCCCTCGAGGGAGGTGGAGATATCATTATTATGGTCCACCCTGATTACCAGTATACCCCCATGTTGCTTCCGGCCATGGCCTCCTTGATAGGCAACGGCCTCTATCAGTGTGTGCTGGGTTCCAGGATTCTTGGGGGATATGCGTTGAAGGGCGGAATGCCGGGTTGGAAATATATTTCAAATCGTTTTCTTACGCTCATTGAAAATGTTCTATTAGGCGCAAAGCTCTCTGAATACCACACCGGGTATCGGGCCTTTTCCCGGGAACTGTTGGAAAAGCTACCGCTTGTGGTCAACTCTGATGATTTTGTCTTTGATAATCAGATGCTTGCCCAGATCGTATGGTTTGGCTATACGGTTGCCGAGATCAGTTGTCCGACGAAGTATTTTGCCGAGGCCTCATCAATTAATGTCGTGCGAAGTATCAAATACGGCTTAGGATGTCTGGCCACTGCGTTGAAGTTTCGTCTGGCGAGAATGAAGATAAATAGTTCAGAGCTGTTCCCGTATGGTGAGTGATCCTTATTGCAGGCTG
>CAYYPQ010000087.1:0-3341 GCA_964473615.1 uncultured Desulfobacteraceae bacterium
GGCCCCCTCTGGGGACAAGCCAAAGCCGGGCCCTCTGGACCCGGATTTTTTACTGTTGTGGGCCTATGTATTAAATCGCCTGGCCACAAGTCTCTTTCGGCGCTGTCTCGCAAGGGCCCTCTTGTCTGGCACCTCATCCGATTCATCTATGATTTCCCGGCCCAGTATTTCTTCCAAGATATCCTCGAGAGATATCAGGCCTGAAAGGCCACCATATTCGTCGAGTACCACAAAGAGGTGCTGCCTTAATTCCAAGAACTCCATTAACACCCTGTTCAAAGGTGCAGTCTCCACCACAAAATGGACCGGCCGCATCAGTTCCGTCAGGGGCATATCATTATTTCCCTCTGCAAGGGCCATAAAGAGCTCTTTAGTTAGAACAATCCCGACTATATCTTCCGTGTCTCTGTCGTAAACGGGAAAACGGCTGTGCTCCCATTTTTTGGGGACTTTGTTTGCCTCCTCCAATGTGGTATGTTCACTGAGAGAGAAGACCACGGTCCTGGGTGTCATTACGTCTTTTGCCTGCCTGGTATGAAGTGTCAGTATATTTCCAATTGCTCGATCCTGGTATGGCTTGATCCCTCCCCTCCTGAGACTCAAACTTGCCATAATCCGGATTTCTTCAGCAGATATCTCTTCATAGGGCTTGCCGCGTGCGATCAAACGGGTAATGCGGGTACTTAACCATGTGGCTGGCGTCATAAACCAGACAAGCATTTTCATTGGATGGGCCACTATAGGTAATAGCGTCCTGCCATAGAAAACTCCCGCTGTCTTGGGTATGATTTCGGAAAAGACCAAGATAGCCAGTGTGAAGAAGATGGAGAAATAAATCAGCCACTGGTGCCCAAAGACCGTGCTTGCCGCGGATCCCGCAAAGGCTGCGCCGGCCGTGTTGGCTATGGTATTCAATGACAATATGGCCCCGATAGGCCTATCCATGTTTTCCCGCATTTTTTTAAAAATTTTTCCCGCGGATTTCCCCCTATGGACCAGTGTCTCGATGTGCCTGGTGGGAACGGAATAAAGGACCGCCTCAAATAGCGAACATCCGGCAGATATCAAGATGGCAAGGCTCGTTGCAATCACTAATTCTGTCATCGGTTACTGAACCTCCTCAACTCTTGGGGCCTGTTAATATTAAAAAAAGATTCTATTCCGGGATCGAAGGCTCGAATCTGGGCCTCATCCACATATCGAACCGATACTTCAGGGAAAAAGCGGAATACCTGGTATTCGCTGGCGTCAATCAATTTCTTGATTGCCGGGAGACAACGCTTGCTGTACAGGGCATGGAGGGTCTCCAATTTTCCGGATACCATGGGAATGACTACGTCAAAATCACCTCTGTTTTCTAAAATGTGGCGTATAAGTTTTCCATTAAGGGAGGGCATATCACAGGCGACAAAAAACCCCGAATCGGAAGGGATGAGCGTCAGTGCGGTAAAGATCCCCCCCAACGGACCAAGGTTCTTGACAAGGTCTTCATACATGGGGAGGTTGAGATAGGAATATTCCTCAGGGGTATTTGTGACAAGGATTAGGTGTTGAAAGATAGGGCGCATTACTCCCGTGACCCTTTCAATCAGAGGGACGCCATCAATCTTCTCTAAGGCCTTGTTCCTTCCATAACGGCGACTCTTGCCTCCTGCAAGGATAACGCCTGAAACGTCTCTGTATGGGAGACCTGTATGCTTAGAATCCTTCAATACGTCGGGCATGACTGTATATGCGGTTGGAGCCCTTGGCCATATCCATCAGGGTAATATTGTAAAACTTGGCCGCCTCCACTGCACGGGAGGTGGGGCGGGACATTGCCACAAAAACGGGTATTGCCGCTCTGGCTGTCTTGAGAATCATTTCCACAGTGGCCCTCCCGCTTGATACCAGTATCTTGTCTTCGCAAGTAATATCTCTTGTCAGGGTATAACCGATCACCTTATCCAGTGCATTATGACGACCCATGTCTTCACAGTGGAGGATCGGATTGCCTTCTTTATCTAAGAGGATTGCAGCATGTGCCCCGCCTGTCCTCTCATATAAAGGCTGAAACATCTGCATCCTGGGCAAGAATTTTTTGAGGTTGCCCATGGAGAACCTCTGCCTGCTCTTCACGCGACCTAACCCATTCTTCAAATCATAATAATTCTCTTTTCCACAAATACCACAGCTAGAATAGGAGACCCTCTTTTCATTTGTGCCGGTGGAGAACACCCTATTTGAAGAAATCGTCACCTTGGCCTCGATTACCTGCTCCCCATCACCTCTTTGGCCCGAAGATATAATACACTCTTCAATCTCTGAGACCTTGCTTATAAGACCTTCAGTAAAAATAAAACCCGTTACCAATTCTCTGATCATTTGGGGGGTGAACATTATGAGGATATGTCTTTGTTGATTGATCACGATTTCAAGGGGGGCCTCGACAATTAGCTCGCTTGATTCTCGGGAAAAAGTATCTCCCATCTGGGTAAAAAAATGGATGGCTTTGGAAGAGTTATTAGATTGCATAATCTATTGTGACCGGGATTAACCGGAAAAGTGCCTAAAATGAACTAAAGTTCGAAGTGACTAAAGTTAAGGTGACACAAAATTTTGTGCCAGTTTTGAAATCAAATAAAATTATACTATAGTAGAATTTGAAGGTCAGTAAAAAACCTTTCTCCTTTGATTGACATCACGCCAAAAAATGATATGGTTAAGGCAAATATAACATCCGGCCCTGGTGCCGAGAAAGGAGTATCTTGAGTCGAGAAGATTTAATTCAGTTGGAGGGTGTAATCACCAGGGTTCTGGGTGGTGGCACCATGGAAATTCAGTGTGACAATGATGTCACAATCAGGGGTGTCCTTTCTGGACGCATGAAAAAGCACCGGATAAAGGTGATGGTGGGAGACCGGGTCCAGGTCAGCGTGTCTCCATATGACACATCTCATGGTTTGATAACTTACCGATTCTAGGCTTATCATTACTTACCTCTGGCAGATCTCTACCAACACACCATTTGTCTCTTTGGGATGGATGAAGGCTATCTTTGCTCCTCCGGCCCCCCTTCGGGGTTCTTGGTCAATTAGCCGCACCCCTTTTGCCTTCAGTTCATCAAGGGCCTCCTCGATATTCTCGACCCTAAAGGCAATGTGCTGGACTCCCTCTCCCCGGGCATTTATGTATTTTGCAATAGGGCCGTCAGGTTCAGTAGATTCGAGGAGTTCTACCTCGCTATCTGTAATGGGAATAAACGCTACTTTCACCTTTTGCTCGGCCACGTTTTCCACCTCTTCTATCTTCAGACCCAGGATGTCCTTATAGAATTTACCGGCCTCCTCAATGTTTTCTAC